>DATHIB010000110.1:0-23230 GCA_035490055.1 Candidatus Limnocylindria bacterium | reverse complement strand
GTCGCTGGGCGAGCCGATCGCGGGAATCGAGGATGTTCTTCTGTTTCATTCTATTGTATGAAACACAACTGCGAGCTTTGTGTCAACACATTTTTACATTTTTCTCTTTGCGGGTACTCGGAAACTGGGGGCGGGCAAGGGGAGTTTGGGGGAGTTGGCGAGTGCATTCCGGGACGAATTACCGGTTACAGGGGGATGGGAATTGGAGGCATGACGCTTCTTGGGACGGTACTGACATTGCCTAGCCCTGAACTATAGAAGCGCCAAACAGGAAATATCCATCGCAGCACAGCTTCAGATACTTGAGTTGACAGCAAAAGGGAGGCCAACCAATCTTAATCTGAGGTAGAGGTTCACTCTCTTGGTGCCTGACTTGCAAGCCGCCACCGCGAATCTGATTCCGAGGCTCCGAATCTGCTATGCACGCGGCGGACTCTTACCCCACAGAGGCACACCCCCATTCTTGTGCGGCCCAGCTGTTCTGCTTGCCCTTCTGCTCTCGATTCTCTTTGCATTCCCAGCAGCGGCCCAAGCGCCGCCAGATGAGGAAGTGAAGCCGATTCCTTTGCTTACAGGGAGCACGGGTTTCATTGCCACATTTGACAGTGGGGAACCACACCTCCACCCCATTGTCACGCCTCTTGTTCTGGTCCCGATCGGAGGCCGTTGGATCTTCGAAACGCGGGCGACATTCGAGACGGACATGGTGCAACTCCCGGGGAGAAGCGGGTTTCACGGAACGGTTGCAAAGGAAGTCGAATACGTCCAACTGGATTTCATCGCCAATCCGTATATGACGGTGACGGTGGGGCGATTTCTGACGCCGTTTGGCATCTTTAATGAAAGGCTGTACCCAGTCTGGATCCGGAACTTGCAGTCCGATCCACTGATCCTGCCGATCGGAATAGGGCCCAGCAATGCCAGCACTGGAGTGATGTTGCGCGGCGGCTTCAGGGCGGACCCGAAGTTCAACATCAACTACGCGGTCTATTTTTCAGTTCTCTCGACCGCGAGTCCCGTGAACTCCGATCGATTCGCGGGAGGACGCCTGGGAATCTTTGTTCCCGCAGCACGTCTGGAAATCGGCGGATCTTTTCAGCATGGGCTCCAGGACGAGCTGTCGAATGCTTTTGGCTTCCATGCCTTGTGGCAACCACCAATCCTGCCGCTCGACATCCGATCCGAATATGCTCGTTCCATCGTGGGAAGCGGCTACTGGGTGGAAGCGGCCTATCGTTTGAGCCAGGTTCCGTTCCTGCAGAACGAACTTCGCCGGACACAGGTCGTGGGGCGCATGCAGCAGTTTTTTGTGGGAGAAAACGGCAGCGATGCGCTTCTGCCAATGAGCACAAGACAGTTCGAATTCGGGCTGAACTACTACTTAATCGACGGACTGAAGGCGAGTTCCAGCTACGGCCGGCAATTCAGCACGGGTGGGAATAAAAACGTTTGGACGATGAGTCTTACCTATAGATTCGTGGTCCCTCTGGGACACGCAGGGAGCGAGTGATGAAGTGGCGTTACAGCCTGCTTTGCATGGTTGGCGTGACGGCAGGTCTGACCTTTTCGGCGATCGCGCAGGAGGGTGCGAATTCAACTGGCTCGTCAAGTGCCGCGGCGCCTGCGCCGACACAAGGAATACCCGTGGCCCGTGCAGCTACACCTCCATCCGCAATGGCCAAGTCGGCTGCGGATGGAGCCGAGAATCGTGCCCTGCGGTTGGAAGGAGAAAAAAGATTCCGCACCAATTGCGGGCGCTGCCATCAGGCTCCGCACAAGTTTCTGCCGCGAGTCATGGCCACCGCTATACGCCACATGAGGGTCCGGGCCATGATCACCGATGAAGACATGCGACTCATACTGCGCTACATGACCCAATGATCAGCTTAGGGCGATGGAGGGGAGCGGCAATAGTTTTGCGACTGCTGGTGGCAGTCACAACGGTGTCATCGATGTGCGGTTGGGCTCAGAGCACGCAGTCGCAGGCACGGGTGATTGAGATCCTGGCGGACCATGACAGCCGCTACAAGATTAAGGACCAAAAGCAGCCGGTCATAACTGTGAAAACGGGCGAGCAAATTAACTTGCGGATTACGGCCAAGAAGGCAAAAAATCTAAACCGAGATGGCTCGATACATGGTTTTTCGCTGCTGCGCGCAAAAGACCGGAAACCAGTTCTGGACTGGGATTTCCTCCTGAAGCCCGGGACCCAGGAGTTCACCGTGGCTGCGCCGAGCGAGCCTGGCGAGTATGTCGTGGTTTGTACGGTGATCTGCA
This sequence comes from Candidatus Limnocylindria bacterium, assembly GCA_035490055.1. GTDB lineage: Bacteria > Acidobacteriota > Terriglobia > Acidiferrales > UBA7541 > Acidiferrum. The sequence continues at coordinate 20,953 of DATHIB010000110.1, read as the reverse complement.
GCCAGGACCATGAAGGAATGAACATGAGATTCGTGGTATTGCCCTGATTTGAAGACAAATCCAATTCGCAAATGTTTTCACAAGCGAGGGACAAATGGGAACAAGTAGAGCCCGATCGATCTTGGCTGCCGCGGCCTTGGCTTGCGTGATGGCGGGCTATCCTCCGGCTCGCGGCGGCGATGAGAAGAAATTCAGAGGTGAAATTGCGGACACGCAGTGCGCGCTCAACGTTCATTCTCTCAGTCAATCGCACAAGGAAATGATCGCGATGAAACCCGAAGTGAAAACGAACGCAGACTGCGCGCGCTATTGCGTGAAAGAGCGTGGCGGAAGATTCGTACTGCAGACTCCGGACAAGGTCTACAAGCTGGATACGCAGGCCCTTGCGGAACAGTGGGCCGGGCTGAAGGTAAGAATCGTTGGGACCCTTGACCCGAAGACAGACATCATTACCGTGCGCAGCATTGTGCCGGTCTCCCCGAGCGCGAGCAAAACACCGAAGTGATGGGCAACGATTCGAAAGTTCTATCCCGAGGGATGCCAAAACCCCACCACCAAGAATTGTTGTAGCCGGGGATAGAAACCACAACAAGTCGCGGCATAAATCATGCGGTCACTCTTCGCTTGATTTTCGCAACTATTTTAAAAAAACGCGTGTTTCCTCTTGACATGTGTGGAAAGCAGCTTATCATGTGGTCAAAAGTGGTTGGAAGTGGGTCACAGTAGATTACAGTAGCTGGCAACGGGGCAAAATAGACAGATTCCCAGATCTGTGGTGAAAGTTGGCATTTTGGCCATTCTAGACCACATATTTGTGTGTGATCCCGGCAAAACCGGGGTCGCTTTGAGCGGGGCGCATGAAGCTACGGGGCAACTGTCCGGCGAAGGTGGACGAGAAGGGGCGGTTGAAGATACCCGCCGTGTTTCTGGAGGCCCTGAAAGAGTACGGAAATCAATTTTACATCACCAGCACCACGGGCGAAGCGGCGCGCATTTATCCGATGAAGGTTTGGTCTGGCATTGAGGACAAGCTGGCGGGGGTATCGAGCCAGAACCGGGCGAAGAGAAAATTTTTGATGAGAACAAGTTACTACGGGCAGACAGTGGAGTTGGACGGGCAGGGCAGAGTGCTGGTGCCCGCAGTGCTGCGCGAATCGGCGCAGATGAAGGGTGAGGTGGACGTGTTCGGCAACCTCGATTATCTCGAGGTCATGAACCACACCCGCGTGCTCGACGACCTGAAGAATTCGCCGTACACGGAAGAAGACGATAAGGCGTTGGAAGATTTGGGAATTTAGGGTTTTGCAAGATTGTTTGCGCCGCACACGCCGGTGCTGTTGGAAGAGGTGCTCGAATGGTTGCGCATAAGGCCGGAGGGAACGTACATCGACGCCACGCTGGGAGCGGGCGGGCATTCGGAAGCAATCGCGGAGAAATTGACCTCTGGGCGGTTGATCAGCCTGGACCGGGACGCACAGGCGCTGGAGCTGGCGCGGCAGCGGCTCAAGATCTTTGGCTCGAAAGTGACGGTAGTACACGCGCCGTTCTCGAGGATTGCGGAGGTCGCGCAAGAGTTGGGGATTCCCGGGGTGGACGGGGTCTTGGCCGACTTGGGAGTTTCGAGCATGCAGCTTGATCAAGGCGAGCGGGGATTTTCGTTCCGCGAGGCGGCGGCGTTAGACATGAGAATGGACACGGCCAACGACGAGTTGACGGCAGACGAGATTGTGAATCGGTGGTCGGAGAAGGAAATTGCCGATCTGCTCTACCGGGAAGCGGATGAGCACGATTCCAGAAGGATCGCCAAGGCGATCGTACGCGCGCGACCCCTACGGGATACCGCGCACTTGGCAACGACTGTGGCAGGGGCCCGAAAGCAATGGGGAAGGCAGAGACTGCATCCCGCAACAAAAACGTTTCTGGCGCTGCGGATAGCGGTGAATCGAGAGATGGAGGAACTCGGGCAGTTTCTTTCTCGGACCCCCGCCACATTGAATTCAGGAGGCCGCTGGGTGGTGTTGAGTTACCACTCGCGGGAAGACCGCCTGGTGAAGCACGCGTTTCAAGAGGGAGAGCGAGCAGGAACGCTCCGCGTGCTGACCAAGCACGTGATCCAGCCCAGTGAGCAAGAGATGATGGGCAACCCGCGTTCGCGAAGCGCGAAGCTGCGGTGTGCGGAAAGAACGCCGGCTGCTTAGAGACCGGCAAGGTATCGTTATGGCACGCAAGAAAAAAGCTCGGGCAATGACTGAGTTTCATACCGTCAAGCGGATCGACAATTCGCGTATCGTGCGCCACATCGAACCGTTGAAGATGCGCAAACTGTACCGTACGGCGGCGCTGGGCGGGGTGATCGCGGCGTTTTTCATGCTGTACATTTACCAACATTTCCGCTGCATCGATTTGAGTTTTCAGCTCGAGGACGTGAAAGCCACGCAAGCCGAGGCGGCTTCGCTGAACTCGTCCTTGAAATTGGAAATCGCGGGACTGCGGAATCCGATGCGCATTGACGTGATTGCGCGCCGCCAACTGGGCTTGACTGAGCCGCTGCCGGCGCAGGTGCAGGAGTATGAATCTCCGGAGGGCGCGGAGGTGGCCACTGTACATTACGTTCGGCGGAATCGCGCGCCGTAGTTTTTCTGATGCGCATGGTTAGACAACCAGTCTGCAGTCAAGCAAGTGAACTTCCCGGCGGAGGGCTTATCGATTTGATTTCACCATGCCAGAAAACCGTGCTCACGCCGCAACAGGTGGCCGCATAGCGGTAAATTCCGTGCGTGACCGCAAGCCGGTCGATTCGAATGGTGACCGCCGAGCGGCCCAATGGAATGGTGACCGCAAGACGGTCAACCGCCTGTTGATTGTTGCATGCCTCACGCTCGTGTGGATGACGGCTGTTCTTGGGCGGCTGGGATACCTGCAACTCTTCCTACACGCCGGATACATGGCCCGGGCGCACCGGCAGCAGCAGCGCGTGATCGAAATCACGCCCAAGCGCGGGGCGATCTACGATCGCAACATGCACCCGCTGGCGATGAGCGTCCCCGTGGATTCGGCATTTGCGGTGCCCTCCGAGCTTGGCGACGAGCAACTGGCGGCGCGACTGCTCTCCGGCGTCCTGGGAATTCCACGCGAAGTGCTTGAAGCGCGATTCGAATCCTCGCACTCGTTTGTGTGGATTGCGCGCAAGCTGCCGCCTGACAAGAAGGAAGCCGTGGAGGCCCTGAATCTGAAGGGCGTCTACTTCCAAAAAGAAAATCAGCGCATCTATCCGAAGCGCGACCTCGCGTCGCATGTATTAGGCTTCGTCGATCTCGATGAAAAGGGCCTGGGCGGGATCGAATACGAATTGGATGGCCAGATTCGGGGCAAGAGCGAAAAGATTATCGTGATGGCCGACGCGCGCCAGCGCTGGTTCGATGGCGGAGAAGCGCAACGGGAACGCGGCGCGAACGTGGTTCTCACGCTCGACGAGAAAATCCAGTACATCGCCGAGCGCGAGCTGGCGGCAGCGATTGCCAAGACGCATGCCATGGCCGGCACCGTGATGGTGATGAATCCGAATACCGGCGAAATCCTCGCACTGGCGAACTGGCCGAAGTTCAATCCCAACGCCGCGAACGAATCGCCTGCGGAAGCGCGGATGAATCGTGCGGTGAGCGCACTATACGAGCCCGGATCAACTTTCAAGCTCATTACGCTGGCGGCGGCGTTCGATCAGGGAATTACGCGGCCGGAGGAAGTTTTCGATTGCGAGAACGGGGCGGTATACGTGGCGGGGCACCGTATCCGCGATCATAAACCGTTTGGCTTGCTGAATGTCGCCGACATTCTGGCGCAATCGAGCGACGTGGGCGCGATCAAGATTGCACTGCGCCTGGGAGCGCCGAAATTTTACGACTATATCCGCGCATTTGGTTTTGGGCAGCCGACTGGTGTGGATATGCCGGGGGAGAGCAAGGGTCTTTTGCGGCGTCTGGAGAGCTGGTCGGCGGTCTCGATCGGATCAATCTCGATGGGGCAGGAAGTCGGGGTCACGCCGGTGCAACTCATCAGCGCCGTCTCCGCGATCGCCAACGGAGGAATGCTTTACAAGCCGCATGTCATTGCGGAGTTGAGGCGCGGGGATCAGATGATGCCAGCGGAAGGCCCACTGGCTCCCGCAGAGCCGAGGAGAGTGATCCGGCCGGAAACGGCGGCGACGCTGCGGAGGCTCATGGAAGGTGTTGTACTGAATGGGACAGGAAAGCTCGCGCACCTCGACGGCTGGACCGCCGCGGGGAAAACCGGCTCCGCTCAGAAAATCGATCCGGCGACGGGCCGATATTCGGCGACGCAGCTAATTGCTTCCTTCACCGGTTTTGCCCCGATCAACGACCCGGCGGTGACGATTCTGGTGTCGCTGGATTCGCCGGTGGGACAGCACGAGGGAGGGCAGGTTGCCGCGCCGGTTTTCAAGCGCATCGCCGAGCAGGTACTGCCGCATCTGGACGTGCCGCGCGATGTGCCGATTGGCCCGCGGCTCGTAAAGGCCGCGTACAAGAATCGCGAGGTTTCAGACAGCGCTACGCTCGAAGATTTCACGCCGACAGATTTCTCGGGACAACCCGACCAACCTCCCATGGGGTCCACCGCAACCAATCCGAAAGGGGGCAAGAGCGTGGCGCCGCCCGCGACGGTAGCGGTGGATGAAGGGGGCGACATTCAAGTGCCGGACCTCTCCGGAAAGACGATGCGCGACGTAACGGAGATTTGCCTTCGATTGGGGCTGGACCCCATTCTAGTTGGCAGCAATCTTGCTACGAATCAGACGCCGGCCGCGGGAACGAAAGTGCGGCGGGGCGTGAAGATCACCGTGCAGTTCGGAACACCGGCACCGAAGATCGCACACCCGCGCCACAGGATAAGGCATTAGGATGAAAATTGAATTGACCCAGGAAGATCAGGAACAGGACGCCGCCACGAGCCAGGTTGATAGCCAACGAAAGCACTCTGCCCGGGAAAGCTCAGCGGACAGCGGAAGAAAGCTGAGCGAAGTGCTACAAGGTGTGGAGACGGCTCTGCCTGCGGACGCGAGTAGCCTGGAAATTCACCAGGTGGCCTGTGATTCGCGGAAGGTGCGGCCGGGCGCGCTTTTTTTTGCCTTGCACGGGGCCAAGGCGGACGGGAACAAATTCATTCAGGACGCCCTCAAGCGAGGCGCGGTGGCCATTGCGAGCGAAGAGCAAGTTGCGGGCACGATTCCGGCGGGTGTGGCGAGGATTCAGGTTCGAGAAGCGCGCAAGGCGCTGGCGATCACTGCGGCGAATTTCCTTGGGCATCCCGCGAACGCGCTGCAACTCGTCGCGGTGACCGGCACGAACGGAAAGACGACCATTACTTCGGTCATGGATGCGATCGTGAAGGCCTCTGGTGCCAAGACCGGCTTGTTCGGAACGATCGCCTATCACACACCGCTCGGGGACTATCCAGCGCCAAATACGACGCCGGAATCGGTGGACCTCCAGGGATTTTTTGCGGAGATTCGCGATGCGGGCGGAACGTACGCGGTGCTCGAAGCCAGCTCGCATTCGCTGGCGATGGACCGGCTCTGGGGATGCCATTTTCAAGCCGCGGTCTTCACCAATCTGACGCGCGAGCACATGGATTTTCACAAAACGTTTGAGGATTATTTCGCCGCAAAAAAGCGGCTCTTCGAAGGCACGGGAGCGGGTACGCCGGAAGTCGCGGTGGTGAATGCGGACGACGAATTTGGCAAGCGGCTGGCGGGGCTGGCGAAGAAAACGGTCACCTATGGGCTGGAATCGGACGCAGACATCACCACAAAGAAATTTCAGCTGACTTTCGATGGCTTGACGTTTACGGCGCACACGCCGAATGGAAAGGTGCACGTGGTATCGTGGCTGGTCGGGCGCATCAACGTCTACAACATTCTTGCCGCGATTGGAGCGGCACAAGCGCTGGGTCTTTCGAATGATGCGATTGAAAACGGCATCCGGAATCTTGAAAGCGTTTCGGGGCGCTTCCAACGGATCGATCTCGGGCAGCCCTTCCTGGTGATCGTCGATTATGCGCACACCGACGATGCCCTGGAAAACCTGATTCGAACGGCGCGGGAGCTGAATCCCAAGGCCCGGATCATCACGCTGTTTGGCTGCGGCGGCGAAAAGGACCGCACCAAGCGGCCCGTGATGGGGGAAGTCACCGGACGGTTGAGCGACCTGACCATTCTTTCTAGCGACAATCCGCGCAGCGAAGACCCTCTGAAAATCATCAGCGACATTATTGTGGGACTGCAGAAAACCGCCGGAAAATATCTGATCGAGCCGGACCGTGAAAAGGCCATCGGCATGGCCATGGAGGAAGCCCGCAGCGGAGACATCGTGCTGCTGGCCGGAAAGGGTCACGAGAATTATCAGATTCTCGCGGACAGGACGTTCGAATTTGACGATCGCGAAGTCGCGCGGCGCGCCTTGTGCGAACGTGGCTTTGCAGGGCCGCGAAACGAGCCGGTGAATGGCGGCTCAGGGTTTGGCACCTAGCGCGCTTGGTTCGTAGGTGTGACGAGGGCGCTCGGGTCTCGAGATGATCGGGGCGGGCCAATTGCTGACCTCTCGAAAGGAGGAGCCCTCAAAACGTTGAGAACACAACGAGCCGTTCAGTGCTGGAATAAGACGAATCCTTTGAGGAACTTATGCGGTGGACGATTGCGCAGGTGGCTGACGCTCTGGATGCTCGGCCGGGGACCGGACTCAACCCCCTGGCCCGGGTGGCCGGCGTGTCGATTGATTCTCGCGCGATTCGTGCCGGAGAACTGTTCATCGCCATCCACGGACCGCGTCACGATGGACACGACCATGTGGCTAGCGCCCTGGAAAGCGGAGCAATTGCGGCCGTGGTGGCGGAGGCGGAGCTTTCGCGATACGCGGTCCCAGTCAGAGATCGCTGCATTACGCTGGCCGACACCTTCGATGCGCTCAAGCAACTGGCGCGCGCAGTGCGCAAATCCTGGGGCGGGAAAATTGCCGGCGTCACGGGTTCTGTCGGCAAGACCACCACGAAGGAGATCCTGGCGGCACTGCTGGGCGCGAAGCTGCGGGTCCTGAAATCGGAAGGAAACTTTAACAACGAGTACGGGCTGCCACTGACGCTGCTTCGCCTGGACGAAACGCATCAGGCGGCGGTGCTGGAAATGGGCATGTCGCGCCGCGGCGAACTTGCGCGGCTGGCGTCGATTGCCCGGCCGGACGTTGGAGTTGTGACGCGTGTTTCGCCGGCGCACCTGGAATTTTTTGCATCGGTGGATGAGATTGCGCTCGCGAAGCGCGAACTGATCGAGGGATTGAACGGACAGGAGTCGACTGCCGTGCTCAACGCGGACGATCCGCGCGTCGTTGCGTTTGGAGCCTTTGCGCCGGGACGCGTGTTGACGTATGGCATCGAAAAGCCGGCCTTTTTCACGGCGCAGGAGATCGAAGACCGCGGAGCGCTGGGATCTGCGTTTGACTATGTAAGTCCCGAGGGCCGCATGCGGCTGGAGCTGAACGTTCCCGGGCGTCACGCGATTGCCAACGCGCTGGCAGCGCTGGCGGCGGCGAGCGTATGGGACATCGGCGCGGCGGAAGCACAGAGCGTGTTTCTCTCGTTGCGCGCGCCGGCGATGCGCGGGGAACTGTTGCAATTTTCGAATGGAGCGGCGCTCATCAACGACAGCTACAACTCGAGTCCCGCAGCGTTGCAGGCCATGACGGAATTGCTGGCGGCGACGCCGAATTTCCGTCGGCGCATCCTCGCCGCCGGCGAGATGCGCGAGCTAGGCTCGGCTTCACCGGAACTACATCGCGAGGCGGGGCAGTTCGCTGCAAAGACCGGGAAGATCGATTGGATCATCGGCGTTGCCGGTGATGCGGCACAGATCGTGGAAGGAGCCGTGGCTGCTGGGCTCCCGCGCGAACGCGCCAAATTCTTCGCAACGCCGCAGGAAGCCGGCGAATTTCTGGAGAGCTTTATCGTGTCCGGCGACGTGCTGTTGGTGAAAGGCTCGCGGGGCGTGAAGATGGAGCAGATTGTGGAGTCGCTGATCGCGCGGCACGCTGCGCCCGGCGAAATTATGGGTCAGGAGGTACGTCACTGAGATGCTTTACTACCTCCTTTACCACACGCTGCAGCGCTACTTCAGCCCGCTGAATGTTTTTCGTTACATCACCGTGCGAACCGTGTACGCGAGTCTCACGGCCATGTTCTTGGCTCTGGTTTTCGGGCCTTGGCTCATCCGGCGTCTCCGCGAATTGCAAATCGGCCAGTTCATTCGCGAGGAGGGCCCTCAGGAGCACAAAAAGAAGGCGGGCACGCCAACCATGGGGGGCGTGCTCATCGTAATCTCCACGGCTGTGCCGGTTCTCCTTTGGGCGGATCTGACCAATCCGTTTATCCTGCTATCGTTATTCGCGCTGTTCGGTTTTGCCGTCATTGGCTTCATCGATGACTATGCGAAAGTCTCGAAGCAGCGCAATCTGGGTCTCACGGCGAAGAAGAAAATCTATTTCCAGGTTTTCGTCAGCCTGATCGTCGGCGTCGTTCTTCTTGTTCTGGCCACCAACAGCGCTTACTCGACGCAGTTCGTCTTTCCCTTCTTGAAGCGATTCCATCCCGATCTTGTGATTCACTCGTTGCTCGGTCAATCTCATTTTTCCGGGCACCTCTGGCCGCTCGCGTTTTTGCCCTTTCTTGTAGCCACGGCAATCGTCATTGTGGGTTCTTCCAACGCGGTGAATCTGACGGACGGGCTTGACGGCCTGGCGATCGGCTGTACCGTGATCGCTGCTGGCGCGCTTACGGTCTTGACCTACGTGAGCAGCAACTACCGCTGGGCCACTTATCTCGAGATTCAGTACATCCCGCGCGTCGGCGAGCTAACGGTATTCTGCGGCGCGCTCGTCGGGGCATCGCTCGGATTTCTCTGGTACAACGCGCATCCCGCCGAAATCTTCATGGGCGACGTTGGATCGTTGTCGCTGGGCGGAACGCTGGGCACCATTGCGGTCATCATCAAGCAGGAAATCCTGCTCTTTTTCGTCGGCGGTATCTTCGTCATCGAAGCGCTTTCCGTGATTCTGCAGGTGGGCTCCTTCAAACTGCGCGGCAAGCGCATCTTCCGCATGGCGCCCATTCATCATCATTTCGAACTGCTCGGTTGGAGCGAATCGAAAGTGATCGTGCGCTTTTGGATCGCCGCGCTGGTTTTTGCGCTGTTTGCGCTGACGACGTTGAAGTTGAGGTAGTGAAGCATTCCGGTTAAAGAATTTTGCGAGATTAATGGCAAATCCGTTCGAGTTGCGGGGCAAGCGCGTGCTGGTCGTGGGACTGGCCAGGACGGGTGTGGCCACCGCGCTCTTCTGCGCCGCGCGGGGCGCGAACGTGACGGCGGCGGATGCGCGCACGGAAAACGAAATCGGCGAAGCGATCGCGCCACTCCGGACTGCGGGCGTAAGCCTGGAGCTGGGCGGCCACCGGGAAAATGCATTTCGCGAACAGGACCTCATCGTTCCGAGCCCTGGCGTGCCCGCCGATGCCCCCTTGCTGCAGGCCGCGCGCGCGAAGGGTGTCACTATCTGGAGCGAGGTGGAGCTGGCGGGCCGTTTCCTGGAGGGACGCTTGATCGGGATCACCGGCTCGAACGGGAAGACGACGACGACCTCCTTGATCGAACACATTTTGAAAGGCGCTGGTTTTTCCACCATTCTCGCCGGGAATATCGGCACTCCCTTGATTTCGCGAGTGGAGCAGACCAGCGACGACACCATCACGGTGGCGGAGTTGAGCAGTTTTCAGCTAGAGCTGATTGAAACATTTCGCCCCAACATCAGCGTATTTTTGAATCTCACGCCCGACCACCTGGACCGGCATCACACGCTCGAAGAGTATGGCCGCGCCAAAGCGCGCATCTTCGAGAATCAGACGGAAGCGGACTGCGCGGTGCTGAACGCGGATGATCCGGCGACCAATTCCCTGGCACCTGCCAGGCCGCGTGTGTACTGGTTCAGCCGGAAGCAGCGCGTGGTGCAAGGTGCGCTCGTGCGGGAAAACGAAATTGTGTTTCGCCATGAAGGCGAAGAAGAGGTGGTATTGAATCTCCAGGAGATTCCGCTGGCGGGTGGCCACAACGTCGAAAACGTCCTTGCGGCCGTGGCGGCGACGCGTCTCGCTGGCGCCGAACCCGCGGCTATCGCGAAAGGGGTGCGGTCATTCGGGGGCGTCGAGCATCGCCTGGAATTTGTCGCGGAGGTCGGAGGCGTGCGCTATTACAACGACTCAAAGGCCACCAACGTCGATGCCACGCTGAAAGCACTGGATGCTTTTCCCGGGCGAATCCTGATCGTTCTGGGCGGGAAAGATAAAGGCAGCGACTACACCGTGCTGCAAAGGCCGTTGCGTGAGAAGGCCATTCTTGCGCTGCTGATCGGCGCGGCCGCGGAGAAAATTGAAAAACAGATCAGCGGCAGCGTGGCCATCGAGCACGCCGGGACGATTGAGCGCGCCGTGGAAATTGCCTCGCATGCGGCCAGGCCCGGCGACGTGATGCTCCTTGCTCCGGCATGCGCCAGCTTCGATCAGTTTCAGAACTACGAACACCGCGGCCGCGTATTCAAAGAACTGGTGCATCAATTGGAGCGGCAAGCGGCGAGTACAACCTCTGGAAGAGGGTGAGAGAACGTGCCGAGACGATTGGAGAATGACCGCTGGCTCTTTGGAGTGACGCTGGCGCTGTGTCTCTTCGGTGCGGTGATGATCTTCAGCGCCTCCGCAGTCACGGCGGAACAGCAGTACGGCCACTCTTATATATTTCTCGTCCGTCAGGCCGCATGGCTCTTCATCGGCCTTTTGGGGATGTTTGCTTTGATGAAGACGGACTATCGGCGTCTGCGCGAACCCTCTGTCATCTATCCCGTAGTTTGCGTCGTCTTGCTCTTGCTCGTCGGCACTTTTTTCCTCGACAAGTCCCATGCCACGCATCGCTGGATCAAATTCGGCCCGGTGGGCATCCAGCCGTCGGAACTGGCGAAACTCGCCACGATTCTTTATCTGGCGTGGTTTCTGGATCACAGGCGCCGCAACAAGGCCAGCATGGAATTCCACAAGGAAGATTTCTGGAGGACGATTCTTCCGGCGGCTGCTCCCATTCTGGTTTTTGTCGCATTGATTTTGCTGCAACCTGACCTTGGGACGTCCATCGATATTCTCGTTGTGGCCGCCGCCATTCTTTTCGTTGGAGGTCTCTCGTGGAAGTGGCTCGCGGTGGGGCTCGCTGGAGCGATTCCCATCGTGTATCTGCTCATCACGCAGGTGGCGTACCGGCAAGCCCGATTGACCGCTTTCCTGCACCCGGATTCCGATCCGCAAGGCGCCGGATTTCAGTTGCTTCAATCGCTCATTGCCGTCGGCTCGGGTGGCTTCACGGGCGTAGGCCTGATGGAGAGCAAACAAAAGCTCTTCTATTTGCCGGAGGCGCACACGGATTTTATTTATGCCGTCATCTGCGAGGAACTTGGTTTTATCGGAGCGATGATCGTGATTGCGCTTTTTGTAGTTTATGGCTGGCGAGGGATGCGTGCTGCGTTCGGTGCCCCGGACGGATTCGGGCGGCTGCTGGCGCTGGGAATAACCGCGATGGTCTTGTGCCAGGCGCTAATTAATTTTGCGGTCGTGCTCGGGATGGTGCCGACGAAAGGGATACCGCTGCCTTTCATCAGCTATGGAGGATCGAGTTTGCTGGTCATGTTGCTGGCCACCGGTGTGCTTCTGAATATTTCGCAGCAGGCGACAGAAGCGTGAAGGTACCAGACTCACGCCTGGAGAATTTCGGTTGTAGTGGCGCAGCATGCTGCGCCACTGCTCGGCAAGAGCGCTGCCAGTGAAATTGCTGATTGCAGGCGGCGGCACGGGCGGACATGTTTTTCCGGCGCTGGCCATTGCGCAGGAATGGCTTTCGAGAGGTAACGAAAGGGAAGTCGTGTTGGTGGGAACGCAACGCGGAATCGAAACGAAGCTCGTGCCGCAGGCCGGACTGCCGTTGGAAACGCTGCGGGTGGCGGGCTTGAAAGGCAAGGGTGGCGCCACGCTGCTTAGGAATTTGGCGATGCTCGCTCCGGCGATGCTCGACGCGCGGCGCGTTTTGCGCAAGCACAAACCTGTCGCCGCGTTTGGTGTCGGCGGATACGCCGCAGGACCCATGTTGCTGGCCACCTGGCTGGGGCGCGTCCCCAATGTCATCTTCGAACCGAACGCCGAGCCGGGCTTCACGAACAGGGTGCTGGCGAGAATTTCTACACGAATTGCCACGGGCTATGAAGTTTCTGCACGGGAGTGGGGAAAAAAGGCGGTCGTTACTGGTTGCCCCGTGCGCTCGGAGTTCTTCGCCATCTCACCGCGGCGGCCGGGAAAGCCGTTTCGGCTGCTCGTCACCGGCGGCAGCCAGGGAGCGTTGCCGATCAACCGGGTATTTGTCGATGCCATGGACCGCCTCGCCGCCCGAAAAAATGAACTGGCTATCGTGCATCAGACCGGCGAACGCGATTATGATGCTGTACGTACCGCTTATGCGGGGCGCGAAATCAACGCGGAGGTTGTCCCCTTCCTCACGAACATGGCGGAACGCTTTGCCTGGGCAGATGTGATTGTTTGCCGGGCAGGAGCCATCACCGCAGCGGAAATCGCTGCTGCGGGCCGGGCCGCCATCTTCATCCCTTTCGGAAGGGCGACCGACAGCCACCAATTGCGCAACGCGCAGGAAATGACCCGCGCGGGCGCCGGCCGCCTGATTTCTGAAGCGGAACTCACGGCCGAAAGCCTAACCGGCGAAATCTTCTCTCTCCTCAACCAGCCCCAAGAGATCGAAAAACTATCAACCGCCGCGCGCGGGCTTGCCCGCCCTTTTGCCGCGCGTGACATCGTGAATCTCATCGAAGAGGCCGCGAACGTGCAAGGAAATCGGCAGAGGGCAAGCACATGATGGGCTCTTTCCGCAATTTTCAACGGATTCACTTGGTCGGTATTGGCGGCATCGGCATGAGCGGGATCGCCGACGTGCTCCTGACTCTCGGCTATTCCGTGTCCGGCTCGGACACCAAGCCTTCCACGATCACCGAGCGCCTCCAGAATCTCGGCGCCACAGTTTACGAGGGTCACAAGGCTTCCAATGCTGATGGAGCGCACGTTGTCGTGACTTCCTCGGCCGTGAAGGCAGATAACCCCGAAGTCATCGAAGCGCACAAAATGAAAATTCCGGTGATACCACGCGCGGAGATGCTTGCGGAGCTGATGCGTTTGAAATACGGAATCGCCGTAGCCGGCGCGCACGGCAAGACGACTACGACCTCGATCGTTGCTTCGGTGCTGGCGGCCGCGCATCTTGACCCCACGTTTGTGATCGGCGGGAAAGTCAACCAGGCGGGCACGACTGCGCGGCTCGGGAAAGGCGAATATTTTGTGGTGGAAGCGGACGAGAGCGACCGCAGCTTCCTCATGCTCGCGCCGGTAGTGGCGGTGGTAACTACGATCGATCGCGAACATCTCGATCAATACTCCTCGCTCGAAGATATTCAGGGCGCCTTCATCCAGTTTGTGAATCGCGTGCCGTTTTACGGCGCGGTGATTCTATGCATCGATGAGCCTAACGTGCAGGCGATCATTCCCAGCGTGAAGCGTCCCATCATCACCTATGGAACCTCGAGCCAGGCCGATTTGGTGATCGGTGATGTGAAGCTGGAAGGTTTGGAGAGCGAATTCCGGCTGACCTACAGAGGTGAAGATCTCGGTTTGTTTCGGCTGACACATCCGCCGGGCATGCACAATGTCCGCAACGCCGCGGCGGCCGCAGCAGTCGCGCTGTACTTAAGCGTTCCTGCTGACCTGATCCGCAAAGGCCTCGTCAAATTTGCTGGCGTGGGCCGCCGTTTTGACATCAAGGGTGTAGTTAACGACATCACGGTGATCGATGACTACGGTCATCACCCGGTCGAGATCCGCGCCACGCTCGTTGCGGCCCGCGGCTGCAAGTTCAATCGCCTGCTCGTGCTTTTTCAGCCGCATCGCTACACCCGCACCCAGCACCTTTGGGATGAATTCTGCCGCGCGTTCAATCAAGCGGATATTCTCGTGCTGATCGATATCTATGCGGCCAGCGAAGCGCCCATCCCGGGCGTGACGAGTGAAACGCTTGCGGGCGCCATTCGCGAGGCCGGTCACAAGAACGTCCACTATTTTCGTTCGATGCAGGAAGGGATCGAGTACCTGCTGAAACAAGCGCGTCCCGGGGACGCCGTCCTTACCATCGGCGCGGGCAACATCAGCCGGGCGAGCAATGAATTCATGCTTTTGCTGGGAACGGAGCATCCGACGCATCATGCGCATTCGTGATCCCAGGATCGTTGCCAAACTCGCGGAGATCCGCGTTGAGCTACGGCAGGGCACTGCCCTTGCCGGCCTTACTTCGCTGGGCATCGGCGGGACGGCGGACCTGCTCCGCATCAAAAATCACGAAAGACTTCCCGATCTCCTGAAACTTCTCGATGCGAACCACATTCCGCATAAGTTCCTCGGTGGAGGCTCGAACCTGCTCGTCGGTGATGGGGACTTGCCATGGGTGGTCCTGCAACTCGTCCGTCCGGAACCTGATGTCGTGCTCGACGGCAACTTTGCGCACGTTGACGCCGCGGCAGACCTTGGCCGCATGATCACCTTTTGCGCGAAGAATAACCTCGGTGGGATGGAAGGACTCATCGGTGTTCCAGGCACCGTCGGGGGTGCTCTGCGCATGAATGCCGGGGCCTACGGTATGCAGATTGGCAGCTATGTCCGCGAAGTGAAGCTCTACCGGGCGGCTGGCCGAAAAATCGAAGTTCTGCGAGGCGACCAAATTTCTTTCGAATACCGGCACACTTCTTTTGCCCCGGATGATATGATGCTCGCGGTGATACTGGAACTACCCTCCAAACCGTTCAAAGTAATCCTCGAAGGTATTCGTATCTGCAACGAAAAACGGCGCTCCAGCCAGCCGCTCGGCCAGAAAAGCGCCGGCTGCATCTTCAAAAATCCTCCGGGTGCCTCGGCGGGCCGCATGATCGATGAATTGGGGCTCAAGGGCCTGTCTGTGGGCGACGCCTGCGTCAGCGACCGTCATGCCAATTTCTTTGTGAACGCCGGCCATGCCTCCGCCAGAGACATGCTGACGCTGATCTCGGATGTGCGCGAACGCGTGCAGAAAACTTACGGCGTAAGTCTGGAGAACGAGGTGGTCGTTTGGAACGCGTGAAAGCCATACCGCGGAACGCGTCTGCGGCGGCAGATGCCGATTCCTACCGGCCGGAGCTGATTGCCGACGATGAACCGCGTTACCTGCGCCGCCAGAAGCCGGTTGAAATCCGCCGCAAGAAATTCAGCGGGCGCGGCTGGTCGTTCTATCGGCGGGTGCTGGTTTTGAGTTGTGCCGGCGTTGCTGGTGTGACCGTGGCGGTCTACGGAATGCAGTTTCTTCTATATTCGCCGACCGTGCTGCTGCTCAAGCCCGATCAGATCGAATTGAACGGCAATCGCATCGTCAGCCGCGAAGCGGTGCTCCAGCAGTTTGTCCACGACCGCAACCGGAGTGTCTTGCGCGTCCCCTTGGACGCCCGCCGGAGTCAACTGGAACAGATTCCCTGGGTCGAGTCCGCCAGCGTGCAGCGCATCCTGCCGAATCGCCTTCGCGTCGAGCTGACCGAACGCACTCCCGTCGCCTTTGCTCGGAACGGCGCCGAACTGGCGCTGATTGACGCGCACGGCGTCATCCTCGACCGCCCGCGGGGCGAAGATCTGCATTTTCCGGTCGTCACCGGCGTTTCGGAAGAACTGCTCCGAGACCAGCGGGAAAAGCGCATGCAGACGTACGAGGAATTCATGAAGGATGTCGATCTCGTGCGCGGCGGCTCGTCCGATCGTGTTAGTGAGGTCGACCTTTCCAACCCGAAAGATCTGCGCGTGGTGATGACCGGGCTGGCGAGCGCCAACGATGCGCAGGCCGTGACCATTCACTTCGGTTCGAGTGAGTTCACCGGCAAGTACAAGATGCTGGTCGACAATTTTTCGCAGTGGCAGGCAAATGCCGGCCGCGTGCAGTCGATCGATTTGCAGTATTCGCGGCAAGTGGTCGTGAACCCCGACGCCAGCGCGGGCACGGCCGTCGCAAGAACAAAATAGATTCCTGGCGGGAGCGGCGGCTTGGCGAAGAAAGACAAATACTTGGTTGGACTGGACATCGGCAGCACGAAAACCTCCGTGCTGATCGCCGAGGTCGATGGCGGACTCGTGAAGTTTCTGGCGCTCGGTGCGGCCGAGTCCAAGGGCTTGCGCAAGGGCCTGATCGTCAATCTTGATTCCACCGTGAGTTCCATCCGCCGCGCGGTCGAAGAGGCCGAGAGCGTGGCGAATGTTCCAGTGGAAGAGGCCCTGATCGGAGTGGCCGGAGGCCACGTGCGAGGAGTAAACAGCCGCGGCGGCATCACCCTGGGACAGCGTCCGCGAGATATCGAGCGCGGAGACGTGCGCCGCGCCGTGGATGCGGCCCGCGATATCTCGCTTCCGGAAGACCGCGAGGTCCTGCATGTCCTTCCGCACGAATTCATGGTGGATGCACAGAATGGCATACGCGACGCCATCGGCATGGTCGGCCAGCGGCTGGAAGTCAACGTCCACCTGGTCACTTCCTCCGTTGCCGCGACCCAGAATCTGGTCACCGCCGCGAACAAGGCCGGCATCCTCATCAGCGATACGGTCCTGGAGCCGCTCGCTTCCGCGGAATCTTGCCTGACGCAGGACGAGCGCGATCTCGGCTGCTGCCTGCTGGACATCGGCGGCGGCACGACCGAATTGATTGTCTTCGGCGGCGGCGTGGTGCGTCACACCAGCGCGGTTGCGATTGGCGGCGATCACTTCACGAATGATCTGGCCGTCGGTTTGCGCACCCCGATACCCGAAGCAGAAAGAATCAAGCGCCGCCACGGCTGCGCCGCGTCCGCTTTCATGAAGGGGAACGGTGCGATCGAAATTGCCAGCGTAGGCGACCGTCCGCCACGGAACATCTTTGCGCACATGCTGACAGACATTATCGAGCCGCGCGCCATGGAATTGCTTTCGCTGATCCGCGACGATTTGCAGCGCGCCGGGCTTGACGGCCAAATCCCCGCCGGATTTGTCTTGGCGGGCGGCGGCGCGCGGCTCAACGGGTTGCTGGAACTTGCCGAGGAGTCATTCCATCTGCCGATGCGCATCGCGGAAGCAAAAGGCCTGGCTGATCTGCCGGAACAGGTGGCGCAGCCGGAATATGCAACCGTAGTCGGACTCGTTCTGTGTGGCGCGAAGGCGCGGCGCTCCGCGCCCCAGCGCGGGGGAAACCTTGTATCAAAATTGAAAGCCATGTTCGCGGGCGCCTCGTGACCCTGCCCGAGAGCCGCAAGCGAAACTGGAGAAGGTTGGGGAAGATATGACAACAAGAGAGGCAGGAATCCGGATGAGCTTCAGCGAAGAGCTTCAGCCGGCGAAGATCAAAGTAATCGGTGTCGGCGGGGGCGGCTGTAATGCGGTGAACCGCATGATTCGCGCCAAGCTCGAAGGCGTGGAATTCATCACTGCTAACACGGATCTACAAGCGCTGAAACTGTCGCAGGCGCCGGTGAAGCTGCAACTTGGCGCGAAACTCACCAAGGGTCTCGGCGCGGGCGCCAATCCCGAGGTCGGTCGTAAGGCGGCGCTCGAAGACACGGAGAAAATCATCGAAGCCCTGGAAGGCTCGGACATGATTTTCATCACCTCCGGTCTCGGCGGAGGCACCGGCAGCGGTGCGGCTCCTGTGGTTGCTTCTCTCGCCAGCGAATTGGGCGCCTTGAGCGTTGCCGTAGTGACGAAACCCTTCGCCTTCGAAGGCAAGCGCCGCATGTTGCAAGCCGAGCAGGCCCTTCAGGAGCTTATCGGCGCAGTCGACACCGTCATCGTGATCCCCAACGAGCGTTTGATGGAAACCGTCGAGCGCGGCACGAGCTTCTTCGACGCCTTCCGCATCGCAGACGACATCCTTCGTCAGGCGGTGCAGGGCATCTCGGACATCATCACCGTGCCGGGTATCATCAATCGCGACTTTGCCGACGTGAAAGCCATCATGCATGGCCAGGGCTACGCCGTGATGGGTACTGCTGTGGCTACCGGCACGAACCGCGCCGTCGATGCTGCGAACCGCGCCATCGCCAGTCCGCTTCTCGAAGACAACTCCATCCAGGGCGCGCAGGGCATCCTCATCAACATTTCCGGCAGCTCCAGCCTCACATTGCATGAGGTCCACGAAGCCTCGAGCGTCATTCAGAAAGCCGCTCATGAAAATGCCAACATCATCTTCGGTGCCGTGCAGGACGACAACATGAAGGACTCCGTGAAGATCACCGTCATCGCTGCGGGCTTCAAGGACGCCAACAAGAAAAACATCCACCAGAAGCCTTCCTTCCTGCCGAAGACCTGGAAGGCCGGACGCGAAATGCCGGATCCGCCGGTGCAGCAGACCTTGCCGAACGTCGTCCACCAGGTTCAGCAGAACGTCCGTGAAGTCAGCCAGGATGTTCTGGCCGACGATTTGGACGTGCCAACATTCCTCCGCCGCCAGGCCCAGAAAGCCTAGCCCATTTTGCACAGGAATCCAGCTCGCTTGCCGCAGGCAGGCATAAGCTGCGCAGAATTTTCGGTAGGGACAATGGGAGAAGCGCCAGTTTTTGGCCTTGAGATTTTGGCGCGGCCGTCAGAAAGGCCCTGCATTCAAAAAACTTGACTGGAGCATTGCATGTTGGCGGGATTGCCTTTACGTTATCGGTCGGCCAGGAAGTCAAAATGAAAATTCCGGTCTACCCAGCCCTAGCGAGGCGCTATGGATCCCCGGCAGGGTTCGCACGTTTAACAAAGATGGCGCACTCGCCTCCTCTTTCCCGCCCAAACAATCGCAGGAGAATCGCATGCGAATTTGCCGGTGTATTTTTGTTTTGGTGGCGGCCCTCTCCCCCTTTGGCCGCGGGGCATTGGCCAGACAGGCACCGCAGGAGCGCCAGGGCCAGATCATTCCGTGTTCATCGGATGACGGAGTGAAGCACTACTGCACGGCGGACACGAGGCATGGCGCGCGGCTGGTGCGGCAGCGTAGCCAGGCGCCGTGCAAACAGGACGAGTCGTGGGGCTACGACGAAGAAGGAATCTGGGTGGATAAGGGATGCGGCGGTGAGTTTACTTTGGGACGCGGAGAAGACCGCGGCGAGGGTGGTGGAGGAACGATAACGTGTACGTCGGATAATGGCCGGCGAAAAGTTTGTCCGGCGGATGCCAGCAACGGGGTGCAGCTCGTGAAACAACGGAGCGACGCGAAGTGCAAGGAAGGCTCCTCTTGGGGACACGATAGTCGCGGGATATGGGTAGATAAAGGATGCGAGGCGGATTTTGTGGTGGGCGTTCCGGGGCATCCGGCCGGGTCCGGAAAAGCCGGGGGCAAGAGCGAAAAGATAAGCTGCGCTTCGTTCGACGGGAGAAAGAATTATTGCGACGCGGATACGCAGGGGGCCAAAGTGCAACTGACGAGACAGATAGGCATGGCGCGATGCATTGAAGGCTCGACCTGGGGTTACGATCGCAGGGGCGTCTGGGTGGATCGAGGTTGCAACGGGGAGTTCCTGGTGCAGGCGGGAAATGAGCTAGGCGCGGGGGATTCCTCGGGGAAGAGTTGCGCGAACACGGTGGGCAAGCAGGTGGCGAATGAGTTGGTGAGGCGGTGCCTTCAAGTATCGCCGGCAACACATCCGCCGTGCAACGCGCAAAACTCGTGCAAGCTGATCGAGGACGAAATTCAGCGAGGATGCGGATCGTTGGGCGCGAATGCGCCGGCGTTTTGTGGTGAGAACAACTGAGAGGAGTTTCTCGGCAAGTTCCTCGTAAGTCTTAGGGTTATATCGGAAGCGCGAGGGAGCAAGGCGCCTGTACGAGCACGGTGTCTTCGCGCGCTTTCGATACAACGACTTGAAGGATGCCGCCCGCGATTTGCGGCGGACGCGGGCCCTATGCAAATTCAATGGTGGGAAAGAGCGGCGTCAAGCTGTGCCGAGGCTGTGCCGCAGAGCGCGACACGTGACAGTATGAGCCCGGAAGGTGGCTGAATGCGAAAGAGGATCCTGAAGGGTGTGTGGTTGAAGGGCTGGAAAGGAGGTCCGTTCCGAGGCAAAGCACAGAGAGGTACGGAGCGGGTGGAAAAACACTTTCGAATTGGAGAGAGTCGCTTCATACCGCAGCCCTGACCATTGCTTGAGAACGAAGTTGGATTTCAGCAGCGGTGAGTCTTTCGACGACCATCATCGGCCCACCACACTTGGGGCAAGAGCAAAGATCGCTCGGACCGGCGGTGGAGGCCTCTTGCTCGGTTAGCGGTGCCGCGCTGAGCAGTTGGAAGCAAGGTGGCAAGGTGGTGGCACGTTTGCGGTTGGCCAGGAAGCCGAAGTTGCGGAAGCGCACGAAACCTTCCGGGAGCAGGTGCAACAGGAAGCGGCGCAAGAACTCATCGAGAGATAGGGTCATTAAGGCGGTGTAAAGACTTTTGTGTAAACGGCCTTCGGTTTTTTTCCTTTTTGATTCCTTTTTGATTCCTTTTTGATTCCTTTTTCGTTCCAGTAAAACAACCCGTCGCCGGAGCTGTGGAAAGCCCGGTGTTGGCTTTCCATAGCTCCGGCATTTCCACAGCTTTGTTCTGAGTTCCCCCGTGCAGGTCTGGCCCAGGCTGTCATACACGCTCCGCTGCCGGCATGCGATCCGGCCACAGAATGCTGAAGCGGTTCAGTGCCGCAGTCCAATTCTGTACTGGCATCGTCCATTTCTTTGAGGCGTTACGCAGCGCCAGGTATAGCAA
>DATHIB010000109.1:0-107442 GCA_035490055.1 Candidatus Limnocylindria bacterium | reverse complement strand
GGAACAGGTCTTTCCGGCGCAACTCCAGATCGTGCAGCGATTGGTTCACGGAGCCTCCTATCTGAATGTCTATACTCATTCAGATTATCAGCCCAAAAAAAGAAAAACACAACATCCACCTACAAATTTGTCGCACACCCGGTGTGGAAAAGGCACGGTAAAGCGCTTGTAGAGTAGAAGGGGAAAGGACTCCCAAATTGAAGTCGGCCACATTGGTACACGCGATCAAAAGCACCAGGCTGACCGCACCCAGGAGCAACCATAGCGTGGACCGGACATCTCCGATCTCTGGACGAAGCGGCTGCACTTCAAAGGCGCGGCCCGCATTGGTATCCGGATATTGCTCAGACAGATGACCGCCAATCAGCACCAGTTCCTTTTGTGCCTGGACCAGCGTCACACCGGGCTGTAGCCGCGCCACAACTCCAACGGGATGTGGGCGGCGATTACGCAGATATCCTGCAGTGTTTTGACCGAGCGGAGTAAACACATCCGCCTCTTCTCCGTCCAGCCGGAAACCTGGGGGCTCGATGCCGACAACGGTATAGCGCTTTCCTTCGAAAGCAATTGACCTACCGATTGCTGCTGGGTTTCCGGCGAAGCGGCGCTGCCAGAAACTGTAGCCCAAAATGATCACCGGCGCTGTGCCCGGCCGGTCTTCTTCGGGCAGGAAGGCGCGCCCTCGCCAGAGGGTAACGCCTAGGACGGAAAATAGTTCGGACGAGATCTCGCGGCGGTCAACGTACTCGGGTTCCTCGGGCTCATTCACGGTGCCTCCACTGCTGTGGAGCCAGCCCGCCATAGCTAGAGCACGGCTCTCGCGCTGACAATCGAGAAAGTCAAAGTAGGCAAGATGCTGCTCGCCAAACGCTACTGTATTCCATGTGTTTGTATGGCCGTGCACGGTAACCAGCCTGTCGGGTTCTGGATAAGGCAGCGGCTTGAGTAGCACGCCGTTAATCACGGTGAACATGACGGTCGTTGCTCCGCTACCGAGAGCGAGTGTCAATAGGGCGACGGCGGCAAACCCCGGTTGCTTGCGCAGAGTGCGAATTGCATAGCGGAAGTCCTGTAGCAAATCCTCAAGCCACCGTGTGCCTCGCGCATCGCGGCAGTTTCCCTTCACCTGTTCTGGACCGCCAAGAGCAAGGCGGGCATGCCGTCGCGCTTCGTTTGAGGAGCGGCCCCGCGCGATCAGTTCGCTCGCGTGTTGGTCAAGATGGAAGCGCAGTTCCTTTTCGAGTTGATCTTCCATCTTTGTTCGGCGCCACAGGCGCTGCCACCAGGTCATTTCGCACCTCCCTCAGACAGTTTGAGGACGAGCCCGATGGCTTCAATCAATCGCTGCCAGCTCGCGGCTTCCGTTTCGAGTTGCGTCCGCCCTTTGCGGGTCAGGCGATAGAACTTTGCCTCAGGCCCGCTCTCGGTTTCCTCCAATCCGCTGCAAGAAGGCCACGGTTTTCGAGCCGGTGCAACGCCGGATAAAGCGAGCCTTGCGGGACCTGGACGACACCGCGCGAAACCTGTTCCAGGCGTTGCGCGATCGCGTACCCATGCACCGGGCCGAGCGCGACCACTTTCAGGTTCAACAAGTCCAGGGTGCCTTGCGGGAGATCGGACTTCTCTTGCATAGCATACCTCCGCCTCCTACCTATCTAACACAGGACGTGTAGAAGGGTAAGGTATGCGCCGGTCCAGCCCCGTGGGAATTGTGGATGGGTCACGGCGCACCCGGAAGAAATCTTGCCCCTTTCTACGCAGCGGGGCATCAATAAGCGAGGACGACGAGCTTAGATAAGAGAAGCATAGTTCGAATTCGGGGCTGCGGATGACTTCCCTGCTCGGTTTGTGCGATTCTTCTTCCGCACAGAAAGTTCGAGGACGGAGAGCGATGCTGAAAAAGTTCAAGGATTTGACGGAAAAGGAGATTCTGGCGATTGCCATCGCCGCGGAAGAGGAAGACGGGCGGATTTACGGGGAGTTTGCGGACGCGCTGCGGGACGAGTATCCCGCAACGGCGGAAATGTTTGAAGAGATGCGCCAAGAAGAGGTGGGACACCGCGACCGTTTGTTTGAGATGTTCCGGCAGCGGTTCGGGGAGCGCATTCCGCTGATCCGGCGGGAAAACGTGAAGGGATTTCTGCAGAGGAGACCGGTATGGCTGGTCCGCCCGCTAGGCGTGAAGGTGGCCAGGAAGCAAGCGGAATTGATGGAAATGGAGGCGAGCCGGTTCTACGCGCGAGCGGCTAGCAGGACAACGGACGTGTCGACGAGGGAATTGCTGAACAAGCTTGGGGATGAGGAGAGAAAACACGAGCGGACAGCGGGTGAACTGGAAGAAAAACATCTTACGGCAAGCGCGAAAGCCACGGAGGATGAATCACACCGCAAACTGTTCCTGCTGCAAGTGGTGCAACCGGGTCTGGCGGGTTTGATGGATGGCTCGGTGTCGACGCTGGCGCCACTGTTCGCAGCGGCCTTTGCTTCGCACAAGAGCTGGGAAGCCTTCCTGGTGGGACTGGCAGCTTCGATCGGCGCGGGGATTTCGATGGCCTTTTCGGAGGGGCTTTCCGATGACGGATCGCTGACGGGGCGCGGGTCTCCGTGGCTGCGCGGTGGGGTGACCGGGTTGATGACCACGGCGGGCGGAATTGGGCATACGCTTCCCTTCCTGATCAGCAATTTTCATGTCGCTATGCTGGTTGCGGTGATCATTGTGGCGGTCGAGCTGATGGTCATCAGTTACATCCGGCACCGCTATATGGATACGCCGTTTTTGCAGGCGGCGTTTCAGGTGATTGTGGGCGGTGTTTTGGTTTTCCTGACGGGATGGTTGATCGGCAGCGCGTAGCAGGAATGTTTTCAATCCCTAGTTCTGGGTTGCGAGTCGCTGGTTCCAAAAGGCTGCTGTCGCGACTTGGCCGCCGGTGCGATGAGTGCTACCGTACTTTTATCACCATGACCCCGCTGCGGGTAAAAATTCAAGTTGAAT
This sequence comes from Candidatus Limnocylindria bacterium, assembly GCA_035490055.1. Classification (GTDB taxonomy): domain Bacteria; phylum Acidobacteriota; class Terriglobia; order Acidiferrales; family UBA7541; genus Acidiferrum. The sequence goes on along the minus strand of DATHIB010000109.1, from coordinate 104,450 downwards.
CTCAGGTACCTGGAAGTGAAAGAAGGGGAGTGATTCTGCCGCGCAGAAGTTTGGAATCAGCCGTCGAAGGAGTTAGGGGAGATCGGGAATGAGGCGGAAGCGGCGATTGCGAGCGGAGCGATAAACGGAGAAATCCCGGCGGTCGAGAGTGAAGATAGTGTCGATGGATTCGCGATCGGCCAGGTGAACAAGCGAGGCATCGGCGAGCTGTGGCCTCATGGATTCGTATTTCTTCAAGAGATCGGCGATGGGCCTTGCCTCCAAACTCGATAATGGAAGCATGGCGGGAATGCCTTCGCTGACTCGCCGGAGCAGCAATGACACGACTCCTGGATACGCGCGGAGAAGCCAAGCGGCTTCGGTTATGACGGGCCAGCAAGAAAAGGGTGATCCTGACAGGCTTTTGAGCGTGCGGAGACAGAGGCGATGGCATACGTCGCGCTCCGACAGGATGGCGACGAGGGGGCCAGCGTCCACGAGCACGCGATTCACTTCGATTCGCCGAAGCCTTTGAAGTATTTCTTGTTTGTGCTGAGGTCCTTTGGCGCTCCCTTTGCACAACCGATCAAGCCCGCGGCCTTGAAAACATCGTAAGCAGAAACACCTTTCAGTTTTTTCTGCAGGTGGTGCTCCAGCGCTTCGCGGATGACCTCGGATTCAGATTGGCCCCGTAATTGGGCGCAAACACGAAGCCGCTGGCTAAGACTGCTTGAAATGCGTACTGTGAATCGTTGGGTAGGCATCACTCTGCCCTCTTCTGTCTGACAGTATAGCAGAAACGTCAGACATCAGCAGGTGCGAGCGCCGGGAAGGCAGGCGAAAAACGGCGGATGGGGCAAGCGCGCTTTCACAAGCGCCAAAATTTCAAAGAGAAGCGGAGATGGTATCAGCGATTTAGTCGGAGTGGGCGGGAACTGGTGCGGCGGCGTGGGAGCGCGCGCCCTGGATCCAGGATTGCAGGCGGTCCATGTAAATGTAGACGACCGGCGTAGTGAAGAGCGTGAGCATCTGGCTGAGAATGAGGCCGCCGACGATGGTGATGCCCAGCGGGCGGCGGAGTTCGGAACCGACACCCGCTCCGAGCGCCAGAGGCATGGCGCCCAGAAGCGCGGCCATAGTGGTCATTAAGATGGGACGGAAACGCAACAAGCAGGCCTTGTAGATCGCTTCCACCGGCGACAATCCTTCTTCCCTTTCCACTTGAACGGCAAAATCAATCATGAGGATGGCATTTTTCTTGACGATACCGATCAGAAGGATGATGCCGATCAGCGCGATGATATTCAGGTCCGACTTGATGAATTGAATCGCGAGAAGCGCGCCGATGCCGGCAGAAGGAATCGTGGAAAGAATCGTGATGGGATGAATGAAACTCTCGTAGAGGATGCCGAGAACGATGTAAACGGCGGCCAGAGCGGTGATGATCAGAACCGGCTGATTGGAGAGCGAATCCTGGTAGGCCTGGGCAGTGCCCTGAAATGTGGCATGGACCGTCGCGGGAATACCGAGTTCGTGCTGGGCAGCCTGAATATGCAGAACGGCAGGGCCAAGCGAAGCGCCAGGCGCGAGATTGAAGGAAAGGGTGATTGCCGGGAAGATGCCCTGGTGGTTGACGGAAAGGGCGGTGTTGGAATGCTCGTAATGGGCGAAGGCGCTGAGCGGGACAAGCTTTCCGGACTTCGAAGGAACGTAAACCGAGTTGAGCGCGTCCGGGCCCGGTTGGAATTCCGGCGCGACTTCCAGCACGACGTGATACTGGTTGAGGCCTTTGTAAATGTTGGAGACCTGCCGCTGGCCGAAGGCGTCGCTGAGGGTGTTGTCAATGTCCAGCACGGAGACGCCGAGACGGCCGGCGGTGTCGCGATCGATGACGATGACGCTTCCGAGCCCGTGCATCTGCTGGTCGGAATTGACGTCGCGCAGCTCAGAAATCTTGGCCAGGCGCTGCTGAACAATGGGAGCCCAATGAGTGAGATCGTTGAGATTGTCGGCCTGGAGAGTGTATTGATATTGCGCGGCGCCGCCGCGCCCGCCCACGGTGAGGTCCTGAACGGCTTGCAAGTACAGAGTTGCGCCGGGAATTCCGGCAGTCTTGGAGCGGATACGCGCGATGACCTGGTCGGCGCTGAGCTTCCGCTCGCTGAGCGGTTTGAGCTGGGAGAACAGGCGGGCGGTGCTGCCGCCACTGCCGCCGCCAGTGAAAGAAATTACGGAGTCAACGGCAGAGTCTTGCGAAACAATGTCGGTAAAAGTGCGCATCTTCTTTGACATGGCGGCGAAGGAAAGATCCTGGTCGCCTATAATGCTGCCATTGATGCGGCCGGTGTCCTGCTGGGGGAAGAACCCTTTGGGCGTCTGGATGAAGAGATAGACGTTCAAACAAACTGTACCGAGAGTGACCAGCAAGATGAGGAACTGATGGCGAAGAACCCAGCGCAAAGAGAAATCGTACGTCCGGAGAAGACGGTTAAAGGCGTTTTCGGAGAAACGGTAGAGCCTGTTGTGTTCGCCCGTTTCGTGGCGGAGGAAGCGCGCGCACATCATGGGCGTGGTGGTGAGAGAAACGAAAAGAGAGACAGCGATGGCCACGCTGAGCACGACAGCAAACTCGCGGAAAAGACGGCCAACGACGCCGCCCATCATTAAGATCGGGATAAAGACGGCGACGAGCGAAGTGCTCATCGAGAGAACGGTAAAACCGATTTCGCTGGCGCCCTTCATGGCGGCCTCGAAGGGCTTCATGCCTCCTTCGATGTGACGGGAGATGTTCTCGATGACGACAATGGCGTCGTCAACCACGAAACCCGTACAGATGGTCAGGGCCATGAGAGAGAGATTGTCCAGACTGTAGTGGCAAAGATACATCACGCCGAAAGTGCCGATGAGCGAAAGCGGGACAGCCACGCTGGGGATGATGGTGGCCCAAACATTCCGGAGAAATGCAAAAACCACGAAAATCACAAGGATGATGGAAATGATGAGCGCGACTTCCACGTCGTGGACGGAAGCGCGAATGGTGGTCGTACGGTCAACGGCAACACTCAGTTGAAGGGAGGGGGAAATGGAGGCACGGAGCTGCGGAAGGAGCGTGGTGATGCGATCCACCGTCTCGATCATGTTGGCGCCGGGTTGCCGAAAGATGGCGAGCAGCACGGATGGCTTCCCGCCCGAAAGCCCCAAATTGCGGGAATCTTCGACGGAATCGACCACCTCGGCGATGTCGCGCAGGCGCACCGGAGCGCCGACGTGTCCCGCGACGATCAGAGGCTGATATTCGTAGGCCTTGAAAAGCTGGTCGGTGTCGGAGACCGCCCACGTTTGCTTGGGATTGGTGAGGGCGCCCTTTGCGAGGTTGGCGTTGGCGGCCTGGAGCGATTTGCGAATCGTATCCAAACTGATTCCGTAGGTGTTGAGCTGATTAGGGTTCACTTCGACGCGAACGGCAGGGCGGGAGCTGCCCCAGGTAAATACCTGGCCGACGCCTTCGACCTGCGCTAGCTTCTGGGCGAGGATCGAATCCGCCGCGTCGTAGATTTGCGCAGGCGGAATGTTATCGGAGGTCAGGGCCAGCAGCATGATGGGAGCGTCCGCGGGGTTGACTTTGCGATAGGTGGGCTGGCCGGGAAGATCGGCAGGCAACTGGCTGCGAGCGGCGTTGATGGCGGCCTGAACGTCGCGCGCGGCGGCGTTGATATCGCGGTTGAGATCGAACTGGAGCGTAATACCGGTCGAACCGAGACCGCTGGAGGAGGTCATCTGGGTGACGCCGGCAATGCGGCCGAATTGGCGTTCGAGGGGAGTGGCGACAGCGGAAGCCATGGTTTCCGGGCTTGCTCCTGGCAGGCCGGCGCCGACGGAAATGGTTGGAAAATCGACTTGTGGGAGCGGCGCAACCGGCAAGAATCGGAAGGCCACGATACCGGAAAGGAGAATGGCGAAAGTGATGAGCGACGTGGCAACGGGCCGTCGGATGAAAGGCGCAGAAAAGTTGGAAGAGAAATTCATCAATCTCCAGGAACGGATCCGTGCGCGGGTTCCTCGATGGGGTTGCCGACGTGGAACGAGAAGCGCTGCGCCAGCCAGTCAAAGGCGAGATAAACCACCGGCGTAGTGTAGAGCGTAAGCAACTGGCTCAGAATCAGGCCGCCGACGATGGTGATGCCCAACGGGCGCCGCAATTCTGAACCGACGCCAGTGCCGAGCGCGAGCGGCAAACCGCCGAGCAACGCGGCCATCGTGGTCATCATGATGGGGCGAAAGCGCAGGAGGCAGGCTTCATAGATGGCATCGAGCGGCGCCTTTCCTTCCTTGCGCTCAGCCTCGAGAGCGAAGTCAATCATCATGATGGCGTTTTTCTTGACGATGCCGATGAGCAGGATCATTCCGATGAGGGCGATAACGCTGAAATCCGTGCGGCAGATCAGAAGAGCAAGTATGGCGCCGACACCGGCGGACGGGAGCGTCGAAATAATCGTGATGGGGTGAATGTAGCTTTCATACAAAATGCCGAGAACGATGTAAACCGTGATCACCGCCGCGAGGATGAGGATCGGCTCATTCGCAAGGGAGTTGAGGAAGGCCGCCGCGGTGCCCTGAAACGTAGCCTGGATGCTAGGCGGCATGTTCAGATCCTGCTTGACGCGGTTGATGGCGTTAACCGCGTCGCCGAGCGCAGCATTGGGAGCAAGGTTGAACGAGAGCGTGACCACGGGAAACTGACCCTGGTGGTTCAGTGCCAGCGCGGCGGCGCCGGGCTCGAAACGCGTGAACGCGCTGAGGGGAACCTGCGTGCCGTTGGAGGATTTTACGTAAATGTATTTCAGCGAATCGGGGTCCTGCTGGAACTGCGGATCCACTTCGATGACGACGTGATATTGGTTCAATTGAGTGAAGATGGTGGAGACCAGGCGCTGGCCGAAAGCGTCATAAAGTGTGTTGTCGATATCGGCGGGAAGAATGCCGAGCCGCGAAGCGGAATCGCGGTCGATGGTGAGTGCGGCGACAAGGCCCTGGTTCAACTGGTCGCTGGCGACATCGCGAAGGTCGGGTAGTGCTTTCAGTTTCTCAATGAAGCGGCCTGTCCAGTAAGCGAGTTCCTTGGGATCAACATCTTCCAGACTGTACTGAAATTGGGTGCGGCTCACACGATCTTCGACGGTCAGATCCTGAACGGGCTGGAGGAAGAGCGAAACTCCGTCGATTTTTGCAAGTTCTGGCTGGAGGCGGCGGATGACGTCCGAAGCGCTGATTTTACGCTCGGCGAGGGGCTTCAGATTGATCTGGATGCGGCCGCTGTTGAGCGTGGTGTTCGTGCCGTCGATGCCGATGAAGGAGGAAAGGCTCTCGACTGCCGGGTCTTTGAGGATGACGCCGGCCAAATCCCGCTGGCGCTGGGCCATGGCCGCGAAAGAAATGTCTTGCGCGCCCTCGGAAACACCCAGAATAACGCCGGTGTCCTGCACCGGGAAAAACCCTTTGGGAACGTAAATATATAGAAGAATGGTGCCGACAAGCGTGGCGACGGTAACGAGGAGCGTGGTGGAGCGGAAACGCAGGACAAATTGCAACGTGCGGCCGTAGAAAGCGATGACGGAGTTAAAAGCATTTTCAGACTTGCGATAGAACCAGCCTTCTTCTTGCTTCTTGTGATGACGGAGGAGCTTGGCGCACATCATGGGAGTGAGAGTGAGGGAGACAAAGGCGGAAACCAGGATGGTGACCGCAAGAGTGACGGCAAATTCACGGAAGAGGCGGCCAACGATATCGCCCATGAAGAGAAGAGGAATGAGCACGGCAATGAGCGAGACGGTAAGCGAAACGATAGTGAAGCCGATTTGTTCGGAACCCTTCAGCGCGGCTTGCAAAGGGGATTCGCCCTCTTCGATGTAGCGGCTGATATTTTCGATCATGACGATAGCGTCGTCGACGACGAAGCCGGTGGAAATGGTGAGGGCCATGAGAGAAAGATTGTTCAGGCTGTAGCCGAGGAGATACATCACCGCGAAGGTGCCGATCAGAGAAAGCGGAACGGCAACGCTGGGAATAATGGTGGCGCGAAAGCTGCGGAGAAAAAGAAAAATGACCATTACCACGAGCGCCACGGTGAGCACCAGCGTGAATTGCACGTCGCTTACGGAGGCGCGAATGGTGGTCGTGCGATCCGTAAGAATCTCCACCTGAACCGAAGCGGGCAGCGCGGCCTTAAGCTGGGGCAGAAGGTTTTTCACGCGGTCGACAACGGCGATGATGTTCGCGCCGGGCTGGCGTTGAATATTCAGAATGACGGCGGGATTCTGATTGGCCCAGGCGGCTTGCTTGGAGTTCTCCACCCCGTCGATAACGTTGGCGACATCAGTGAGGCGCACCGGCGCACCATTGTGATAGGCGATGATGAGCGGGCGATAGCTGTCGCTGGAGATGAGCTGATCGTTCGCGCCGATGGTGTAAGCCTGATGCAGGCCATCGAAAGTACCCTTGGCCTGATCGACATTAGCTTGGCCGAGGGCAGTACGTAAATCTTCCAGACTCAGCCCGTAGGAAGCGAGGGCCGTGGGATTCGCCTGAATGCGAACGGCGGGGCGCTGGCCGCCGCTGATGCTGACGAGTCCGACGCCGGAAAGCTGGGAAATTTTTTGGGCGAGAGTGGTGTCGGCGAGGTCCTCGACTTTGGAGAGTGGGAGAGATGTTGAAGTGAGCGCGAGCGTCATGATGGGCGCGTCGGCGGGATTGACCTTGCTGTAGATCGGCGGATTGGGAAGCCCTTGCGGAAGGAGATTGGAAGCGCTGTTGATGGCGGCCTGAACTCCTTGCTCCGCTACGTCAATGCTCAAGTCCAGGCCGAATTGGAGGGTGATAATCGAGCTGCCAAAGGAGCTCGTGGAGGTCATCTGGTTCAAGCCGGGGATCTGGCCGAACTGGCGCTCGAGGGGCGCCGTAACCGAGGAAGCCATGACGTCCGGGCTGGCGCCGGGATAAAAGGTTTGCACTTGAATTGTGGGGTAGTCAACCTGCGGCAAGGCAGAGATGGGCAATTGCCGGAAGGCGACCCAGCCCACGAGCAGGACGCCAACCATCAAGAGGGTAGTGGCGACCGGCCGCAGAATGAACGGCCGAGAGGGATTCATCGCGGGGACCCTGCGGCATGGCCCTTCGATGGGCTTCCGGGTTGTGGGGAACCTTGCCCGGCGGACGGAGGGGCGGTGCTGCGACCTGCGCCATTCGCGCCGATCGAGGGGCTGGGATTAATTTTGGTGCCATCCTGCAGTTTGTCCAGGCCGTCTATAACCACGAGGTCGCCGGAATTCAAGCCGGCGCTCAAGCCGACACTGTCGCCGGTGGTCTGCGCGATGGTCACGATTCGAATCTTCGCGGTGTTGTCAGTATCGGCGGCATAAACGTAGGTTCCCTGGGGACCGCGCTGAATGGCCGCCGCGGGAACGATGGTGAGGTTGTGCTTGGTATCGACGAGAAGGTGGACATTGACAAATTGATTGGGGAAAAGAGCGTTGTCCGCGTTCGTAAACGTGGATTTGAGTTTGTATGTGCCGGTGGTTAGGTCGATCTGATTGTCGATGGTCTCGAGTTTCCCGCTGGCGATTTTGGCGGTGTCGTCGCGGTCGTAGGCATCGACGGCAAGTTGGACCCCAGAATGGAGCTTGGCGTTTACCTGAGGAAGCTGATCTTGCGGAAGACTGAAAATCACCGAGATCGGCTGGAGCTGGGTGATGACGAGAAGTCCGTTGGTGTCTGAGGCATGCACGATGTTGCCGGCATCCACGAGGCGAAGACCGATGCGGCCGCTGATCGGCGCAGTGATGCGGGAATAGGTGAGCTGAAGCTTGGCGTTGTCAATCTGGCTTTGATCCGAGGTAATGGCTCCATCAACTTGGCCAACCAATGCACCCTGAGTATCGAGCTGCTGCTGAGGGATGACGCCCTCTTTGAAGAGGAGCTTGTACCGCTCAAAATTGACCTCCGCGTCTTTGCGTTGGGCCTGGTCTTTAGCGAGTTGCCCAAGCGCCTGCTCAAGCTGGACCTGGAAGGGACGCGGATCGATCTGCGCGAGAAGATCTCCTTGGTGAACGAACTGGCCTTCCTTGAAGGCAATGCTGACCAATTGGCCGTCAACGCGACTGCGCACGGTGACGGTGTTGAAGGCAGTGACGGTGCCCAGGCCATTGAAGTAAACGGGCAGGTCGCCGCGCTGTGCCGTAGAAACCACGACCGGCACAACAAGTCCACCTGCGCCGGAACCTCCCTTGCCCTTGCCCACTGCTCCGGGTGCGGCGGTGGCGGAGGCGGCCTGGCTGGCGTTCCGCGAGTTTCGGTAATACCAGAAACCAAAGGCGATAACGCCAAGAACGAGGACCCACAGCCACCAACGGTGCTTGGAAGGCACTGCGGTCGTCGCGCCGTGGGGACCGTGCCCGGGAAGGTCTATGGAATTGAGTTGGCCCATTCGTTCGCTCCTGTCGTGTACTACGGTTATGCGAGCGAGTGTGTCCAAGATAGGACATTCGCAAATCAACGCTAAGGGCTGCTCCGGATGGTGCGGAGAACCTGCCGGAAACTATATCCTACCCCTAGATAAGACGGTTTTTGGGAGAGAAAGGTTACCATTGGCGGGGCCGCCGGCAAAACCAGGATGGGGCAGGCTGGGAGGTGCGTAAAGTAGAGGAGGGAGAGTATTTCTGGGATCTATCGAAATTGCTGGATGCAGAGAGGGCTGAGAAAACGTAGACTATCGCGGCATCCAAGTGGGATTCGAACGGCCAAGCAACTTGGCCAAATGGCAAAGGGAGACAAGAGACATGATCAAGGGTCTGGTGCTGGGAATCTTGGTTGGAGTGCTGTTGATGGCAGTGAGCGTATTTTTTTACTTCTCGTCGGGGCGCGCGCCAGTGGCCACGTCGGCGCCGCCCATGCCCTTTGAGAAGAGGCTTGCGCGGCTGGGACTACATGCGTACCTGAATAAGTTGCCGCACCCGGAGCCGCAAGTGCCGGCGGATGACGTCAACTTGATTGCCGGGGCCAAGATTTACAAGGAGCATTGCGCCGTGTGCCACGGCCTCCCGAACGAACCCAAGACCGCGGTCGCGCAGGGAATGTATCCCGAGCCGCCGCAACTCTTTCATGGCACTGGCGTGACGGACGACGACGCGTGGGAATCGTATTGGAAGGTGGAGAACGGCATTCGCATGTCGGGGATGCCGGGATTCAAGGGCCCATTGACGGAAACGCAGATCTGGCAGGTCACCGTGCTGGTAAAAAACGCGGACAAAATTTCGGCGTCGGTAAAGAGCGAGCTTGCGGCGGGCACCACGACTCCCATGTCGATGGCGATGCCAGCAAGCGGCCCCGCGCCAGCGAAAAAGAAATAGATCGAATTTGCCGAACTAGGCTGCTGGCTTAGAGCGTTCCCCGGGACGACGCAACTCGGGAAAACACCAGGCCCACAATCCAGTCACGACGAGTGCGCCCAGGCCGCCCAAGACCACGGCGCGAACGGCGCCGAACCATTGCGCCGTGAGACCGGATTCAAATTGACCGAGTTCGTTAGAAGCGCCAATAAAAATCACGTCCACGGCGTTCACGCGGCCGCGCATTTCGTCGGGCGTGCCAACTTGAATGAGCGTCTGGCGAACGATGACGCTTACCATGTCCGTCGCGCCGACGAAAAAGAGCGCGATCAGGGAAACCACCAAGCTTCGGGAAAGTCCGAAAAGAATGGTGGCGACGCCGAATCCGGCCACGCACCAAAGCATCGTCGATCCCGCCCGGCGCCCCAAAGGCTTGTGCGCGATGATAATCGCCATGGCTGCAGCGCCTGCCGCCGGAGCACTGCGAAGAGTCCCCAGTCCCCAAGGCCCGGTTTCCAAGATTTCCCTGGCGTAGACCGGAAGAAGCGCAACAGCGCCTCCCAGCAGAACGGCAAAGAGGTCCAGCGAGATTGAACCCAGGATCAGTTTTTCGCGCCCGATGTAATGAAAGCCCGCGAGCATGGTTTTCCAACTCATCGGCTCCGGATCGCGCGGAATCGATTGCACCTTGATTTGCAAGGCAGAGAGGGCAGCGGCAGCCGCGGAAATGAAAGAAAGCGTGTACACGGCGGCGGGGCCGCGAGAAGCCGCATAGACGATCCCTCCCATTGAGGGGCCGAGGACGATGGCGCACTGATAGATGCTGGAGGCCCAGGCGACGGCGTTGACGAAATCTTTTTCAGGGACCAACTGCGGCAGGAGTGCGCGGCCCACCGGTCCGCTGAAAGAGCGCACGACACCTGACAAGACGAGCACCGCATAGATGGGGTAGACGGAATGGGATCCGTGCAAAGCAAGATAGAGCAAGGAGCCCGCGCAAATGGCATAGCCGGAATAACAAGAGACGATTAGCACGCGCCGATCGTAGCGATCCGCGGCGTGGCCCGCGACGAGGAACAGGAAAATGCCCGGGAGGAATTGGGCCAGGCCGACGAGGCCGAGATCCAGCGGCCTCTTCGTGATTTCGTAGACTTGCCAGCCAACCGCGACCGACTGCATCTCCCCGGCAAGTACGATGAAGAAACGCGCCAGCTGGAAAAGAACGAAACTGGGATAAGTGAAAGCGACTCGCCCGCCGGCTCTGGAATTCTCGGATGCAGCCATCGCCCATTACTTTGCCACAAAACGAACGGGCACGAGAACCGTGGGATGATGTGCCAGGTTCCGAGTTCGTAGCTGTAATAGCCGGTCTTGGCGTCGCGGGCGGCGACGCCAAAATAATCGAAGTACGGGATGGCACCGGCAGCATGAAATTCGTGATTGCCAGGGGCAGGCCGGGTGCGGGATTTTACGCGGCCCCAGGTCTTGTCGTAACAGACGAAATTCTCTTTGCTGCCGTCCGGGTAGGCGAGGTCGCCGACATCACAGTGCCAGGGATTTGGACGAGCAGTTTGGCGGTGGCTTCCGCGCCGGTAAGATCTTTGCAATCAGCGATGTCGCCGGCGCCGACGAGAATTGCGGACTGATCGTTAGCCGGGAATGCGCCCGAGGGAATCGCGGGTTTGGAGGCAAAGCCAAGAAAGGATCCGGCGATGAGAATCGGCACCGTCAGTGTGGATTTCAAAACGAACCTCGCAGTCAGATTAATTCCTCGCAGGCGACCAGGGCTGACAATTTTGATCTCAGAAAGGGCACCTGAAATAAAAAAAGCGGCGGAGAAGCTGCCGCTGTGAGAGAACTGGACACCTTTATCTGCAGAGTATAGTAGCACATGCAGTAAGATTGATCTAGGGGCATTTTGCGGCCGTGTCAAATGGCGCCCGTGGCGAAGGCACAAAGAGTGCTTGGCTACGGCGACGCTCGATAGGTCATTTTTCATGTAGTGGCGACCAGCGGAGACCCGCGGCGATCGTGGGCTTATAGAACTCGCGCTGGACCATGTATTGGGGACTTCCGTTATAAAAGCCAAAGACCTCGTTATTGATGTTGAGCCCGTACATGACAAAGGTGAGGCCACGGGCCATCTTGACGCTGCCCTGAGCATCGAACTGGAGGTGAGGATAGAAGTAATTGTCGCCGGTCGGCCGAGAAGTGCCGTCCCCATAGCCGGCGATATTCTGAGCATTATAGGAAAGTCCCACGCGCAATGAAACGCGGCCGCGATCATAGGTCGGACTAACGTTCCAGGTGTGGGGTGCGTTGCGCACGAGCCGAGGATGATCCGTACGGCTGAAATCGGGCCCAAAGGAAGTGCGAGAAGCGGTGTAGCCGTAGTTTGCGGAGATCCCCAGACCAGCGAACGCGCCGGGCAGGAAGGTGAGGTGTTGCAGATAGGCAGCTTCGAAACCGTTGATCCAAGCACTACCGGCATTGATTGGCTGCGTTACGATGGCACCCGGAAAAGGCTGACAGGTCGTCGGCGGATTACATTGGTGGATCACGATGGGATCGACCAGGTTCTTGTAAAAGTACCCAGCCGTGATGACTCCGAAGGGGTTTAGGTAATGCTCGAAGAGCACATCCACATTGTCGGCAGTCTCCGGCTTCAGGTTGGGATTGCCGAGTGAGATTACGTTTGGAGTGACTGAGGTATCTTTATTTACCGCCTGGGCGATTTCCTGCGGGTCGGGACGGGAGAAGCCACCGCTGTAGACCAAGCGCAGGTTTGTGTCGCTTTTGAGAGCAAAACGCAGAGAAGCACTCGGTAACACCTTTACATAAGAACCGTTGAGCTTGGCGTTACCCAGGAAATTGTTATTGGCGTCGAAAATCGGCGTCACAGTATCGAGATTGGTGCCCTCGAAGCGAACACCGACGACTAGGCGGATTTTGTTGAAATCGATGGTGTTCATCACGTAGCCGGCGCTGACCTTCTCAATTAAGTCAAACTGGCTGGAAGTATCGGTAGACAGCGAATAGTTATTGGGATTGGCACTTTTGTCAGCGAGGAACGCGTTATAGATATCGAAGAAATTGGGGTTAGGGCCCAATTTGTATGCTCCGTTGTAATAATTGTTATTTATTAACTTGTTGGAGAACTGCGACAACAGGAGAGGCGTTCCCGTCCCGCTGGGGGAAAAGTTGTCCGTGAAGGTGTTGGCGAACTTATGGGCGTTGCGGAACTTGCCGCCGATTTCGATGGTGGACAGGCGAGATCCGAGATGATAGCGCTTGGCCACCGCGCCGGAGCCCTGGAGATTCAATTGAGCGGTGAGCCCGTGGTTTGTCTGCATGCGGTGCAAAGGGAAATTGCTCTGGTTGGTGTACGCCTCCGTGAAGCAAGTGGGAGTCCACTGGGGGAGGTAGAGGCTCTTGGTGTTGGCCAGATCATAATGACAGGAGCTGGTGGTCAGGCCGTCCGCATTGAAAGATGCGGTGCGGTCACCGATCTGGCCGATCTGGCGGGAACGCGACGCAGAAATATCCCAAGCGTACCAAGTGGTCGTGAGCACATGCTTTCCGCCTAGCAAGATGCTCCCGATGCCATAATCGGGACGCCGAATTTGGTCGTTGAAGGATGGAACGCCGGTGCAGGGTGCCGTCGTGAGCCCAGTAGTGGGATCGGTCGCGCAGCCGTTGGAGCCAAGCAGCTTGATACCTTGTGTATTGTCCGTGAGCGAATAGACCCAGCGGTCGCCATAATTCTTGAAGTCGGAGTAAAGGCCACGGATATAGATGGTCGATCCGTCCGACGGCTTGTAGTCGACGCTTCCCGCCAGCCCCCAGCGGCTTCGGTAATAGCGGTACTCCCGGATGTCGATGGCTTCGAAGTAGCGCGCAGAGGAACCACCGGGAAATGCAGCAATATCGGGTACAGGTTCAAGGTCGTCAATGCCGCGGCCGTTCCAATCGTAGGTGCCACCAATTAGAGCGCCGAAGCGCTTGTTGGGACCGAAGCGCTGCCCGACAGTGCCGGCTGTTTCAACGAGGCCGCGGCCATTTATGATGGGGGTATATCCACCCATCCCGCTAATGTTGACGGTAGGACGCTCACCTGCAGTCTTGGTCACAAGATTCACGGAACCACCGATACCGTCCGGATCCATGTTGGCTTGCAAGGTCTTGTTGATTTCCACGGACTCGACGATATCAGCCGGGATGGCATCGAGCTTGATTTGACGCACGCCGGATTCCGGTGAGGGAGTATTGACGCCATCGATAGTGAGGTTGGCGAGGCGCGGCTCGGTTCCGCGGATCTGGACGTATTTGCCTTCGCCTTCGTCACGTTCAATGGTAATGCTAGGCAAACGCCCGAGGGCATCGGCCATGTTGGCGTTGGGCAAGCTGCGAATCACTTCCGAGGGCAGCACCTGCACGATGTTATCAGCAGTAAGTTCACGGTTTACGGCCGCGGCTTCACCGGAGGCGCGCTCCGCAGTAACCAGGACTTCGAGATTTTGAGACTCGACCTCGAGCTTGGCATCGACGGTGGCAATCTGTGCGGCGGCGACAGTCACCCGCTCGGTGAACTGATTGAAGCCAACGTAGGTGATGCTGACCGTGAACGTGCCGGGCGTGACGTCATTGATGATGAACTCGCCCTGAATATTGGAAGCGACGATAGTTCCTACCGGTTGCAGCTCAATTCGCGCTCCTTGCAAAACGCTTCCGGAATTGTCCGTGACATGGCCACTGATCCCGCCCTTGCGTTCTTGAGCCGCTATGCGATCAAGGGGGATGAGAAGAGATGAAACCACTGAGAGTGCGCAGACGAAAACGAGCCGGAAACCGATAAGACTTCGCATGTTTAGTCCTTCCATCTTGATTTCGAACCGAGTCGGAGATCTGGAGCGAACGAACAAAACATTCACTCCCACAGGGAAGACGGACATCCAAATTTATGAGCACACTCCGAAGACCCGGCGAAAGTTAGTAAACGTCAGATTTATGACTCGGATATGACAGGGGAATGAGAAGCATGTGAAACGAGGAATTGCTTGAACCACTCTCATACAGGTGAGACACGCTCGAAAATTTTAAGTGGCTTGGGCTATTCTTGAGCGGCCTTTCTGGGCTGGAGATAGAAATGGATGGCGGGGGTGAAGATGAGCGAGAGCACCATGGAGCTGAGGATGCCGCCGACGACGGTGATGGCCAGCGGTTGGAGCATCTGCGAGCCGGCGCCAATGGCAAAGGCTAACGGCAACATTCCGGCGACGGTGGCGAGCGCGGTCATAGCGATGGGCCGGAGACGCCGGCGGCCAGCCTGAATCATGGCATCTTCGGCGGAAAAACCTAGTTCGCGGAAGTGATGCTCGGCATCAAGGAGGAGGATGCCGTTTTTTGCAACGATGCCGATGACCATGATCATACCCATGAAGGAGGCAACGTTGAATGTCGTACGGGTGACCAGAAGCGCGAGCAAGCCCCCAAAAGTAGAGAGCAATGCCGACGCCAGAATGGCGGCGGGCGCCGAGAAGGTTCTGAATTCGAACAGCAGCACGACGAACAACAGCAAGAGCGCAAGAAACAACACCATGACTAGATCGTGGAACGATTTCTGCTGCTCCTGGTACAAACCACCGTACTCGACGCGGATGGACGAAGGCAGATGGAGATCATTGACAGCTTTCTGAACGGCAGCGATGCCGCTGCCAAGATCCGCGCCCTCCAGGCGAGCGGTGACCTGAACAACACGCTGAAGATTCTCTCGCCGAATTTCCGTTTGCCCAGGTTCCGCGATGAGCGTGGCCAACGAGCCGAGCGTGGCTGTGCGACCGGTGGAACTGGTGACCAGCGTATTGCTCATGCGCTCGAGAGAAGAACGGCTCTGCTCGGGAAAACGGACACGAATCGTGTATGCGCGATCGTTGAGAATTACGGGGGTCGCCGCAGGCTCGCCTTCCAAAATGGCGGCGGCGTCCAATGCGATTTCTTCTGGCGTGAACCCGGCGCGGGCAGCGACAGCGGGATTTACCTGATACGTAACGGCCGGACCGCTGGTGGTGTTTTCGATGCCGTTTAGGATGTCCACAACCGGGTGAGCTTTCCCAATTTGGATTTTACCGATAGTATCCGCGACCTGCGGAGCCGTATCTCCGAGAAGCTTGGCATCCTGCGCAAAAAGTTTTATGACGATGGGCTCGGGGGCGCTGGTGAGGTCGCCGATCATGTCCTGCAACACCTGGATGAATTCTATTTTTGTGGCGGGTTCCGTCTGTTCGACTTGGGACCTGACGTCGGAGATGATTTCATCGATAGCGCGGCTGCGGTCGCGTTTCAGCCTGACGGTAAAGTCGCCCCTGTTGGCTTCGGTGACGGCGGCGAGACCAAGCTGCAGACCGGTGCGGCGCGAAGTGTTTTCGACTTCCGGTACGGAATGCAGAATTTTTTCGATGTGTTGAAGGATGCGATCGGATTCCGCCAGCGAGCTTCCGGGCGGAGTGTCATAATCCAGGATGAATCCCCCTTCATCCATCTCGGGGAGCAGGCCGCTGCCCAAGGATAGGTAGCAGACAATGGAAAGAACAACGATGACAACAGAACTGGCGGCCAGAACCCAGGGCAATTTCAGCACCGCTTTCATCGTTCGCGCATAAAAGTCCACGATGCGCCCGAAAAAACCGGAAAGGTGCGCTTCTTCGGCGGCGAGAAGTGCCGCGGCGTTCGGACCTCCCGCAGGGGACGGCGCTGGCGCTTCGGCAGTGTCTTTCCGACGTACAAAGTACAGACTGAGCGTAGGGGTCCAGGTCAACGCAAGAAGGAGCGAGGTAAAGAGGGAAACGGTCATGGTGACAGCGAGGGCGCGGAAGAAACTGCCGGTGACGCCGGTCGTGGAGATGAGCGGCAGAAAAACGACAATCGGCGTGATGGTCGAACCGATCAGGGGGACCGTCAATTCGCGCAGCGCGCTCTGGATGGCTTGGGAGCGGTTCTGGCCCGCGTCGCGGTGCAACACGATGTTTTCAAGCACGACGATGGCATCGTCAATAACCAGGCCAACGGCGGCGGCGAGACCGCCGAGGGTCATGAGATTAAAGCTCTGGCCGGTAAACTTGAGGACGATGAAGGTGATGAGCAGAGTGGCCGGGATGACCAACCCCGCGACCAGCGAACTGCCCCAATCGCGCAAGAAGAGCACGAGAATGATCGAAGAGAGCACCAATCCAAGCAGCACGGCGTCACGTACGCTGGAAATGGAATCGTGGACGATAGTGGACTGGTCGTAAAAAAGCTCGAGATGAACTCCGGGAGGGAGCATTGGGCGAAGCTGCTCGATTTGCGTGTGTACTTCGTTGGCCACGTCGAGCGTGTTGCTCTCCGGCTGGCGATTTACATTGAGCAGCACGGCGGGTTTCCCGTTCGCCGTTACGATGGTGTAGACCGGGGCCACGGAGGGCGCGATCGTCGCAAGGTCGCCGAGACGAATCGGCACGCCTAGAGGCGAATTCTTGACGACAATCTGGCCAATCTGCTCGGGACTGCGCACCTGCCCGCTGATGAGACCAAGCACAAGATGATGCTCATGCTCAAGAAGTCCGGGAGAATCAATCAAATTCGTGCGGCGAATCGCATCCAGTATCTCCGTGACCGTGACGCTGGTGGCGAGAAGGCGTGCGGGATCGGGCATCACTTGAAATTCCGGAACGCGGCCACCTTGAATGATTACCGAGGCGACGCCGTCCAGCCGGTTGATCCGCGGTTTCATATCATACGTCGCGATTTCCCATAGCCGGTTCGGCGGAACGGTGTCCGAAGTCAGGCTATAGCCAATGATGGGGAACACGGCAAAGGTGAGGCGATGTGTTTCCACTTTCGCGGTGGATGGGAGTTCGGCCTGCAAGCGAGCCACAACCGCATCGACTCGCTGCAAGGTCAGAATCATGTCGGCATTCCAATCGAAGAAAAGATCGACTTCGGCGGAGCCGCGGCTGGTGATGGACTGAACCTTCAGCAAACCGGGCACACTGTTGACGGCTTCTTCGATCGGGCGGGTGATCACCACGAGCATCTGATCGATGGGCATGACGCCGTTGTCCACGCCAATGACGATGCGGGGGAAATCCGTGTTTGGAAAAACGGAAACGGGGATCGCAAATGCCAGATATCCGCCCACCAGGGTCAGACTGACGATCAAAAACAAAATAGGGCTCGCTAGGCGTTGAAACCAAGGTACGTCCGGCTTGGCAGCGGGATTCTTGGCGCGAAGGGAATCGGAAGTTGGCTCCATCCGCGTCTACTCCTTGTCCTTTTCCGCGGGCTTCGTCGGACCGCCGGCTTTGTCTGCCTTGTCACCCTTGCCGGCGGCATCTTTTTCCGCAGGCGGTGGGGCTTCGATCTTGATCGCCGTGTTGTCCGGCAGCGCATAACCTCCGGACGAGATCACCTGATCGCCGGCATTGATCCCACTGACAATCTGGGTGCGGTCCGATGCGCGGACGCCGATCTGCACGGGTTTAACATGCGCATGGCCATCCGAACCCGCGAGGAGAACGATGTCCACTCCTTCGGGACTCTTGAAGACGGCGGAGGTGGGCACGACGATGGCGTCTTTCACGGTTTTTGCGGTGATGGAAAGATTGACGGTCATTCCGGGGCGCAATGCGGGATCAGCCTTTGACGCTTCGACCCACACTTCGATGGTGGTGCTGCCGGGATCGAGCGCCGGGCTGACGAGAGTTACGCGGCCCTTCACAGGATCGTCAAGGCCGGCGACCTTCAGCTCCGCGGGGTTGCCGACTCTAAGAACGGCCGCCTCGGACTGCGCGATGTGGGTCTTAGCGATCAACTTCGAAATGTCCATAACGGTGAGGAGCGGTTGATTGGCAGTGGCGAGCTCACCGGGATAAAGCGGGCGGTCAGTTACCACTCCATTGATGGGACTGCGAATTTCGGAATAGCTCAGTTGCGCCTCGGCGCCGTGATATTTTCCTGTCGTGGCGGAGAGCTGGCCGCCAGCAGATTTCAGAGCTTGCTTCTCGCCCAGATTTTTTAGGTCGTCGAACTGTTTCTGCGCTTGTTGATACTGGCTGCGCGCTTGCGCCAGTGCGACTTGCGCGGAATCGAGATCGCGCCGCGGAAGCGCGCCTTGCTGAAATAGCTGCTTGCGGCTGTCATATACCTTCTGCTGCGCGTCAAAGGCCTCCTTTGAAGCAGCGGTGTCCAGTTCGGCTTTCTGCATCTGCTCGGGAAGGCTGGCACCAACGGTAGTGGCATAACCGGCTTCGGCCTGCGCGAACTCGCCCTTGCTCTGCTCGGCCGCCGCGGCCAGATCCTTATCTTCCAGTTTGGCGAGCAACTGGCCCTGGTGAACGCGGCTGCCACGCTGCACGAAGAATTGGCGGATGGGCGCGGTAATTTTCGGCGTGATGACCGCTTGCTGAACGGGGAAAACGACGGCCTCCGCGGAAATCAACTGCGAAATGGGAGCCTGCTCCGTCGGCGATGTCTGCACGGTGACCACGGGCTCCTGCTCTTTTGCCGGGCTGCCACAACCGCTCATGCCGAAGAGCAAGGCGCCAATCGACGCCACGGAGACAAGCGAAAGTTTTTGCGTTTGAATGTAAATCGTCATCGTAGTCTTCATGGAGCCGTCAGCACCCCCGTAAGAGTTTGCAGATTGGCCAGTGCCACGCGATAGCGCACCGCACCGTCCTGGTAGGCATTGCTGGCCAGCGCGTTAGTGGTTTGCGCGTCGACTACCTCGAGAACCGTGGCTTCGCCGTCTTTGTAACGCAGCGTAATGAGCCGCAAACTCTCCGCGGCTAGCTCGGCGGAGCGATTGAGGCCACTGAGTTCGTTCAGCGCTGTTTCTGCTTCCGAGTACAAAGCTTTGATTTCAGCCAGGATCTTGCGCTGCGCAAAAGAAAGTTCCCGCTGCGCCTGGGAGCGCCGCAGCTCGGCTTGCTTGATGCGGGTTTGTGTGGCACCCCAATTCCAGATAGGGATAACCAACGTTGCGGAAGCGGATGAACCGAGGTTCGAAAGCTTCCGGCCGTCGAAGTCGGTATTTGTCGCAAACCGTACGGCGTCGATACCGTACCAGTAATCGAGTGCCAGCGAAGGCAAATACCCGGCGCGCGAGCCAGTGACGTCAAAGCCGGCTGCGCGAACAGCCTCCAAAGCAGCGCGGACATCGGGATTGTCACGGGCGGCTTGCTGCTGAACTTCGCCCAGCGTAGGCAGAGGAACAGGAGAATGGAGATCGTCGGCAACTTCGTAGTTGTCGTTGAAATCCGGAAAAATCAATACCGCCAGATCAAGCCGCGCGTTTAGAAGACCCAGTTGAGCTTCTAGAAATTGGCGCCGGCGCTCCTGCATCTGCAATTCGGCCTTGATGACGTCGGAATGCGCCACTTCCCCCCCATGTTCAAGGTCCTGTGTAAGTTTGAAGAAGCGGTCGCCTTCGTTTGCCGTTTTCTCCGCGGCCTGAAGCTTCTGCTGCGCGGCGGCGACGGCGTAATAGCGTTGAAAAACGGTTACGACCAGACCGCGTGAAGCGATCTCCGCTTTCGCGCGCGCGCCGGCAGCCACAGCAGAGACGCGGCGAAAATTCGAAATACTGGTGAGGTCCAGAATTTGATGCACGTTGCCCTGGCTGATGTATTCATGCACGGCATTGTTGGCGATGTAGCGCACAGGGTTGCCCGGCCCATCGCCTTGGGTATAGAGATACTGCGTGTTGTAATTCACGTTGGGGAGCAGTGCGTCGCGCGCCAAGCTCTTGTCCCCGCGGGCAAGCCCGGCGTCGGTCAGTGCGGCTTGAAATTGCGTGCTGTTCTTCCTGGCCCGCGCAAGAGCATCTTCCAGCGTCAGGCGGAGCGCTGCAGGCGCTCCCTGCTGCGCATCTCTTGTCGGTGCAAGGTTCGCGGGAGCTGGCGTTTCCTGCGCCGCGGCAATCCCCGCGCAGCACAACAAAAGG
Source organism: Candidatus Limnocylindria bacterium (assembly GCA_035490055.1). Lineage (GTDB taxonomy): Bacteria > Acidobacteriota > Terriglobia > Acidiferrales > UBA7541 > Acidiferrum. The sequence goes on along the minus strand of DATHIB010000109.1, from coordinate 84,110 downwards.
GCAGCAACCGAGGTCCACGACAGAACGAGGATGCAACACGATTTCATAAATCTCGACTCCTGGGCCGGACGAGAACACATACGCGGCAAGGATGAATGTACCTTAACGAAGGAAACATAAACGCAAGATTAACCGCTAGATGCAGAGGGGGACGGCCCGACCGGGAGATAAGCCGTGAAGGTGCTTCCAATCGAGTCAGAGCGCGTGAGCTCCAAACGCCCGTGATGGGCCTCGGCGATCCAGCGGGAAATGGACAGGCCCAGTCCAGCGCCGCCTCCATCATTCTCCGCCCGGGAACGGGCTTTGTCGGCGCGGAAAAAACGCTCGAAAATGCGTGGCTGCAGATCTGCGGGGATCCCTCCTCCGGTATCCATGATGCTCAAAGCGTATTCCTCCCCAGCGCGACTGCACGTCACAGTGACGCGTCCGCCCTCCGCGGTGTACTTAATCGCGTTATCTAGCAGATTGAGGATCATGCGGCGCAGGAGGGGTTCGTCGGCGTGGATGGGAGATTCGGATGCTTCTTCGAAATTGAGAGAAATCTTTTTTGCGAGCACCAGCGTCCGGGCCGAATGCACACACTCAGCGACGAGTTCATCGAGATAAAAATCGCGAGGCTGGAGCGGATACTGGCCGGCGTCCGCGCGCGTAAGCGTGAAGAGATCCTCCACGATGTGCGTGAGCCGCTCGGCCTCCTGGTGAAGTACTCCCAGCGATTCCCGGTATTCCTCCGGCGAACGTGACTGCTGCGAAAGAGCGACCTCCGCTTCGCCACGCAAAATCGCAACCGGCGTCCGCAATTCGTGCGATGCATCGGCCATGAAGCGCTGCTGGCGCTCGAAAGATTGGCTGAGACGGTCGAGCAGGCTGTTGAACGAACGCGCCAGGTGCCCCAGTTCGTCCCTGTCGTTCTGTACCGCCAGCCGCTCGTGCAGATTGGCGGCACCGATGCGCCCAGCCTGGCGGCTCATCGCCACGACGGGGGCGAGGCTCTTGCGCGCGAGAAAGTAACCGCCAACGCTGGCAAGTACAATGGCGATCGGGATGACCCATGCAAACGTTGAGGTGACTTCTTCGAGCATCTCTTCCTGCGGGTGAAGCGATTGCAGGATGACGAGAATATATGTTTTCCCATCGGAGGAAAAATGCCGCGCAAATCCCCGGTAGCCATCTTCGCCTCCCTTGACGTTGCCGAAAAGTCGTTCTGTGCGAGATGAGGCATCGAGAAAACGCTGAAACGAATGCGAGGACAAAGCTCCGGCAGCGAAGGAGCCTGTCGCCGGGGCTGCGGGCGGAACATCCGGGGAGCTGACAACGATTTTCCCCGACTCGTCAAAGATCGCGAACACGTGATCGCGAAAGCGATGTTCGGTGATGGCTACCTGACCGGCGAGTATGAGCGAATCCGGGCCGCTCTGATCTTTCACTTCCGCATCGACAGTGGTAAGAAATGCTTCGGAGAGTTCGGAGAGATTTACGTCGGTGCGCTGGAGGGTGCTCCGCCAGAAAATAAAATAAGTGATCAGCGAGAGAACTATCAGAACCAGCGCCAATACCGCCGTGTACCAGAGCGTGAGCCGAACGCGTACGGAATCAAGCATGGCTCTTTCGGACGGGAGAAGTTGGCTTGCCGCGATGCCTCGGAGAACTACTCTCGTCTCCGGCGTCCGCGACTTCCGGTTCGTTCAGAGGGCCAAAGAAGTAGCCGGCACCGCGGCGAGTATGCAGCAAGGGCCTGCTGGAATCCGCGTCAATTTTCCGGCGCACGCGATTGACGTAAACTTCGATGAGATTCGAGAAGGGATCGAACGATTCGTCCCACACGTGTTCCGCGATTTCCGCCCGTCCCACAACGCGGCCGGCGTTGCGCGCAAGATATTCGAGCAGCGCATACTCTTTGGCGGTAAGCGTCACATTGCGGCCCGCCCTGGAAACGCTTTGCGCGGCAGTATCCAGAACGAGGTCGGCGACGGCAATTTTGGCGGGGCGGAGCTCCCCGGAGCGGCGCAGCAACGCACGAAGACGCGCGAGTAACTCACGGAATTCGAACGGCTTGGTGAGGTAATCGTCAGCACCGTGATCGAGGCCGATGATGCGGTCCTCGACGGCATCGCGCGCGGTCAGCATAAGAATAGGCATGCGCTGGCCGGACTTGCGCAGCTCGCGGCAAACTTCAAAACCGTTGGGGCCCGGAATCATCACATCGAGGATCACGAGGTCGTAAGTATTGATCGCTGCCTGATAAAGCGCATCGGCGCCGGTATTGGCGACATCAACGGCGTACGCTTGTTCGCGCAGGCCCTTGGCCACGAATCGCGCGATACGAGCATCGTCTTCGACAAGCAGTAACCTCATGCCAGCATCATACGGCAGGTGCAAGGGAAAGTGAGATACTTGCCGGCGGAGCGTGATTCCGGTCCTGCGTTCCTGCCGGGTTGAATGCTCGCGCGGATCGAGACGCGAGGTCCTGGCTCATCGACAAAGAGTGAACCCAAAAAAGCCCGTCAAGCATCGAAACAAGTATGAAGTTCAAGAAGGTCGAACCCCAACAATTTGATTGCACGAGAACCGTAATGCGGCCCTTCGGCTGCATGGAGCTGTGGGCCGGTAATGAGAGAGCGCACCGCTCGCTGGACCTGGCAGGATTGGAAAGCGATGTCATCGCCGTACCCTCCGGTGGCGACAAAGGCGGCGATCTTTCCGCGGTGTTCTCCTGCAGCGATAATACCGCTCGCGTGGTTCTCGCGGATTGCGTCGGTCACGGCTACACCGCCAGCGGCGTGGCCCGGCATGTCCATCAACTTCTGCATAAATATCAAGACATTCGGGACACGGCGGGGTTGCTGGCGGCGCTGAATGACGCCTTTACGCTTTCGAACGAAAAAACGGATGGTCCTTTGCGGCTGACGACGGTCGTCACGGGAACCTTCGACGGAACAAGCGGCGAATTTAATTTTGCCTATGCGGCGCACCCGCGAATGCTTCTCTGGCGCGAGCGTGAGCGGCGATTCCTGGAACTTGGGGAAGGGCTGGAGGGCTTCCCGCTGGGATACATCACTGGTGAAACCTACAGCCAGCAGAGCGTGCGGCTGAACCACGGCGACATGATTTTAGCGTTCTCCGATGGTGCAACCGAAGTTCGCTCGTCAGGGGGAGAGCAACTCACTTCAAAGGGCTTTTTGGGACTTGCGGAAAAAACTTTGAGCAGATTGCCTCAGCCGATCGTGCTCCAGGATTTTTCTCGGAAACTGCTCGAAGGCGTGCAACTTTACCGCGGCCAGGAAGGCGAATTGGAAGACGACATAACGCTGCTTACGCTTCGGCGCGTGAGCTAGCGGCGCGGCCTGAGAAGCAACCCTGCAATCTACGGCATGCTCCGTGTTATTTGACGGGATGGGACGCGAAGTACTGGTCCAGACTTTCTACAACTTCTTTCACGCCCCGCTGGACATTCTTGTCCAATGCCGTGACTAAGGCCGGCACATCTTTTCCACTCGCCGGTTCGTCGTGGGTGTAATAATGAGTCCAAACGGTCGCACCATTCTTCAGGTCGCGCATTTCCAATTCCAACGTGACTCGCGCTGACATTTGACCTCCATCGACCTCTTTGAAATCATAGAGGTTTCCGCGAAGGGCAAAGTCTCCCTTCATATTGCTGCGGCGGTAGTGGACAGCCCGATAGCGGCCTGATGACCGCAGCTCTCGCAGCAAGACTTCCTGGATCATTTCCGTGGGAGGTTCAGCCCAACGCTGATACTCATAAGTGCCCAATCGCTCGGCACCGTTGCCGTAGACGATGCGATCCTCACGATACAGATGTGAGGTCACCAGCTGGCCCAAAAGTAGCGTCACAGGAACCGCGTTCGCTTTCTCGACTGCACCCGCATCTGATGGGACCGTAAGCTGGTAATAATTGCTTGGCCGCGCGGCGCCGCAACCGCCGAGCAACCCAACCATCACTGCAAACGCCGTGATGAGAGCTGTTCGGGCTGCTCTGAGTGCTATTTCTTCGCGTCCCGTTGGGACTCTTTCCAAATTCCTCACTTCCAGCTCACCTCGCGCTCGGCTCATTGCCGCTCTCCCGGTTTGTGATCGCGTGGGTTATTCGACCGAATGAGCGTGTAAGGCCTGGTCTTGATCGTGTTCGTGAATTCTTTCAGGTTCTGGCTCACGTGGCGCAGGTTTTCGAGCAGCTCATCGATGTTTTCGGAGTTAACGTCGAGTGTCTGGTCCAGACGCCCGGTTAGATCCGTCACCGTTGCCAGCGACTGGCGCAACTCGATCACGGCTTCGCGAATGTCGGCGCGATTCTCTCCGATCAAAGAATCGACGTGATTCAGCGTCTCATTGGCCTGCGCTGAGGTTTTTCGCAGATCCTGGAGCAACGGCTCCAGTTTTTGGCTGGCGAAATTCAAGTTCTGTACCGTTGTCTTTACCGAACCGCGGTTTTCCGCAATCATTCCGCGAGTTTCGGCCAGCGTCCCTGCCAGGTTCGCACGATTGGTATCGTTCAGAAGATCGTTCACGCGAGCCAGCGTCACTTGCACCTCACTCGCGCGATCGTTGAGCGTCTCAAGGAGTTGCTGTGCCTGGGGCGCAAGGTCGTTGATCTTTGCCGTGAGCGCATTGAAGTCCACGTAGGGGTCGGACGGCAGGATCGTTCCCGTCGCGGCAAGTGCGGCTTTTTCGCTTCCCGGAACGATTTCCAAATGATTGTCCCCCAGCGGGCTCAAGCTCATGATCTTCACGCGGCTATCTGTCTTCACAGGCAAACCTGATTTCACGCTGAAGGTTATTTCGATGCGCGAAGAATCTTTCGGGTCCAGCTGCAATTTCTCGACGCGGCCGACTTTGGGTCCGCCCGCATAGCGGACCGTCGCGCCGGGTTCCAGTCCGCCGGCAAACGGAAAGTAGGCGCGATACGTCGCAGCCGTGCCGCCAAACGCACCGGTGAGGGCAAAAACCGTGGCCACCAGCACGGCGCCGGCGATCAGCACAAACAATCCCACCATGGCCTGTTCGCGTTTCGATTCCATCACGTCCCTCTCTTCCCCGCTCTTCAGCGGCCTGGGTGGCGGTGCTCTTCCGTCAGCATTTGCAGATAGTCAAGTTCCTGAGAAACTTCCGGCTCGGGAATGCGGTCGAGGAATTGCCGAACGCGCGGATGCGTGCTCGAGCGCATTTCTTCTTTGGACCCGATGGCGACCACGTTGCCCTTGTCAATTAAAACCATACGGTCAGCGATTAGGAAAGCGCTGGCCAGCTCGTGGGTAACCACGATGATGGTCATGTGAAATGCCTGTTTGAGTTCGAGAATGAGCTGATCCACGCCGGCTGCAATAATAGGATCCAGCCCCGCGGAAGGCTCATCGAAAAAAAGAATCTCAGGATCCATGGCCAGCGCGCGAGCCACCGCGGCACGCTTCTTCATGCCGCCGCTTAATTGCGCCGGCATGTAGTTTTCGAACCCGGACAGACCAACCTGATCCAGTTTCAACCGCAGGATGATTTCGATGGTCGAATCTTCCAGTTTGGTGTGCTCGCGCAGCGGAAGGGCCACGTTTTCTCCGACCGTCATCGAGCCAAACAGCGCTCCGCCCTGAAAGGACATTCCGATTTTCTTCCGGATTTCGTCCATTTCGTCGGATGAGATCGCCGCGATATTTCTCCCCTTGAGCCAAATTTCGCCGGAACTCGGCCGTTCCAGACCCACCAGCGTGCGCAGCAGCGTGCTCTTGCCGGAGCCGGACCCGCCCAGAATCACCAGCGTTTCACCGTGCATCACATCAAAACTGATGCCGTGGAGAATTTCGCGTTCTCCATAACTGACGCGGAGATTCCGCAAAGAGATCATCGCTTCTGACTGCGTCGCCGCGCTGTTGGTCTGGTCCATGGCGATATTCCAAACCCTACCTTTCACTCATGAAGAAAAAGAGTGCGGTAAAAACGAGATCCACCAGAATCACCAAAAATATGGAAACCACTACCGCGCGGGTGGTGGATCGGCCGACCTGCTCCGCGCCCGCGCCCGTGGAAAGCCCTTCGTGGCATCCTACGGCCGTGATCGTTATACCGAACATAACGCTCTTGATTAAACCCGTCGTGATGTCGCGCAGAAAGAGCGCGTCCAAAGACGACTGAATATAACGGACCAATGTGAAATCCGCTTGCGCCACGCCAAAGAGCGCTCCGCCGAGAATTCCCATGGAGTTTGCCCAGATCGTCAGGCACGGCAACATCACGATCATGGCGATAAATTTCGGGGTGACCAGGAAATGAATCGGATCGATCGCCATGGTCTCCAGCGCGTCGATTTCTTCCGTGACCTTCATGGTGCCGATTTCCGCGGCGAACGCCGAACCGGACCGTCCTATAACCACAATCGCGGTAATCAGCGGCCCAAGTTCTCGCGTCATGGAAATCGCCACGGCACTGGCGACGAAGTTCAAGGCGCCGAACTTGCGCAGCTCGTAAGCGCTTTGCAGCGCCAGGATCAACCCGATGAAGAACGTGATTAGGGAAAGAATGGGGAGTGCCCCAACGCCGGTCTGCATGGCCTGCGATACAGCGCGCTGCAAGCGGAGCGGCTTGCCCTGAAAAGGAGCGATGAATGTGAAATACGCGGCCCGGCCGCCCAGCGTGGTCAGCGCTCCCAGATACGCAAGCCCGTCAGTAACCGATTCCCCAATTTGCGTCGTCAGTTCCACAGTGCTCTCGTCGGGCTTCCTCGGTTTGTGGGTTTGGCAGATTCAAGGCGCCACAGATTGCTCTTCGTTATCGTAAATCTCAAAAATTCTCACCAACTTGGAGAGCTGCAGAACTTCCCGAATCGTTCGATTCAGGCCGAACAGGATGAAACGCGAACCGACGTCGCGCGACGCTTTGAGGCCTTCCACCAGCGACGCCACGCCGGAACTGTCCATGTAACGAACCGCCCCAAGGTTGAGCACGACTCGCGGCACTTTCAGTTCGCGAAACTCGCGCAGAAGCGCCTTCCGCAGTTGAGGTGAGGTCGCGAGATCGATGTCTCCCGAAATGTCGAAAATGGTGATCTTGTCCAAATGGCGCGCGGCGATCTGCAAGTTGGATTCTCCTCAGGAGCCTTTCCGGGGCCCTTGCACGTGCAAAATCTTCACCAGACGGAGCTGATTCCTGCCATTCCTGCGGCTGAATTCTACCGTATCCATGCTCTCACGGATAAAGTGCAGCCCCAGCCCCCCCGGCCGCACATCTTCGAGCTTGCGCCCGCACATCTTCTTCGGATTCGCCGTCACACCGCGATCCTCCAGGACGATTTCAAGAGCATCCCCGCCCTGACCATCGTGCGGCACATGAATCCGGCGGAACGATGCCTCGATGGGCCGCTCTTCGTCTCCGAGGTAGGCATGGCGAATGATATTCGTCAGCGCTTCGTCGACGGCGAGAACCACCGCGTGGCATTCCGGCTCTGAAAATCCCAGCGTCGCCGCGAGCTGTCCCAATGCGTTTCGCACCACGCAAAGCATCTCAGGATTGCTCCGCAATTCTATTCTGAGTAGTAAACTACTCCGGCTCACGTGAGCGCTCTCCTCGGGCTTGAGAAACTGGATTCCCCGCTTGGTCTCGGAAAGATCGCCGCTGGCGGACTTCCTGACGCAACGTCAGTCCAGATAATACACGGAATCCCGCCGGCAGCAACTTGCCCGGAGGTTTCTCACGCCTATACAAAGCCCGGCACATATCAGGCGATGTTAACTGCAATCGGTCTTGGAGGTCTCTCGAGAGAAAACAGCTTCCGACTTCCGGTATCCGGCTCGGTGTCAACCAGGTTCGTTCCAACAGAAAAACGACGTTATCGGTCAGCCCAATGAATGTGACCGGGTGTTATCGCATTCGCGAGTTCTCTGAGCACCCTTCGGCACTGTGTTGCTTGTGATGCCGCACTGATAGAACTTTTCACGGACGGATCGGTGAAACTGGGACCGTGGGCGCCGGTGGGCTATGCCCCTGGTGTATGGTCGAGAATTGTTTCCGCCTTCCGATCCCAATAAATCTTCTTGCCGGACCAATAGGCGCGCGCGGCCATCATGCAGGCCACAGAGTGCGAAAACCCGTTTTGCACGGTGGCGTTCGGCTGTTTGTGGCTGCGCAAGCAATCCAGCCAGTTGATCATGTGCGAGGGATCCTCATCCCCTATCTCCATTGGCGGAAGCGTCTTGTCGCCGGGCAGCAGAATGTCCTTAACAGCGCGCAGGCTGTCGACACCGGCGTCTTCTTCATGATTTCCCTTCTCTTCCACCATCTGCCAGCGAGGGCTGCCTTCGCCGCCGCGATTGATCATCGTGGCCTTCTTTCCCATGATTCGCGTAAATCCAGGCGCGTCATTGCCGAAGCTTGTCGCGTAGCTCACCAGGTAGCCGCTTGGATAGGTGAATAGCGCTTGGAAGGTGTCGGGATTTTCCCGGCCGTCAGGCCAAGCAAAAATGCCGCCATTGGCCACGACCGACACCGGAAAGTTCTCGTTCATGAAGTAGTGGCAGAGGTCGATGCCATGGCTCAACCACTGGTCAGAGATGCCGCTGGAGAACTCCTTGTAGAGACGAAATTCGAAGTAAAGCTGAGGATCGAACGGCCGGGACGGCTTGTTCATCAACCAAGCGGGCCAGTCCGTATCCTGTTCGTGGATCATCTTCACTTCGGGACGCCCGCGCCAGCGAGCCCCGTGATAGTTCCACTCAATCTCGTATTTGGTGACTTCGCCGAGAACACCAGAGCGGATCAAGTCGCGTACGGCAATCTGATACGGTTCACTGCGGTGCTGAGTGCCAATCTGAACGATGAGATTCCGGACAAGGACAGCGTCGCGCGCCGCCTTGACCTCTTCGAGAACATTGCCCATGGGCTTCTCGCAATAGGCGTCTTTGCCGGCCTCGGCCGTCATCTTCAGAAGCGGTGAATGGGAGTGCTCGGGCGTGGAAATCATCACCGCGTCCACATCCTTCAGCGCCAGCAACTCCTGCGGGTGCCGAAGGGCGCGGGGCGCTTTGCCGTAATACTTTTGGTTGGCGGCAACCGCTCTTTCGAGATTGTGGGTCCACAAGTCACACACCGCCGTCACTTCCGCATTTTTTGTGTCTTTGAGCAACGCCACGATGCCATCTAGCTCGCCACCTCGATTGCCAATACCGATGTGCCCCAGCGAGATCCGGTCGTTGGCCCCGCCGATGCGTGAATAGGACAATGCCGTACTGCTCAATGCCGCGTTTCCCGCGGCCACAACCGCGCTCCTCTGCAGAAATTCTCTGCGGTTGATCTTGCCGTCTGAGTTGTCCATCGGTTTCTCCTCGGGATTGAGATTATCGAGGGCCATTTCGAAATCCAGTACTTCGTGAATGGGCACCGGAGACGGGTTGCCCGGTGATATCCGGTGCGCACGTTGTAGACCTCGTTCAGGGTCCCAATCTTCTTCAAATGCTTGATTCTATCGCTGTTTTCGATAGCCATTTGGATGTAATCAAATAATTTTTAGTAAGTAGAGTGCAAACAATCCTTCATTACACTGTGGCCTTGCGGCGCTAGGCCATGGGCCTCCTGCGCCGGGCTGCCCACATCCCTGGAAGTCAAACCGATCGTCACAACTGGTGGCTGTGATATAAAGATTCTCTCAACAAACCTGGTACAAAAGAGCGACTTGGTTACCGACACGGAGGAATTCACAGGGTGATCGTAAGGATCTTTGAAGACAAGAAATCTCTTAGTAGAGCCGCTGCCGACCAAGCGTCGGCTGCCGTGCGCCGCGCGATCCTCGATCATGGGTGCGCCCGTATCATCGTCGCAACAGGAGCCTCCCAGTTGGATTTTCTCGATGCGCTGACCAACGCGGAAAATATCGACTGGCAGCGGGTCGAGATGTTTCATCTCGATGAGTACGTCGGGCTGCCCATCACTCATCCCGCAAGCTTTCGCAAATACCTTCTCGAGCGTTTAATTCATAAGGTGAGGATTCGAAAGTATCACTTGCTTGATGGCAGCGGTGATCCCAGTGAAGTTGTCCGCCGCGTTGGCGAGACCCTGCAGTCGGCGCCGGTTGATATCGCTTTTGTCGGTATCGGGGAGAATGGTCATCTAGCGTTTAACGATCCTCCGGCGGATTTCCAAACAGAGGATTCATATCTCATCGTCGAGCTCGATGAAGCCTGCCGTCGCCAGCAGGTTGGCGAGGGATGGTTCGCAAATATTTCGGAAGTCCCTCGCCGCGCCATCTCCATGTCGGTGAGTCAGATTCTGAAGGCAAAGGAAATTATTTGCATCGTGCCTGACATGCGGAAAGCCCCGGCGGTCAAGCTTTGTTTCGAGGGAGAGGTCAGTCCGATGGCGCCAGCTTCGATCCTGCGGACGCATTCGGCGGCCACGATTTATCTCGACAGCGAATCCGCCAGTTTGCTCAGTCCCGATACACTCAGTGCGCTCGCCGCTCCCGCATGATCCGTGATCGCATGACTTCTGTCGCCACGCCATTCACACCGACTTCCGCAGGATTTCTGTGGCGTTAGCCGGACAAGTGGAACCGGGCCGACCTCGCTCCATTCCCTCGTTGCGCTGGTGGATTGGCGGAATTCTCTTCGCATCGACGGTGATCAACTATATCGACCGCCAAACGCTTTCGATTCTTGCACCCTTTCTGAAGCAGGACTATCACTGGACCAACGTGGACTACGCCAATATCGCGATCGCCTTTCGCATCGCCTATTCCGTCGGACAAACCGTGTGCGGACGGCTGATGGATCGCGTCGGCACGCGGCGCGGCCTGACCATCAGCGTGACGTGGTATTCGATCGTTTCCCTCTTGACCTCGCTGGCCAACGGCCTTTCGAGTTTTGCTCTATTTCGTTTTCTGCTCGGAGCGGGCGAATCCGCCAACTGGCCTGGCGCGAGCAAGGCCGTTTCCGAATGGTTTCCAAAGCGCGAGCGCGGACTGGCCGCTGCGTTATACGACAGCGGCTCATCCGTGGGCGGTGCGGTCGCGCCCTTCCTGATCCTGCCGGTGTACTTTCGCTGGGGTTGGCGCATCGCCTTTGTCATTCCGGGGATGCTCGGATTCTTGTGGCTGATCGTCTGGCGAAGAATGTATCACCTGCCCCAGGATCATCCGCGCATCAGCGACGCTGAGCGCCGGATGATTCTTGCCGAGACCCAGGAAGCTCAAGCCGATGGAAAACCGCGGCTGCGATGGCGCGACCTCTTGAAGCTACCGCAAACTTGGGGAACGATCATCTCCAAAGGCCTTACCGATCCCGTTTGGTTCTTCGTCACGGACTGGTTTCCCATCTACCTGGTCGCAAAAGGGATTTCGCTCAAGAGCGGCCTGGTGGCCGTGTGGATTCCCTTTCTAGCTGCAGACCTGGGCAATTTCTTCGGCGGTGGCGTTTCTGGCTACTTGATCCGGCGCGGCTGGCCACTCGGTGCCGCGCGGAAAGCGCTGGTCGTCTTTGGAGGCGTCGGTGTAACGCTTCTCATCCCGACAATTTTCACGGTGAATCTGTACCTGATCACGCTGCTTTTCGGGCTCGCCACCTTTTCCTACGCATCCTTTTCGACGATCGCAAACGTGCTGCCTACCGATCTCTATAGGAGCGATTCCGTTGCTTCAGTCAGCGGCCTGAGCGGAACCGGAGCGGGAATCGGGACCATCATCGCATTCGAATTGATCGGGCACTTTTCGGATGCGCGCCAGGCGTCCGGCACGCATTCCTTTGACCCCATCGTGATCGTCGCCGGGCTTATTCCATTCATCGGCATGATCCTGGTCTTGCTACTCGTGCGCAATACGCGCGCAACCGACCAGGGGCTGGTACGGCGAATATGAACTGCCTGTAATGCGCACCACGGCGATTGAGAAGAAGATGGGAAAAGTGATGGCCCTCAGTAGCAGGTGAGCTTCCCGGAAGAGACTTCACGTCCGGATATCCCCCGCTATTTCTGTTGATCCGGTTGCGAGAAATCGGCGATTTCTGAGAAGGCCAACCGCTTGGCTTGGGTCATTATGCTTTCCCACAGCGCTGCAAAAAAGTCTCACGGTGCTGGCGGTCGCGAAACGCTTCGGTGCCGCCGGCACGGGTCGTGGACAGGCCGGCGCTCTCATTGCCATATTCAAGGCAGTCCTGAATGTCGGCTCCGCGAATGAACTTGTGCAGGAAGCCAGCGTTGAAACTGTCGCCTGCCCCAACGGTATCGACAGGCTCAACGGAGAGCGAAGCAGCATGAAAGCGATCTTTGCCGCGTTTGGCGATTGCGCCTTGGGCACCGCATTTGATGACAACGACGGGAACCAGACGTGACAGCGCATCGAGCGCAGTATCGAGGTCGCCGGTGCCTGCGAGCTTGCAAGCTTCTTGCTCGTTCGGCAGAAAGACATCGACGCTTTGCAGCACGGCCTTAACGTCATTCGCCCAAAGATTTTCCGGATCGTCGTTGGTGTCCAGCGAGGTGGTGAGGTCGGCTTGCTTCATTCGCCGGAACAGTTCGGGTAGGTCGGGACGCAATGCGCGCAGAAGAAAAAAGGATGAGAGATGAAAATGAGCGGCGCTTGTAATGTAGTCCAGGTCGAGGTGGGTATATTGCAAATCAAAGGTGGTACCCGGGTAGGTGAGAATTTGGCGGTTCTTGGCGAGGGGAAGGATTACGGTCACGCCGGTAGTCTTGTCTGGAAGGCATTTCACGCCCGAGACGTCAACGCCACTTTCCACGAGACGGTCCACACAGAATTTGCCGAGCGGGTCACCTCCGATGCAAGAAGTGAAACCAACACGGCTGCCCAAGAGAGAAATATTGTGGGCAAAGATTGCAGAAGAGCTGCCGAGGGTCAGCGCAAAATCGGTGGCTAGGTGTTCTCTCTCGGGTTCAAGTACTGGAGGAAGACCATATAGAATCAAATCGCAATTCAGTTCACCCAGAACGCTGATGTCAAAACGCTTCACTCCGTAGTCTCCTTTTTTCCTACAGCTGTTCTGTGTGAACGCCTTGCTCAATGCGCGAAACGTCCTCCCGCACAATGCGGCCGGGGAATGCCGCGAGGCAATTCGACGTTCCGCAAGCAACCGCGAGCGCTAGGCTTTGCTCGAACGAAAGGCCGGTTGCGGCAGCGAAGGCTAATCCAGCAAGAGCCGCATCACCGCAGCCGACGGTGGATTTTGGGCGCAGAGGAGCGGTCCAGGTATGAATTGCCAGACGATCGCGTTTTCGAACGCCGACAAGGCCGCGATCACCGAGGCTGACGACGGCGGAGTTCGCGCCCAGGTCCAGTAACTTGCGAGCGGCTAGCGCCGCAGAGATGGGATCACGTATGGCAACCTGCGTAACAAACTCCGCTTCTTCCCGATTGATTTTTACCAGGTCCGGTCCGGCGGCCAGTGCTTTGGACAGTGGCAAGCCACTGGAATCGACAAATGCCGGACAATTCTCAGATTGCGCCGAGCTGACGAGCGCGGCACAAGCTTCGGTTGGAACTCCAGGAGGAAGGCTGCCCGAGATCACCGCGATTCTCTTGTTAGCCGCAAGTTGAAACGCGCTTGCACAAACTTGCTGAAATTCGGACCATTCGGACTGAGTAATCGTTCCTCCGGGCTCAAGGATCTCAGTAACTTCTCCCTGGGTGTCCAAGATTTCCAGATTGACGCGCGAGGATTGACCGGTGGATACCGCCGTCGTTTCTATCTCCAAAAGGCGAAGTCCCGCGAGCAACTCGTTGCCCGTGGCGCCTCCGGAAAAACCAATCCATGTTGGAGTCGCGCCCAGGCCTTTGAGCGCCATGGCGACGTGCGCGGCCTTGCCTCCGGGGTTGCGAAAAACTTCTGCGACGCGATTGACGCGGCCCGGAAGAAATCCGTTCAGTACGAGCCGTGTGTCGATCGCGGGATTCAAGCTCACGCAAAAGAATGCGGATGCGAGGGGATAAGAGTGTGCAGCTGGCTTATTCATCTGCGGGATATTTTTCCGACCACGGCGTGGCAGCCTTGAGACTTTCGTTGATGCTTCGCATGTTTTGCACGCCCTGGCTTTCAAGCCATTCCTGAAGCGCATCCGCACCACCACGGACAAACACACCCACGCCATCCTTCCAGGTTGCGCGTCCGCAGAGGACACCGCAAAAATGAACACCTGCTTCCGAGGCCAGTTCGAGAGCCTCATTGAAGGCGCGATTGCTCACCCCGGCGGAGAGAAACAGGAACGGTTTGGCGGTTACCGCAGCGGCTTGCCGAAAAAGCTCTAGAGCTTCTGCGCGAGTGTGTAGGAATACTCCGGAAGAAGCCGAGGAACCTTCGACATAGGCCATGGTTACGGGCACGCCGACTTTCAAGACATCGACGCAATAGCGCGGCTGGGAGAATTCTTGCATCGCACTCGTGAGAATAGCCGGCTTGCATCGCGCGAATTGAGGACTTTTATCATCCATCCCGTCTTGGTACGGAACAATTTCCAGGAAGAAAGGCACGTCACAGCCGGCGCATTCCGAGCCGACGCGCTCGACCCAAACCCGCTTGCGCTCCAGTATTTCCGGTTCATCGGACAAGGCATAGTACAGCAGAACCTTAATGGCGTGCGCACCGGCGTCGACCAACCTGCGCACGGACCAGTGCTCCAGAAGCCGGGGAAGGCGAGAAGAAACTTTAGGGTCGTACCCACTGACTTCGTAGGCCATCAGCAAGCCTGAGGATGGAGCACGCTGACGGGCGGCTGGCAAGCCGTACTCCGGCTCGAGTAGCACGGCGCTGGCATGCGGGGAAAGCGCGCGAACGACGATGGATTTGAACTTCTCAAGCTGCTCGCGCGGCACGGAAGATTTCTCGACCTTCATTTCGGCGGAGAACAGGGTACGCAACGCGTCACGCTGGTCGATGGCAAGCGCGGCAATGACACCTCGAGAGTTCGAGACGGCTTCAAGCCTCTTTCGCTTGCCTGACGACAGTCTCACTTGAATCCTCCTTTCCAAGAGTGTGTGACAATCGAACTGAAGATGCTAAGCCCAAAAAGCGCTACCTTACTAATGCTCTTTTTCCTCAGTCCGGCGGCGCCAGGTGCCGGAAATCCGCAAGGCAAACACAGTCCCCTATGAAAAAAAGGGGCGAAGCCAACAGGCCGCCCCTTTTTCTCATTAGTTGTTTGCCGTTCTGCGAACTAGAATGTAATCCTAAGTCGCAGCCGTACGGTGGATCAGAAGTTCAGCCGCAAGGCGAGCTGAATGACGCGCGGATCGTGACCCGGACCCATAATTAGACCGAATGTGCCAAAGTCAGGCGGCCCCGGAAGCCCATCGCAGAGACAAGTGTCCGGGTCGCCTCTTCCTGTGCGGTTGAAAACGTTGAACATGTCCGCGCGGAACTGGAGTGACGTCCGCTCAGTAAGGTGCGTATTCTTCACAATCCCAAAATCCTCGCTGCTGTGGCCCGGTCCGCGGGTGTGCGTCAGGAAGCCGGGTGAATTTCCAATACGCAGGGGTTGGCCACCAGGTGAGGAAGGGGGATCCACAAAGGCATTGGGGTTCAAGTAAGGAGTCCCATTGATGACGTCCAAGCCGGGCGACGATACGGTTTGAGGAACGCCAGGAACGATGTCCGCTCGCAGGCCATTCATGGGCAGGGCGAAGTTGCCAGGATCAAGGGATGATGTAATGACTAGCGGATCGCCCGAGCGGTAGTTCTGAATGGCCGTAAACTGCCATCCGGAAACCAAGCGGTCGAGTGACCCGCCGGTGTTCAGCCATTTCCTCCCGCGTCCGAACGGCAACTCATAAATCCACGTGAGTTTCAGGACCTGCGGGAAATCGAAACTAGCGATGGCCTTCTCTGCCTTGCGGTTATAGAAGTCCTGAACCACTTGGCTGCCGGAGGCATAGAGAGCGCTATCGGTGTCGGTGAGAGTCTTAGACCAGGTGTAGGCGGCGATGAAGCCCAGGCCGTGGGCCGCAATCTTGCGAGCCATGAGCTGCAGTGAGTGATAGGTGGAATTGCCAAATGCCGGGTAATTGTTGATGAGTCCGGAATATTGAGGAAGAGGCTGGAGCGCCGCAGCTACCGACGCGCTCCAGTTGTTGTTTTCAAAATCTGGATAGGGGAGCCCAGTGATTCCGAAGCTCGCCAAGATCGGACCGTTAACCGGGTCGGCCAAGTCGGTCGCCAAGTCGTCCGCGAGAATATCCCCCAAAGCCATGTACTTTGAGGGTGCCTGGTTGAACCAGAAACCGAAGTAGCCGTTGAGAAGGCGAGTACCCTTTGACCCCACATAGTCTGCCTGAAGCAGCACTTCATGCGGCAATTCATACTGGAATCCAGCACTCCAATTCTGGACATATGGCTGTGCCGCAGCATTCTTCGGCATGAAATCAAGGGTCTGTCCATTGGCTGACGCTGGGTCACGATTGGGGAGTGTTCCCGTAAATGCGGGAACACCGACGCGGGCCGCGGCTGGCAAAGAAGCGGAGGTGAGGGTCGACCAATACGCAGCCGGATCGTCTTTAAACCCGGTGGGAGACGACCTTACGTTCAGCGGCGCTGCACTGTTGAAGCCGAAAAGGTTCTGGCTACCAAAATTGTTCTCGATGGGGGGGCCGTACGATATGCCGTAGCCGCCGCGAAACACGATGTTCTTGTAGAACTGGTAAGCGACGCCAAGCCGGGGCCCGAACTCTTTGAAGTACCAGTCTTGGAATGAATTGCGGTGATTGCAGGTTTGGCAACTTCCCAAGAACACCAGGGCGCCGGGAATGTTGTCGGCGCCCGGATTCGGCGCGGTGGGGTCGAAGCCCGACTCACGGTTCAACGCTTCCTTTTGAGGAAGCGGAATCTCCCAGCGAAACCCAAGATTAAGGGTAAGCTTGGGCGATACCTTGAAGTCATCCTGAGCGAAGAAAGCAAACAAGCCGGCCCGGTAGCCTGGTGCGGTTGTGTAGATGGAGCGATTGGCATGATTGACGGCTCCTAAGATGAAACTCGCAACAGGATGTCCCGTCGCAGAGAATCCGGTAAGCGACGTCTCGCGATCGGTGAAAGAGAAGTCGCCCGATAACGGACCGGGCTCATACGTGTTGTAACGATAGCGACGGAATTCCCCGCCGAACTTCAGGCTGTGCTTACCGCGCAAGTAGCTCAAAGTATCCTGGTAAATGTAGCTCTCGGAGGGGTCAACGTTCTTGCAACCCGCGCCAAAAAGTGGAGCAAGGCCGCTAACATGGCTGCTGCTGAAGTGCATAGGCGGAAAACAGTCGTTCGGAATGCCCGGAATTCCCAACTTCGGAGTAAATTTGGCGTTATCGGTGATGTTGTTCTTGTTGTTAAAGCGGTTGTAGCCCACAGAGAATTCATTCACTGCGCGAGTGCTGATCGTCCATGAGTGTGCGATGCGCACCTGGGGACCGCCCACGATCTGTCTCTTTACGGGATTGAGTGGCTGCCCGGGGAAAGGTGGGAAGGTCCTACTGTTGTTCCTGTTATACCGGTCCCTTTGATTCCAAGTAAACGAGCCCCACAGCTTCTGGTTGTCGGTAAGCACGTGGTCGATTTTGGCGGTCCACGCGTTCCGTGAGAGGATCGGGCAACAGCCGCTGAGTTTTGGGGTGTTGTTCGTGTTTCCTGCGAGCTGCGGATCTGGAAGCATTGGAAGAAGAACGGAGGTCGCCTTACTGAATTCACCGGCGGGGATGACGTTCAACTGACCGCCGGAGTTGAAAGGATCTCGGATGACTGCTTTAGCGTTGGCCGTTAAACCCGTGACCGGGTCGACCTGCCCGGCAGTCACATTGCGCGTAGTTGTGGGATCGTAGATCTCATTCTTGAAGACGGGGCGGCCGAGAGCATCGAAGCAAGGCTGCGGTTTCTTGGGGTCGGGCCCGCAGAAATCTTGCGTCCCCAACCAGGAGCTAAAGTCGCCATTCTTCATGGCAGGCGTCGGCAATGTAACTGTTCCGTTAAAGAGAAAGCTTCGCAAACGATCGCCTTCATAGTTGAAGAAGAAAAAGGTGTGATCCTTGCGGATCGGGCCTCCGAGCGTCCCGCCAAAATTGTTCTCTTTTTGGTTTCCCTTGGGGGCCTGGCCCGCGTTCGCCAGCACGCCAGCGGCGTTGAAAATAGGATTCTTGTTGTATTCGAAAAGCGTGCCGTGAAACTGATTCGTCCCGGACTTGTAAACGAAATTGGCGATGCCGCCGCCCGTCTCGCCGTATTCTGCCGAATAATTGGACATCTGCACCTTGAACTCGCCAATGGAGTCCGTCCCCGGACTGAATTCATCCAGACTTCCGCCACTGAGGTCGTACCGGCCAATCGTTACTCCGTCAATGAGGATTTCGTGGCTGAAGAGTTGCCCGCCGTTAATAGAACCCGCAAACGTGTCGCCAACAGTTCCGGGAAGACTGGTGAAGATGAAAGTTTGGAGCTGTCGTCCTCCATCGCCCACCTCGATTGGCAGAGTCTCGAACTCCTGAGCGCTCACGGCGGAGCTCACTTCGGCCGAGGAGGTCGTGAGCAACGGCGCCGCCGAGGTGACTTCTACCCTTTCCGATTGGTTGCCAACCTGCAACGTGAGGTCAGCCGTCACCACCTGCGCCACTGGTACGAGAATTCTGTCGGTTATTTCTGTCTTGAAACCCTGTTTCTGCGCTTCCAAGCGATATGTCCCAGGAGGCACGGGGACCCTGTAATAGCCGGCGCTGCTGGTTTTGGCGGTCCACTTCACACCGGTCTCAGTGTTCGTTATGGTGAGCTCGGCATCGGGAACCACGGCACCGCTTGCGTCCTGGACCGTGCCTGTGATGGCGCCGAGGTTGCCCTGCCCAAGGGTCGGGCTTGAAAGCAAAAACAGAGTGCAACCGAGCAGAATGATTACGCAAAACACGCGCATAAGTACCTCCTGGAGGTGCCAAAATTCACGCAGGCTCCGAAACACCCTGGGCAATGGGCTGCGAGACATGTATCACAATAGAAAAGCAAACGCAATAACAAATAAATGATGAACGATACAAAGAGAAAGAATAGAAAAGTGTTAAACATGAACTTTGCTTTCGTCATTTGACCCAACCGAAGGAGACGCCCTATACTTGGCTTACGGACACGGTGCATGACCCTTAAAGCTCGTCTGCTAACAGAACAGCGGCGCCGGAGCGTGCTGGACCTCGTCGACCAAGACGGCCAGGTAACTGTCGTGGATATGGTCAGACGCTTCTCTATTTCTGCCGTCACTGTCCGCAACGACCTCGACGCTCTCGCTTCTATCGGCGCTCTGGTGCGATCGCACGGCGGTGCCGTGCGCCGCTTGGAAGCCACTCAGGATTACCCGCTCCGCACCAAAGAAACTCTGCATAAGGACGAAAAAATCAGAATCGGAAGGGCCGCGGCAGAATTGGTCCGGCCGGGTGAAACCATCATTCTCGATTCAGGAACGACCACCGCAGAGGTCGCGCGGCATTTGAAAAGAATGAGAATTCAATCGCTCACAGTCATTACCAATGCCTTGAATATAGCGGTCGAACTAGCGGATACACCTGATATTTCCTTAATCATGATCGGCGGGCTGCTACGTCCGGTTTCCTGCTCCTTCGTAGGACCGCAGGCGGAAGCCATGATGAACGAGTTCCACGCTGACCGTCTTTTCCTGGCGGTCGACGGTTTCGATCTCGAGAACGGCCCTTCGACACCGGACGTGCTCGAAGCGCAGCTTAATAATGTGATGATGCGCTCCGCGAAAGAGGTCAATGTTGTCACCGATTCCAGCAAACTGGGCCGGAGAAGCGTTTCAAAGATTGGCCCCTTTGACAGAATCCGGCGCCTGATCACGGATAGCCGTGCGACTCAGGAATTTACCGAAGCACTGCGCAAAAAGAGTATCGAGGTTATCGTGGTGTAGCACCCTCCATGGCCAAGCGGCTGAAGTGATAAGACATTCGGTTCTCGGGCAATAGCAAGGATTCGCGAAGCGAGGCTTGGCCTTGCACGTCGTGCCCAAGCGCCATCTGCAATACTCCCACCGAATAAACCCACCAACTCTGGTGGTCGCCGGTTCGTGCATTCGTTTCCGCTCGTGACAAGGCTGAAGAGAGACGTTCCTGCCATTGAGGCGGATCATAGCTGCTCAGCTTCTTGGCCGAGGCCCATGCCCATACGGCGTCCGATGCATCAGTCGCTTGCGCCGAAAGCCGGTACCTTCGCTCCGCCTCTTCTTTTTGGCCGCAAGCAGCAGACAATTCACCGAGCAGGTAGTTTGTTCTAGCCGAATTCAGTAGAGGTTGTAAGCCGTCTTGGGTAAACGAAAGGCCCGGAACCGGAGAACCCAGTGCTCTCGCTGCGGCGAGAGCGTCCTCGCAGTGGCCGCTTCGCCCCAGCCCAACGGCTTGTTGCAACTTTACCTCAACCCACACTTGGCGAACGTTTGTTCCCCCTTCTTCACTGCCGAAGAACCGATTCCGGAACAATTCAATCGCGCCGCTATAATTCCCTTCCTCGGCGCGGTTCAAAGCCAGCTCATACACCAAACTAGTGGGCATCCGGTCCAGGTCGGGATAAAGCTCAAGTGTTTTCACTCGCCCCTCTCCGGGTCTTGCCAGAAGAGTCATCGCGGCAACCGCACCGGAATAGTTCACGATATTCGAAGGATCATTTTTTATTCCTTCCTCGAAGGCATTCAATGCACTCGCGAAGTCCCGCTTGGCGTGAAGAAACGCTAATCCGAGACTGGCTTCTAGCACGGGTATTTGGGGATTGAGCTTCCGCGCTTGTTGCCACTCGCTGAGAGCCTCGTCCGTTTTTTCTCGGGCGAAATACCAGGTTCCCAGCAGGTAATGAGCGGTTGCGTCTTTCTCGTTCGTGCGAATGGCGGCTTTGAGCGCTTGCTGTTCTTCGACTGCGTTCGGAAATACGTATGCAGTCGAAAGGCGAGAGGCTTGCAAATAGTCATTTGCACCCGACTCCCCGAGTTTCTCGCGGCAGTACCCACGGAAGTAGACAACCAGGGGGTGGTTTTGGGGGACGACCGCGCCAGGTTCGCTCTGGTCCGCCTTCGGAGGCGGATACTCACGTGAGAGAACCTCCACGGCTCGACGGTAAAGTCCCAACCGCGCGTATTCCGATGCAAGATTTAAGACACGATAGGGATCGGCGGCCAGATGGGCGAGGTTTGGCTTTCCAAGTTCCTCGCGTAGAAAATCGCTCAACGGAAAGTGTGCGAGCCGTTCCCTTGCTAGCTTTTCCCCGTCTGCTGTCCTTCCGAGCGCGGGTAATACAGCGGCCAGTTCTTCCGCTGCGCGCAGGTCGTCCGGAGCAGATTGGAGGCTTTGCGTCAGAGATTCTTTAGCCTGCTGCAAGGCACCCCGGCGTGCCTGCGCTTCGGCAAGGTGCAATGCAGCAGCCGCACGATAGGAAGGTAATCGCATCGCTTCCTGATAAGCGTCAACAGCATCTTTTTCTCGTTCGACGCCCTCGTACGCGATTCCAAGATAATAAGAAATCTCGGCATCGGTGGTATTTCGGTCGTGAGCGGCAGCCAGATGAGATATCGCTTCTTCAAAGCGCTTCAGACTGGCGTCGAGTCGTCCTGCCGCTTTCAACAACTCAAAATCTGCGGGGAACTTCCCCAAAGCCTTTTGATACGTTTGCACGGCAGCTAACAGGTTGCCGTTCAATTCTTCAGTGTTGCCTTGCTGGAGCCAATCGTCCTCGGTTCGACGCGCCTCCTCCGGTACCGTGTAGAAAATTTGCGGGCCGACTTTGATTTCGGAGTCCGGCGCCCAGTCATACTCGTCTTCTGTCTGCCTCAACAGCAGGGCATCCTCGCTGTCCTTGAGTTGAAACGTATACTTCCTACTGGCATTTGGAACGCGAATCTCTCTCTTCCACACCCGCTCCGGCACTAAATCTCCTTTCTCGTTGAGTAAGGAAGTGTTTCCATCCAAAATCTGGATCGCAGCAGCCGGCAGCTTTCTGTTGGCATTGAGGGAAACCGCCAACATGCCGGCCCTTCGCTCCAAATGTACCGCCCCGGTGAGATTCGCGCGGGAAATCCCATCCGTATCCCGGACAGGCATCCAGTATTCTGTGAAGGTTATGTATTGCCGCGGTTCAAGGAATGCATACGTCTCCTGATTTCGGAAGAGGCCCGCCTGCAACTCGACATAGGCGCTATTGTTGTCAGAGAGTGCGTTGCGCCAATTAAGGCCGTCCGCGTCAACACCCCAGGACCAAATTTTCTTAGCAGGTAGCTCGGCATAGTCGGCAAAATGCACAGTTCCCGTCTTTGTTCGGGGATGCCAGACGCCCATGAAGTTTTCCCGGCTTCCATGGACGAACAATGATACCGGACCGTCGGTCTGGTTGCGTATGACGCTGAGATCCTTCCCTTGCGAATCGATCGGCCACCGTTGCACTTCCGCAAACCCATGTGCTGCGGCAAAGCGCATAGGGTATTGGATCTGAGAATCGTCCCAAACCTGCACAGCGGCATTGTTCCACCAATAAAAACGATGCCGCACATCGCTTCGATTACTCAGTGTGACGCGCTGTTCGAGAACGGTGGAGCCAGGACGCAGAGTCAATTCGACGGACCATTCCATTCCATAAACTCTTTCGATATTGCCCACGGTGATCGACGCACTGCCGTCCTTGTGGCCCGCATACGCAAAATCCACAGGTGACATCGAGACCCAATTGTGAGAAACAGGAAAGTTAAACTCGACCCCGAATGCGGCCCAGGCTCCGCGATAGCCGATCCTGGCTTTCTTGATGGAAGGGTTGGCATAGAACATCGGCTGCCCGCTGATTTTGTCGGCGCACGTGTAAATATGTCCGCCCAAATCCGGCAGCACCGAACATTTCAGATATTCGTTTTCAAGATAGATCGCACGCCATCGGTGCTCGGCACGCTGGTCGGTTATTTGTTTCCGCAGCGTATAGGGATAACTAAATCGACCGATCGCGAATTGGTCGAAAGATGGGTTGGGATCGGGCGCTCCCTCTTCGTATGCCGGAAGATTCAAAACACCTTCCCATACCCGCACCTGAGCCTGAATGGGTATGGCGTTAACCACTAGAAATAAAAACAGGACCGTCCATCGCATCGGCATCGCCTCGCAGGGAAACCATCGCTAACCTCCAAGCCCATTCTTCCAGAGTCCCGAGTTTCCTTCCGATGGCTCTTCACGAAGGAGTGTGCAGGGGAAACTTTTCCACTACGCGGTTGATAATTCCTCCTTCCGACGGGGAATCAGGCTGTAGCCCTTCTTCAAGGCAGCGAAAAAAAGCCAGAAGTTGGGCGACGACGACATACACCGTCGGGGTCTCTTCATCGCCAAGCTCAGTTAATCCTCGGCACTCGATGACCTTATCTCCCTCACTAACCGCAGAGTCCGGGATATTCTCTCCGACAATGACTTTGGACAATCCTAGTTTCTTCCGGTCCAATTCTTGCAATAAATCCAGTTCATACGCGCGGAGCGTGGAATCGCACGATAAATCGCAAACGATCAGGGTGTCATCCTGCACGTAGCTCATGGGACCATGTCGAAAACCAAGATACGTTTCGCAAAGTGTGGTTACCCCGCCCGCCGTCAGCTCCAGCATCTTCAACGCCGCTTCGCGCGAGGCCGCGAAACGCGACCCACTTCCGAGAAATACCACACGCCGAAAATCTGCGGCAGCAATCTTTGCCAGGACATCGAAGCTAACTCGGATCAGTTCCATTGTTATTTGGCTCAGTCTCTCGCACAATTTTCGATATTCATCTGGCCGTTCCAGCATTCCAATGAAGCGCGCCGCCAGCAGCAGGTTGGTGAAACTGCTGGTCATGACCAAGCTTTTGTCCTGAGTCTCGGCGGGAAGCGTGATGACATGTACTTTCTCATGGGCCCGCCACGCTCGTGCCAGACTTCCCTGCTCGTTGCAGGTCACCACGACGTGCCGAAACTCAGGCTCCGTATCGAGTAGCAACTCTACGGCCGCACTACTCTCGGGGCTGTCTCCGGATCTCGCCAAAGAAACAAGCAAGCCAGGCCTTCCCAGAGGCAAAGTTTTTCCGCCGTACATTAACAGCGCTCCGCCACTGATGGATTCCGTACAGATCCCCAGCTCATTCTGCAGTGGGAGGCACACGCATTCGGCGGCATACTCCGAACTGCCAGAACCAGTAAGTGCGAGACTTCGAATTCCTGCCACATCCTTTCTCAGGCCATCCCGCAAAGCGATCATTCGATCGCAAGTGCGCAGCCACGTCCAAGGCTGCTGGCAGATTTCCCGCAGCGTGTGGAAGTATCCAAGCCGTTTTTGTTCCGCTTCCGGCCGCCCAAATAACTCTGCCGCTCTCGCTTGATCCTTCGTGAGCGCACGTTGCCAGTCCGACTGCGTCAACAAAGAGGCACTCTCCATAGAATCCTTATGTCACTTTTCAGCCAGGATGTTCGTGCGCTATCGACCAGGCTGAAGCTCAGGTGTAACGATGTCCAATGGACGATTTTCTCCATCCACAGAACCATGCCAAACGCCCCCGCCGAAGGTTGTGATGTAAACTTTTTTGGAGTCTTCGGGGTCAGGAATGACCCGATGTCCCCATTTGAAGTTAAAACCAGGTATACGCGTCCAGCTTTCGCCGCGGTCGCTTGATTTCCATGCGGAGGACTCGAACCCGGAAGCGTAAAGTATTCTTGCGTCGCGCGGGTCTATGGTGACGTCGTAGACGTGGCGATCGCGATCGAGCACTCGCGTCCAAGTATCTCCTGCATTCACCGACATATAGATGCCACCACCTTCACCGTGCTCTCCTTTGTCCCTCGCCCACGCCGCGAGATAGAGTCGACCTGGTGCGCTGGGATCAGTTGCCAAGCCGTTCGGAGCGTTGCTTCCCTCGGGCATCGTTACTCG
Organism: Candidatus Limnocylindria bacterium; assembly: GCA_035490055.1. Taxonomy (GTDB): domain Bacteria; phylum Acidobacteriota; class Terriglobia; order Acidiferrales; family UBA7541; genus Acidiferrum. Next base: position 59,241 of record DATHIB010000109.1, on the reverse strand, counting down.
GCGCCAGTTTTCCGCTCCATCCGTGGACTTGTAAATCGCGCCATCGCCCTCCGTTCCTATGCTCCCATCCTCGGAACGACGCGCCACCAGCACGTAGAGTGTCCCTCTGCTATCCCTCACAATTCTCCACGCAAAAGGTTCTTTCTGGGTGATGCCATTGTTTTTCAGCTTCCAGCGCTTGCCCCCGTCCACGCTCTTGTATACACCGCGCCCGAAGGCGGCTACATATAGCACGCGTGCGGTGGGAGGGCTTGTCGGGTCCAAAAGGACATGCGTCGCTGCCGTTTCCTCCATCCCGGCATTCGACTTTGTCCAGGTCCTTCCCCCGTCATCGCTGCGGCATACGCCGCCCCGATAATCCCGAATCCCTTTCCGTCTCCACATCTTTGGTCGCGGCAAATCGTGCGTCCAACTGTTCACGCTCCAGACACGCCCCTTCACCTCGGGGTCAAATTCAATCCAGTACGTGGTGTTCATCCATTCCTTCGGCACACCACGAGTGGAACTAATCCAGGACCGCCCGCCATCTTCGCTGCGGAAAAGACCAATATCAGTTGTGGAGATGAACTGCCGGTTGTGATCGAACGGATCAAAGTGGTAGCCGTAGGTGGTCGTTACATCTAGACCCGCACTGACCCATCCGGTTTCGCCGGATTTTCGTGAGTATACGGCGACCCAACTTGCGCCCCCGTCCGTCGTGCGCATTGCTCTTCCCAAATCTGTCCCATAGCTTAAGTTGGCATCCTGCTCCGCCACGACAAGCGCCAAGGGATTTTCGCCCCAATCCGATCCAAAACGTTCGGTGATCCACGCGTCGTGGATATTCGTGGCGGGCTTAGCGGCAGGATTGCTGTCCTCTTTCCAAATCGGTTGCCAAGTGCGTCCCGCATTCGTGGTCTTGGCAACCCCTAGCCATTTGATCCCACCCTCTTCCAGTTCTCTAAAGGAAACATAGGCCGTGTCCGGATTGCGCAAGCTGGTTGCGATCGCTCGCATTTTTCCCCCACCTTGACCCAAGCTGGCCTTTCGCCAAGTTGTTCCTTCGTCATCGGAAGCGAACGCGGATTCGTCGCCGATAATGTAAATGAAAGGCTTGCCATCCTTACTGAATCCCGCAGAGATATCCGTGAAAGTCTTCGCGAAGGGGCCGGGCATCTTGTGCATGCCGGACGAGGTTTTCTTTTCGATGAAATGTGAGCCTGCAATGAGAAGCACCCTAGCTTCGCTTGGCGAATAAGCATTGACCCACAGCTTGTCAGCCAGTCCTGGCAGATCTCCCTCTTTTGCCCAATTTTGGCCCCCATCACGCGAGGTAAAAAGGGCAAACGTCCCTTTTCTTCTATCGCCTGCAACAACATAAAAGATCTTGGAATCGGAGGGATCGATGGCCATTGCCGTGATGTCGCTCAGTGGATTCGGCTCTGCAATTAGATCTTCGTCCGAGTGATCTGAGCTCATTTTGATGCCCTTCACAAAGGACGGCTGCGGATAAATCAAGCTCCAAGTCTCGCCCTGGTCCTGGCTGCGCCACAAACCGCTAGATTGCGCATAAATCACCTTCTGATCCAGCGGATCGAAAACAAAGAACCGGACCACGCCGCGTAGATTAAACATGCGCCAAGACTTGCCGGCATCGTGGGTGATATAGGACCCGGTCATGTCGGAACTCAGCAAGACGGTATTTGGGTCGTGAGGACTGATAGTTGGATGGAACATTGCCCCACCACCACCGGGGCCAATGATCTTGAAATCACCTGGACGGGAGTAGCCACTGTCAGCCATCATCAGCGCGGTCACGGCAAGTCGAAGGAGGAAAAAGATCATCTATTTCTTTTCTTTGCTTTCGTTACCATTGTTTCGTTTTCTTTTTGGCAGAAAGTTCTGGCTTTGTCAACCTCTCTGAAGCATTGCTAGATCTTGACCCGCAGGAGCTGGGCTGCATTCTCATAATAGACTTTTTTGAGTATTCCGTCGGGTAAACCGAGACCATAAATCCGCCAACGCCCCTGAGGAGGCACAGGTGCGGGTGCATAATCGAAGTATTCGTCTTCGGTTTCAAGAAAGCGGTAGTAGATCTCGTAAAGCTCATCATTGAAGACTTGCTGAGGCGTGTCCGTTCCATTGGGAACGGCATCCGTTCCAAAAAGAATTCGATCCTGATATCTCTCGAAGAACTTCCTGGCCATACGCGGCTGGCGTCCTAGCTCCCCGATCCGCGCACCGAGTTCCACATGCATATTGGGGAAGCGGTCCATGCATTCGCCGACGAAAGGAAGGTTCTCGGCGTTATTGCCCACGTGGAGCACAATGAACTGGGTCTTGGGGTGGCGGGCCAGAACGTGGTTTCGTGCCTCCAGCAGTTCCGCGTTACTGGGAAAATCGCGGCCGTAAAAGGACCAATCTGGATGATTATTCAATTCCTCGAAGCGCTCATTGAAACGATCGGTAGGAAGGAAGAAAGCCTCCGGATCTGAGACGTGAATCGCCACCGGCATGCCCAGCGATCCGCATGTTTCCCACATGGCATCGAAACGTGGATCGTCAATTTTTACCAATGGGCCCTTCGAGATTCCCTCACGCAAATAAAGACCGAGCGTCTTAAGAATTTTTAGTCCGCGCGCGCCTGCCTGCCGTGACCGAACAATCTCATCGGCCTGAAACTGGCTATATCCCTGTTGATTTGTGCGGTCCCACCAAGGTTCCGCGAAGGTTACGAATCGTTCAGGATAGGGCTGCTGAAACTTTCGGATGGCTTCCTCTAGTCCTTTGCCAGCCCCTCCTGTCAGGTTTACCATCACCTGGATGTTCTTTCGGTCCATCAGTGTTAACAACGTCTCCACCGTCGCGAAATACTTCATCGCTTCGCCTATCCCAACTCCGTTGTCTGTCTTGGCGGTAACAGAGAGATGCGTATGAATATCTATGACTGGATAGCGCGAGCGGGGCACCTTCGTCTCAGGGACATGTAACATGCTGCGGGGTTGGAAGTCCGAGAGCGCGAGTTGCAGCGGCTTCCCCGCGCTCTCTAGCTCGACTGACGACGGCGTTGTCGAGGTCGTTGGTAATCTGCCTGCCGCGAAAAACATCCCCATGCTTTCCAACCAGCGTCTCCGGCCCATTCTATTCATGAACTCTCCAGTCTCATTTGATCGCGCCGCCATGCATTTCCCTTTTCGTTCGACTTCTTCTATATCGTTTACTTTTGCTTGTCAAAGTGGGATAAAGCTCCGGTTTCAGCTTTCGCCCAAGGCGAATGCAAATGTCGACGAGGCAAGTCGCCATTGAGCAGATCGAAACTCTCAAGGCTCGAGGAACTTACTGATGGTCCTTTCGAAAATCGAAGTTTTGATTGGTGCTCTCGCTGGGGCTCTTTTCACTTTACTTCCCTTTTCGTGCCCTGGCCAGATCGCTGCCATGCCGCAACAATCGTATGCCAGCGATGTGCAACTCCAGGCAAAACGGTCCCCAGTGGATTTCCTGCCGGATGGCGATCGCTCCAAGCCTTCATGGAAGCATGCCAAGTCAGTGAAATTTGACCATGACGCTTCGGGCCAGTCCCACTACCCACAACTTTCGACTCGCGTCGCATCCGTTTGGACGGAAACACATATCTACTTCTTCTTTTGGTGTAGCTACGATTCACTGAATGTCTATGAAGGGGAGGACCGGGCGGTAGAGCGATGGCAACTTTGGGATCGCGACGTGGTAGAAGTCTTTCTGAACCCTCAGCCAGAGCGAGTGAATCACTACTATGAGTTCGAGGTAGCCCCCAATAACCAGTGGGTAGATCTCGAAATCGATAAGACCAAAGAGCCTTTCAATGATGTGTCTTGGAATTCGGGCTTTGAGCATGCAGCACGCATCGACGCCAAGAATCATATTTGGACGACCGAAATGCGCATACCGATCGCGTCGATGAATGTTGGCGCGATACATCCAGATACTAAATGGCGAGTGAATTTCTTTCGAGCAGCAGGAAAGGGCGGTGACGATCACCGTAAGTTTCTTGCGTGGAGCATCATTCCCGAAGGGAAAACATTTCACGTGCCAACCCGGTTTGGAATCTTGCAGCTTGTGAATTAGCAGCGACGCGTTGAGAATCGACTAATGGCGGCGGGGCCCGAGGGGCGCCGAAAAAAACACTTCGCCTAATGAATATAGGCTCCCGATGGCAGCAGATACTGTATTGGCCAGATCTCCCGTTTCTGCTCTACGATTTCAGACCATTTCAAGACTTTCACGTCTGTCCGGGGCAGGAGCTCGATGCCGGGTAGCGTCTCCGCAATGGCGCTCGCGAGCGTGTACGCATCGCCTGGAGCAGTTATAGCGACTACTTTTGCACCCAGCTTCTCACGCGCGAATCGGCTGGTGATTTCTGAGTCCTCAATCATTTGCAGAAAATACGGCCTGCCGATCAGAAGAGAGTTGTAAACATGATTTGCCAAGACGCCCGAAATGGAATTGACATAAGCATGATCAAAATCCAACGCACCCAATGCCGGATCATCCGGGGAAACCGTCGCGTACGGCATACGAGTCTCGCCGAGGCCGCGGAAATCAAACGAGACAATTTCGTAGCCCTCGTCCACATATTTCTTGATTTCAGGCCAATCTTCCGCGGTCGCTTTGCCGCCATCACGGAACCACAACAGGAATCTTCGATTGTCAGCGGCAGACTTGTGAATGTGCAGTACCGGCATTTCAAGCTGCTTGCTGTGGCGCAGCATATAGCGGTCAATCGACACGCCGTCTAAACTTGAGCTTCCCATAGCCTCCCAAGTGATCTGCGCTTGCCCAGGCGGGACGCCGGCATGTTCGCTCACATGCCAATTTTTCACTCCGCTGTATTTGTCACCGTAATATTCCTTCGCGAGGTTGTGTCCCGGTCCGGTCTTGTGCTCGTCGTAATACTCTCGGATCACCACCATCAAAGATCTTGCGTCGCTGTAATCGAGCCCGACCTGCCCTGTTCGAGTGCATTGCAACGCTTTATCCGTGAGTTCCTTTACCGGAGGAAGTCCGTGTCGAACCGGCATCTGATTGAAATGGTCGAGAAAGTCCAGTGCGGCTTCCTGATTCTCCGATGAGAATTGATGGGGGTGATAGCCTTCGACCAGGGCAACTCGGTCTCCACGGTCGAAACGCTCATACAGCCTTCGTACTTCGCGGACGGTTTTGCGCGTGCCTTCAATGGGGAAAAAATCGAGTACCGCGGCAGCCACCAATACCGGCCGGGGATACATCAGCAGCAGCAACCCGGGATGGTCAACACCATTTGAAATCATGCCAAACAAATCCTGCTCGGGATCGCTGTCAGGGTCGGCAAAAATGCGGTTATAAATCCTCATCGGCAATGCGCTGATATAACACGAAGGCACGGCCACTTTAATGCGCTCATCGAGAGCGGCAATCAGAGTAGCCTGAAAGCCGCCGCCGCTTGTCCCGGTGATGCTGATTCGCTCACCGTCAACTTCAGGACGAGTGAGCAGATAATCGACCGCGCGGATGCCATCCCATATCTCCCATCTGGCAAGATTCGCTCCGGCTAGATAGGCCAGGTTCCCCATCACCGCGTGTTCGCCACAGACCAGGTTATAGCGGCTCTTACCTGCAGTCGCATCCCAGAACTGGCTGCGTTCACCCTGCCCAACGGGATCCCAGGAGATCACCACATACCCTCGCCCCGCCAACCTTTGACTTAGCGATTGATAGTGGAATTTTCCATCGGGTGCGTGCCCCGCTGGCAGCAGCACAGCAGGATGTTTCTTGGAGTGATCATCCGGCACGTAAACGAGCGCAGTGACGTAGACGCCTGGCAAACTTTGAAAGATCAGTTTTTCTACAGAGAACCCATCCATCTGAATCCTGCCGGTGACGCGCGGATGCAGATCCGTCTTTACCGCTGGCAAGCCGCCGATCATTTGCAGGAGTTTTTGCCGCAGTTCGTCTTGCGTCTTTAACAATTCTCTCTGGTCATGGATGGCATCCCAGGCTTTTTGGCGATCGTCATCTTCGCGCCACGCTTGCTCCGCTTGATACTGCAGGAAAGGTGTTATGCGTGGTCCCAGCGACAAGGGCTGTTCACGGACACGGAAAGATTGGGGCGGCGGATCGTCCGCGGCTAGCGCGCACAAGGCAATCGCTCCGGCCAACACGGCCATGATGCATGGCCGGCTCATTCTTCCTCTTTGCAGTTCGCTGGTGTACTCAAGTAATCGCACTCTTCTGGAACCGCACCGAAGCGTGAAATAACTCACTGCGCTTTTACCGTGAGTGAACCCATGTTATACCAGCCGTCGTCTTGCCGGCCTTCGAGGGCGAACCGGATCGCCGGCTGCCCGGTCCATGGATCTAGCATCGCGACGCGAAAATTGTAGGTGCCCTCGGCCAGATTTTCCGGAACATACAGCGTGTCGTCGAATACCGCGTCTCCGGGAAGCCATTTCCGAACGTCCACTGGGACTCGAATGATGGTCGCGGTCTTGGAAGATCGCAGCTCAACGGCCAGCGAGAATTCTCTGTAAATGGGAGCGACTCCCGCGTTCAGCCACCACATGTGAATCGGCATCATCGAGCCGGCGTTTACCGTCTTTGGGTATTCCAATCGCCGCAAGGTAAAACGATATCCCATCTTCTTCTGAAAGCTTTCGAATTGACTTCTCCATTCAGACGGAATCGGCGCGGACTTTATGTTCACGGAGCTCACATGCCAGCGCAGTGCTTGCTCCAATATATAGTCAAGGTCGTAGCCCTTCTCCTTCCAACCGGCAACCGTGAAGCACACTTCCAGTGAGACCGGCTTGCGCTGCCAAGCGTCCTGAATGCCAGCACGCACTACCTGCTGTGGGTAAACTTCAAGCATTTCTGCCGGAAAATATTCATTGTCCGAGTTTGTGCGCATGTCCCCCAGACAATCCAGCCTCCATCCCGCGCCATGTTCTGTGCCATACGTGAGCGCCTGTTGCTCATCAAAGTTCATCAACAACGGCGTGCGCCGAAAGGCATTCAGCCAAATATCGATAAGCTCCTTTTGATTGGGAAATGGCGGCATGTACGGGCTCCAGCCCTCTCCCCAATAGCCCACGGAAGAAATGTCTACGCTATCCAGATAGGGGTTCCCATCGTATCGCTTTCCCGCCTCAGCAACGAGCTCGCCCCAGTACTTGAGATACACAGGATCGCTAAAATCCGGCTGCCAGATTTCTCCGTCCTTGTCCGTCGGTTTGTTGGCACGCCGCGCGGCCGAGTTCCGATACCAAGCAGGCAGCGGATCCTGGTTCGAGTATGGCATTAGGCGAATGGCGAGAGTTTGTCCATGCGCTCGAGCTTCTTTCAATGCGAGATCTACGATCTCCCAATGAAACTTGCCAGGCTCAGGCTCAAGGACATTCCAATACCAGCGGCAATACGAGATGGAGCTCTCCGGAAAATCCGGCTTCGTGGGCGCTTGCGGCAGCTTCGTGACTGGCCCGATTTCGGACCACTTCAATGGGGCATTCGTCGCTTGGCCGTTGAACCTCTGAAAAGTCGTAATGCCCATTCCAGGATTTACCAGTACATCGTGAATTTCTTTAGGCCGGACGACGACGATGTCCGATTGTGCAATTCCTTGATGCGCTGTTGCCAGGGTCAGCAGAATCCAGAAGCAATTATTTCTGGCAATCACGATTGACCGTGCGCTGCAGTGCGCGCGAAACCTAATTTCGGTCCGTAATCGAAACATCTTGGATTCTCCATTCCCCGACTGTGAATGAACGCTGCTTCGACTGATTGACCATTTTCTCCAAATTAGGAATTGATCTGTTCTACTCATCCGGGAGCGCAAATGCCACCAGAGTATCGGACACTTTCCCTCTAAAATATCCGCCGCCTCCGGCTGCAATCACAACGAACTGCTTGCCCGTCTTTTTGCCCATGTAAGTTATAGGAGTGGCGTGCGCACTTGCTTCAAGCGTGGCGGCCCACAGTTGCTCTCCGGTCTTCGCATCGAATCCTCGGAAACGGTCGTCGATCGTCGCCCCAATAAATACCACTCCGCCGGCGGTCACGATAGAGCCGCCAAGGTTTGGCGTGCCAGTTGTCGTCTTCAGCTCATCCACGACTCCAAGTGGTACTTTCCAGGCGATCTCTCCCCTATTCATGTCCACGGCGTTGAGCGTTCCCCAAGGCGGCTTCTGGCATGGCCATTGGTGCTCGTCCCAAAAGCGAGCATATTCGCCATCTTTGGACGCCCGCCGATATTGCTCCGGTGCGTCGGCGGCCTGCGGTTCCATCGCTCCAATGGCTCCCAACTCATTTGCGTTGACAAACAAATAGCCGGAACCTCGATCAAAAGAAGCGCCGGACCAGTTTGCTCCGCCCAATGTGCCGGGTACTACTAATGTCATCTTGGGACCGTAGGGCGTATACATTCCGCGGCTCTCAAGCGAATGAAACACCTGAATGCAATGACGATTGGATTCCGGAGTCACCGTGCTGATGTCAGTTTCGTTGAACGACTGCCGGACAAGAGGTGGAGGTCTGACCGGGAAAGGCTGGGTCGGCCAAGCAGCTTCGCCGGGCACGTCGCTCTTGGGAACTGGGCGCTCCTCCACCGGAAACAACGGCTTTCCCGTGAGCCGGTCGAGGATAAATACAAATCCCATCTTGGTCACCTGTCCAACCGCAGGAACATCCCGGCCATTCCGCCGCACCGTGATCAGCACAGGCTGAGCGGGCATATCGTAATCCCAAATATCGTGGTGCACCATCTGGTAGTACCACACGAGCTTGCCGCTGGCAGCCTCGAGCGCTACCAAACAGTTGCTGAACAGATCCAGGCCCTTGCGGTCCGCGCCGTAGAAATCGTATGAAGCTGAACCAATGGGGAGGAAGACTAAACCGCGCTCAATGTCCACGCTCATGATCGACCAGACATTCGCGCCGGTGCGATCCTTCCACGCATCTCCCTCCCAACTCTCGTGTCCGATTTCTCCCGGTTGAGGGATGGTGTGAAAGGTCCAGACAAGTTTGCCCGAGCGAACGTCAAACGCGCGCACCTCGCCACTCGGGCCTTTGGAAGGGTATTCGGGGACAGCGGCTCCAGTAATCACCAGATCTTCATAGATGGCTGGAGGCGACGTCACCGAATATTCCGCACCAGGATAAGCGCCCGCAATTCCAGCTCGCAGATTGACTACGCCGTCTTTTCCAAAATCGTGGCAAGGCTTTCCGGTTTTCGCGTCCAGAGCGATCAAACGACCGTCAAAAGTACCGTATAGAATCCGCCGGTCGTCTCCTTTCTTGCTCTGCCAGTAGGCAACGCCCCGCTGCTGGAAGAATTCGCGAGGTCCAGCGCGCCCGGCTTGTGGATCAAACTGCCATATCTCTTGACCAGTTTCCGCATTGAGCGCGATTACACGATTTGAAGGAGTGGAAAAGTAGAGCAGGTCATCAATCACCAGGGGGGTGGATTCAAACGGCGCAACGCGATCCCGATCTGCGCCGCTGCCTTTGCGGTCTGCCTCTCCCATGTGATACGTCCACGCCCTTTTCAAGCTTGCAACGTTCTGGCGATTGATCTGTCTGAGCGGCGAGGATCGCGTTCCGCCCGCGTCACCACCGTAGAATCGCCATTCTTGCGCGGAGGCTGCTGATGAGAGCGCCAGCATAAAAAAGAGCCGAGTTATCTTAGTTGAGCTCATCATCCACATTGCCCTATTGGGGGGATAAGATTGGAACCGTTGAACGGCATTACGCGCCTTTTGTACCGGCGCTGCGCGAAAGGGTACGGCGCATAAACGGCGAAGGGCTGGAAGGAGCTGGCACGAAAATGCCAAGCTTCTCAGCAAAAGCGCCGCAATTTCAATAGAATTAGCGGACGAGCCTGTAAGCCGGATTCTGTGCCGCACGCAAACCGTAAACGGCCTGTGTACGCGGCGATCATTCCTCTAGGTCACGATTCGCACCGTGACTCCAGCAGCCTACCCGAGGGTTCTCATCTACGATGGCTCGCGCCACCGCAGAAGGAGCGCGTTCATTTTCATGAACGCTGACTCATCGAGCCGGGCCGGCTCTCCCCTCCTATTTGGCCTTGCACCACGCGGGGTTTTCCGTGCCCCCGGTGTCGCCACCGGAGCGGTGGGCTCTTACCCCACCTTTTCACCCTTGCCAAACGACGTGAGCATTTCGAAGACGTCTCACAGGTTTCCCTGTGCGATGCCACCGCGCTCCACTCCGCCGGCGGTCTATTCTCTGTGGCACTTTCCGTAGCCCAGCCGCACCGCGTCACGACTAAGTCGCGACGCCACACGCCGTAGCGTGTAACTCTGCCTTCCGGCAGACCCTGCGTGGCAAGCCCCCTGGCGTTACCAGGCGCGTTGCCCTGTCAAGAGTTCCGCCCCCCACAAAAGTGAAGAACGTGCCTCAGGACGGTGTCCGGACTTTCCTCCCGCCCAGCCATCTTGCGATGACCAAGCCAGCGATCACCCGGCCCGCCCGCCAAGCTAATTATACCGCGAACGTCTCTTAGAAGTTCACCATTGTCGTAGCCCTGAGCAGAGACCTACAATCTGCAGCATGGATGTCCGTGCCGCCAAGGATTTTCTCGTCGAGCAAACAACACAGCAAGCCAGCCTAGAAAGAGCGCCACTCTTCGATTCAGAGAAGAGAATGATGTATTTCGCCGAAAGCTCGGATGCAGCGGAAGGCCCAGTGAAACTCAACGAGGAATTCGAGTCGCGGTGTAATTCGGATGAATACGAAAAAAAGGTATCGCTATTGCTTGCACATGCGTACAAGCGAATCAAGAACGGCGATGCGCAAGCAGTCGCTGAATGGGACGCTGCCATCGACACGCTTCGCGAGGGAGACCACTATTTGCTTGTTCTTTGGGACCGGGCCACGACAAGCCTAATCCCTCTCGGGAGCATTCTCAGACTTTTTGTCCGGCTCGCGGTACTCGTTTCGGTCACGCTGGGTCTTTTACTGGGGCTGAAGTATCTCTTGAAACCTCTTGAGATTTCTCTCGCATCATTTTTGTTTCTCCTGTTCGCAACCACCGTGATCGCTGTCGCACTTAAACCACAAGCACTAGCTACCGACCTCAAGCGCGCAGCTATGCAGATCGTCGTGTTCCTGATCGGACGTAGGAAGTCTTAACGGTTCACCGTAGGTGTGCCCTATTTCAAACCGAGCAGCTTTTCGAATTCAGCTTCGGTCAGAATAGTTACGCCCAGTTCCTTTGCTTTGTCGTACTTCGATCCGGGATCGGTGCCAACAACGACGTAGTCGGTCTTTTTGCTGACGGAGCTGGAAACTTTTCCGCCGTGCTGCTGCACGATTTCGCCGGCTTCTTCGCGTGAACGATTCGCGAGGCCTCCGGTGAAGACGAAGCTTTTGCCGGCAAATTTGTCGCTCTTGACCTTGCGTTTTTCCGCCGTGGGATGCACACCCGCTTTGTTCAGCTTCTTGATGAGCCGGCGATTGGCGGGCTCCGAGAAAAATTCGACGATGCTGGCCGCGACCTTTGGCCCCACTTCGGGGACTTCGACAAGCTGCTCTTCTTTCGCCGCCGCCAATTCCTCTAGCGACGAAAAATGTTCCGCCAGCAATTGCGCCGTGCGCTCGCCCACAAACTGGATGCCCAGGGCGTAAATCAACCGCGCTAGCGAATTTTTCTTGCTCGCCTCGATTTCCTCCAGCAGGTTTTGCGCGGATTTTTCCGCCATGCGCTCCAGCCCGGCAACTTCCTCGAGTTTCAGGGAATACAGGTCGGCAACGTCCTTCGCCAATCCTTTGTCGACAAGCTGATCTACAATCTTGTCGCCCAGCCCATCAATATTCATCGCGTGCCGCCCCGCAAAATGAAGTATCGATTCTCTCCTCTTCGCCGGACAAGCCGCGTTCACGCAGCGGTACGCCACTTCCCCTTCCGCATGATGAATCGTGCTCCCGCACTCCGGGCAATGCTTCGGCATGCGAAACGGTTTGCGATTCTTCCCGGGCTTCACCACCTTCAAGACATGCGGAATCACCTCGCCGGCCCGCTCGATCAGCACCATGTCGCCAATCTGCAATCCCAGCCGCTCGATTTCATCCATGTTGTGGAGCGTGGAACGGCTGACAGTGACGCCTCCCACTTGCACCGGCTCCAGCACCGCGACCGGCGTCAGCGTCCCCGTGCGCCCCACTTGCACGATGATGTCGTTGACCACCGTCGTCTCCTGCCGCGCCGGATATTTGTACGCAATGGCCCACCGTGGCGCCTTGGACGTGTAACCCAGTTCATTTTGAATGGGTATGGAGTTCACTTTCACCACCACGCCGTCAATCTCGTAAGCGAGCTTCTCGCGTTTCGCATCCCAATCCCCGCAGTACGCAATCACCGCCTCGATCCCGGCGCAGAGTTTCCAGTCGTCCGATGCGCGGAAGTGTAATTGCTTCAAAGCCTGCAGGGACTCGGAATGGTTCGCGAACGGTACTTTTCCATCCACCAGCAGGTAGTATGCGAAAAAGTCCAGCCGCCGCGACGCCGTAATCGCTGGATCCAGCACGCGCACTGCCCCCGCCGCCGCGCTTCGCGGATTCATGAAAATCTTTCCGCCCGACCTTTCCTGCTGCTGGTTCAACATTTCAAACGATTTTCTGGTCATCACCACCTCGCCGCGCACTTCGAAGTTCGCCGGAAGCTTGATTTTCCTCAACACCCCGGCATCTATGCGCAGCGGGATCGACCGGATCGTCTTCACGTTCGGCGTGACATCTTCTCCCGTCGTGCCATCGCCGCGGGTCGCTCCGCGCACCAGCACACCATCCTCGTATTGAAGCGAGATGCTCAGTCCATCGAACTTATGTTCGGCGATGTATTCGATTTTTTCTTGCCCGCTTCCTTCCCGCACCCGCCGGTCCCAATCGCGCAGCGCATCATAGGAAAACGCATTATCCAGGCTCAGCATCGGCCTTGCATGCTGCACCTTCTGAAAACCGTCCCGAGGCGCACCGCCTACCCGCACCGTCGGAGAATCCGGCGTCACCAGTTCCGGATGGGCGGCTTCCAGCTCCTTCAACCGGTTCATCATCCGGTCATACGCCGCGTCCGAAATCTCCGGATCGTCCAGCACGTAATACTGGTATTCGTGATAGCGTAGCTTCTCGCGAAGATTCTCGATCTCTTTTTTGACACTAGCTGGCGCGGCTTTGGCCATGAAACCTCGGCATCCTCCTTCGCCCGTCATTTCGAGCGAAGCAAGAAATCTCTCTTAGAACTCGATTGCAAGACGAAGTGCTTGAATTCGGCTGGTATTATATAGAATGAATGTCTTGGTACACGAACGGCATGACCCTGAACCAACGATGACCACAAATCTCAGAAACGCTTTGCTGATTCACAACCCCAACGCCGGCGGAGGCGGCAAAGGCCGCCGTCGCACGCTCGACACCGCCCGCCACATTTTCGCCGCCCGCGGCATCGAATCCGAACTTGCGGAAACCACCGGCCCGGGCCACGCCACCGAAATCGCCCGGCGTGCCGCCTCTGAAGGCCGCGGCCTGGTCATCGCCTGCGGCGGTGACGGCACTCTCAACGAGGTCATCAACGGCCTGGCCGCCAACCAAAACGGCCACCGCGTCCCCCTCGCCCTGCTCCCCGGCGGCACCGCCAACATCCTCGCCAAAGAATTGGATTTGCCCTGGGACATTCCCAGCGCCGCCGAGAAGCTCGTCGGCGGTACCGTAAAAGAAATCGCCCTCGGCCTGGCGACCCCGCTCGAGCAACCCGAAAAGAAAAAGTATTTCCTCAGCGTCGGCGGAGCCGGCCCCGACGGCATGATCGTCTACTCCCTCGACCTCGACCTGAAAGCCCGCATCGGCATGCTGGCCTACTGGTGGGAAGGCGCCCGCGAAGTCTTTCGTTACAATTTCCAGCATTTCCGAATTGTCATCGGCGATCAAAAACTCAACGCTTCTCTGGCCATTGTCGGCCGCACTAAGAATTACGGTGGCCCCTTCAAAATCACCACCAACGCCGATCTCTTCGAAGATCAATTCGAAATCATGGCCCTCACGACGCAAAGTGGCTTCCGCTATTTGAGCTACTTGCCCACGCTGTGGATGGGCAACCTCCGCGGCACCGAAGGCGTGCATTTCCACAAGTCCGATACTGTCATCTGCGAGCCGCTCGACAAAAACCCTCTCTACGCCCAAGTCGACGGCGAACCCCTCGCCCGCCTCCCCGTCGAATTCAAAATCGTCCCCCGCGCCTTGAAACTCCTCGTCCCCGGCAATCCTGCGTAACCGCTGCCTTTGTAGGGGCGAACTTCAGTTCGCCCTGTTTTTGTATTCGTCGGGGCGCAGCATGCTGCGCCCAGCTCGGCAATCACCGCGAAATTCGTGAATTCTTATCCAACAGTTCGCAAGACATCGCGGTGCCCGAGAAAATCTGGACTGACAACTTACAACTAATCACCAGGAACTCTTTTCATGAGATAACTTTACCCATGGATCTTCTCACCCATGCCTTGGCCTCCTACACCCTGAAGCGTGCTGCTTTTCCCCGCCTCACTCCCTCCGTCGCCATTGCCATGCTCGTCGCGGGAACAGTCGCCGATATCGACTCGCTCAGCAAATTTGCTGGCCCCTCCGCTTTTCTCTCCTTCTATCGCACTTATTGTCATTCGCTGCCTGCAGCTCTGTTGTTCAGTCTGCTCGTCACTTTCCCCTTTCTCCTGCGCAGAAGCGGGCCAACGGAGAAACAAATTTCGCCGCTTCCCATTTTCATCGCCGCTCTCGCCGCCTCCGTTCTCCATTTGCTCATGGATCTCTGCCAAAGCACCGGTGTGGAACTCTTCTGGCCCTTCTCCTCGCGCCGTTTCGCTCTGGACTGGGTCGCCCCTCTCGATCTCTGGATTTTGGGTATTCTTCTTGCCGGCATCCTTCTCCCCGCGCTCAGTGGGCTGGTCACCGAGGAAATCGGCGCCAAATCAAAAGGCCCGCGAGGCAAAGTGGGCGCCTCCCTCGCGCTCGCCACCATGATTCTTTACTTCGTTTTGCGCTTCGTTCTCCACGGCAACGCCTTGGCGGCCGTGGAATCGCGCACCTATCGTAGCGAATCGCCTCGCAAGGCTGCCGCGTTTCCCGAATCGGGCTCGCCCTTCCGCTGGCATGGCATCGTCGAAACGGAAAGTGCCCTGCACGACTTTGAAATGATAGTCGGCCCCGCCGCATCTTTCGAACCAGACTCCGCCGTCACTTCCTACAAGCCCGAACCCTCGCGCGCCCTCGACGCCGCGCGCGACACCGCCGTTGCGCGTCGCTTCCTCCAGGCCGCGCGCTTCCCCAAAGCTACCGTTGAGAAAACTCCCGAGGGTTTTCACATCACCCTGCGCGCCTTCCCCTATTCCCGCGACGCCAGCTTCGGCTCACGCGTTCAAGCCCTCATCGATGCCGATTCCTCCGGCAAAATTCTCTCTCAAGAGCTCGCTTGGGACCCCGTCTCGCGAGAATTCTGGTTGAAATAGCTCCGTCAGCAAATTTCCCTAGATGTTCGAGAGTGGGTGTGATGCTATCTTCAGTGGGCAATACCGCGGTACCTTTGGAGTCCCGGAACTCCGCTCTCACTTTTCTTTTTTGTACGAGCCCGAACGAGCCAGCACAAACGCCCGCGTTCTAAGCTCCGCCCGTCTCGACTGTCATCCTGAGCGAAGCGAATGATCTCAACTTATCCTGGCTCGGCGCATGAATTCGTCCGTCGACCCTTTGTACAAGAAGTCGTCAATTCAGCTAAGTCCTTTAGAATCCTCACTTCTGCAAAACACGCATTTTGCACAATTTTGGTGCAATCTAAGCCCTTTAGATGCAGCACTTCCAAAAATAGAGGGAGGGGGAGGATTCCCTCAATTAGGGAACATTTTCCGGACGCGTCCGCCGCTTAAGTAACACTCGCGAAAGGACATAGCTCACAGTAACCAGCGAAATCACAAAAACGGAGACCTGCAGCTTGTGGTGCATTAAATACGGCATCGCGTCTGCTCCATACCGGATCGCCAGGTAACCAATGCCAAAGTATCGAAATAACCGCGCAATCGTGATCGCTGCTGTGTAGCTGAACAGCGGCACTTCAAACACCCCTGCCGCAAGCACGAAGAATTTGAACGGCGTCGGCGGCGGCAGAAGCGCCGCGATCAACATTCCCGCGAACCCGTTCTGTTCCACCCAGTGGCGAATGGCATGCCCGTGTTTTCCTGCCTTCTTGTGAAAAATCGCTTCCCCGCCCTTTCGCGCAATGAAATACAGCACCACGCAACCCAGCACCGATCCCAACGTGGCCATGAACGCATACAGCGGCATCCGTGCCGGATGCTCCATCGACAAATGGATCAGCAGCAAATCGTTGATGATCGGAAACGTCAGTACCGAAGAATCCAGAAAGGAAATTAGAAAAAGCCCCGGGGCGCCCAGCCCGCTCGCAAACGCCACCACTTTCTGCTTCCATCCGCTTAGGCTCGACGGCACTCGCCACTCCTCCCACTAACCCATGTTCTATTGTCCGCGCACGGCGCTTGCAATGCTCGCCCCGAACTCGCCGATTCGAGCGGAGCCAAAAGTTGCCGCGACTCTTCTAAACACCAGGAATTGGCCGGGCGGCAGCTATTGCGCAAACGCGGCGCGGTCAAAATGGTTCATGAAGACTTGCATGAGTGCGGTGCGGTGCAGATTCGGGAGCTTGGGAATTTCGCCGATCACCCGGACGTGGCCAAATCGCTCGATGGTTTCGCGGTTCTCGCGGTTCTGATCGCCGATCAGCACCACGCCATGCACTGGTAATTCGGCTGCGTGCAGCGCGGCAAGCGTCAGCAGCGTGTGATTGACCGTGCCCAGCGAACTACGCGACGCCACAATCACCGGTAATTTGAATTTCACCATCAGGTCAAGCATGAACTGTTTCTGGTTGATCGGCACCAGCACGCCGCCCGCGCCTTCCACAATCAACCAGTCGTTGATCAAACTGCTGGGCATGTTGATCCGCCCGAGGTCGATTTCCACTCCCGCCCAGCGAGCCGCAAGGTCCGGTGAAACCGGCGGCACGAATTTGTACACCTCGTCGAGCGTTCGATCCGTGCCAATCCCGGCAAGTCGCATGACGGTCACGCGGTCCGAGCCTTCGAGGGTGCCCGTCTGGATCGGCTTCCAATAAACCGCGTCGAGTGCTGCGCAGAGCAACGCTGAGAGTACGGTCTTGCCGACTCCGCCGTCTGTGCCTGTAATGAAAAAATGATGTCTCATGCGCGGCCCGCCGTCGCCAGCGCAGCCGCGCGGTCAGATGCCTCGACTTTGGCTCGATTCCCCTCGTGACGCAGGTCGCTCTTTGCGGCGGCACTTGGCGCCGCTTCTAACACTGGCTTGGTACTCATGAACCCCCATCTGGAAAGGGCCAATCGTCTTCAAACGATTCTGGCATGTTACCATCGGTTGGCTAAAACGTGTCGCGCCGTTATTCCAAGCGATACGGGGTTGCGCTTCCCTTTCTCATAGGCGGTGGTTTGACCGGCCATTGGTAAAATGTTATAAATCGACGTTTTGTACAGCCTGTGTGCCTCGTCGTCAGGGCGCTTCGCCGGCCCTATTTGGAGCAGCCCCGGACCGGCGCACGGCAGCTTCTTCCTGGTGGAATGAGAACAAATCGCTCTGCGGCCGCGCCAAAAAGCGCTCGGACGAAAAAGTGTGCCAGAAACGACTATCCTGGGAAGCCATTTCCCTGTGAACGAATGATCTACGGAGGGTTGTGAATGCTTACGTGGCTGGCAACTGCCTGGTCTTTACGCTGCAAATTCCTCAAGTTCGGAGCGCCTGCTGCCCTGCTCACATTGCTGGGGGGCGCACCGGCTCTCGCTGACGAAGCCGGCGGCGAGGCCAGTTTGAAGCTGCCCGACCTATCCCAGGTCACCTTTCTCGGCATCGACGGCCACAAGCTTCTGCTCTTCGGCATCGTCATCTGCATCTTTGGCTTGGGATTCGGATTGGCGATCTATTCGAGGCTGAAAAACCTGCCCGTTCACAAATCGATGCGCGAAATCTCCGAGCTGATTTACGAGACCTGTAAAACGTACCTCATTACGCAGGGAAAGTTCCTGATGATCTTGTGGGTGTTTATCGCCGTCGTGATCGTCATGTACTTCGGCTGGCTCGCTCCGGTGCATCCCACTGCGGTCACTCTGCCGATCATTCTGATCTTCAGTCTCGTGGGCATTGCCGGTAGCTACGGTGTGGCCTGGTTCGGCATTCGTGTGAACACTTTCGCGAACTCGCGCACTGCGTTTGCCAGCCTGCGCGGCAAGCCCTATCCGATTTACAACACGCCACTCCAGGCTGGCATGAGCATCGGCATGATGCTCATCAGCGTCGAGCTGCTGATGATGCTCTTCATCCTGCTGTTCATTCCGGGCGACTACGCCGGCCCGTGCTTCATCGGTTTCGCCATCGGCGAATCGCTCGGCGCGGCCGCGCTGCGTATCGCCGGCGGCATCTTTACGAAAATTGCCGACATCGGCTCCGACCTCATGAAAATCGTCTTCAAAATCAAGGAAGACGACGCGCGTAACCCCGGCGTCATCGCAGACTGCACGGGCGATAACGCCGGCGATTCGGTGGGACCAAGCGCCGATGGCTTTGAGACTTACGGTGTAACCGGCGTCGCGCTCATCACCTTTATTCTCCTTGCCGTGAAAAATCCCACCGTACAGGTTCAGTTGCTCGTCTGGATCTTCGTCATGCGCATCGTCATGCTCATCGCCAGCGCCGTCGCGTACTTCATCAACGCCTTCATCGCCAAAGCAAAATACGGAAACGCCGACGAAATGAACTATGAAGCGCCGCTCACTTCCCTAGTGTGGATTACCTCCGTCGTTTCGATTGCCCTGACGTATCTCGTCTCGGCGGTGATCATCCCGGACCTTGGCGGCAGCACCTCGCAGTGGTGGAAGCTTGCCACGATCATCTCTTGTGGCACGCTCGCGGGTGCCATCATCCCTGAGCTGGTGAAGGTCTTCACCTCCACGGAATCTCGCCACGTAAAGGAAGTCGTCACATCGGCAGAAGAAGGCGGCGCATCACTTGGTATTCTCTCCGGTTTCGTTGCAGGTAATTTTTCCGCTTACTACATCGGCCTGGCGATGGTCCTCTTGATGTCCGTCGGCTACTTGATCAGCACCATGGGACTCGGCACGCAGATGCTCGCACCGGCCGTGTTTGCCTTCGGCCTGGTGGCCTTTGGCTTCCTCGGCATGGGGCCGGTGACCATCGCCGTCGACTCCTACGGTCCCGTCACGGACAACGCGCAATCCGTATATGAGCTTTCGCTGATCGAGCAGGTCCCGAACATCAAGCAGGAACTTAAGAAGGACTACAACATCGACGTCAACTTCGAGCGCGCCAAGGAAATGCTGGAAGCCAACGACGGCGCGGGCAATACCTTCAAGGCCACCGCAAAGCCCGTGCTCATCGGTACGGCCGTCGTCGGTGCGACTACCATGATCTTCTCGATCATTATGGCGCTCACCAAGGGCTTAACCGAAAACGTCAATAATCTTTCGCTCCTCCACGCGCCTTTTGTCCTCGGTCTCGTCACAGGTGGCGCCATGATTTACTGGTTCACCGGCGCAAGCACGCAGGCCGTGACCACCGGCGCTTACCGCGCCGTCGAATTCATCAAGGCCAACATCAAGCTCGAAGGAGCTGCGTCCGCCAGCATCGCCGACAGCAAAAAGGTCGTCGAGATTTGCACCAAGTACGCGCAGAAGGGCATGCTGAACATCTTCATCGCCGTATTCTTCGCCACGCTGGCCTTCGCTTTCGTCGAGCCGTTCTTCTTCATCGGCTACCTTTTCTCCATCGCCATCTTCGGCTTGTACCAGGCAATCTTCATGGCCAACGCCGGCGGCGCCTGGGACAACGCCAAGAAGATCGTTGAAGTGGAGCTCAAGCAGAAGGGCACGCCCCTCCACGATGCCACGGTCATTGGCGACACAGTGGGCGATCCGTTTAAAGACACGTCTTCGGTCGCCCTCAATCCCGTCATTAAATTCACGACGCTCTTCGGCCTGCTGGCCGTCGAACTCGCCGTGCAATTGACCGCCACACAGGGCAGCGGCTTGACGCACATTCTCGCGGCGGCCTTCTTCGTGGTCTCCTTCTTATTCGTCTACCGTTCGTTCTACGGCATGCGTATCCGCGAAGACGCAGCCCGCTGAAAACGGTAGCTACTATTAGTTGTCAGTTTTTGGTCAAACCAAGAACTAAGAAACGGGGCGGCTGGTTGCCGCCCCGTTTCTTCTTCAAGCATGAACTTTGATGTGCGAAGATTTCGTCGGGCTCGGCCGCCATCCGCGGAGAAAAGCTCATGGAACTGAAAATCAACAAGGTTCTGTACGAAGTCACCGACCCTGACGAACTTCGCGTGCGCCTCGCGCAGATCCGCCGCACCCAATTTTCCGAAGTTTGGATGCAGCACGCGGCGGGCTGGCCGGCAATCGGTGCGCTAATCAATGGCGAAGCTGCGTGGCTGATGTACGTGCGCCATGAAGGCGATGCAGGGTTCTCCACTCGCAATCCACAGTACGCCGGGCCGGAGAAAGCGATCATTGAGTATTACCTGTCGAATGGCCAGCGCGATGAGTACCCGGCATCGTGGAACATCACGACCGCCGAAGGACTACGCGGCCTCGAATATTTCCTCGAAGAAGAAGCCATGGCACCCTGGCTCCACTGGCATGATGACAGTCATAAATAAATCGTGTGACCTTCTTGCTTGGCCATACGCGAGCGGGCGTGGAGATCGCCGGCAAGACTTCTTGAAACTCATCGTACAATTGCAAGCAGTTAGGACGTAGAATCCATCCACTGCCACTTTGAGGTGTTGCCCATGAAGAAATACTTTCTGATCGTCCGGACCGTCTTGCTCCTCGCCACTTCTTCTCACCCATGCTATGCGCAAGTCCAAACCACATGGAAGATTCACGATCTCAATCGACCGCTGCCGCCGGTGATCGATCCGGCGACCGCTAGCACGCAAGAGGCGCCAGGGCGCGCGCCGTCTGATGCCGTTGTACTCTTTGACGGCAAGAATCTCTCGCGCTGGATTCACAAAGATGGCACCGCGGCGAAATGGAAAGTGGAAAACGGCTATGCGGAAGTCGTGGCGAAGACCGGCTATATCAACACGCGCGATTCCT
Organism: Candidatus Limnocylindria bacterium; assembly: GCA_035490055.1. Taxonomy (GTDB): domain Bacteria; phylum Acidobacteriota; class Terriglobia; order Acidiferrales; family UBA7541; genus Acidiferrum. The sequence continues at coordinate 38,038 of DATHIB010000109.1, read as the reverse complement.
TCGGCGATTGCCAATTACATGTCGAATTTGCCGAACCAGTCCCCCCAAAAGGGGAAAGCCAGGAACGCGGCAACAGCGGCGTTTTTCTGATGGGACTGTACGAAATTCAGGTGCTCGATTCCTACGAAAACAAGACCTACGCCGATGGCCAGGCGTCCGCCGTCTACGGTCAATATCCTCCGCTCGTTAACGCTTCACGTCCGCCCGGCCAATGGCAGAGCTACGACATCGTTTTCCACGGCCCGCGTTTCGATTCCGAGGGAAAACTGCTGCGTCCCGCTCGCGTGACGGTGTTGCACAATGGCGTGCTTGTTCAGAACAACGTGGAACTCAGCGGCCCGACCGCCCATGGCCAGCGCCCGCCCTACAAGGCGCAGCCGGAAAAATTGCCGCTCGCGCTGCAGGATCACGGCAGTCCCGTGCGCTATCGCAACATTTGGATCCGTGAGCTGAAATAGTGAGTCCTGCGCCGGAATCACGCGCGGACGCCGGCGGCAACTTGTTGCCTCTTACGAGCGGATCACTCCTGGGTATTTGCGGGGATTGTTGTCGAAGCCGGGGAAGACGGCGTTGAGCTCTTTCACGCCGATGTGTCTGGCCAAGATTTCGCCGACGGCGGAACGGAAATCCGTGGTCAGCGCAAGGTCGCGGCCTTCGTTAAGCTGGTGATCGTTCAGGCCGGGCCATTTGCCATAGACCTGGCCGCCCTTCACGTCGCCACCCATGATGAACATGCAATTCGCGTGGCCGTGGTCGGTACCGCGATTGCCGTTTTCCTTGGCGGTGCGTCCGAACTCGCTCATGGTCACGACGACGATGTCCTGCATGCGAGCGCCCATGTCCTGATGGAACGCCGCAAGGCCCTGGCCGAGATCCTTCAGCAAATTCGAGAGCTGGCCTTGCACTCCGCCTTCGTTGACGTGATTGTCCCATCCGCCGCAATCGACGAAAAGAACTTCCACGCCGATGTTCGCTTTGAGCAGTTGCCCAATCTGCAGCAAGCTTTGGCCCAGCCGGCTGGCCGGATACTGCGCTCCGTTTTCCGGCTGATACTTGGCGGGATCGGCCTTGCGTAAGAGATCGATCGCTTCAAACGTCTCCGTGCCCGTGCCGTGCAACGCGTGATCCACGGTCTGCGAGTACATGGCTTCAAAGCCGCCTTCGACCATTTGGCCCGTCCCCGGCGCCTGCGCCATCACTTTGAACTGCTTCAGGTCCGGCAGCGCAATCGCCGGCGCTCCTCCATGCAGCATGCGCGGGAGGTTCGGCCCCATCGCCACGGCGCGGAAAGGCGAAGAGTTCTCCTCCGGAACGGTTTCCAGAGCGCGATTCAGCCATCCGTTTTCGGTCGCTTTCAGGCCCGGCGTGCCCGATTCCATGAAGTCCTGCGCGTCGAAGTGCGAGCGCGTCGGATCGGGCGAGCCGGCGGCGTGCACGATCGCAAGTTGATTCTTGTGAAAGAGCGGCTCGAGGGGCGCGAGGCTCGGGTGCAAACCGAAAAATCCGTCGAGGTCGATCGCCGCATCCGTGCCGCCGCGATTGGGCTGCGGAATGGCGATCGTCGGACGCATGCGATAGTAATTCGATTCGCCGAAGGGCACGACGATATTCAAGCCATCGGCCGCGCCGCGCTGAAACAACACGACGAGTTGCTTCTTGTTCGGCATCGGCGTGGCCGCCACGGCGCGCTGCAAAAACGCAGGCATCGCGCTCAGGCCGACCATGGCTACGCCTCCCTGCTTCAAGAAATATCGCCGCGAAAATTTCAAGCCTCTCACGCCTTCACAGCATTTGTAACTCATCGCGACCTCTCGTGTTTTACCGCCTTTGAAATTCCGGCGCGCCCAGCACCAACCCGGCGACGACGCCCAGATCTACCTGCTTGCGCGGATCATCGAGCTTCGCCTGCAACACTTGCGGGTTATCGAGTTGTTTCTCGAGCGTCTCGACCGTGGTCGGCCCCGCCTGCCCGCCGAGGAATACTTGCACCGCGCGGTCAAGCGCGCTCTTCGCATCCGCCGAGGAGTCCAGACCGAGCAGCGAAGGCACATCGGTGCGTGCTCCCCGCATTTTGTTTCCTGCAAGAGCCAGGGAATAGTTCAGCCGGTTCAACAGCGCACCGGTATTCACCCACGCATCGGCCTTATCCGCATACCCGGTTGGGGGCTGACACTGATACAGCGGCTCGCCGATTCGCCCTACCCACTGCACCAGCGGCAGGGGCGTGTCCACATCCGTGCCCAGGGCGCGCACCTCGGAAACCACCAGTTCAAACGGCGTCTTGATCTTCGCGTGGTACGATTCCCGGGACCAGAATTCCGGTGACCAGATCATGGTCTTCAGCACCGCGCGGATATCGCCGTCGCTAGATTGAAACGTCCGTGCCATGCTCTCCACCAGCGCCCGCGGTGGATTATCGGAAACAAACCGGCGCGCCAGTTTTGTGGAAATAAATTTTGCCGTATTCGGGTGATGCACAAGCAGATCGATCACCTGCTCGCCGTCCCTCATTCCGCCCGCGTGAATCTTTTTCCCCAGCACGTATTTCGGATCGGGATCGTGCAGCCTGTCATCGAATTTGAAATCCGCGTACTGCCTCGGCTTGTCAATCGTCCAGCCCGTGAAGCAGCGCGCCACTTCCGTGACGTCTTTCTGCGAATAACCGCCGTCCACACCGAGGGTGTGCAACTCCATCAGTTCGCGGCCGTAATTCTCATTCAGCCCGCGTTCATTTTTCTTCGCTTGTTGCGGGTTTGCCGATGGACGCCGAGGCCAGCCAAATCCTACGCGGCGCCTCTGCTGGCGCATGGCCCGCTCGGCGGCCTGCCGCTGCGTGGCTCGCGGATCCACGCTCAGAAAATTGTCCAAGTAAAAAAGCATCGCCGGGCTTTTGGCCGTCGCGGTCAGCAGGTCCTTAAATTTTCCCAGCGCGTGCGGCTGGATGACGTCGCGTTCGTAAGACGTAAGGTAGTAGCGGTCTTCGCCTTTGGCCGCGAAAACGTTGAAGTGGTTAAACCAGAAATCGTCCATCACCTGCTGGAGTTGCCGCTCGCTGTAAATCGCCCGCGTCACCTTGGCCATGCTCAGTTCCGCCACCACGCGCTGCGGTCTTTTGCTCTCCTCGGCAATCGCGCGCGGAACGTTGTTGGGGTCGCCACCGCCCAAAACGTCGCGCCTGCCGGCAGCATTCGCCGGCGCCTTCAACGGCGTTTGCTGTTTCATCGGAGCCGGCGCGTTGGGATTGTCTGGCCAGGATTGCGGCGCGGAAACTGGAGTGGCGGCCGGAGCTTCTGCATTGGCAGGCTGCCCTGGCGCAGACTGCATATCTTTCTCTACGACCGTGGCGGCCGCGTCGGAGCGACGCTGCTCCTGTTGCGCGCGTGCCTGCGCCTGCTTCTCAGCTTGCTTTTCCGCTTGCTTGGGCCGCGGGTATTCATCTATCAATTTCGCGGTGGACATGTGCAGCGTCGGATAGTCCTGGAGGCGCGCTTCCACGGTCTTGTCATCGATGGAGTTGGGATTTAGTTGTTGCTCGATCCACTTGGCGAGTCCCATTTGGCGTACGTGCTCGACGTCGCCCGGACGCGGTCCATAGGCGAGGCGGTTTAATGCATGAAGAATAGCTTCATCGGGACTGAGTTCTATAATCGGCAACCCTTTTAGCACAGGATCGGTCTTGGGCTTCTTGTCCTTCCCCGCCGCGGGAATCGCGGCGCTGGCCGGCAACTCGACGCTGAGCGACAAAATGCAAGCCAAAGAGAGGATTGCCGCGAGCAGAGACCTTGGCGTCGCGGAGATCGCAGGGATACGTTGAAAAGACGGCGCGGCGGGGCGTTCTTGCGGCCTCATTGCACTCTCCTACCGGACAGCATATTGGGCGAATTGCCGGTCACGAATAGAGTAACCCTTGCCCGGCGAAGAAGTTGCAGAAGTCCAGAAACCGTGCCGAATCGTTATCACGGCCGAACGTACAGGTAAGAAAGGACTTATTTATATCGCGCTGGCATTCCGCGTAATTTTTCGCAACCAAAAAAGACCGACCGAGGTCGTACGACATAGGCAGGCGCGCCGCCAATTTCACCGTGCCGGGTAGGGGCGCAGCATGCTGCGCCCCTCCTTACAGACACTTATCTACTTGCCAGGGTCTACAATCTTAGGTGCGACGGAGCCACTCTCGGCATTTCACTCCGTTACGTCAAAGTCCACGCTCCGGTCCGGCGCATGATTCTTCGCACTGTCGACGGCCTGCATCACCAAGCGGTAGGAACCCGGCTTTAGGTCGTCTACTTTCACTTTCATTCCCACGGGGATCACGGAATTTCCCTTTTGGATGAAATCATCGGCGCGAACAACTTCCGTGAAAAATACTTGCTTGTTGGTCGATCGCTCGAAAATGCGGTAGGCCATGCCTACTATCGGCGGGCTCGCCGAGGTCAGCAGGGGCTCATAGATTTCCGTGTACAGAATTACATTGTCTGTATGCTTAAAGCGATTGCTGCCGGAAGGAACGATTTGCGTTCCTTTCACCACGAGCGGGGTGCGGTCTTCGAGCAGAACGGAATCCAGGCCGGTCGGAATATCGTTCAGCCGCTGCGCGGAATTTGTCAGCGCCACGCCGCTGAGGCTGAAGTGCTTTCCATCATAGGGATCGATGGCGAGGGGCGATTCGAATTTGCCAAAGGCATCGCCGCCCGCACTCAGGACCACAGCCAGCTTGTAAGTGCCCGGAGTGGCATCGAACTGGTTTTCGTAACGATAAGGCAACTTGGTGAACTCTTTCCATTCATCCTTCTCCAAGTCCATGTTAACGGTGTCGCTGAATCGCGCTCCGATCGTCCCGTCCGTCCGGTAGGCAATACCCAGCACGTTCAAGTTGGCGTGATACTTTCCTTTCTCTTTGTTGAATTGAAATGTATCCGCGGGAATTTCCATCGCCAGATTAACCCGCGCCGTTTCCGGTGCGGTGTAGAAATAGGGCACCTGCAACAAGCCATGAATCGAACCGGGGTGAGAGCCCATGGCGTGAGATTCGAGCTGTTTCTCGAGGGGCTTGCCTTCGAGCGGGTTTGCGGATCGCGTGTTGCAGTATCCGCTGCGCGCACGCACGTTTAGTCCGCCACGGTTCAGCTTCACTTTCAGCGTGTGGCAACTCCCTTCCGGGGTGTCGCCGGGCACGTAGCCAAGGATGTAAAACTCGTTTTGTTCACGTCCGATGCGGTCGAGCCCTCCGAGGAGATCGTTGGTGTTGAAAATCGTGAATCCGCCCGTTCCTTCCGCCAGCGCAGCCAGGATCTGCTGGTTGGTCGAAGCCGAAGGTGGGAATGACGGCACGATGGTCCGCGGCTGATTGTATGGTGAGTTGCGGTAGTTAGAGACAGGATTGTAACCGCCACCGCGGGTGCCGCCTCCCGTGCCTCCGCCGCCGGAGCCGCCTTTACCACCTCCTCCGGTACCACCACTTCCGCCGGAGCCGCCTTTACCACCACCCCCTGTGCCGCCTCCGCCCGTGCCTCCACCACCCGTGCCACCGCCGCCACCACGACCACCGCCGCCTGTGCCGCCTCCACCTGTACCACCGCCGCCACCTCGGCCACCACCACCGCCGCCGCCACCTCCACCGCCCGGCCGCTGCGGATCAGGCATGGCCATCGCCGGATAGGCCGCGAGGAGAATGTGTAGACGTGGTGAAGTCTTCCGTGCGGGAAGGTGGTTTGAAACGGCATGGGTCTTCCCAGCCGACGTTTTCCTGCTGGCGCTTCCGCCCGGAGCTGTCGCCACCAGGCCGCGGGCATCCAGCGCGTAGACAGCCACATTCGACTTGTTGCAAGCATCGATGGTTGCGGTTAGCTCCGATTGGTTTTCCTGCGTCAGCGGGAACCCTCCCGAAAACAGCACCACCATTTTTCGGCCGGGGATGGTGCGGAGGTTTTTCGCCAAGCTGCGCACCGCCAGCAGCATGCTGCGCGCCCCAAAATCCGCCTCGGCATTGCCCAGTGACGAAAGACCTGTGGACGCTACGGTGACGGGTACGCCCGGCGCGGGCGCGTTTGGATCGACCGAGGAACTCTTCACCCCCGATACCGCCGCGCGGAGCACGTCCGCGTTCGCCGTGAAATTCTGCACGATGCGGAGCGAGCCTCCGAAATCCACGACGGCCATCAAACGATCGGGGCCGGCGTTCGCCGCGATGAACTTGGTGGCGGCGCTTCGCGCCTGGATCTGGTCCGGCGCCGCCATCGTCGAATTGTCGAAAAACAAAATCAGATACCGGCGTTGCCCGTTTGCCTGCGTAGCTGCATCGGCGCCGGTGGAAAAAGTGGAAACCGGCTGTTCCTTGTTATCCTCGAAAACCTTGAAATCATTCTGTGCCAGGTCGCGGACGTAGTTGCCCTTCTTGTCCGTCACCACCGAATCGACGAGGACCAGCTTTGATTCTTTTTTGATCACCACCACCGGCTGCTGCTCCGCCGGTGAGGCCGCCTGCGGCGGAGGCGGTGTGGGTTGCCCCTGCCCCCGCGAAGGAGCAGGAACCGCGCACATCACTCCGGCAGTCAACCACGCGGCCAATCGAATCGTTCGCCTGAAGTTCGTCAGCGTATTCATATTTCCCCCAACACAATCACCGAAGTTCAATAAGGAATGACCACTGCCCCGTTGCGCGCTGCCATCTGTGCACCCTCGGCGTCTCGCACGACCAGCCGTACGAGGTAGGTGCCCGGCTTCACGTCAAAACTGGTTTTCACCGTGAAGCCCGAACGGCTCAACCGGCTGTAGGTCGTGTCGAGTAATTTCATTTCCACAACCTTCGATAGTCCAGTGACAAAATTTCCGTTCTCGTCGAAAATTCCTGTGACGATCGTCAATTGATCGTTATTGCGCCCCTGCACTTTCCGGAAGTGAATGCCTTTCACGTCAAAACGCGTCAAGACCGCGAGGCGCGCCTGGGCCTCATCCTTTTTGAAAAACTGCGTTTGCAGCTCCACCGGCAGGTCGCGGATTTCCTCTTGAGAAAACAAGGCTTCCTGCATCTCCAGTTTTGTCGCTTCGGCGGGGTCGGTGAGCGTCTTCGGCGCGAAGTAGCCGTGCCGCGCTTGGATGCCGAATTTTTCCTTGCTGGTGAGTGCGACCTTCAGGGTGTGAAACCGTCCGTCAATTTTCAGGTTCTGCGGAGAAAATCCGAGCAAATAGGAAAATGCCGGCGCCGCGCCCGCTTCGCGCATGGCTTCATCCACGTCGTTGCGGTTGTGGAAGAATTTGCCGCCCGTGCCATCGGCCAACTGCGCGAGAACGTCCTCTTGTGCGAATTGCGCCGCCACGCGATAGGAGCCCTTATAACCAGCGGTGCGGATCGTATCGATCGACGGATCGGCAATGTCCCCCATCACGTCCGGGGCATAGAGGCCGCGGGCATCAATCGTATTGATCACGATATTGGCGCGGGTCGCGCGATCGACCATTTCGGAGGCTTCGGACTGCAGGGTCGTGGTGATGAATCCAGGCGATACCAGAACGAGCACGCGCTGACCGGGCATGTTTGCCAGGCGTCTTACGACGTCTTCCAGATGCCTGTAGGCATACTGCGTCTCGTTGTCGCCTTGCGCTACCATGCGATCCGCCGCGACTCGCGCCAGGTTCTGTGCGGCCGCCATCATCCTGGTGTCCCCATTGAAAGCGCACTGGAGCGCCTCTTCGGTGGCCACGCCGAGCGCCTGCTGGTCAGACTTGTTGACGATCAGGTCGGCCTGGTAATAACTCACGTCAGGGCAATCATGAAAATTGTGGTTCGTCACGGAATGCGGCACGATTCCGAGCAGCGCTTTTGTGAATTTGTCATGATCATCCGTGAACTCCTGCGTCAACTGCCCGGAGGTCGTGTTCAGTGAAACGCGATCGCTCGCCGCCAAAGCTCCGAAGAAGCGCGTCGCCGAATCACGGACAAACACAGCGTCGGCCATCGAGAGGTGCACGTCGTCGAACACCATGGAGACAAATCGTAGCGGCAGAACCACGGCTTTGCCGCCGGCTGCATCTGCACTCGACGAAGAACCCTCTGCGGCACTAGATGCTACTGCCGAGGCCGTCCGAGTCTCGGGTGTCTCCACGCTAAAAGAAGAGATTGTCTGTAGTTTTCGGTTGTCGTAGAGCTGAAAGTCTTCTTTCTTGAGATTGGACACGATCTTGCCCTGCTGGTCGCGAACCACCACACGCACCAGCACCAGGTTTACGCGCACTTTGAACGTAGTCGGCGTATCGCGGCTGGAGACTTCCTCATTCGGGCCCCCTACTGGTGCTGGCGGAGGCTTCGTCGTCGAATCTGTCTTTGCGGGTTCATCCTGTGGCGGTGTCGCTGGTACAGGCGTCTGAGCGGAGAGTTGGTTGCCGGAAATCGATAGGCAGCAAGCGAAAACTACCAAAATGATGCGTCGGAACCCGGGGGATAGCAGTGAGTGAGACATCCCTGCCCTTCAGAAACGCGCATCCTCAGGTGTCCGTGGGCTTGGAGGGGAGGAAACCCAGGGGATGCGATGCTGCCAATCAGTGATTTGACTATACGCTCGCCGCGATTTTTGTGTCAATCACGCAGCCGCTCGATATCCGGCCAGGCTCCAGACATCCTGCGCTTCGTCATGGCGAAGCACATAACGGTCGCCGTCATCCACGAGCACGCGAAAGTAAGTTGCTCCGGGCGAGTACCAGCGATCCTCCACCGCCACGACTTCCCTCGCTCCGTCCTTCAGATTCAGTCTCAAGGGACGCTCGTCCGCCTTAAATCCGGAATAGCAATCCACACGGACAATTTGTTCACGCATTGGCCCGCGCCCCTCTGCGGCTATCCGCCAGCTCCGCGTTCCAGGCGGCGCCCAGGAAAACAATTACGGCGGAAAGCTGCATCCAAATGATCAAGCCGATCACGGCTGCAAGGCCGCCATACACGACGCCGTACGGGACGCGGCGAACGTAAACTCCAAATAGCACGTCCACCAGCCACCACAAGAGCGTCGCGACCATTGCTCCGGGCAGGACGTTGCGCATGCTGTCCTCCTGGGGCCGCGCCACGCGATAAATCACCGTCAGCGCCAGCATCGCTAGCAACATCGCGGCGGCGGGAAAAAAGAAATTCCACCATCCCTGCAAAATGGTGCGCTTGCCAATTTCATGGACAATCCATCGGTGCAACGGCTTACCCAGAACGCCGAGGATGGCCGCCCCCAGCAGCGGAGCAATCGTCACCAGCAGTAACATCAGGCCGCGAACCTGACGGTGCAGAAACCCGAATTTTTCAGTGTCCCCATAAATGACGTGAATTCCTTGCATTACCAGCTTCATCACCTGCGAGCCTGCGAGCAACGTTCCCGTCCATCCCAGCGCCGCGATTTTCCACGCTTCCGGTCCGCGCTTCACTAAAAACTCCGAAACGATCGTTTGACTCCCCGGCGGCAAAAACTGTGTGAGATCTTCAATGAGGTCAAACAAACTCGTCCTGCCGCCGATCCGGCTCGTCGCCAACGCCACGGCAATCAGCAGCGTCGGGAAAAACGCCAGGAAAAGATTGAAGGCAATCGCCTGCGAAATCACGCTGCATCGCGGAAATACCCGCGCAAACATGCCGTACACGCGCCGAAGGAGCCCCGCCGCTGAAATCATAGCCGGCCATTATACCCGCCTGAGCCATCTCATGTCTGAAGCCACCAAGACCCAGCCTGATATTCGAGAAACATTGTCGAGAATCCAGGATCCTCGCGCAATGTAAATGCCAGGAATGGGAACTGGATGTGCCCATTCCCTGGCATTGATTCTCCGCGAAGGGCTGAAATAGCTTCAGACCTTCCCGGCGGCGAAGGCTTTCTGGATGAATTCCCACACTTCCTTGTTGCTGAACCGCTGCATGCGCTGCTGCATGCTGGTCGGCCAGTTGGGACGGTCCTGATACATCTTTTTGAGGCCGGCGGTGATTTGCGGGTCGCGCCCGGTAAAAGCTTCCACGAGTTTTTTCCAGCGCGCGGCCAAAGCCTGGGCTTTCTCGCCGGCGGGATCTTCCCCGAGTGCGGCTTCCACGTCGCGGAAGAGGTCCGACCATTCCTTGGACCAGCGTTCCTGATTCTCTGGCGACCAGAGTTGTTTGCGCTCTTCGATCTTGGTTTGCGCCTCATCACTGTAATATTTTTTTGACCAGTCCATGTTGTCTTGCATTTCGATCACCTCGATGATTTTTTTCAGCACCGCAGAATCAGGCCGTTCGCCGGGTCGCGTCGCTTGTTCGGCTTCACGGATGGCGTTGATGGCGCTGTCCAGGAGCCGTCGTTTCTCCTCGAGCACCCGGCGCTGCATGCGCAGCGCTTCGGGCAACGCGCGGGCTTCGCGATGGAAGAGCGTCCTAATCTGCTTCAAAGGGACTCCGAGGAACTTGAGGGCCACGATCTGCTCCAGCCGCTCGAAATCGCGAAGGCTGTACAAGCGATAGCCAGCCTGCGTGCGCCTGGGTTTCAATAGCCCCAACCGGTCGTAGTGGTGCAGCGCGCGAACCGTCACTCCTGCCAGCTCGGCAAATTCCTGCACCTGATACAACTTGTTCACGAGGAACTCCCTTCCATAGCGAGGGTCAACCCTGACGCAACGTCAGGGTCAAGCACAATTTTACAACGCGGTTGCGGCGACAGGCTGGGTTGAAGATCGCCTCGGGATGTTCTGAAATAAGTCTATCGTTTTGTTAACTATATAGCAGTTTCGGAAGTTGCACTCGGGAGCCGGACAACGGGGCGAAGCCTCGCCTCAGGCCTGCTTTTCCATGTGGATTACCGGAAGCCATTCGCCGTTCACCAGTGGAATCGAGATGGGTTTGACAGCGACATAGCCCTTCACGCCGAAGAGCTTTGCCCCGGTTAGCGTCGCCCCCATCTCGTAGCGAGTAAACCCAGCGGCGCGCGCGGCATCTTCGCAAGCCTGCAGGATCATGCCGCCAACTCCGCGGCGCGCCCAAGCGGGATGGATGAAGAAAGCGCGGATCTTTGCCGCATCGCGAAGAGGGTCCAGCAGTGCATCCTCGCGTCCCGTCCAATGGTCGCTCCCGTAGAGCGTCTTGCGCTTGCTCCAGCCGCCGCAACCGACGATCATCAATTCGGGTTGCGCATGCTGTGCTCCGGTGCGCTCGATAGCGGTAGGCCCGGCCTCCGCCACGATATACGTTCCGTCGGCGATGAGCTGGCTATCGACACCGAAAACGGTCTTGAGTGCGCCTTCGATCTGCGCTGGCGTATAGTCCTGCGTCTGCAACCCGCGCGCCGAAGCGTCGATCAGTTCGCGCAGAACGGGAACATCTTCAGGAACAGCGAGGCGGAGTTGGATGTTCGCTTGCATCATCGCGCGAAGGCAAGAGACAGGGAGTGGATTCTATCGCCGCGTGCTGGAGGAGCGCGACAGAATTCAGCTTGTCCGGCATCATGAGCTGCTATGTTGGGCGATTCGCGGGCCGCATCATGAACAAAGGGAGGGGGGTGATCTCTGATGCTCTACATGGTCATCGAGCAATTCAAGAATCGGGACGCGAAAGCCGTTTATCGCCGCTTTCGCGACAAGGGGCGCATGGCTCCGGACGGCCTCGACTACGTGGAGAGCTGGGTGGAGACAAACTTCGATCGCTGCTTCCAGTTGATGGAGTGCGGCGATGTGCGCTTGCTGGAACAGTGGGCGGACCACTGGCGCGATCTGGTTGACTTTGAGTTTGTCCCGGTGCGCCTTTCGAAAGAAGCGGCTGAACTCATTTCAGTTGAACTCTGAATCACGACCATTCGCTCGAGTGCTGAGGAAAAGCGGCGCACTCTTGCAGCCGGACAGCGATGAGAAAAGGCTCTTGGCTTCCGTGGGTTGCCCGGCGCCACAGGCTAGATTTCGCTCCGCCTGCAGCGTACACTTTTTTAGAAGCAATCCAGTTGATGAGGACTCATTCATGACGACACCCGCACATTTCGTTCCGGCATCCCAGCTCGCCCGTAGCGCGCGCAGCGAAGAAGTTGTCGCCAAACACAAGAAATATCTGTGGCCCTCGGTGACCAACTACTTCCAGCAGCCGCTCGTCGCCGACCGCGGCGAGATGCAACATCTGTGGGACATTGACGGCAACAAGTACCTCGATTTCTTCGGAGGTATCCTGACCGTCTCCGTAGGTCACTGCAACCCTAAGGTCACCAGCAAAGTGAACGCGCAGGTCAACCGGCTGCAGCACACTTCTACGCTCTACCCCAACGAACACATCGTGGCGCTCGCGGAGAAGATCGCGCAGATCACCCCAGGAAACCTGCAACAAAGCTTCTTCACCAACTCCGGCACGGAAGCCAACGAAGCCGCCATCCTGCTCGCGCGCATGTCCACCGGCAGCTACGATGTGGTGGCGCTGCGCCACGCCTATTCTGGCGGCTCCGCGCTCGCCAAAGCCGTCACTGCGCTCGCGCCCTATCGCAAGGGTGGAGTCATCAGCGTGGGTATTTCGCATGCCGTGAATCCCTACTGCTATCGCTGCCCGTTGCAGTTGAAATATCCCGATTGCGAAGTGGCCTGCGCCGGGGACGTGGAAAACCTCATTCAAACGGGGACAAGCGGCAACATTGCCGCGTTTATGGCCGAACCGATTCAAGGCGTCGGGGGATTCATCACGCCACCGAAGGAGTATTTCAAGATTGTCTTCAAGATCGTAAAGAAATATGGCGCGCTGTTCATCGCCGACGAAGTGCAAACCGGCTGGGGACGCACCGGAAAGAAATGGTTCGGCATCGAGCAGTGGGAAGTCATTCCGGACATGATCACCAGCGCGAAAGGCATGGCCAATGGCGTGCCGATCGGCTTGACGGTGACCACGCCGGAAATCGCCGGCGGCTTCCAGGGAATGAACATCGCCACGTTTGGCGGCAACCCGGTGACGAGCGTAGCAGCCAGAGCCACCATCGAGCTGATCGAAGAAGAGAATTTGCTGGAGAACGCGGATGTGGTCGGCAACTACTTTCGCGGCAAGCTGGAAGAATTACAGTCGAAGCATTCGCTCATTGGCGACGTGCGAGGCCTGGGGCTGATGCAGGCGCTCGAATTGGTGAAAGACCGCAAGACGAAAGAGCCCGCTCCGGAAGCCGCCACGCAGGTAATGGAGCGCGCCCGCCAGAACGGCCTGCTCATCGGCAAGGGCGGCCTCTACGGCAATACCCTCCGCCTCGCTCCCATGCTGAATACCACCAAGCCCGACGTCGACGAAGCCCTCAAGCTCCTCGACAAGTCCTTCAGCGAGGTCAGGAATTGAGAATCAGAAGTTTATCTGCGGGGCTTGTCATTCTTTCTGCGGCGATCTGCGCTTCACCTCTTCAAGGTCAATCACAGTCCAGCGAAAAGAAGCTGCTTTGGAAATCCGTGGGATTTGCCATTGTGAAGTTCAATGACCAAGCGCCGAAGTCCTGGAACATCTACCACACGGAGAAAAAGGGGGTTCTGCTCGTACACCTTTGGAAGCGCTATTTGCTCGTCGATACGAAAGAACAAGAGGCCTACGAAATCGATCCGCAAACGGTGAAACAGCACGGCGAAGACGTGGAATGGTCGCTTGCCGACAAGCCCGATCAACCGCTGGAAACTCCCGATTGGAAAACCAAAGACCTCCGCAGCATGCAGATGGTGAAATTTCGGCTCGGCAAGGATGGCCACTTCCTGGAGATGCAGCTTCCCCTCCTGGCCAACGGCAAACCAGTGTACTGAACCGCAAAATTTAGCGGCGGTACACGCCGTAATACCACGGAATGCCGAGCGCGCCCGGTTCCACACCCACGACCACAGAATCGCCGGCGCGAAAGCGATCGTAGTCATCGAAATCTACTGCTAACCGCTCGATTTTCTGCCCCTCGCGCCAGGAATGCACAAACAACCGGCGCGTGCCGCGGACGATTCCCGGCATGTTGTAGCGGCTATCCACGATAGTGGGGTGATAAGCCACGTTTTCTTGCGAGTCCAGCTTCCCGTTCACAAGCAGAGTGGCAGCTAGAATCCAAGGCAGCGGAATGAATCCCGAGTAGACGCGCTTGAGCACTTCGAGTTCCCGGCGATTTCGCGCGCGCCGGTCGAGGACCACGGCGATGGCCAGCGCGACAAAGAATAGCCCGCCGAAGAGCACCAGCATAAGGTCCAGATCCAGCGGCGGATAAATCTGGCTGACGTACGGAAACGCCAGTGACCCGGCGAGAAATACCGCCGTGCGCTTCAACAGCCGCCGGCGGAACATGACTTCAGCGGCAGCGGAAGTCAGGCCGCAGGAGGGACACTGGTCCGCGGTCCGCTCGGAGCCGCAATCAAGGCAGCGTGTCATTGCATTTAGTATAAAACGGGATCAAGAACCGGTGACGGAGAGTACGGAAAGAAGATCCTGAAAAAGTTTCTGGCTTTCGGACCCTGAAACGGCCACGGACACGCCCATGCCGCGCCCCGGCTCGATCCGCTTCACGAAACAGTCGAGTCTTACGGGGCGATCGAGGGTCAGTCGCGCGGTGAAGCCGGCACCCACCCAGAGCGGATCGACGGCTTCGATAAACATTCCGTTGGCGCTGATGTCGCGCGTGCTTCCCCGCAGGATCGCGGAGCCCCATTCGATCTCGAGGTCTGCGCGGAACGAGTAACGCGGCGCCCAGCGCCGTTCGAGGCGCCGGGCGGGATGATCCCCATTGCCCATGAATCGGGTGCAACCCCCTGCCAGGGATTACGGACCACGGCGCTCGGGCGAAATCGCCGCTTCTCTCTGGAAAGCATACCGCTTCTTCCGCCACAACATATACGACGCCGGAGAGGGATGTTTTGTTCCCGGCAACGTGATTTTCATGCCAAGAAAGTCATGCCGTTGACATACGAATTTACGAATGGAAAAGCCGATGCTTACTGTCGATTAGACGCGGAAGGGTCCTTGGCGGGAGCGCTCCCCCTTGCTGCTTTTTTCGCTGGCGCGCACGCGGCGCTGCACTTCGGCCTGCAGATATTTGCGAAGGCTTTCCGGAACGATGCCCGGGGCGGCCAATTCCCGCAGATCGGAAACCGTGAGCTCGGGAAGGTAGGAAAGAATCGTGGCCAGCGGTGCAGAAGGGTGGCGGACCAGCGCGAGGCGGACGTTGTAGGTGATGGACCACTTGTGATGGCGAACGATGGCCGGAATCACGGAAGTAGGAAGCTTTTCTCGGGAGAGCGCTCTCAGGATTTGCGCTTCCGTCATGTACGGATTGTCGAGAACGATCGAGATAACTTGAGCGTGACCTTCGGCGAGCAGCGCGCCGGCCACGCGCGCCGGGCCGCGACGCGCTAAAGTGATTTTCTGCCCGAGCGGAAGTTGCGGCAGACGCGCGAGCAATTGATCTTCAGCGCTGCGCTTCAGCTCGGCAGAAACACCGGGCAAGATCGCAACCTGCACAAGATCCATTAAATAAAGGTCGCGGAGAAGGCGCAGGCTGATCAGGCGCGGCGCGCGCGGATGAAAAGCCAGCGATCGCTTCACCCGGTAGCTCTTGAGCAAAAATTTGCGCCGCGCCACCTCTTCAAGAATTTCTCCTGGGAGGTTTTTTCTTTCCAGCAGCAGGCAGACATGTGTTTCGTCGAGGGCCGGATTGTCGAGCAGCGCGAGGAGCACATCCGCCGAGGGATGATGCAAGAGCACGGCAAGCTCTTCGCCAGCGGCGACGAGCGCGCGTTCGCGTACTGATCCTTCTTCAGACATTTTAAGATCGCGCGGCGCGTGCCGCTGCCTCCGCAGGCGACATTCGAAGCCCGCCGATTTGCGCCTGGGGCAAAGCCAGCTTCAATGCCGTGTCAAGTTGCATATCAAAAAATGCGCAGCGGCCTACGGTTCCTCCTGTCTTCACAATCCTAATATTCTCGCGGCCGAGGCTCGAATGTTCGGCAACAGTGTTCACTAAAGAGCATAATTCGCCTGCTGCTTGAAGCGAAATCTCACGCGCTGCAGGATCTCCGGCATCGGCCGCGGCAGCCACGATGGGAAATACTGACGGAAAAACGTCATCTGGCTGCAGGGCGGCGCGCTGTTGCAGTTCCGCCCAGGAGGCATAGTCGAGCTGCTCTAGAATCTTCATTCCCAGAGTCGAGTCCGTTCCCCGCTGCTCTCGTTCTTTCATCGCTCTCGCAACCGCGCGGCTGCCGATGTCAAACGCGCTGCCGTCGTCGCCGAGCCGCGGGCCTTGTCCTCCCGTGCGCCAGATTTGTCCCTGTGCATTGCGGCCAATCGCAGCGGATCCGGTTCCGGCGACTAGGACGATCACAGGGCCTTCCCCGGCTGCCGCTAGAGCTATTTCCAAATCCGTAAAGATGCTGACCGCAGCGCCGGGGAATGCCCCTGCAAGTGACGCCCGCATCCGCTCTTTCATCTCCGGTTTCCCCGTGCCCGCCAATCCCGCACCTAGCGCAGCGACTGCATTTCGCGCAACCCGGGCTTCTTGCAAGGAAAGATTCGCTGCTTTATCAATTTCGCGCGTAGCCGACTCCACGCCAACGCGCGAAGGGTTCGATGGCCCGGAAAAGCAGCGGGCCAGAATCTTTCCAGCCGGGTCCATCAAGACACATTCCGTCTTAGTGCCGCCGCCATCGAAGCCCAGAACGTAATCCATGGGAAGAGCATACGTGAAAAACGGCGGACCCGAATCGATTCGCCGCAAAGAGCGTGCGAAAAGTATTGACGCAAGGCGCAACGACACAAGGCGCAACGATTCCTTGACGAGGTGACCTGAGGCCACTATCCTCGACGCACTTTTCCGCGACATCCGAAGCGCGCGGCGGAAAAGACACTTGATGCGCATTCATCCGCTCGATCTTGCCATTGTCATTGCGTACCTGCTCGGCGTCACGGCGTTGGGCATGCGCTTCCGCCGCGGGCAGCAAAACGCCACCGACTACTTTCTGGGCGGCCGCACCGCGCCATGGTGGGCGTTGGCATTTTCGATCGTCGCCACCGAAACGTCCACGCTGACGATCATTGGGACGCCGGCCATTTCCTACGGCGGAAACCTGACGTTCCTTCAATTGGTGTTTGGCTATCTGATCGGGCGCGTGCTCATTGTGGTGTTGCTGCTGCCCGGATATTTTCGCGGCGAGTTTTTCACTGCCTACGCCCTGATCGAGAAGCGCTTTGGCGAGAAGATGCGCGCCGTCGCCGCCAGCACTTTCCTCATCACCCGCGCGATTGCCGAAGGCGTCCGCGTCTCCGCCATCGCCCTGGTCGTGAGTGTCGTGCTCGGAACCTCGGAAAAATTCGCGGTCGTCATCGTCATCGCGCTCACCGTGCTCTATACGATCGAAGGTGGCATGAAAGCTGTGATTTGGACCGACGTGGCACAGCTTTTGCTCTATCTGACCGGAAGCGCGGTGACGTTTTTCGTTTTGCTGCACCGCATCCCAGGCGGTTGGAGTGAGGTGGCGCAGGTAGCAGCCGCGGCGGGACAAAAGTTGCAGGTTCTTGATTTCTCATGGAATCTTGCGACGAAATATACCTTCTGGTCCGGGTTGATCGGCGGCGCATTTCTCACCATGGCCAGCCACGGCACGGACCAAACCATCGTGCAGCGGCTGCTGGCGGCGAAAAGCGAGCGAGACAGCCGGCGAGCGCTGCTAACTAGCGGCGCTATCGTGCTCATCCAGTTCACAGTCTTCCTTCTGATCGGCGTGTTGCTTTTTGTCTTCGCGCAGCACTCACTGCTGTTGACCGCTGGCGAACGCACGGATCGCATCCTGCCGCTTTTTCTTGTGCGCGAGATGCCGGTAGGACTTGCGGGCCTGCTGCTGGCTTCGATTGTGGCCGTGGCGATGTCCAACGCGAGCGGGTCGCTGAATTCCCTCGCGGCTTCGAGCGTTCTTGATTTTTCAAGACTGCGCGGGCAGAGTGCCGATGCGGCGCGGTTTCTGCGCCTCTCGCGGGGCATGACGCTGGTGTGGGGACTGGTGTTAATGGGCTTCGGCCTGGTGAAATGGGGCCCGCTTCTCGAAACGGGGCTGACAGCGGCGTCGCTTCCCTTCGGGAGTCTGCTCGGCCTCTTTCTGCTGGGGACGCTGGATCGCCGTGCCAACGCGCGCGGCGCGCTGGCCGGGATGATTGCGGGATTGGCGGCGATCTTATGCGTATTTCGATTTACGAGCGTGGCGTTCACGTGGTACGTGATGATTGGAGCGAGCGTGACGTTTGTGGTTGGCGTTGTGGCAAGCCGGTTTAGCGCCGATGACAAGTCGCGAGAAGAAAAGGCGCCGGCCTGAAAAGACCGCCGCTACAGAGGAACGATGACCGAGAAACGGCTGGATCTGGTGCGCGGCCTGGGCGCCTGGGCGTCCGCGGCGATCGTCGTCGGCACGATGATTGGCACGGGTATTTTCCTGAAGCCCGCCGAAATGGCGCGCCAAGGACGCAGCGTCTCCGTCGTCTTTGCCGCGTGGATCATCGGCGCCATTCTTTCCATCTTCGGCGCCTTTTCGTTTGCTGAATTGGGTTCAATGATTCCGGAAGCCGGCGGCGAGTACGCGTATTTGCGCCGCGGTTTCGGACCGGTTTACGGCTTCGTCTTTGGCTGGATGCATTCCATCGTCGGTCGCCCCAGCTCGCTCGCCTCCATCGCCGCCGGCATGATGCGCTTCCTCAGCTTTCTCCTCCCGGTCGTCGCCGTTCCGCTCTTCACGGTTCACATCGCCATTCCAGGTCTTACGGGCTGGATCAAACCATATGATTTCGTGTTTACTTGGGCGCAACCGCTGGCGGTTGTTTGGTTGCTGATTATGACAGGCGTGAATTATCTCGGCGTGCGGCTGGGGGGAGCCGTCCAGATTTTTTTGACGACCATCAAGATCACCTCCGTGGCGGTCGTGATTGGCGTTGCGTTTTTTTCGCCGGCGAGCTCCCAGGTGAGCGGGGCGCAACCCTTCTGGCCGGCAGCGGGCATGGGAGGCGGCGCGATCTTCAGCGCGTTTCTTGCGGCGCTGGCGGCCGCATTGTGGGCCTACGACGGCTGGGAAGACCTCAACCTGGTCGGCTCCGAAGTGGAAAACCCACAGAAAAATTTCCCGCGCGCGCTGGTCGGCGGAGTTGGATTTGTCGCCGTGGTCTATCTGCTGTTCAGCGCAGCCTGTTTAAAAGTGCTGCCGTTCGAAACCGTGGCGGCATCGCAGCATATCGCGTCCGACGTGATCGAGCACATCAAGGGAGCCACTGCGGCCAGTTGGATCACGCTTGCCATGGTCATCTCCGCACTGGGCTCGATGAATTCGTCGGTGCTAAGCGGAGCGCGCGTGGGCTACGCGATGGCTCGCGACGGAATCTTTTTCAAGATCGTCGAAGGCATCCACCCGAAATTCCTCACGCCCGGACGCTCGCTGATTTTCCAGGGCGTGCTGGCAAGTTTGATGGCCCTTACCGGAACATTCGAAGAGCTTACAAATCTCTTTATTTTTGCCGCCTGGATATTTTACGGAGCAGCAGTGGT
The DNA here is from genome assembly GCA_035490055.1 of Candidatus Limnocylindria bacterium. Taxonomy (GTDB): domain Bacteria; phylum Acidobacteriota; class Terriglobia; order Acidiferrales; family UBA7541; genus Acidiferrum. Next base: position 18,557 of record DATHIB010000109.1, on the reverse strand, counting down.
GGCCTTGTTCCGAATGCGCAAAACCGAACCCGACCTCCCGCGCCCCTATCGCTGCTGGGGCTATCCCTGGGTCCCGGGCCTGTTCGTGGCCGGCGCGTTGGCGCTCACGTTCAATATCTGGCTCGAACGCCCCGGCCGCTCCTCGATCGGCTTGCTGCTGATTCTCGCGGGACTTCCCTTCTATCGCCGCTGGAACCGGTCTCTATCAGCTGCCGGCAATTCGCCGCGAATCCAGTCGTCGTGAAAGAAAGAACTGTGCCAGCAGTCCACCTGCAAGAAGCGCCGTCCCGGGGGCCAGAACCCACGCAAATAAGCCAACGAACAAGGCACCGAACATGATGTTGTGAGCGAGTTGATCATTGAAGATTGCCATCACCGGAAGCGCAACCACGAAAAAGACCAAATAAGGCATGACAGGAAAAACGATAGAAGCGAACACCGCGCGTTGAGAGCCGCCGCCCCGATTTGAAAGATAAGCTCCCATCGCACCGATCAAGGGCAATGACAGCAACCAGGGAAGATAAACCACCGCGACGGGAGCAACGAGAGACCAGCCGCTCTTCCGGGCGACCAGCCATGGGTTGGGACCAAAAACCTGGATCAGCGCTAGAAGCCCCATGGACAATAAAAGGGTCAACAGGCTAGGCAGCCAAAATTGCTTGATGCGATTCGTCATGATGTTCTCCTTTGTCCTGACGGTTTGAATCAACCGGGTCAATTTCTGCCAATCTTCGACTTGAGATAACGTGCGCCGCACGGCCTCTTCTTCTGCCGTTCCCTGCTTGCGCAATTCTTCGCACGTCTCTGCAAGATGCCCTGCAAGCTCCGCAATCACATCAGCGCTCTCCGCTGGCTCCAGCGCAAGACCATTTAGTCGACGTTCGACGAGCTCCTCCCAATCACGCATGCGACACCTTCTTGAGCCGACGCAAAGCTTGGAAGAGTTCCGACCATTCCTGGCGGAGCGGCGATAGCTTTTTCTTTCCTGCGGGAGTGAGGCAATAGCAGCGGCGGCGGCGGCCGTTATCGCTGGTTTCCCAGCTGCCGCGAATCCAGCGCCGCTGCTCCATGCGGTAGAGCATGGGATACAAGGCTGCAAGCGTGAAGTGCAGTGCGCCTTTGGTTTGCTGCTCGATGCGCCGCGCCATTTCGTAGCCGTGGAGAGGACCGTGTTCGAGGACGCTTAGAACCGCAAGCTCCGCAGTGCCGCGTTTGATTCCCGTTCCGATCATGGGGCTCTCCCTTACATATAAGAATCTTATATATAAAGCGAGAATTGTCAACTGGCCTCTGGAACAGGTGTCCAGACGCAAACGTCCCAGGTGATGGACTAAACCGAAGCGGCGCGGGCGGAGCGCGTTTCCGCGTTGATTGGCAGGATGGCTGTTCCGGCCTCGCTCGAAACTTCAAGGGCGGGATGGAAGAGTTTGGCGAGGGCTTCGATGCCCGTGGCGAGGCGCGGGCCGGGGCGCGAAAAGTAGCTGTTAGCCTCAAGCGCATAGACGCGGCCGTTTCGAATGGCAGGAATCGCGAGCCATGGCTCGGGAAATGACATGGACTTGTATTCGTCGCAAGCCCGCCCGGCGGTGTAGCCGCACGGGGCAATGAGCAGGATTTCCGGCGCGGCATCGATGACATCTTCGATGGCGATTCGAAAGGAAGGTGTGCGGGCGCGGCCGAAAACGTCTTTGCCACCGGCAAGGCGGATCATTTCCGGAACCCAGTGGCCGCCGACGTAGAAAGGTTGCAACCATTCAAGGAAGGCCACGCGAGGACGATCCGCCGATTGCCGCAACTGCTCTCCCAGCGTGCCGAGACGCGTGCCGATCTGTTCCAGCAACGCTTCCGCCCGAGGGCCACGGCAAGATTCTTCTCCTACCCAAAGAATGTCGCGCCAGACGTCGCCCAAATCCTGAGGATTGAGGCAAAGAACTTCCGGCCGCCGGTCGAAACGCGTGAGCGCGGTAGCGAGATCATCGGGAGAGGCAGCGCAAACATGGCACAAATCCTGGGTGATGATCAGATCCGGGGCCAATGCTTCCAGCACCTCGGCGTCGACGGCGTACAAACTTTCGCCACGGTGAAAGTACTCGCGAACGAGGGCGTCGATTTCCGCAGGCGAAGCATCGTGCGGGATGCGCGAATGAATGACCACAGGCTTCGTGCGGGCGGGCGGTGGGAAGTCACATTCGTGGCTGACCCCCACAATTTCGAGGTCCAAGCCGAGCGCAAAAAGAATCTCGGTAGCCGACGGCAGCAACGACACGATCCGCATGTAGGGCACAACTTTAGCACAACTCTGGCGAAGGCTATCTGTAGAGAAAATATTTGCGGCGGATTTGGTCGAAAGTGGATAGAGAGGCGGCCCAACTGGCGACGATTTTCTCGGGAGCTACGCCAGCCTGCAATTGCTGGATGGTGTCGGCGCTTCCGATCAGCAACAGGAGTTTCTCGGGATCGAACTGCTGAGGATAGAGCCTATGCAAAATCATGGCAATCTCCAGGCCCATGCGCATCGAGCGCACCGCTCCGCGCTCTGTTATGCGCACCGCTAGGCCCCCGCAACGCTCGCCGCTATAGAGACCGACGATGGGGATGAAGGGTTGCGCAGTGAAATGCAGACCGGGAAGATGACGCTCGTTCAGTGCGGAGGCGACATCGTCGCCACTGAGCCAGGGAGCGCCAAATTCTTCAAACGGGGTTTGCGTTCCGCGGCCGACGGAGACACCGGCGTTTTGCAGAATTTCAATGCCGGGGTAAAGAATGGAACCCTTGGTGGTGCGGAGATTTGGCGAGGGCGGAATCCACTTGATGCCGGTGCTCTCGAAGAAATAGTTGCGATGCCAGTTTTTCATGGCGATGACATGGAGATCGACGCCGATGTGATTTTCCGCGTTGAAGAGCTGGGCGAGCTCGCCAATCGTGAGGCCGTAACGCACCGGCAATGGGAAATATCCGACGAAATTTGTCTTGTCGGCGTCGAGCATCGGGCCTTCCACGATTTCACCGCCGAGCGGATTGGGACGGTCGAGAACGAAGAAAGCGATCTGGCGTTTGGCGGCTTCCTCCATGCAGTAAGCCATCGTTGTCGTGTACGTGTAAAACCGGACGCCGGCGTCCTGAACGTCGAAGACGAGCGCGTCGATGCCCTTGAGCATTTCATCCGTGGGACGGAGCGTTTCGCCATAGAGACTATGGACGGGAAGTCCGGTTGCAGGATCTTTGGAGGAAGTGATCTTTTCATCGTTGCGGCCGGCGAGGCCGTGTTCCGGACTGAAGAGAGCAATCAGTTGAACGCCGGCGGCATGGGATAAAACGTCAACGGTACTGCGCCCCTGCGAATCGAGGCCGGTGTGGTTGGTGATGAGGCCGACGTGCTTGCCGCGAAGGGGCGCGAACTTCTGCGATTCAAGAACGTCGAGGCCGGTTTGCACCCGCGCGGCGTGACGTGAGTGTTTTGATGCTGCATGTGCCGGCGCGGGTCCCGGCACGAGAAGTGCGACCAAGATGGTGAAATGGATAAACGCAAAACGCACGCGCTTGAGTCCAGTCAAAGGTCCCCCGCTATTGAAACCATACAATGATATTCTGGAACGCGCTGGCCGCAGCTGCGTTGAGAGCACGATGTGCGTGTGCTATGTATAAATACAGACTGTTGGCGGCCGCTGGGGGATTTTATCCGATGGAAGGACGCCGCGTCCGCTTTTTGCTTCTAATTCCCGTCTCAATAGTTCTCCTTATGGCCTATAACGCACGCAGCCAGAGCCGCAGCACTTCGGCAAGAAAAAACGTCGGGAAGAAGGGCGCAGTTCCCGCAAAGAGCGGGGTGACAAAATTGTCGCCCGCCGCGAACGTCTGGGTGGAAAACACGCTGCGCAAGATGAGCGTCGACGAAAAGATTGGGCAGCTTCTTTTCACCACCTATCACGGAAGTTTGACGGCCACGGACACGGCGGCCTACCGGCAGATCCTGCACGACGTGACCGATCTCCACGTGGGGGGGTTCATCAACATTACGCAGGGATCGCCGCTGGGAATCGTGAAGAGCCAGGCTTATCCCACGGCGGTGCTGAACAACCAGCTCCAGGCGAAATCGAAACTGCCACTGCTGGTAGGCGCGGATTTCGAACGCGGCACGGCGATGCGGCTGGATGAAGGCACGTCTTTTCCAACGGCCATGGCACTCGCCGCCGGCGGCAATCCGAAGGACGCGTACGCGATGGGCAAAATCACGGCGCTCGAGGCGCGCGCCGTCGGAGTTCACTGGATCTATGCGCCGGACGCGGATGTAAACAATAATCCCGCAAATCCGATCATCAACACGCGATCGTTTGGCGAAGATCCAGAGCGCGTCTCCCAATTTGTGAGCGAGTTCGTTCGCGGCGTGCGGGAAAATGGCGGACTGGCGACGGCCAAACATTTTCCAGGCCACGGCGATACGGCCGCCGACTCGCATATTGATCTCCCGGTGATTCGTGCCGACCGCGCTCGCCTTGATCAGCTTGAACTTGTTCCCTTCCGCGCTGCTATCGCCATGCAGGTTGACAGCATCATGACGGGGCATCTGAATGTTCCTGCCCTTGAGCCTGATCCCAACACGCCGGCCACTTTATCGCACAACATCCTCACCGAGCTGCTCCGCAATCAGCTTGGATATCAGGGCCTCATCGTGACCGATGCAATGGACATGGGCGGAATCACCGTCCGCTACGCGCCCGGAGAAGCGGCAGTGCGCGCAGTCGTGGCGGGGGCGGACGCGCTGCTGATGCCACCGGTGCCGGACGCGGCGTTCGAAGCGTTGCAGGCTGCAGTGAAGTCGGGACGCACCTCCAAAGAACGATTGGATGCGTCAGTGCGGCGAATTCTCCAAGCGAAAGCTCGGCTTGGCCTGAACACGAACCGGCTCGTGGACGTGAATGCGATCAATCAGAAATTCGGCAGCGCTGCGTGGCAGAAAGAAGCGCAGGAAATTTCGGATCGTGGCGTGACGCTGCTGCGTGATACTCCTCGCCGATTGCCGCTGGATGGAACGAAGCCGTCGCGGGCGCTCTTGCTTGCGTTTTACGCTGATCCGGAACCTTATCCGGGAGAAGATCTCGAGCGCGAATTGCGTTCGCGATTCGACTCGGTGACGACCTTACGGGCGGACACAAGATTTGTGAACGCCAGCACTTTGAAATTGCCGCCGCCGGATTCATATGATTTGGCGATTCTCGCGCTGTTTGTTCGCGTTAGCGATCGCAAAGGAAATGTGGATGTGCCGGCGGAACAGGCGGCACTGGCTGAACAAATTTACAAAACGGGCAAGCCGGTGATCACGGTGGGATTCGGGAGTCCGTATTTGATTGAACGATTTCCGGAGGCGGAGACGTGGTTGGCGGCTTTTGGGATCAGCGATGTCGCGCAGATTTCGGTGGCGCGCGCGTTGTTTGGACAAATTCCCGTGCGCGGGCATTTGCCGGTGACGGTGCCGGGAGTGAATCTCAAGGCGGGATTTGGAATTGAGTTGTCGGCAAATCCGATGACGGTACAGCCGATGGATGTACGCGGCGACGGGCAATTTCAACCGGCATACGAGGTGATCGAGAAAGGGATTGCGGACAAGGCGTTTCCTGGAGCGACGCTGGCGGTTGGCTATCGCGGAAAAGTTTCAGTACATGCATTCGGGAACTTGAGTTACGAGGCGAAGGCGGCGGCGACAGCACCGAATACGATGTATGACATCGCGTCGCTGACGAAAGTGGTGGCGACGACGACGCTGGTGGGGAAATTGGCGGAGGGCGACTTCGCTGTTCCGCTGGATCTCGATGCGAAGATCGAGCGGTATTTACCGGAATGGGCGAGCGGGCCGAATGCGGAGTGGCGGCACAAAGTTACCGTGCGGCATCTGCTGACGCACACTTCGGGATTGCCGCCGTTCAAGGAGTATTGGCGGACATCGAAGAACAAGCAGGACACGCTGACGAAGATTTTTGCGGAGCCGCTGGACTACGAGCCTGGGACGAAGGAAGTGTATTCCGACTTGGGGATTATTTTGATGGCGGAAATTATCGAGCGCTTGACCGGGAGAACGCTTGACGATTTAGCGAAGAGTTATATTTTTTCGCCGGTGGGAATGCGGAACACGATGTACCGTCCGCCGAAAAAATTGTGGCCGGAAATCGCGCCGACGGAGATCGATAACAATCTGCGCCATCGTTTGGTGCAGGGCGAAGTACATGATGAAAACGCGTTCGCGATCGGCGGGGTTTCGGGGCATGCGGGACTTTTCAGCACGGCGCCGGACCTGGCGGCGTTCTGCCAGATGCTGCTGAATGGCGGCGTTTACGCGCATCAGAGAATTTTGCGGCGCGCGACGATCGCGCAATTCACGACGCCGCAGCAGCTTTCCGGCGGGACGCGAACGCTGGGCTGGGCGGTGCCAACCGAGGGCGGTTCGAGCGGACATCATTTTTCGGCGCACAGCTTTGGGCATACCGGTTTTACCGGCACCTCGATTTGGATTGATCCGGACCGGCAGCTTTTTGTGGTGCTGCTGACGAATCGGGTGCATCCGACGCGGGAGAATACGAAGATTCAGCAGGTGCGTCCGGCGCTGCATGACGCGGTGATGCAGGCGCTGGGGTTTGCGACGGCTGCCGCACCTGCGAAGTGAAACGGTTTTCAGTGGTCAGTTTCAGTTCTCAGGCAGAGAAGAAAAATCCGAACGAGATGGTAATGCCGGCGGGGCGGGGGCGGGTTGTTGGGCTTGGGTTTGTGGCTGGGCGGGCTGGGGTTAAGGTTGGGGTGATTCGGACTGTTCTGGTTCGGACGGGAAGAGATAGTCCTGGAAAGTAGCCGCTGCAGCCTACGCCACCCTCGTGGCGCTCGGCACCCTCGCCGGCCTTCTCAGCACGCAGTCTACCTGTTATACATATCCTACGTGTTTCACGTGTGGCGCGTGCCCTAGATGAGGGGAGTACTATGAAGCAAAATGTCACCATCAGTTTGGACCGCCAAACGATTCGCAAGGCGAAGATCGTGGCGGCCCGGCGAGACACTTCCATCAGCGGAGTATTCTCTTTCGGACGCTGCCAAGAAAACGCCTCCGCGCATCAAGGCGGGGACGATTAGAAGCTGGGCGAGAGATAGCGTCTCAGGCTTAAGGAGGGCCTCAGCCAGACGAAGTCCGTCCGTCAGGCTCCTTTTAGCAATTGCCTAGAGTACCTAAAAAAATATCTCCGGGGTGTCCACAAAAGAAGACTTGTCGAGATGCTTACATGCGATTTGCGCGCCGAGGCTCGAGTGGCCAAACCCTCCCCAGCACCAAACCGACGACTGTGAGAATGTCATGCGGCAGCTTTGTGGCAACAAATTCAGCTGGATAGGACTGAGTATGAAACGTAAGGCTAGAAAGACCTGACAAATTGACGACGATTTGGGCATTGTCGATAACAATGGTAGGGTGTGCACCGGTCAGGTTCTCTCTGGATAAGGAGACAACGTCCGAAACATCTTTAGCGGCTTCAATGAGTGCAGCTTCAACTGCAGCCCTTGGTGTTCCGAGAAAACCGTCCTCTCCCGTAACGAGGCTGAATGTCATCGGAAGGTCAATTCCAGGCGATCGTACATCCCGAAACTCGGTCAGATCCCTTTCGATCCGTGACGGCGTTTCCTGTTGCCACACTGAGCTTTCCGACACCCGCACAGTCATGTACTCCTGTCCGCGCTCCGCATAGTAAGTGTCGACCTCATAGGCCCATTTCCAAAAAAATTGCTTTGTTGGAGCATGGAACAGAACGATCATGACCGGCAGGTCAAGCTTTCGATAATAAGTCAGAGTCTGTAACTTGAATTGGATGGAGAGAGCGTCATTAAGGTCGGGCTGGTCGGTGCCTTTTAGTTGAACTAAGAACATCAGGCCAGTGGTTTGTTGTCCTGGTCGAATACCTCGATTTGGCCGTCGATGCCACAATCAGGGTTCGCTTTCCGAAAGACCCAGCGGGAAGGAATGACCAAAGCAAACTCTCGCTTTGACTCAGTCTCAAGCTGGTGCGATCTAGGCCTACTCGGCATATGGACATCTCTCGACCGGAGAACCCTGCTACCGGTGTGCATCCAAGTTTTTGGCCACGGCGTCCAGCGCTGGCGGCCTAGCGCCCTTGATGACGAGCCACAGCATGAACGCTATCTCCCCGAAGATGGCGGGCTGAGAGTAGCTAAACACCTTGTCATAATATTGCGGCAACAGTACGCCCGTAAGGCTCAGGATTAACCAGGCGAAGGCGGCGAGGGCGAGCCAGACGCCCAGAAACCGCGGCAGGAATCGCGACCTGTACACCAGCAGCGCAAGCGGAACGAGCCAAAGACCCCAAAATATCTCGTCAATAACAAGTCCGTGAAAATGCAGATTCAGGAACAGCATAGCCAGAGCCTCCCGCAGAGGCTTTTCGAATATGGATAGGAAGTCAGCCCCGCGCACGAGGACGAGGGCAGCGATGGAGTTCAGCTCATTCAGAAACGCTATCGGGATCGAGACCACAATCAATGTCACCATGAGCGAGGCGTGCCGCCGGTTGACCCTCTTGAGCAGGTCGTACAAGGCCAGGGCCACGAAGATAAAACCGGCCTGGCCGATGAGTTCGCCCACGATGCCGAGGCGAAAGAGCGTCTCGGAGGCCGCGATGTTGCTGGCCGTCGCCGCTGCGTTTCCGTGGACGATCAGCTTGCTGGGAACATATCCCATGGCGAAGAAGCCCGCTATTGACATGAGTGCATACAGCAAGCCTGCGAATCTGCCTGGGTTTTTGGTGGAACTCATGTGTCCTCGCTTGTGAGAGGTTAGCCTGAGACACGGCGGCGGCCGTCAAAAAGTTACGCCAAGAGCAAAGGCGGCGGGGCACCGCACCTACGGTTTTCAAGGGCCGTTTTTGCCTTGGGTTTTGTTTTTCGAGAAGCGCAGCACCGGAGTGCGCGGCTGACCGGTTCGTCCTCCGAAGAGCGTTTTGCTGATTGCTACTGCTTGCCGGTGAGCTGGCGGATCAGATCCACTTCGGCCTGGCGGTAGGGTGTGCCGTCGGGATGCAGCACTTCGTGAAACCACACCGGCGGCTGGCTGAGAATGTAGGGATGCTCCCACGACTCCCACGGCAGGTATGTCTGCGTCTTGCCAGCGACAAATCCCCAATTGATGGCCCCGACCCGCTCCTGCTTCGCGATTGGCAACACCGTGTCAAACGTGCTGCCCGCCGAACGCGCCATGTATTCGGTGCAGATCACCGGCCGGTTGTACTTCTTCAGCCAGGCCACCTGGCGCTTGAAGTACTCGGGCCAACTGTAGTTGTGAAAAGTGACGATGTCGGATTCGCGGAGTTGAATCTGCCGGAGTTCGTCCAGGTTCGCGCCGTCGGGTGAGGTGTCCACGCAACAGACTCCGCTGGTGAGAGGCTGCACGGGATTCGCCTCTCGCGCCCACTGGAATGTCTGGGGCAAAAGGTCTGTCACAAGGGCCGTTTTGTTTTTCAGCTCTAATTTTGGATAGCTTCCGAGGTTATCGGCACTGGGCTCGTTCCAGATGTCCCAGGCAAGGATGCGGTCGTCCTTGGCGAAGGCTCCCACAACGCCATGGACGTAGGCTTTCAGCCGCGGAACTTGATTGGCATCCGCGAGCGCCGCCGCGCCGGGACTCTGCACCCAGCCGGAGTTGTGAACTCCGGGAATCGGTGGGTGCTGCAGGCCCAGATGAGGCTGGGGGTCCCAGCAGGAATCGAAGAGCACAAACATCGGACGGATGTGATGCCGCGACGCGATCGTCAGGAACCGGTCGATGCGCTTCTGAAAGCCGGCGGCATCCTGCTGCCAGAGCAGGTCATGCAGAAAGACACGCATGGTGTTCATGCCCATGGCTTCGGCCCAGGTGAATTCCTTGTCGATCTCTTCGGGATTGAAGGTGGCCTCCTGCCACATCTCCAATTCGTTGATGGCGGACTTGGGAACGTAATTGCTTCCGACCAGCCAGGGCTGTTGAGCGTACCAGGCGTTGGCTTTTTGCTCGGTCCAGCGCGGTGTTTGCGCACGGGCTGGGCTCGTGAATAATGCAGCCACAATCAGAACTGGGGTCAGAAAAGCTGACTTAGCTATCTTCATCGTGAGCGCTCCGCGTGGGTCTATATGCTACGGGTATTAAGGTTACCTGCGCAATGGGTCAAAGGGCTTCGCCCTAGCAGCCTGGCCTCGAAGCAAGAACGTCTTGGGGTATGAGCCGTGGCCGCAGATCTTGAATGAACCGAAGTCCTTGTACCAATCCCCTTCCGGCACTTCTGGCTGCGATTCAATCCACAGACGAAGTTGGTTGAGGTCGGCTAGGCTGATGGCCCGGTCGCGCATGCGATCTATCAAGTGCTGACGCACGTTTGTTGGCGAATTCTCCCAGTGCTCAATCCTCGGCATTAGCTGCCAAAGACCATTCGGCCCATTTCATCGCCGAGGCGCTTGGCTTCTTCGGGATCGGTGGCGTTGCGGAAACGCTCGGCAAGATCGAAGAACTCCTGCTGCCTGCGCTTCTTCGCCTCGATGCCGTTTTCGATAAGTTCCACCAACATGCGGTTGGAACTCAGCCTGCGGGTCTTCGCCAGGCTGCGAACCTGGGCCGCAACGTTGGCGGGAAGGCTGACACTTTGGCGTACGGTTTTGTTTGTGGTGCTCATGGCACCAGTATCCACCAGAATGGTGTGAATTCGCAAGTCCGCATGGGCGCAAAGGGCAAGGACGGGCTCCCCAACGTGAGTCGGAGTGAACTCCATGGGGGCCCTACACTGTGAGTTTCCCGAGCCGGCCCGCCAACGGGATATACTGGGGCACGAGATGGGCGTGATTATTTCCATGCTGCGTGGCGTCAATGTTGGGGGCCACAACAAGATCAAGATGGACGCGCTGCGGGAATTGTATGAATCGCTGAAGCTGTGGGACGCGCAGTCCTACGTCCAAAGTGGCAACGTCATTTTCAGGAGCGACGAGCGGGACATCTCTCGGCTCACCAGGCGAATCGAGGAGGGGATTGAACGGAAGTTCGGGTTTCGGCCAGATGTGATTTTGCGCACTGCGGCGGAGATGAGAGAGGGGATTGCAAGGAACCCGTTCGCGAAGCGGCGCGGGATTGAGGCGAACAAGCTGCTGGTTACATTTCTCGCCAGTGATCCTGGAGAGGAAGCTCGGGAGAAGGTTCGTCAGATGAAGTGCGATCCGGAGGAACTGCGGATCGAGGGGCGCGAGCTGTACATTTATTTTCCCAATGGCATGGGACGCTCGAAACTGTCGTTGGCAAGACTTGAGAAAACGCTGAAGACGTCGGGGACCGGGAGAAATTGGAACAGCGTGACGAAGATGCTGGAGATGGCGGAGAAGCTGGAAACTTCTAAGTAGGTAGGTTAGCTACCAAAGACCATTTGGCCCAGCCTGTGGCCGAGGCGCTTGACTTCCTTTACGTGGCGAAGACGCTCGGCTAGATCGAATAACTTCTGCTGGTTGCGCTTTTCCGCTTCGATGCCATGGCGTACGATCTTGTTCGCAGGACTCATAGCACTACTATGCACGAAAATAGCGCAATTATGTCGTCTCACAGCACTTGCGCAAGGCGTGCGAGTACGATGTCGCCATACTCGGCGTCTTTTATGGAAAACTGACCCTTTTTGATGACGGGATTCAGATTTAGAAACACCTCGCCCTCTTGCTTCCCCTCTCCGATGAAGAGTTTAATCGGAGTCCAATGGCCGGGTGGTTAATTGTTGAAACCTCCGCCGGCATCTTGGGACTGGTTTTGTCCAAGACTCACGAAAACGAAAGGAAGATCGCGCGCTCTTCGAACCTTCGCTGGAAACCTCTTGGCCTCAAGCGCGTTTCTTAGGTCGACCAGAAGGACACTCGCATCCGATCCTGGCTCGGCAAGGAATCTACCTTCGCCCTGCTGGATATCGAAGTCTTTCGATTCTTTGTCTTCGAGGGGTTTGGACGGGCCAAGCTCAATTCTGAATTTTGCTGCTTTCCCCTTGGAGACGTACGTGGCGAGCCAAACTTGCGCAGAACCGTCGCCTGGGAGTTGCCCGATGTCGAACCCCACAGAAACCGGGACAGGAATGTAGTGTTCTGCAACTGGCTCCTGTGTGCGGGTCGAGGGCAAATTGCAACCAAACAGGACAATGGAACCAAATGCGGAACACGGAAACAAAGAACGGGGAATATAGCTACAGCGAGCGTATTACAGAGAAACATTTTGCCGCAAGTCGTGAGCGGCTTGGGCGAGGTCGGCGGGGTGGCCGAGGTCGTGCCTGCATAGCCTCTATGCGTGGACAAGTTCGCGACGTTTCAGTTTAGGCAGGGCCTTGACGGATTTGCCAGCCTTCTTCTGGGCAAGCCTCAAGTCGTAAAGATTTTGCAGATTGAGCCAAAACTGCGCGCTGGTGCCGAAGAAGTGAGCGAGGCGCAGAGCGGTGTCGCCCGTAACAGAGCGTGTGCCATTCAAAATTTGGGTGACGCGATTGGTGGGCACACCGAGTTTTCGCGCCAGTTCCGCCGCGCTCATATCGAGCGCTTCCAATTCCTCGGCCAGGTGTTCACCCGGATGAATTACAGTGACGGCCATAGCGTTTCTCCTAGTGATAGTCAACAATCTCGACGTGCGATGGTCCCGGCGATCCGCCCAGCCACTCGAAGCAAATTCGCCATTGATCGTTAATGCGAATACTGTACTGGCCCTTGCGGTCGCCGATCAACGCTTCGAAGCGATTCCCGGGCAGGGCAGCAAGGTCCCTAAGGGATGTGGCCGCCTCGAGACGGTCGAGCTTCAGGCGCGCGGAGCGGTCAAATCCAGAAAAAGCCTTGATGCGTTTGCCGGAGGCGAAATCTCTGGTCCTGCTGTCCCGATAGCTGACAATCACTGGCCCAAAATGCCATGAATTACGTGTTACGTCAAGCGTACTTTTCTGGCGATGGTTTCTTAACCATTTTGCTGTAAGTCGAGGGCGGCTCGGGCGAGATCGGCGGGACGGCCGAGATCACGCCAATAGTAGTCGTCGGCGCGGAAGGCGAGGATTTTTTGGCCTTGGGCGGCGAGGCGGAGGTAGGAGGGGATGATGGCGAAGATGCCTTCTTCGGTGAGCATGGGGAGCAGGCGGGGGGAGATGAGGTGGATGCCGGAGAAAGCCAGGGCTTGGAATGCGTCTGAGCGCCTTGCGCGGGATGCGGGAAAAGCAGATTCCTCGCTTCGCTCGGAATGACAGTTCGTGGGACTCTCCGCTGGCTGTGAGGCGGTGCGCTCGGGAGGAGAATTCGCAGCGGAGGAGCGAACCAATTCGGGCTTGCCATCTGGGCCGACGCGACGGCCGCGGAGCTGGAGGTGGTCGTCGAAGAGGAGGTAGCGGGAAGTTTCGCGGGATTGGACGGCGAGGGTGGCCAGGGCGTGATTTTCGTTGTGGAATTGGAGCATGCGGCGAAGATCGATGGTGCTGATGACGTCGACGTTGTGGAGGAGGAAGGGCTCGTCAATGGAGTTGGAATCGGCGGTACTCGAACTGCCGCGGCTGGAATCACGGCGAGCGGAATCTTCGAGGAAGAACCAGGCGGCTTTTTTGAGGCCACCACCTGTGTCGAGTAAAACGTCTTCGCGAGAGATTTCGATGCGCATGCCGAAGTTTTTGTTGGATTTTAGGTAGTCGATGACCATGTCGGCGAAGTGGTGGACGTTGATGATCACTTCGCTGACGCCGAATGCGCGCAGGCGAGACAGGGTGATTTCGAGGAGCGTGCGGCCGGCGATTTCGACGAGGGCTTTTGGGCGAGTGTCGGTGAGGGGGCGGAGACGGGTGCCCAGGCCGGCGGCTAGGATCATGGCTTTCATTGGTAATCGCAATCAAGCTTCCAAGGGATAGTAATTAACACAGACTTCACAGAGGACGCAGAGGGCGCGGAGAAGAGGGATCGAGGAGGACAAGTTGGCTGTTGGAGCGGCCTGCCGAGGGTTCTGATTCGCCCAAAGCGCTCCAGTTCGGTATTTATTTTTGTGATTTCGGAATTCAAGTTCATTGGGGCACCTTCATTGCATCGCTCTCCTCTTGCCCAGTTTCTCCAGCTCGAGGTGGCGCACCACCACTTCGAGGCCATTCCTGTTGCGCAAACGTTTCGCCAATTGTTCTGCGAGATAGACGGAGCGGTGCTGGCCACCGGTGCAGCCGAAGGAGACCATCAAATTCTTGAAGCGGCGCTGCTGATAAGTGCCGATGCTGGCATCCACGAGCGACAAGACGCTGGCGAGAAATTGATGCACGCTCTCCTGTTGCTGGAGATATTCGATCACCGGAGCGTCTTTTCCCGTTAAGTTTTTGAAGCGCTCTTCGCGGCCGGGATTGGGGAGGCTGCGGCCATCGAAAACGAATCCGCCGCCGTTGCCGCTTTCGTCCTTCGGCAAGCCGTGGTGAAAGGAAAAACTGAAAATCCGCACGACGAGATTGTCCGCATCGGTGGCGAGGCCCTGCAATTTCTCCGAAGCCAACATGCCTTTGAACGCGTCCATCAGCGCCGGGAGGGGGACGGGGAGCCTGACGTGGTGAAGCAGCCAGCGCAGGTTTTTCAAGGCGTAAGGGACGCTTTGGAGAAAATGGGCTTTACGCTCATAAAAGCCGCGGAAACCGTAGGCACCGAGCGCCTGCAGGATGCGGATGTAAACGTAGGCATAGTAGTGGCGCATGAACGCTTCGCGATCCAGCTTGATGAAACGGGCGAGACTGTCGAGATAATGATCGAGCAATTGCCGGCGGAGGTCCGGCGGCAGGTCGGCCTTGGCATCGTACAAGAGTGAGGCGATGTCGTATTGGAGAGCACCTTGACGGCCGCCTTGGTAGTCCACGAAAAAGGGATCGCCGTTGCGCAACAGTATGTTGCGGGATTGAAAGTCGCGGTAAAGAAAGTAATCGCGAGAAGCACTCAGCAGGAACTCGGTCAGGCGTCCGAAATCGTCTTCGAGGGCTCGCTCGTTGAAGGGGATGCCGGCGAGGCGAAGAAAATAATATTTGAAATAGTTCAGATCCCAGGCGATGGATTGGCGATCGAAGCTGGAGATGGGATAGCAGACCTTGTAATTCAGATCGCGGCCGGCTTCGACCTGAAAGCGAGGGAGCACAGCAACAACCTTGCGATAGGCTTCGACAACTTGCGGAGCAATGTTTTCGCCGGTGCGGTTTTTGGAAAGGAATTCGAAAAGCGTGGTGTCGCCGAGGTCTTCTTCGAGATACGCGCCCTGGCTGAGGTCTTCGGCGTATATTTCAGGAACGGGAAGGCCGTGGCGGCGAAAATGTTTGGAAAATTCGAGAAAGGCGGCGTTTTCTTCGGGGACGCCGTAGAGAATGCCGATGGCACTGAGTTTTTCGCGGGCAAGCCGGATGATCTTGCGCCCCGAGCCGCCGAGGTCGCCTTGCAGCGGCTGGATGCGCTCGGGTGGTGCGTGAAAATGCTGTTCAAACAGCTTTTTGAGAACTTCCATGAATGTGATTTCCAGCCGTTCCGTTTTTGGCTAATCCGCGAAACCAACTCCTTTTTAGCATAGCTGATTCCCGGGGATGTGATTTGGTTGACGGTGAGTTGCTATCCTCGAAGTGAGCGTGAAGCGTGATGATTCATCGTGCATGTCCTCAATCCATCGCACTTATCTGAAGCGCACAGCCAGGAGTGGCTGTGCCACGGGACATTTTCCGAGGCCTGTATAATGCGGGGATGACTTCCCAGCCTAAAAAACGCGGGCGCACGGAGCGCCGACTCACGGATCATCTCCTTACAGAACATCGCCTGACAGAACAGCGCCTCACAGAACAGCGGAATGCGGCGTCCAAGAATCTCGACCGCATGGCTTCGGTAGAGATCGTGCGGTTGATGAATCGCGAGGACCGCAAGGTTGCGGCGGCGGTGGGGCGGGAGATTCCGGCGATTGCGCGGGCGGTGGATGCGATCGTGGGGGGGATGCGAAACGGGGGGCGGCTGATTTATGTGGGGGCGGGATCGAGCGGGCGAATGGCGGTGCTGGACGCAGCGGAATGTCCGCCGACGTTTGGGATTTCGAAAAAACGGATGCAGGCGTTGATTGCAGGAGGAAGGCGAGCGGTTACCGGGGCGGTGGAAGGAGCGGAGGACTCCGTTCGAAGCGCGGAGCACGATTTGCGCGAGAAGAATTTGAGGAGCAACGACGTCGTGGTGGGGATCGCGGCGAGCGGGACGACGCCGTACGTGCTGGGAGCACTGCAATATGCGCGGAAACGCGGGGCGACAACCGTGGCGATTACGTCGAACCGGCACATGGCGGTGGCGCGGCTGGCGAAGATCGTGATCGCGCTGGAGGTGGGACCGGAAGTGCTGACAGGGTCGACGCGGTTGAAGGCGGGGACGTCGCAAAAGATGGTGCTGAACATGCTGAGTACGGCAGTGATGGCGCGGCTTGGACATGTCTATGAAAACTTGATGATTGATGCAGTGCTGACAAATGAAAAGCTGTGGGACCGGGCGCTGCGGATACTGGCGGAGGCGAGCGGGAAGAGAGTGTCTGCGGCGGAACACGCTTTGCGGGCCGCGGGACACAATATGCGCGTGGGGTTGGTGATGTTGAAGCTTGGGGTGGAGGCGGTGGAGGCGAAGAGGTTGATTGCACGGGCGGGGGGGAATTTGCGGCGGGCGCTGGGAGAATAAGTTTTCAGTCGTCAGTTTTCAGTTCTTAGTCAGAAGCAGGAGGCTTGTTTTGTTATTTGCGACGGCAAGCGGGAGTTTGCCATGGTTGGCGCGGAAGTGAAAAGAAAACATTAACGCGGAGATCGCGGAGAGCACAGAGAACACGGAGAAGAATAGGAAAGACAGTGGCCTGAAGGCCGGTGCTACAAAGAAAGAAGAGCGAAACGGGCGAGAAGCGGGATGGATAAATTCTTGATTAAGGGCGGGAAGGCGCTGCGGGGGACGGTGGCGATCAGCGGGGCGAAGAATTCGGCGCTGCCGGCGATGGCGGCGGCATTGCTGACGGCGGAAAAAGTGACGCTGCACAACATTCCGAAGGTGCGCGACCTGATCACCATGAGCAAGCTGCTGGCGTTCATGGACGCGAAAGTTTCGGTGACGGAAATGCCGGCGAGCGATTATGTGATCGAGGCGCAGAAGTTGAACCACGCGGAGGCGCCGTATGAGCTGGTGAAGACGATGCGGGCGTCGGTGCTGACGCTGGGGCCGTTGATGGCGCGAGTGGGAACGGCACGGGTTTCGCTGCCGGGAGGATGCGCCATTGGTGCGCGACCGGTGGATTTGCACTTGAAGGCGCTGGAACAGATGGGCGCGGAGATTGGCACGTCGCACGGGTATATCGAGGCGCGAGCGCCAAAGGGGCGGTTGAAGGGCGCGCGGATTGTGTTTGAGAAGATTACGGTGACAGGGACAGAAAATATTTTGATGGCGGCGGCGCTGGCGGATGGGGAGACGGTGCTTGAGAATGCGGCGCGGGAACCGGAAGTGACGGATTTGGTGGTGCTGCTGCGGAAGATGGGGGCGGAGATCTCTGGGGACGGAACTTCGACGCTACGGATTCGCGGCGTGGAGAAATTGCATGGGACGGAGCATACGGTGATTCCCGATCGCATCGAGGCGGGGACGTTTCTCGTTGCGGGAGCGATCACCCGGGGGGACCTGACAATTTCGCATTGTGCGCCGGAACATCTGGGCGCGGTGATAGCGAAGATGGAGCAAGCTGGAGTGCTGATTGAGATTGTGAATACAACGACAGTTCGCGTGCGGAGCGCTAAGAAGTTGACGGGCTTGGACATGACAACGGAGGAATATCCGGGATTTGCGACGGATATGCAGGCGCAGTACATGGCCCTGGCGACACAGGCCGAAGGAACGTCGGTGATTGTCGAAAGGATTTTCGAGAACCGGTTTTTGCACGCGAGTGAAATGATACGAATGGGTGCGCACATCTCGATCGAAGGGCATTCAGCGACAGTGCGCGGACCGTCGGCACTCTCCGGAACCGTCGTACAGGCGTCGGATTTGCGGGCGAGCGCGGGGCTGGTGCTGGCGGGGCTGGTGGCGAGCGGCGAGACGTTGATCGAGCGCGTGTATCACATCGATCGTGGGTATGAGGGGATTGTGGAGAAGTTGCGTGGAGCTGGCGCGGATATTGAGCGGGTGCATGGGACGGGATCTTGAGCGAATCGTCATGGAGTCGACAGAGTGGAGAACTGACTCCCGGTGGACATATACTTGGGTCATGATGCGAAGAAATCTAATAGTGTTGGCGCTTTTAGCAATCGCAGCGACTGCTGCCGGCAGGCGACCTGGCGGTGTAAAGACTTTTGTGTAAACGGCCTTCGGTTTTTTTCCTTTTTGATTCCTTTTTCGTTTCAGTAAAACAACCCGTCGCCGGAGCTGTGGAAAGCCCGGTGTTGGCTTTCCATAGCTCCGTCATTTCCACAGCTTTGTTCTGAGTTCCCCCGTGCAAGTCTGGCCCAGGCTGTCATACACGCTCCGCTGCCGGCATGCGATCCGGCCACAGAATGCTGAAG
>DATHIB010000108.1:0-6667 GCA_035490055.1 Candidatus Limnocylindria bacterium | reverse complement strand
ATCTATGCGACGCTGCAGATACCGGCGGAGGTCATGAAGCCGGTCAAGACTTGGCATGAACCGGCGACATAGTGACGGAATGAAATGACAACCCCTTGCAAACAAAACAGTTCGCCCCAACGAGCGCGGAAGTTAGGTTAGGTCACAGCGTCGTACTGGGTTCCCTTGTTAGGTTTGAATTACTAACGCGGGGCCAGAATCGGACGCAGCTCCCGCTGTGAAGACGAAAGGGGTAGGAAATGGAAGCTCACCATGAATATCGAGTCAACGCATTCGGCGCGGGCGGACGCAACGGTGTCGTCCACGCGGAAGGGGTCCTGCCTTGTATATCCTTCAGCGCCCCACCGGAGTTCTTGGGGGAGCCGGGGCGCTGGACACCGGAGCACTTCCTCGTCGCCGCTGTGGCAAGCTGTTTTGTTAGCACTTTTTCCGGCATCGCGGAGAGGGCCCGCTTGGAATTTGCCTCCTTCAACCTCGACGCCGAAGGCATGCTCGACAACGAGGATGGTATCTGGCGTTTTACGGAAATTAAACTGCGGCCGGTCGTCACCGTCCTGGAAGAAGAAGATCGTGACCGGGCCATCCGCCTTCTTGAGAAGGCCGAAAAATCGTGCCTCATCGCACGGTCCCTTCAGTTCAAAGTTGTCCTCTTCCCCGCTGTGAAGATCGAAGAGAAATTGGCTGTGCCAGGAAGAATTTCAACTGAACAGTAGCCGCAGCGCCATCATCCTTTCTTCCAAGTGTCGTGTTCCCGTTGCAGGGCCAGCGCGTTGGCCGTAGCGCGGTTAATGTGGGTGACTTCCTCCTGTGCTTTGCCAACCAATTCCTTAATGCCGGGGTCGGCCGCGGGGTGTCGCTCAACCTGCGAGAGCAACCTTACCAACATGTCCAGTGCGTTTTCGATCTCACGAGCCATATTTGTCGCCAGTTCGCCGGTCGCTCCCAGGCGTTCGGCCCGGCGCAGCGCTTCCCCGAGCTCCGCATTGAGTTTCTTGATCTGCTCCTCAGCCTGCTTGCGCTCAGTGATGTCGCGGACTGCGCCGGTGACGAAAAGTCCTTGTGGGGTCCGCAACGGGCTGAGACTGATTTCAACGGGGAACTCCGTCCCATTCTTACGTTTGCCGAGAAGCTTCTGCCCGGCGCCCATCGGACGAACGTGCGGCTCAGCGAGAAATGACGCGCGATGCTTTACGTGCAAGCGCTCAAGGCGTGCCGGGATGAGGAGCTCGACAGGCTTCCCAATTAACTCCTGCCGGCTGTAGCCGAACAGGATCTCAGTTTGCGAATTGACGACCACGATCTTTCCGTCGAAGTTGACGATCACCATGCCGTCGGGCGCCGACTCCAGCAGGTCACCAACCTCGGGGCGCACCCATTCGGGGTGCTTGCTGGTGACGTAGGCCGCGAGTCGGCGGAAAAGACCCACAAATTCCCCTCAGTTGAATACAGTTGGGATCGATCATACTGCTACTTACACGGACTTCAGAAAGGAAATGTGGGATCACTGATCGAGGACCTCTATGACCTCATCGGCGGAAGTTAGGGAACAGAGTGAGGATCGGTCCGGTTGGCAGGGGCGACGGTACGCAGACGCTTCATTAAGGCGGCCAGGTGTGCACGATCCTGGTCAGTGACTGCGATCAGCTTGAGGCCAATGCCGTCGCCCGGGACGATGTGGCGGACAGTGCCTTCAGCGCGAATTTGGCCTTCTTGGACGAGAAAATCAAGCTTAACTGTCCAGCCCAGCGTGCTCCGCTGCGAGGTTTCTAGGAAGAGGCCGGCGACGCCGAGATCGCGAATGCGTGAAAGGTAGTCGCGTCCGTTGCATTGCCAGTAGACCCAGACTGGCTGATGCGGATTTGTACTTATGCGGGGATTGAGGCGTCTGCAGGGGATACTTGCTCTTTGCAACATAATTCGTGCGCGTCCCGACCAACCGGTGGCCCGAGTAGGTTCAGCGTGATGGGCTGATTCACCCGTTCGTCGAAATCTGGTCACTACACCTCGGGCATCTCCATGAGCGATAGCTTGGATTCTGGCGCTTGACCTCAGCGAGATACATGGGAACGCCATCAGTACGACAACTAACTCGCGGCAGTGTTTGTGGTTCACTCGGGCTCGCGCGCGGGGTAAAGAGGTACCCATCAGAACTGTTGCAACGGATCATGCAGCCGGGCACGTGGCAAACGAAAAGAGGTGACCGCTGCGGATTGACGTCAATGCCGAGCTTTATCTCAGCGTGATGCTCAATACATAGTGGCCGAAGCTCTTCTCCTCTAGTTGCGACAGGCATTCGGACCTCCCCAATAGAAGTACCGAGCAGGGCTGAAGTGCCGCCCCAAACCTGCCAAGCAAGTTTGGTTCAGGCAACTGTTGAAGCGAAATCGACCTCTGCTCTCCTGAACATTGTGGCTAGGATTAGTCGGTCAGCCGGTGTTGAACGTCTAGGCATCAGTTCGAGCCGGTCCGAGACGCCGAGCTTTCTGCGCCCACGGCATCTTCAACTGCAAACGTCCAGCCAAAGTCAAAGCTCGGGCAGGAAAACTGGAATCCGCAACAAAATCAAACAGTTAGGGTGGAGTTCACCGGTCAGGTGGGCAGCAAGCACAGGGTGGTGACGACGTGCCGAGACGATCCCTCGTCTCCAGTGACTACATGTAGTCTCCTTTTTCGATTCCTAACTTCTTCAGTTTGGAGTTCAGCGTAGTTCTCTTGAGGCCCAGTCGAGCGGCCGCGCCGTGAGGCCCTCCAATCGCGCCTTTAGTTTGACCGAGCACACGAAGGATATGTTCTTTGTTACGCGCCTCGAGAGTCGGTTCATCCGCACCGACTTCTTCAGAAATTCGGAGGTCAGCGAGGGGCACGCGCAGCACAGGCCCCTTGGAGAGAATAACTGCCCTTTCGATGAAGTGTTCCAGTTCTCTGATATTGCCCGGCCAGTCCCATCGCGTCAGGGTCTGCATGACATCCGATGGGATAGTCTGTATTCGCCTGTTCATTTTTCGGGCGTACTTAGTCACGAAGTAACGAACCAATAGAGGAATATCTTCACGACGTTCTCGCAAAGGGGGAATCGAGATCGGAAAGACTTTCAAGCGGTAGTAGAGGTCACTCCGCAGTTGTCGGTCCGCAACCATCTTTTCAAGCTCGCGGTTTGTGGCGGCGATGAGGCGCACATCTGTGAAAATGGTGCGCGTCCCACCCAAGCGTTCGAACTCCTTTTCCTGAAGGACCCGCAACAGCTTAGGTTGGACTTCAAGGGGAAGATCTCCAACTTCGTCGAGGAACAGTGTCCCTTGGTGGGCCAGCTCCAACCGTCCGATTTTCCGAGAGATCGCGCCAGTAAATGCGCCCTTTTCATAACCGAACAGTTCACTCTCTAACAGGCCCGTCGGGATGGCGGCACAATTCAGTTTGACAAAGGTTCTTTCTCGCCGCGAACTGAGTTGGTGGATCGCTCGTGCAAAGAGATCCTTTCCAGTACCCGTCTCTCCCAACAACAGGACAGTTGCATCCGTTGCCGCCACCGTTTCGACCTGCTTTAGAGCTCTCTTGAGTTCAGAGCTTTCACCGATGATGTCTTTGAATGGGTATTCGGTAAGAAGCTCTTCCTCGAGGTATCGCTTTTCATGTGCCAGGCGTTCGCGCAGTATTGTGATCTGGCGGAACGCAAGAGAGTTATCCAGGGCGATAGCAACGTGGTTTGCGAACTGGGTCAGCATGCGCAAGTCCCTGTGAGAGAAGGCAGCTTCGCGCTTGCTGCCCAGTGCCAACGTACCGAGAAAACGTTCACGGCCAACGAGCGGTACGCAGCACAGAGATTTGATACCGGCATCAACGAATTGGCGAGTCGCTTTGGAGTAAGAGCCTTCGGTGTCAAGAAGGTTCATTACCAATGGCTGGCGGGAGTTAAATACCGCTCCCGGTGCCGAGCCTTCGATCGGGACCAGCAGCTCTCCGGCGAGGAGATCTTCTCCAAGGGAAGCATCAAGGTGCTGGACCCGAATCTGATTGATCTCGGAATCGTACAGCCCAAGCGTTGCAAGATCACAAGGCACCAAGCGCTGGATACCTTCGGAGATTGCGGAGAGCAACTGGTGGCCGTCCAGGTTGGAAAGAAGTGCATTGCTAAGTCCAAGGATCAAAGCATTTTCTGCTTCCCGTCGCTCCGTGAGGTCACATGTTACCATCATGAAGCTCGTACCTTTTCCGCTCGTGTCGCGGATGGCTGTGAGAATGGCCTGGGCCCAGAAGCGCGATCCGTCCTTCCGCACCTGCCAGGATTCGTCTTCGAAATGACCACGGTCCGCAGCAACCCGCAGTTCTTCTTCCGGCTTGCCCCGCTCAATGTCTTCGCATGTAAAGAAGCAGGAAAAGTTACGGCCGATGATTTCTTCTGGTTTGTACCCTTTAATCCGTTCAGCCCCAGGACTCCAGGTCAAGATCCGGCCATCTAAATCCAACAGGAAAACGGCATAATCCTTCACACTCTCGACCAGCAATCGCAACTGTTGCTCGCTCTGGTGAAGGCAGTCTTCGGCTCGTTTTCTTTCGGAGATATCCCGGATCCCACTCAGAACCGTACGGTCGCCGGCCGTGTTTAAGGGGCTGAGCATGATCTCAACTGGGAATTCGCTACCGTCTTTGCGCCTGCCGCAGAGTTCCATCCCACCGCCCATCGGACGAATGCGAGGTTGGTCGCTGTAGTCGGTGCGGTGTCGGAGGTGAGTCTGGCGAAATCGCTCAGGAATCAGAATCTCAACGGTTTGTCCCAGCAGCTCTTGGCGGGTATATCCAAAAAATCGTTCAACCTGTGCGTTGACCCCCGTAATTCGTCCGTCCCCATCGGTGACAACCATGGCGTCGGGCGAAGACTCAAAGAGTCTCTCGAACAGCGTCTGAGGATCGCTGTCTCGCGCTCTCTCAGGTGCTCCCACGGTCACGTCTTTCCTCCGCAGACGGCAGTCTCTCATAATTCCCATGACAATCACGATCTGATTGTGAGAGGAACACTGGACGGCTTTTCAGGGATTCCGGTCGTAGGAGCTACCCACATGCGACCGCAGCCGAATGGCTAGGCGGGAGAGCGCGAGCTTCCCCTGGCTGTCGCGCACTTTCACCTTGGAGCCGCTGGGTAGTCTCGCGAAGCCAATCCGCCCATGCGGCTTCCACTTCTTCCTGTGTACCCAACCGATAGAACGTATCAATTGTATATCCTTCGACATCGAGAGCAATGTGCCGGCACGGAATCCTCTCACCGCGGCAATCCCGCGGGACGAAGCGCATCAAGACACATTCGCTGCAGGGAAGTATATCTTGTTTCCTGCCGTAATTCGGGCAGGTCGGTGAGTCTTCAAGAATGAACTGTGGTCTCCACTTCGCCGTTGCCGACGCTCCATACCCGCCGTTTTCCAAGAAGCGCAACTCAGACTTCAAAACCTCCAAGACATCGCGATTATCTCCTGGCATATGCTCCCCCTTCCCTTGCGATCTGACTTTCATCGCCCCCAGCGAACCTGTTTCATCTACTTCAAGATGCTCATGCGCAACGGGGTCTCGCGCCGATCCACCACCAATTCGCGATGTTCGCGCCGAAAGGTTTCGGCGATATGGCAGCTCCAGCAGACGGGCCAGTGTGTCCCCAAGACTTCCTGTAGCTTTTCGGCAGGGATCTCGTTCCACTCAACGGTTTTACGCTCGTAATCGACTAGGGCTGGCGGGTGATCGTGCCACTGGATTTCTCCGAACGGTTTGTGGCAGTACACGCAGTTCTGTCCCTGGTACCACCGGTTTATGATCGTCCAAACCAGGCAGGCCTTTGGCGCCTCTTGGATTTGCGCCAAACACTCTTGCCCGCAGGCTTCCCTTTCAGGCCATCGCGAGCATTCACTCAACTTCAGGTGCTCGTTACCAATTGTTGCCTTTAAGCCCGCCTTTCCTGCTGCAACGCGTACTGCCGCAGGCTGGTGCGTTTCCGGACATGAGACAAGCCTCTTTCCTCGAAACTTTAGATACGTTCGCAGAGTGCGACGGAGCCCTACCACGACGAGAACGGCGACTGCGATCGCCAGCGTAAGAAGGATGTATTTCATGGGTTGCTCCTTTTCGGCGCCGCCTCCAGGAGGACCGGGGTCTGAGCCTGAAACAGCGCCATTTCAGCGACCCGCGAGAATCCGATTACAGCTAAAGACTATTCAAAGAGTTAGCTCCCGGATGCTTCTCCGAGCCGCTTCCACATTCTTACAACTACACCTTGGCCCTCCATTTGGCTGTGACGGGGCTCACTCTGCTGCGTGACGCTGGTCACCCGCCTCCTCGGAAGAGGTTGTCGTCGCGACCGTTTCTCAACTCCGTAGACACAATTCTGGACACGCTTACGAATTGGAGGCTTCTCAAGCGAAAAACCTGAAGCAAGGGTGCAAGGAGAACAGTACAGACGAGTGACGGGCCAAGGGGACGATCTTAGAACCTTTCCAGAAGCTGTCTCAGCGATTCAGCACAGTGTTGCGTTTACTCTCAAGAAGTTTTGTGCTGGCTCAGCCTGAAATGTCCTGTAGGGCCTGCGGCCCGCGAAACCTCATGAAAATGGTTCAGAGTAAAATGATCACGGCCCGGAGCAGCGAGGTCGGCCTCTCCTTGGAGAAGTCGAGACCGTTGAAATGTCTGA
>DATHIB010000107.1:0-46994 GCA_035490055.1 Candidatus Limnocylindria bacterium | reverse complement strand
TTTCGACATTCAAGGGCCTCTGGGCGTCTTTTGCTACCTCATTTTCGCGTGCAAATCCCGCAGCCCTCCCTGAAACATCCCAACTCACAGTAAAATCACCGGACTAACCCTTCGCCACAGCCGGCTTTGCGAAATCACTGCCTTCTGGAGTGCGTGACTTGCATAGTGAAAGTTAGTCTGCTACATTTTCATATAACTTGCAAAGTGCAAGTGACTACGAAAGGGAGCGAAGTTATCATGGCAAACACCGTCGGTTGGGGAGCCCATAAGCGCTCGGCGATGGCAGCGGTACGCGGCCATATCCGGTTGTCCATGTTTTCGTCGGAGACAATCATCTGTCCACATGGTGGCCTCGCCGCCAAGAACGCGGGCCTTCTGATCCGACCTGAGCGTGGCAGCGCTGTCCCCTAACGGGTCGAGGAGGTAATGCTCGGCTGCTGACTGGTTCAAGTCGATGTAGTAGCCGGATGCCAGGAGAACGAGCCAACCCCAGCGGCTAATCATGAAACCTGATTTTCATGACGGTTAAGCCCGGACGGAAGGTGGAGGAATTGGAGGAATGAGAAAAATTGCAACTAAATGATAGAAACGTGTAAGATGCTCGGCCTGCTTTGTTTTCTGCGACTTACGTGTATGGCAGTCTATGGTACTCGGTACACTTGTGTCCTTAGCGTCGTGCCGACATGTTCTCGAAGAGGAAAAGACCAGATTTCCCGGCGACGACTACATCCTGATCGCCGTCGCCATCGATATCCACTACGGCGATTTGCATCCCCCCGCCTGTGCGCGCGCTATAGTCTATGACATGCCTCTTCCATTGCAGGGTGCCGTCGACCATGATTCGCTCGTACCAATAGATTCCGAGGGGCTCGTTCGCACCTGGATCATGGTCGTGCGCGTAGTAGCGTTTGCCCGTGATTAGTTCGAGTCTCCCGTCGCCGTTCAAGTCCGCCAAAGTCAACGCATGCGCCTGTGACCAGCTATTGTCAATCAGGTGCTTCGTCCACACGCGGTTGCCCCGGGCATCTTTTTTTTGCTCATACCAGAAGATGCCGTAATCGTGAGCCAAGCTGGTGATCAGGTCAGGCAACCCATCGCCATTCACGTCCTCCGTGTATATGAAAGCGGTGGCCCCCAACTCGAACTCCGCGTGAAATGTCCACTCCCCACTCCTAGGGTCGGCCGGAGCCTCAAACCAGCCTTGAGGCGTGATAATGTCCGTACGCCCATCCCCGTTGACATCGCCCGCGCCGATGCCGTGTCCGTAACTTCGAGGGCTGATTACATGCCGAAGCCACGGGTCCCGAGCGCCTGGTCCTGCCAGTTCATACCACGTCAAGGGGAAGTCACGATTGCCGAACTGAGGCAGAAGCTGAAGCGGCTTCCCGGCATTCATGATATCAACCAAAAATGCGAACTCCACCGGGGATCCCGACTCGATCAGGTGTTTCTGCCAAGGCCGGCCGGATCTGCCAGGATTCTCCCACCAAGTCAAAGGCTTCGACCAATAGGAGCAACTGACGACGTCCGGATAGCCGTCTCCGTTAACGTCGATGGCCAGATCGCTCAGGTTTTCCTGGTAGTCAAAAGTGTAGAGCAAGTCGCGGAATTTGTGCTTGATGAAGCGCGGGCCGGCGCTAGCCTCGGGCGGTCCTTGCTCGTACCAGTTCTCTCCAGAAATGATATCGAGCCTGCCGTCGCCATTCATGTCAACGACCGCCACAGTTTCGCTGATTCCCAGATCGAGCGTGTGCTTGCGGAAAGGGATGGCATCATCTCCTGCCGCCACCGTTTCGATATTGATGTAATGGCCTGATTCTTGTCTCGGTGAGGCGACGGATGGGCTCTGCGCCGTATCCCTGCCTCGCGTATTGGCCAACACAGCGGCAGGAACGCCTGCGCTTACTGATTTCAGGAACTGTCTTCGTCCGCGCTTTTTGCCCTCGTCCAACGTTAATTCACCTCTCGCTCGCGTCGGGGACGTTTGGTCTGGACATCGATCTCTTGACTCAGCGTCTTGATGAATCGAAGTCCCTCCCTTGCGAGCTCGTCGCCTGAAGTAGCCAGGTCGCGCCAGATGGCGGCCGCAGCAGCGAGCTCCGGCTCGGGCTGGGCGAAGGATTCAATGGTCATCCAACCGTCGTAGCCGATCTCTCTTAGTGCTTTGAGAATACCTGGCCAATCATTATGCCCCGTGCCGGGAATGCCTCGATCATTTTCGGAGATATGCACATGCCCAAGTTCCTTTGCCACGGCGCGAAGGGAATCGGCCGGATGCCTTTCTTCAATGTTTGCATGGAAGGTGTCGAAATGAATCAGCACATTCGGCTCACCCACATCGTGGACCAATCGGGCTGCATCGTTCAGCGTATTGAGGAAATAGGTCTCGAAGCGATTGAGCGGCTCAACACAGAGGGTGACACCGAGTTTGAAGGCTCGTTGCGCGGCCACTTGCAGGCCTTCGACTCCCCATTTCCACTCTTCCTCCGTTCTGCGGTGTCCGGTCATCACTCCCAAGCCTGCATAGAGCGGGCCACAAATGAGCCCGCCTCCGAGTTCCGCCGTCCGTTCAATGCATTGCTTCAAGAATTCGGCCCCTCGCGCGCGTACCTGCGCATTCGCATCTATCAGGTTGGCTTCTCGTGGCAAGACGCTACAGGTGGTGCACTCAAGACCGACTTCATCAAGGATCCGCCTGACCGCCGGAATGTCGGCAGGTTCACTCAGCGATAAAAAAAGCTCGACGCCATCGAAACCCCATTCCCGGATGCGAGAAAACAGCGGCGAATGTCGTTCGCTCACATTTGTGCTCCACACCATGGTATTGACGCCGTACTTCATGTTTGCGAATTCCGTGCAGCCTCCTTTTTTTTCGATTCGTTCCCTCTCTAGTCGGAACTCCTCGGTCCCCGAAGCTGCGGCGCCTGCCTCGCCTCTTCCCTTTGTACGCCGGCCTGATTGGTTGGGATCTGAGTGCGAGCACAGCCCGGAAAAGCAGTAAGGTAAGCGTTTCCCTGATACTGCAAGTCCTGGTGGATTCCGATGGCCGACGTATAATATCCGCTCACCGTCATATGCTTGAGGGCTCGAAAGAAGCGCTCGAGATCGGTTGTCGGGTGGCCTTCGTTGGCTGCTGATTTCGCGAGCGTTTCTGCGAGAGATGACTTTGCAGCCTGCTCTTGCATCCGCTTCAACCCTTCGCGCCACTGCTTTTGGATCGCCGCACTGCTGGTCGAAACCATTAGATCAGCAAATAGGTTTACCTGCGCTGCGTGCGCCCCGGGAGAGTGATTATCAGCGGGGATGATCATCTCCATAAGCTGATCGAGCAACTCGTTTTCCTCTGAGGTAAAGAATCGCAGTTTGTAATTGCTTGCCGACCAGCCCTTGCCTGCGCACACACCGGCTCCCATGGCATCGAGTTTCGAGGCCAGGGCACTTAACGCGACGATTCTGATGGCCGTCCTGCGTTTCATACTACCTCAAGTTTTCTTCAGGCCGCTTCGTTGGGAGTTCAAGCCTTGGCCCCGGCGCTCCCATACTTTTGTGCGCAGACTCAAAGGTCGCCTCTTCGCCGCTGCTCTTTAATATAGTCCGCCGCCCGCAGAGAGAGCGCCATGATGGTGAGGGTGGGGTTCTTCTCGCTGGAACTGGTGAAGCAGCTTCCGTCGGTCACGAAGAGATTCTTCACCTCCCTCGCCTGGCAAAAGCTGTTCAAGACGGAGGTCTCCGGATTTTTTCCCATGCGAATTGTGCCTACCTCATGGCTGGCAAATCCTCCAGGAGCTTCACCGAAGTCAGGGAACACTTTCCCCTTGAAATTTGAGCAAATCTCCATCAGGCTCCGATTCTGGTCGCGCCATAGGGCAAAATCGTTCTCGCCAAATCGGAAGTGAACTACGGGAATTGGGATGCCATATTCATCCACCTGATGCGGGTTCACCCTGACACAGTTTTCCGCGCGGGCCTCAGTTTTGCCAAATGCGCCAAGCATCAAATAGCCCGGCTGCATCTTGCGCACGCGCTCCTTATACGCGACACCGTAGCCATCGAGACGTGTGGCATGATTGGGAAACATATAGCTTGAAAAGTTGACCTGAAATCCCCAACCGCCTGCGTAGTCCTTTTTCCCAGCGAGATGATTGTACCGCGGTATGTAAACGTGGTCCGTCGCCCCGTCTTGGTTGAACGGGGGAACGCCCTCAAGCTCTTTCAGATAAATATCAACCCCTCCTCCCAGATGACCGTGAAGGTAGCGCCCAACGACACTCTCGGAGTTGGCTAGCCCATTCGGATGCTGCGGGGAGGCCGAATTCAAAAGCAGCCTGGCAGATTCCACCGTTGCGCAGCAAACGACGACAACCCTTGCTTTAATTTCTTCTTCGTACTTGGTTTGTGTGTCCACAAAGGACACGCCGCGCGCCAGCCCTTCCCGGTCCACTAAGATTTCACGCGCCAGCGCGTTCTGGCGCAAGGTAAAGTTGCCGGTCCTCTGCGCTTTAGGCAGCATCGCCACCGCGCTATTGAATAGCGCCCCCACATCACAGCCGCTCATGCAGTGGCCGCAGTAGTGACATGGCGGGCGGCCGTCATAAAGGGCGGTAAGGACGGCTTTGCGGACTGAGATGAGAGGAATTCCCATGCTCTTTGTGGCTCGGTGCAAAATGTGTTCGCTGCACCGCCACGGAAGCGGAGGCAAATAGTGTTTCCCTGCAGGTACAATCTCGAGCCCGTCATCTTGGCCGCAGACGCCAATCATCTGCTCAATCCGTTCGTAGTAGGGTGCCAGTTCCTGGTAAGTCAGCGGCCAGTCTTCCTCGATGCCGTCCACTGACCATCCCCTGAAATCTCGCTCCGCGTAGCGGAGCACCACTGCATTCCAGTGCACGGTCCGGCCACCCACCACACGTATCCGGTCCACACTGATGGAATCGCAGTCCTCATAACGAATCGAAGTGGACACACCTCCCTGGTAGAAAGGCGCCTGCTTCTCACCGCGCAATCCTCGGTAAGGTAGTTCGTAAGGCCATTTGTGCGAGAGGAACTTGCCAAGCGGAACTTCTCTGCCTGCCTCAAGCATGACAACCTTCGCTCCGCCCTCGCATAACTCTTTGGCCACCACACCACCAGCCGCACCAGAGCCGATAACGCAAGCATCATAAATAGGCGTCTGGCGCATGTGCTTCCTCCAAACTAAAACGGAAACGAATCGGCAATGGCCAGCCTTCCGGGGTCGCGCCTCCAACGTCCCACATTGTACTCCCACTGATGTGTGGCAGAAAGACGTGACGTCCGTCGCGGCGATTACTGGTGTGAAGGCCCGCCAGGTTGGCTCTTCTGGTTCAAAATTGATGGACATGTAATTTCTTGACAGCAAACTTGGGAGGGCTATATGCTCCGCCACAAGTCGAGGTCAGACGGATCTATTTGGAGACAAGTTATGAAGCGCAACGCAATATGCGGATGGGGGCTCGCGAGCGCTTTGTTTGTCTGGATGGGCCAAACGCACATAGCCTACTCGCAAGCCATCACGGGCGACATTCTGGGCACCGTGAAGGACACCACCGGAGGCGTGATCCCGGGAGCAAACGTCACGCTGATGCAAGTGGGGACAGGTCTTACTTTGCGCTCTACGACGGACCCGAGTGGCGACTACATTTTTGCGCAGCTGAAGCCGGGCCATTATCGCATTGACGCTTCGAAGCAGGGCTTCCAAAGCACCACTGTTTCGGATATTGAGCTGCTGGTGGGTCAGAGGCCGCGGGTTGACGTTACGCTGAACCTCGGCTCGATCGCTCAGGCGGTGGAGGTGCAGGCGGGTGGCGTGCAGTTGCTGGAGACGCAGACGTCCTCGATGGGGCAAGTCGTGAGTGAGACAGCGGTAGAAAATCTGCCGCTCATCGATCGCAATTTCATGAGCCTAGTGACGTTGGCGGCCGGCGTTGCGCCGATTGGCACAGGCAATTCGCCAGCCTCGTTCTGGACAGGAGCGGGCAGCGGTCAAGTCACAACGAGCGTGGCGGGGATGAGAGAGTCAAACGAGAGCTTTATCGTGAACGGAATCGAATCGCGCAATGCGCGATTTGGCAGCGCCAACCTGCGCCCGTCTCTCGATGCCGTTCAGGAAGTCAAGGTGCAGACCAATAGCTTCTCGGCTGAATATGGCCGCTCCTCGGCGGTAATCAACACGACGCTCCGATCAGGGACAAACAGTTTGCACGGGGGTGTTTATGAATTACTGCGGAACACCGTGCTCAACGCGAACGACTTCTTCTCCAATCTGACTCGCCAGCCGCGGCCTGCATTTCAACATAACGATCTCGGCTTCAACGTCGGCGGTCCGATTGTTTTGCCGTTCCTCTATAGCGGCCACGACAAGACGTTCTTTTTCTTCAACTATGAGGGCATCCGGGAGCGTTCGGGCGGGAATTTCACCGCCCTTGTTCCGAGCCCCGCCCAGCTCGCAGGCAATCTGGCCGACAATTCGGGGGGCACGGGAATTTTCCCCACGTCCTCGTCTTTCTGCCAGGCCAATCCAACATCGATAAGTTGCGCGAATGCCATTGACCCAACGACCGGCCAGTCTTTCCCCGGAAACGTTATCCCTGCCAGTCGCCTGGATCCCGTCGCCCAGAAATGGCTTCAGTTTATCCCCGCTCCCAATCTTTCGAGTCCGCCCCTTTCGACGACCACGGGCCGGGCGCTGTTTAACTACTCGGTTTTCAAAAAGGGCTATAGCGACATGAATCAGGTCAATCTCCGGATCGATCATGCGTTGACTTCCAAAGATCAGATCTGGGGCAGCTTTACGCACGATGACCGGCCCCACTTCAATCCCTCGGCAATGCCCTTACAAGGGACAATCTATCCGTTAAACGATTATCTCGCGACCATCACCGAGGCACACACCTTTTCGCCCACGGTGGTGAATGAAGCGCGCTTCGGCTACAACCGGGGCAGGACGTTCCTGGTTTCGGAAGGGGCTTTGGGATCTAACTACGCTCTGAGTCTCTTCGGGTTCCAGAACACGTCTTCGAACCCCTTCGATTTCGGTGTTCCAGACGCAGGCGTTGCGGGGTTCAGCTCCCCGGGTTCGTTTTCGGAGTCCATCGGGGCACTCGACGAAGACCTCCAATGGGTGGATAACCTCAGCGTGATGCGCGGGAGCCACGGCATTAAATTGGGAATCAACTATATCCATGAAAAGTTTTTTCAAATCACTGACTTTTCCGGTATCCCAGGCTTTAGCTTTACCGGCCGTTTTACACAGATTCCTTTCGGCTTGGGAGATTTTCTGTTGGGCGATCCTCAGTCTGCCACCGCTTCGGTAGGAGACTCCTCGCAGAATTTGCGGTCGAATTACTACGCGGGCTTCCTCGAAGACGATTGGCGCGTCCGGCCCAACCTGACGCTGAATCTGGGACTGCGTTATGAGTACGGCCAACCCCCTTATGACATCCAAAACAAAACGGCGTGGTTCGATCCCGCTGTGCAACAGGTTGTTTATTCGCGCAGCGGCCAGGTGCGGAACGGGATCGTCGATCCGGACTGGAACAACGTCGCTCCGCGCTTCGGCTTCGCTTACACGCCCTCTTTTTCCAAGAACACGGTCATTCGGGGTGCGTTCGGCATCTTTTATGCCACAGACAATTGGAATGAGCTGCAGTTTCTGGTGATTGCCCCAAACTTCTTCAAGACCCAAACGGTGAATTCCAATCCAACGACCCCCACTGTTTCCCTCAAGAATGTCTTTCCTGCCGGCACGCTCGGTGGCGGAACAACGGTTCCCTTTAGCGTTGATAAACGGAACCGCGTACCTTACGTGCAGGAGTGGAACTTGGACGTCCAGCATACCTTTGCCCATGACTGGGTCCTGGATGTCGGCTACATCGGCGATGTGGGTCAAAAGCTTCCTCAGCGACGCAATGAAGACGCGCCCAGCTTCGATCCCACCGGCACCATCCCCATTAGCCAGCGTGTTCCTTATCCGCAATTCAGTTGGATACTCTTGACTTACAATGGCGGCTGGTCAAGTTACAACGGGTTGACAACGCGCGTTGAAAAGCGCATTTCAAACGGGTTTTACTTTCTCGGTTCCTATACGTACAGTCGCGCGATCGACCTTGGTGGGACGGACGACTTCTCAGCATCGCAGTGCTGTTTCAAGGTGTTCGACAAGGGCAATTCCGACTACGATGTTCGCCACCGCGCAGTGTCCAGCTACGTCTATGAGTTGCCCTTTGGCCATGGCAAGCGATTCCTTGGCAACGCCCCGGCACCGCTAAACAAACTCATCGGGGGCTGGCAAGCGAACGGCATCACGACGTTCTCCACGGGGCAGTATAGGACGGCCACGCTTCCGCAGGACTGGCAGAACTTCGGGGCCTTCAGTACCTCCCGGCCCAATAAGATCGGCAACCCCTACCCGAGCAACCAAACCTACACGAACTGGCTTAACATCAACGCCTACGTTTTCCCCGGGTGCCCCAGTTTCCAACCCTGTACACCAGGCCTTCACCTCCAGGGCAATGCGGGACGGAACAGCCTAGAGATGCCCGGTATCAATAACTGGGACATCGGCCTCCTGAAGGACACATCCATTACTGAACGGCTGACAACGCAGTTTCGCGCGGAGTTCTTCAATGCTTGGAACCATACCCAGTTTGGCGACGCAAATACATCGCTTTCCCCGGGCTCCTTCGGCGTGATCAGCGGTCTCCGGGTGCCCGCAAGGCGGATGCAGTTCGCCCTTAGAATTCTTTGGTAACACTCCTCGAGCTGGTTTCACGGAAGGCGACGCCGGACATTACGAACTTTGACTTTCGATTTTCAAGGCCCTGGGGTGCCGAACATCTCAAGACATAATTCCAGGGGGCGCTCGTCAGCGCGGCTTTCACCATTCTCGTGACGGTTTCGTTGGCCGGAGCGGGCGGTGCCGTGCAGAATACGTCGACCAGACGACGCGCTTCAATCCACCGGGGAATGTCCGGCTTCCTGGCGACGAAATTAACCTCAATGGCTATGCCGTCGTGGTAGTGACGCCTGGCCTCGCCAGAATTAGAAGCGCATTCAAAATGAATGATATACGAAGAGGTCGTGTAACATGTTGCATGGATGACA
This sequence comes from Candidatus Limnocylindria bacterium, assembly GCA_035490055.1. Taxonomy (GTDB): domain Bacteria; phylum Acidobacteriota; class Terriglobia; order Acidiferrales; family UBA7541; genus Acidiferrum. The sequence goes on along the minus strand of DATHIB010000107.1, from coordinate 37,874 downwards.
TTCAGGAGTTCCGGACTGCGTTTGAGCGAAGGACAGGGCACGCAGCCCCAAACGCCACACCCGACTCTCCTCGTGGACATACGGGAGCAGAATCCGTTCAATTTCTGACGCTTCAGAGGATAGTTTGCAGGGATTGAGAAGAGGGGACTTGCGGAAGAACTCGTGGGTTCATATCTTTACCAAGTTCACCTCTTCCACCGGCTTGAGTCCAAAGATTACGGGCGGGTCCTGGCAGACAACAACGCGGCTATTAAGGTTAAGCGGATGGTTTGCCTCTCGTATGGGTCAAACTTCGAAGCTATACGGAATAATACGGAATCTTTGCCTAGCACACCCGTTTCGGTTCAACTTCGGTGCAATTCGAGGGGGTGATTGCGCCGTGCGCTTCCGCGTAAGCGACACCAGGAGCGGCACTTAGTAGTTTTGCATCGCCTTGAAGGCAGACGCTCTATCCAACTGAGCTACGGGCGCGTTGCCAACACTGATTCTCAATCATTTATCGCAACGAGGAGTAGCATTTTGAAGGCGTTGACCCTCTACCGCAAGGGCAGACGCCCCATTCAAACCGAGCTGCGGGCAAATTGTGCAACCATAGTATCATCATGTAGTTATAGCCACCTCTTCAATGCTCCAACGTCGACTCTCGGTCCATTCCGTCCAACAAGCCACTTTTTCGACACGTTGTAATTACCGGGAATTCCGTCCATATGTCAACCAGCATCCTTATGGCACGCTGATCGCAGATCTCGTCGATCACACTGGTTTCGTTGTTGGCAAGCACATCGGAGTCTAAGGGCTGGCAGTCTCTATGCGATGAAGGCAGTAGCTCTCCTCCCCCTGTGAGGCAGCGCAAGTCGCGGTCGAGGCGGCTATTGCGACGGTTGATCACTCTGATATTCGCGGGTCGAAGCCGCATAATCGTGATCCGTCGGGAGCTGCCTCGGACTAAAGGCGCGGGTTCGGTCCGCAGACCTACCGCATAGAAGGTTCGAGGATTCTCCTTTCCATGCGCCTCTCGACCGCTACCCACGCTGCCTCCCAGGAAATTCTTGTTGCAGAAAAGCCCTCACCTCATGCCGCCCGCCGTTCGGTCTCTTTCTGTGCAGCCTCTACCTTTACCCCAATGGCCCAGATAAAACCCAATAACTCGCGTCCGATCGCGGTTACAACTTTTCCTTTTTCTTTGCCCCGTGCGGTTAGCTTCTGATAACGCGAGTGCAATCGATGCTGTGCTTTCCAGGCGATCTCCCGCACCTCTTCGCTGACCAATTCTTGCCGCTTACGTAGAGCTGCACCTACGTTTGGCCGGTAGCGGTATGCCCAGGCTGCCTCAACCACCACGCGACGTAAGTGCGCATTTCCCGTCTTCGTGATGCCCCCTCGCCGGGTGCTTTCTCCACTGGAATGTTCGCTAGCGACGATCCCGCCGTAGCCCATCAACCGCCGAGCCTCGCTGAATCGTGATATTTCTCCCAGCTCCGCTACGATCGTTACCGCCGCTACTTGAGCCAATCCCCGCAGGGCTTGCAATCCCTCGATCACCGCACGCATCTTCGGTGTTGTCGACTTTCTCGGCATCGTAGGTGTAGGTGCTGAGTGCGTCGTTAAGCATGTTCCCCGCGGTTGTTAGCACCTATCCTGCTCGCCGAATCGCCAGTAAGCGATCGACGTTCTCACCAGTCACGGGCGTCCAAGGGACGAGATACTCGGTCTTTTTCCCGTCATCCCACGATAGCTGTCCGGGATATTGATTCCATATATCGGACATTGGCTTATAGGAGGGCCCAATCAGAACTTTCAATGCCAGGTCTATCGAACCCTGTGCCTGGGCATTAGCATCCTGAAGAGTGGTGGACATCTCGCCGCGTTTGACCGCCTCCAGGGCATCGGTGAGCCCATCAATGCCGCCCACGGGATGAGTTGCGAAGTCGATTCCACGTGCTTTCATTGCCTCGATCGCGCCCAAAGCCATCTCATCGTTGTGGGAAATTACCCCGTTGATTGTGTTGCCATGCGATGTCAGCCAGTTCTCCATCAGCGACTGTGCTTCAGCCCGTGACCAATTGGCGGATTTTGTTTCCAGGACCTTTATGTTTGGCGACTGGGCCAGCACCTTGTTGATCCCCTGGCGCCGCTCGACCTGCGCCGATTGGCCGATCAACCCCTCCAAGACAACGACATTCCCTTTGCCACCCAGCCTGTCAATCACACCGTGGGCCACATATTCGCCGCTGATCACGGATTCTGATCCGATATATGAAACATAGAGGGAACGGTCTGCCAACAACGTGTTTGAGCCGATCACTGGAATGCCGGCGGCCTTGGCTTGCGTGGCCGGGCCGACGCCGGCTTGGACGTCCACGGGAATAAATATGATCGCGTCATAGCGCTGGGTGATGATGGTGTCGAACTGATTCGCCTGGGTCAGCGCATCCATGCGGCCATCAAAGACGGTAAAGGTTGCGAGGCCGTTCTTGATCGCCGCGTGTGCTTGCGCGCCTCGAACCCACAACTGCATGAATTCAGCGGTCATGCCCTGAAGTGGGACTGCGATGCGATGAACGGACTTACCGCTCTTATTGCGGCATCCAGTCACGAAGCCGAGCCCTGTGACAGCCAGCCAGGCTTTCAGTATCTGCCGCCGCGTCAGCAAGGAACTGGTCACCGCCGGTTTAACTGATCTTGTAGTGGCCAACTCCTCAAGCCGCATCGGCATGCCTCGCTTTGTCAATGAGAACGGCCGCGACGATCATCAATCCTTTGATTACCTGCTGGTAGTAGGAAGAGATACCGAGAAGGTCGAGTCCATTGTTAAGTAAACCAATGATGAGAACGCCCACCACGGTGAGCGGGATGCCGCCGATACCGCCGGTGAGACTGGTGCCGCCGATCACCACGGCTGCAATCGCATCCAACTCGTACGCGACACCTGCCTGCGGAAGGGCAGCAGTCGTGCGTGCGGTGAGCGTTACCCCAGCCAGCGCACTTAGGAGGCCCATCAACGCGTAAACCGAGAAAATAATTCCCCGCACGTTGATGCCGCAAGTATGCGCGCTGCGCATGTTGCCGCCAACAGCATAAACACGCCGGCCATAGACGGTGTATGCGAGCACGACCCACGCGGCCAATGCAGTCGCTCCAAAGAGCACTACCGACACCGGTATTCCAAGGAATGTTCCCTGGCCAAGAAACTTAAAACCGGAACTCAAATTAGAAATGGGCATTCCTTGGCTGTATATAAGCGTGAGCCCACGCACCGCGCTCAGCATGCCGAGCGTAACGACGAACGCAGGCAATCGAACCCACGCAATGAAAATGCCACTGCAAGCCCCGGCGACTACGCCTACCGCCAAGGCAGCCAGGATGGCGAGGATAGGAGAGTGGGGCTGGCTCCCCACGACCAGGCTGGCGCCGACCATGCCAGTGAGCGCCAGGACGGAACCGATGGAAAGATCGATTCCGCCGGTCAAAATCACGAACGTCATCCCGACGGCGAGTATGCCGTTGATCGAAACCTGGCGCAGGACGTTCGTCAGATTGCCGCTAGTGAGAAAGTTGTCGCTCAAAACGCTCAGCGCGAGCACGATGAGCCCCAGGGCTATCACGATTCCATAGCGTGCGAATAGTTGTCCGAGCGATCCGAGAGTCCTTGATCTCGCGCCGGCCCGACCCATTTGCTTGGTAGAAGCGCTCGTCATCGCGGGTAAGAATTGTAGTCTCGCTCAATCAACCTACACTACGAGGCCCAATGCAGCAGGTGCTCCGGCGTGATCCTCGTAACCGGTGATTCTGCAACTTGTCGGCCGTGGCGAAAGACGACGACACGATTACAACTCGCGAGAATCTCCTGGACCTCCGAGGAGATCATGAGCACAGCATTCCCCTGAGCGGCAAACTCCGCCAGAAAAGCATGAATCTCACGCTTTGCACCCTCATCGATGCCACGGGTTGGCTCATCACAGATCAGGATCCGGGGCGAGGTCGTCAAAGAACGGGCAAACAGCACCTTCTGCTGATTGCCCCCGCTTAGCTGCCGGACTGGTTGATCCCGGGTACGGACTTTGATATGGAAGCGTTCGATCATTCGCTGGGCGACGGCTTTCTCTTTCCGTTCATTGATGAAACTCAGGCGGGAAAGACTCGACAAAGACGTCAGCGAGATATTCTTACGTACGCTTTGACTCAGGAATAGCCCCGAGGCTTTGCGGTCTTCAGTGATCATCGCGATGCGAAACTTCAATGCGTCGCCTGGCGAATTGATTTCAACTTCTGCGCCGTCCATCACCAACCGGCCTCGATTCCGACGGGAGATTCCATATAGCGAACTCGCAAATTCGCTCCGTCCTGCGCCCATGAGTCCGTACAATCCGACAATTTCTCCAGACTTTAAAGAAAGATTGATGTCCTCAAACTCGCCAGCACGGCTGTACCCTTGCACTTCGAGCAGCGTCGTCTTTTCAGGCTCAGTGGCCGCGCATTGTTGGTCAATAAGGCTTCCCCCTACAATCAGGCGTATCAACTCGTCGCGATCAATGTCCTTCATTAAGCCAGTCCGGACAAAGCCGCCATCGCGAAATACTGTGTATTCGTCAGCAATTGAGAACAGTTCTGACAATCTATGTGAAACGTAAATGATGCCGACGCCTGCGGATTTTAACTGCCGGATCGCGTCAAACAGGACCGCGGTTTCTTTCTCTCCGATCGCAGATGTCGGCTCATCCATGATGAGAACCGAGCTGCGCTGGTCAATTGCCTTGGCGATCTCGACTAACTGGATCTGCCCCAGCGACAGCTTGCGCATTTTGACGCGCGGATCGACAGCGAAATTGAGGCGCTCCAGAAGCTCTGCGGCCTTGCGCCGCATCACCGTCTGGTTGACGAACCATCCGGCACGCCGGGATTCACGCCCAAGGAAAATGTTCTCGGCAACTGTCATTTCGGGAACGGGGCTAAGCTCCTGCGTAATGATCGCGATGCCGGCCGCTAAGGCGGATGCCGGAGAGGCGAATCGGGTTTCGCTCCCGTTGAGCCAGATACGCCCGCTATCGGGCGCCTCCAGCCCCATCAGGATGTTCAGGAACGTCGATTTGCCGGCGCCGTTACCACCGCACAGGGCGTGAACGGTGCCCGCACCCAGCTCAATGCAGCCGTCATGCAGCGCCAGCACACCGCCGTAGGACTTTTGTATCCCCTCAGCCTTGAGGAGAAGGTCCGAGCCGGACATCACTTCGTGCCTAGCAACATTCATCTGATTCGGTCAACGCTCCAAGATGTGACACACGAATTCAACGGCGGCAACATGAAGTATAGCGAATGGATGGTGGGTTCGCATTAGCTTCATCTGGTTTGGAGTTGGAATGATGATCGGCTTGAGACCAAGAGGCAGCAAAGATGGCCGAAACGTCCGCTTTTCCAACATTTCGGCCTGGGTGATGATTTCACGATGGCTCTTTCCGTGATCGCCGGACGCACCTGTCATGCTTCTAGAACGTGTTAGTCAGACGGAGAGCATAACTGCGCGGAAGTTCGATGGCGGTGCCGAAGAAGAGGCCGGCGAAGTCAAGGAGATTGGAGCGCTTGTTGATGTGCTCTGCATCAGCTTGAAGCCGCGCAGTGAATCTGTCCGTCTTCCACAAATCCGCGCCGACTGAGGCATCGAGCGACAGATTGGGTTTGACGTGGCCCCGGCCGAAATTCACTATCCGATCAAAGAGCACCTCCACGGCTGGATGACCGATCTCATAGGTCGGCACGACCGAGGTGATGCGCGGTTGAAAGAAATCTTCCGCAATCAGTTCGCCAAATGTAACGAAGGCGATGCTGTCCGGAGTCGTGAAGCCCAGCGAGTACAAGCTCTTCAGCGCGCACAGACCCGTAACTCCGTTGGTGGCGAACAGGGCTGTCGGCTTGTAGTTCTGACGCAGCAGCCCACGCTGGCAGACGGCATGGATCTCCTCCATCTCAGGGCTCGCGGACCAGATGAGCGACGGGTGCACGGGCAGTCCGGCGTCTTTCAGTGCGCGACGGTAGCCGCGCAGGCGCTCCTGCTCATTTCTCAGCGTCAGAGGGCCCGTAATGATTGCGATGCGGCGATGCCCGAGCGAGAGCAGATGCTTGACTCCGAGTTTCGCCGCGCCGCTGCCGTCCACGCACACGGAATCTGTATTCAAGCCTTCCAGGAGACGGTCCACGCAGACAACCGGCGGACCCGCGGCGATCGCCGCCGCATTCTCAGCTGATCACATTGGAAACCGTTCCGGCGGAAACCCCGGCGAGCTTCGCGAGTTCTCTTTACGTCACCACTGGATCAACTCTAGCGTGCGCCTGAATTCGGCGAATGCCGGGCCGGAAAACGAAACAGAAGAATTTGACATCCTCATCTCAAACTCATAGATTGAATCCGCAATTGAGACGTCTCATTTGAGCGCTGCTGTCGGGAATTTGGGCCCTGAAACGGCTATCCATGCCTTTATCCAGGAGCAGCAACGCTTTCAGGTGACGGCCTGAAGTTTATGAAAGAGAGTAAGGATTTAACAGGTGGGGAGGGCGTCAGCATGATTATGCTCCGGCGAAGTTGGCTCTGGACGAGCGCGATCACTTCTGTCCTCGCCGTGGTAGTTATGGGGCTCACGGGAAGAGCGGCGGCAGCCGAAAACAGAGCGGCCGAGCCCGTTTCCAAACGAACCGCTGTCTCTGGTGAGCAGTCTGGAGGCTCCACAAGTTCGCAGCCCGACAAGCGAATCAAGCGGGATTATGGTTTTTATGAGCCTGAGCCGCTCGACTTTGATGACCATCAGGGTTACGTGCAGATCTTCGATGGCGTCAGCCTCAAGAGCTGGGACGGTGATCCGAATACCTGGCACGTGGAAGACGGAGCGATCGTCGGCGAATCTACCAAGGAAAAGCCGGTCGCGAACAGCTATATCTCCTTCCACGGGTTCGAGGCCAAGGATTTCGATTTGAAGTTTGAAATCAGGGTGGAAAACGGTGGCGGGAGTGGCATCCAATATCGAAGCCAGGTTGGTTTACCGTGGCGCAGACAGCCGCCGCCGGGCCAGACGATCCCGGAGTTGAAGTGGATGATGACCGGCCCGCAGGCCGATTTCTGGTTCCCGGTGACACCCAGACAATCGGAGTGGACCGGGCAGTTTTACTCGGAGAACACGCCTCTTGGCATCCTCGCTTGGCGGGGACAGGTGGTTGAATCAGCGCCGGGAAGCCATCCAAAGTTGTTAGGCAACATCGGGAATCGCGACGCGCTCGGGGGCTACGTTAAGGTCAACGACTGGAACCAGTACCTGATCATGGCGAGGGGCGGCACATTCATCCACGTAATCAACGGGCAGTTGATGGCGGTCTACGTGGATGACAATCCGGATTCGTCCAACAACAAGCCTGGGTTGGTAGGAATCGAAATCGAGGGTACGCCTACCAAGGTTTCGGTGCGTAATATCTGGATCAAGAAGCTGAATTAGCCAACCGACGATTCGGCTGAACTCGCGTTCGATTACAAGTTCGACGTAACCAGTTTGCCCGCGGTTTGTTTTAGGGGAAGACATTATGGAACCTGATCGCAAGACCTCGAAGCTCACCAAATTGAATCGGCGCGCCTTCGGCAGTGCGGCCGCGGCCTCTGCGCTTGTCGCGTTTGCGGGCGGCGCTTCGCCTGTTCGAGCCGAGAGCCCCGACGACAGCGCTTGCAGATCCCCGTATCGGACGGGGAACGGCGCCTGGACCTACGACGTTGTGCCGCAGTGGGGAAAGCTTCCGGCAGGCAAGCAGTTCGGCGGAACCCACGGCGCGATCTCCAGCGACAAGGCCGGCAATGTGTATGTAAGCACGCAGAGTGAAACTGGCGTTCTCGTGTACGAACTTGGCGGACGTCTCGTAAAGACCATTGCCATGGAATATCCCGAGGTCCACTCACTGCACTGGAGCGCCGAAGGTGGCGAGGAATTCTTTTACGCCACCGTGCAGAAGGGAACTTCGGCGGAGAACTGGCTGGTCCTGAAGATGAAGACGGACGGCACGGTAGTGCAGAAAATCACCGCGCCTGGCGAAGCGGGATTCAAACAGGCGAATGAGTGGAGAGTGACAGCCGCTGTGCCCGGACCTGACGGTTCGATCTATATCGCGAACGGCTACGGTGACTCCCGCATCTTCCGGTTCGATAAACACGGAAACTACCAATCCAGCTTCCCAGGGAAGGGCACCGAGGACGGGAAGTGCGATTGCAGTCACGGATTAGCCGTGGACAAGCGCTACGATCAGCCGTTGCTGCTTGTCTGCGATCGGGAAAACTTTCGCCTCAGCCACTTTGACTTTGACGGTGCGTTCGTTGGCCACGTCACGCAGCACTTGCGGCGTCCGTGCCAGGTTAGTTTTCATGGGGACTACGCCATCGTCTCGGAGTTGCAGGGTAGGGTTACGATCCTCGACAAGAACAATGTGCCGGTCGCGTTTATCGGCGACAACCCGCAGCAGAGCCAGTGGGCGAATTACCAGCTCAGTCCCGACAATATTTCCACAAGCGTTTTCAGTGCAGCGCATGGGTGCTATATAGACCACGAGGCGAATATTTACGTGTCTGATTGGAATCACGTCGGCAGGATTACCAAGTTGAAGCGAGAGGCGGTTTAATCGGAGTGAGTTCGACGATCGCGTGGTTCACAGCGAGGCGTGGGATTGTTTGCAATCGTCCCTACGGGACTTGTGCGGATCTTCCACTTTCCCAGCGCTGAAGCGCCGGGCTATTGGCAGTCGCCCCTCCGGGTCTTCGCTGAGATCTTTTGCTGAGAAGGCAGATTACGTCATACTGATTCAGGAGAACACGTGAAGCCTGGGCCAAATAAAACGGTCATCTTTCGCGGTCTGTACTCGTTGATTCTTCTCGCTGCTTGCGTGGGTGTGATTGCGATCGCAATGTCCACACAAACGCCCGTTTCAGCGGCTCAAACTGCGGACTCGAGCGCTGCTGCTGACGCACACCCCGAATTTCCTCCCGGCGAGGGGCGAGAGGCCGTGCTTCGGCTGTGCGTTAAGTGCCATTCTCCGAACATCATTCTGGCCTCCGGACAGGACCGGAGGGGTTGGGAGAACACCATTACCAAGATGGCGCGGCAGGGGGCCGAGGGCTCGGATGAAGATTTCACCGATATCGCCGACTATCTCACGGCAAATTTCCCTCCGTCTGCCGTGAAGAAAGTTTTCGTAAACATGGCTACAGACAAGCAAATTTCGGACGTTCTGGGAATCAGCCTGGACGATGCGAAGGCCATCGTCGCTTACCGCGATAAGGTCAAAGGATTCAAGTCTCTCGAAGACATGAAGGCGGTTCCCAACGTGGATGCGAAGAAGATTGATGCCAAGAAAGATCAACTTGTCTTCGGAGCCGGAGTCAGGAAACCTTAGGCCAGGTGAGCGATTCCGGAATCACATCCGTAACCTGACTGCTGATCCAGTACTCAGCGTCCAGCCGTCCGCGGGACGCGATCCATTTGTAAGCAGCGGCATCCAGTAGCCGGTTGCGATCCACCATCTCTCGCCTGGTTTCAGGAAAGGGCGACACACCGAACTCCATCCCGCGGGTTACGGTCTTGCCGTCCCACGGAGAAGCCTGGCGGCTGCAGTTTTCTTCCCAGATACCCAGCCAGGGGAAATCCGCGCGCTTCCAGACGTAGCCGAAGGCCTGCCGGAATTGTGGCGTGAAAGCGACGAAGTACGCATGGTCGCGCTGTGGGTCAGCAAGATGGGCTGTATAGCCGCTGGCGGGAGCGGTCTTGTGCATCTGACGCAGGTCCGACTCCCCACCATCTCGGCGAGGAGCGATTGGCCATGAAAACTCTTTCCCCGTAGTCAGGTAAGCGTTGAAGCCTGGATCCGCTTGCGAGACGACCGAACGGGTCATAGAGGCGCGGAACTGCGTTGTCGCGGGATCGAGAAAGGGCGGGCTCAGCGTGACGTGCTGCGTCCAGGCGAGGGGACGGTCCATCGCGCTGAGATTCTCCACGACTTCGCGAATCTTGACGTACTGCCCGTGCAGTTGAACGGACCGCTCGAACTTGAGTTGAGCCATGGGAAGCGTCAGGCGCTGAAGCAGTTGGCCGGAAGATTCCGTGATGTCGTAGCGATCCACCGAGGCTTCGCCGTGAACAGTGAAGCCCGCGACAGCTTCTTCGGGCGAGGGCCCTCCAAACAAGTCGAGGCACAAATTGTGACCCATGATGCCTGCCAGGAGCTTGGCATCGGCGCCTGTTCCGAAGTTGCTGTGTTGATCGGGTGAGAAGTCGGAGGGCTCGAGCGACGTCCAGTGCGGGATCCACAGGGGACTGACACCGGCGCGCTTATCGAGGACCTCGGCGATGTGGCCGCCCTCCTCGAGGACCGTCACACGTAAGAAGTCGTTTTCGAGATGGGCGGCCCGACGGCCCTTAAAGATGGCGTTGGTCAAGATCGCGATTCCTACAATATCGGCCGCAGCTAGGGAAGCTTCTTCAACCAGATGTTGCGGTGCGAGATTTTGACATTGCCGGAGCCCTCGATTTCAAGGGCGATCAACCCTTTGGTCCGGCTGAATTCGGGATCCGTATCAACCAGGACAGACAGAATATGCCCGTTGATGATGTTGATCAGAGTGTTGCCGTCCGCGATGACCTCTACCTGATTCCACTCGCCGGGTTTGATAACCGATTTGAGTTCGTCCGAGGTGCCCAGGTTAGCGAGCAGAGTTGGCTTCTTTCCCGTTTCGGTGGCAACCACCTGGCCGCGCCACGCGATGATTCCACGAGGCGAACTTTGCTCGTAGAGTTGGCCGGTATACTTGTTGTTGTAGTCGAAGTCCGCCTGGTAGCCGCCAAGATTCCACTTGGCGTGCTTGCGATCAAGCTCCTGCCGTTCCTTCCACTGTTCTTGTTGCTCGGGAGTAAAGTCCGCGGGCGGCGGACCAAGGTTCGGCTCAACGTGATAGCTGCGATATTGCAGGCCGCCGTTGGCGCCGGTTCCTTCGAGTTCCATCTCCAGTTTTAATTCGAAGTTTGCGGGCTCGCCTCCGTGCCAGATGATGTTTGTAGTGCCGGAAGGATGCGCGGGGGTCGAAACTCCAACTAGCGCGCCGTCTTCGACGTGCCAGATGTCCGTGTCGCCATCCCAGTCTTTGAGCGTTTTGCCGTCGAAGATCTGCGTCCAGCCGTCATGATCGTCAAAGTTGATCGGCTCGGGCTGCACAAAGCCGTGGAACGCCGGGGGATGGGGCTTCGCGGCCGGTTGCTGCGCGATGGCCAGCGAGGAGAATAGGCAGAGTAAAAGCGCTGCAGCCACAGCAACTGAGAGCAAAGAACCTGTCCGCACGGGCCGGTTCTGACCACGAAGTCCAAACGGCATATCTCCTCCTTGAAGCGCGCCGCGGCTGATTCTCAGGCGGCCGGTACTGCTTCCCATTTCTTGGTCTTTGCGGATTTCAGTACGGCGTCGGTTACGTAGTCGGTGGCCAATCCATCGCGGAAAGTCGGGGCCGCGGTGCGATTGCCATCCAGGGCGACCAGGAAATCGGCTACCTGATGAATGAAGGTGTGTTCATATCCGATCTGAAGTCCCGGAACCCACCAGTTCTTCATGTACGGATGGTCGCCGTCCGTGATGTGAACGCTCTTCCAGCCGCGGAGTTGCCCCTCATCGCAATGGTCGAAGTAATTGAGCCGGTGCAGGTCGTGTAGGTCCCACGCAGCGGAGGCGCGCTCACCGTTGATCTCCAGGGTGAAGAGCGATTTATGGCCGCGAGCGTGTCGGGTGGCTTCGAACAGCGCCAGCGATCCGTTTTGAAAGCGGCATAGAAAGGCGCTGGCATCGTCAATCTTCACCGGCTCGACCTGGCCGGTGAGGTTATGCTTCCGCTGTTTGACGAACGTCTCGGTCATTGCGGAGATCTCTGTGATCGGGCCGTTCAGCCACAGCGCCATATCAATGTTGTGGGCCAACAGGTCTCCGGTGACACCGCTTCCCGCCACCGCGCTGTCCAATCGCCACAGACCCTCGCCGCCCTGAGGCAGATCCTGCGAGATGGTCCAATCCTGCAAGAACTGGGAACGATAGTGAAAGATGCGGCCGAAGCGATCTTCGTCGAGAAGCTTTTTCAGCAGCACCACGGCGGGAACGCGCCGGTAGTTGTACCAGACCATGTTCGGGACTCTCGCTTTCTCTACCGCGTCCACCATGGCTTTGGCTTCTTCCGCGGTTCGGCCGAGGGGCTTTTCGCAGAGGACCATCTTGCCGGCCTTGGCGGCGGCAATCGCGATCTCGGCGTGAGTGTCATTAGGACTGGCGATATCAATGAGGTCAATATCTTTACGTGCAACCAGAGCGCGCCAGTCGGTCTCTACCGATTGATAGCCCCAGTTCTCAGCAAATCCCTTTACCCGGTCCGCGTTGCGCGCACAGACTGCTTTCAACACCGGACGGTAGGCCACATCGAAAAAACGGGGGGCCTGCAGGTACGCATTCGAATGGGTGCGCCCCATGAATCCGTAGCCGACGATCCCGACATTCAAGTCTTTCTTCTTCGACACCGCTGTAGCCTCCGCGTGTTAGTCCCACCCGTGCGCATCGCGCACGCGAATCAGAGTTGCCAGAATCTTCACCCATGTCTCGGGCGAGGTCATCACGGCGTTGGGGAACATACAGCCGTCCCAGCAGATATGTTTGTAGGCCCAAGTCGGAGTTCCGTCGTCTTTGCGCATCCACAGGCCGGCAATTTTGACGATATCCATCTTGCCGTTGGAATCGTCGGGCGGGCAGTGGCGTCCGGTCTTATCGTGCGAGCCCGAGCCTTTGACCGTGCCGTCGTTTTGCGCGACGTGGAAGTCTATCGTCCAAGGACGCAATGCCTGGGCGACTTGACGAAGCGCTTCGACCAGAACGCCGCGATCCGACCAGTCATAGTCTGCGGGAAGGACTCTGCTCTCGGGAGAGTTGTAGCCCAGCGTATAGAGCATGGTGTGCGCCATGTCGGCCTGAAAGCCAAGCGTCTTGGGGCGTCCGACCTGTTCCAGAAGCTCCACCATGTGCTTCCATCCATGCATTCCGCCCCAGCAGATTTCGCCTTCGGCGGCGAGTCGCTCGCCGTATCCCTCGGCAACGGTGCACGCCTCGCGAAATGTGTCTGCAATTCGCATAGTGTTTGCGGCTGGATTTTCGGCCCAGGATGCGGGGCCCACGGCGGAGTCAATGCGTACAACTCCGTACTTACGAACGCCGAGGTCTTGAAGCTTCTTGCCGATGGCGCAGGCTTTACGAACCTGGGTGAGAAAGGCGCTGCGTTCTTCCTCGGATCCCATGGCGGACCCTCCGCCGACCGGAGGCCAAACCGGCGCGACCAGCGAGCCGGCTACGAGGTTGTGCGCAGCCAGTTTTTCCGCGAGTCGCTTGAGATCGTCGTCCGTTGAATCGATGTCTGTGTGAGGCAGCGACAGGAACAGGTCCACGCCGTCGAACTTCGTCCTATCTACTTCGGCCGCAGCGGTGAGGCTCAGCATGGTGTCGAGGTCAATGAAAGGCTCGGAGTCAGAGCCTTTCCCGACAATGCCCGGCCACATCGCGTTGTGAAGGGCCGGGGACTTATGTTTAGAGGGGCTCATAGCGGATGCCCTTTTCAGCGGTCTTTGCGCAACGGTTCGGCGTCCGGATTGCCGGGACCAAAGTGTTTCAGCATCACCAGCGGGTCGGTGCTGCTCGGGTTTTCGATGCGCACACCTTCCTTCGCTGCGGCGGCGGTCACGAACAGTTCGTCCTCTGTCAGTTGACCGAAGCGGATCATGGACGGCGTGGAAACCGGAGTTGCGCCGAGCTTTCCGTATCCCTGGGTAAGAATCAACCCGTAGGCAGCCGCATCTTTGATCGTGACGGTGCGGCCGGGCAAGACGGTGAGTTCCTTCGCGGAGTAGTATCCGCCGCCGTAGGTGATCCACAGTTCGCGGTATCCCGCTTCTTCGGTTTCCTTGATCGGACGAACCGGCACCGGGTGCCGCTTGTTGCTCTTGGCGAACTCCGGGTTCACGTTGGCGTCCCAGTCCAACATGCTGATCAGATAGTCGAGATCGTGATGGTACTCGGGCAGCACGTCCTTGGTCAGCAGGCTCCAATCCACGATGCGTCCCTCGACCTCCGACTGGAACATCGCGAACACATCACTGTTGACCTGGGGCTCATAGGTAACCAGCGACCCGGGAGCATGCAGAATGCCTGGGTCGATTTGCCATCCACTGCCCGGCTCGAGACGGTAAGCGCGGGCGTGGAAGATGATTCCGTTGTCCCCGCGGTTCCAGTTCTCCAGGCAGCGGTGAATGTCTTCTTTTGTGGTTCCGGGCTCCAGGCCCATGTAGGTGTGGGGAAAGTTATTGCTAATCTGGTTGTATTGCGGAGGGAAATAGTAGGCTTCGGGTTTGCCCTTGTGTCCGACCAGCTTGGCGAACTTGTCGCTCTGATGCAGGTGGTGCGGAATCGGGCCCATGTTGTCGAAAAACTTGCAGAGCAGATTCCAGCCCTTTTCACGCTCCATGACGTCAGAACCGAGCAGTAGATCGCCGGCGCTTTCAACCGCATCCTTGAGCAGAAATTTGCTTCCCGCAGAAGCGTGAACATAGCTGAGGCCTTCATCGGGCGTGGTGGCGAGGCCGTTCGAGGCTTTTGTGGTCGAAGAAAACCACCGCTCGTTGATTCCGCCTCTGTGCGCGCCGAAGGCGTACAGATCGTCAGGATGAAGTTTTAGCCGGCGTCCGGGAATCATGAAACAACGCGGCACCCAGCACGGCTCCAACCGGAGCACACCCTTGCCTGCGTTGAAAGCTCCCTGAACAGTCGTTCGATTCAGCATTCTCGTAATCTCCTAGCCGTTCATTTTGCGGTGTGGCAAAACGTTAGCCTGCAGCGATTCGGCTCCTCAGTGCTCTAATCCGATCCCAAAGGAATAGAGGACGTTATCGTGATCCGTAAAAAACGCGTGACTGTCGCCTACGGAAACACCGGACAAATCCGCGTAGCTAGGGATCTCATCCTTGCTGGAATAGAGTTCCGCCCCGGTCGCGGCATTCAGTACAAACAGCTTGGCGTGAGTTGAGGGGTTGCCGCCGGACAGAGCGATCACAACGCCATTGGCGATCCGTGGCGGCGCTGGATTCACCATGTCCTCCGAGACCCATACGGGGTTGAGAGCGAACTTGCCATCGGTTTCGGCGATTTTGAATGCCACGACCCCACCGTGCGTTGTGGGACGATTCAGCTTGACGGCGCTGTCATTCAGAGTGATGCCGGTAGAGATAGAGGCGAATGCCCAGAATGTGCCTTCCTTATCCTGCCAAGTCGCGAACCCATCCCAGTCGTGCTTTTCGCCAGCCTTGGCGACGGGAGGCGTTTCGAAGAGCGGGGTGTGGTGATCCGCGCCGCCCAGCGACGCGGCGTCCAGAAGGGCTAGACTCCCATCTTTTCCGGGGGCCACCACCAACTGCTTTTCCTTGTACGTGAAAGTCGCTGGAGAAACGCTCTCGTAGCTGGCCATTCCGCCGGCGGGAGTGTACCAGTCCGCAACTTTCATGTCTTTCGCAACCGAGACCACGCTGCCGGCATAGACGCCGGAATTTGAATCCGAGGTTCCGGCGCCGGTGACGACAATCGAGTTGCCGTCGGGTGTGATTGCCGGACCGGAGAGCGCGAGAGGACGGACCTGCTGGGAGGGATAGCTCGCGACAGTGTAGTCGGGTGAAGCCAAGTTGATCGCCCACAGACCGTTGGGCACGCCGCTACAGCCGTGGCCGGTTGCGGTGTAGATCATTTTGTCTTCGAAGTTCAAGCCGAACGCGCTTGCGTCCGCGGCCGGGAGAAATTTCACCGGAGGCGCGAAATCAGCGCCGGTGGTCATCACCTGCTCGTGGAGCATACCGTCCGGGGTCAACACGTAGATGCCCTTCAACCTGAAGTAGCCTCCTCCCGGCGCGACGCCGAGGCGGCGCTCATTGGGCGCCGCCGGGGGTGTCTCAGGTGGCCTCGCAGCACCTGGAACGCGCGGCCGCCGGGCGTTGAAATTGATTACCATCGGCGGCTCCATCAGTATCGGCAGGCTGGAGACTGCGCATCCCGGCGCAGGCCTGGAGGATGATTTGAACTCCTTCGTCCAAACCATCGAACCCAACTCCGAGTCCACGGCGTAGAGGGTGTCCGCGGAACTCCAATACACGATGTCTTTGAAGCCCTGAGCATTGATCAGGCGGCCTGCCAGTAGCGGCTCGCTGAAGGACCGCGCCTCCTTCGACGGTTGCCCGAGCTTGATCTTCCACAGGAATTTGAACTTGGCGCCGGTGTTCTCCGGGGTGAGGCCTATTTCGCCCTTTTGCCAGCCAGTCTGTCCCGCGTCTGCACCGGTCAATCTCCAGTCGCCGCTCTGTTCCTGAGCAACTGCCGCAGCGGCAAAAAGAAAGGCCCCGGCACAACACGCCCCGATTGTCCACCCTAAGATTTTTTTCTTCACGTCCACAATCCCCAATCCGTTTCCGCTAAACCGAACGCCAGACGAACGCATGCTGAATCTATTTTAGTCCGAAGCAATAGATCGTTCCGTCGAATGTGCCGAACATGACCTTGTCGTCGGCGACGGATGGGCCCGCCTGGTGAAGGAACGACGTGACCTGATCTCCACTCGAGTAGAGTTCCTTGCCGGTCATCGCATCCAGCGCATACAGCTTCGCGGTAACGGAGTGATTGAGCCGTTCCTCCGCGCTGAAGAGTCCGCCCACCGCATCGTTGGCCTGCATGGTGTATTCGCCGGCCGCCAGGACGAACACTACGCCGTTGACAATAATGGGAGGCTCGGAAGTGAGCATGTCTCGCGATTGCCAGGCTGGAACGAGTTCCGTCCTGCCGTCCTTTTCCTCCAGCTTGAAGGCAACGACTCCGCCGTTCGGCGTTGATCCGTAGGACTTCGGAAATTTCACCGCAGTTTCACCACCGGTCGGACCCAGTACCCAACGTGTGCCCTTTTTGTCTTCCCAACTGGCGAGGCTCCCCCAGGTACCTTCCTTCTGAAAATTCACGTTCTTGTTGGAGATGAGTTCGCTGCGGAATAAGGGTGTCAGGTGATCGGCGCCGCCCAAGGACTTGCTGTCGAGGACGAAATAGCGGCCTTCCTTGCCGGAAGCGACGATGAGTTCCCGCCCTTTGTAGGGAAAAACCACGGGTGTGACGTTCATGTCCAGGTCTCGCCGCGTGAGCCAGACGTGATTACTGGGTGAGTAATAGTCCTTGAGGGCCAACTGGTCATTCGAAAATGTG
This sequence comes from Candidatus Limnocylindria bacterium, assembly GCA_035490055.1. Taxonomy (GTDB): domain Bacteria; phylum Acidobacteriota; class Terriglobia; order Acidiferrales; family UBA7541; genus Acidiferrum. Next base: position 20,564 of record DATHIB010000107.1, on the reverse strand, counting down.
AACGCCTCGACGCTCGTGGAGAGCTTTCCGGCGGCGGCATCGTAGGGACCATCGCCGGACTCAAAGTAGATCGTTCCATCCGAGCCTACCGCGGGTCCGGCCGTGCCCCACAAGCCCGCCTGTGGCGGGGTGGACACGGTAACCTTCCGGTTCTCGAGATTGACCGCGTAGAGGGCATTGGGCACGCCGCCGCAACCCTGACCGGTGACCGTGTAGAGCACGTTCTTGACCAGGTTCAGTCCGTAAGGTTTGCCGTAGGGCAGGGGAAGGACTTGAATCGGCGGGTCGGTATCGCTGCCGGTGGACAGGTCCATGATGCGCAGGTAACCATCGCTGGTGAGCACATATAAGCGCCTGACAGGCGCGTCCATCGGAGAGACCACCGGAGTGGCAGTCAGTGCGTTGGTGCAGATAAAGCCGGCGCCTTCGCCTGGCTCCTGCGGCTTCTCGGATGACCAGTTCAGCTTGGTCTGCCAGATTACTTTTCCGGTTTCCGCATCAAGGGCGAAAACGTCGTTCGACGCTCCCGCGAGAATGGCGACGGTCCGGGCGCCGTCCGCAGTCTTTACGCCGGAAACGATCAATGGTTCCCGGAACGACTGCATCCCCATCGTTTTGCTCTCAACTCTTGTTTTCCAGAGCAGTTGCAGCTTGCGCGCGTTTTTCGTGGTGATCTTCGACTCGCCGCGCTGCCAGGCGTCACGCGCCGCGTCCGCGCTGCTGGTGAGCCACTCGGCACTAGATTGGCCATACGCCGGGCTTAGCGTCACAAGCGCACATCCCACAAGACAAATCGCCCGCAAGACCCTCAAGCCGTGCGTGCTGCTCAAACCGCTATGGAGAGACATGAAGCTGACACCCTCCGGTAGAAGACTGCGCTCTCTGAAATCCGGGAAGTGGCTCCCGCTTGCTGACTGACTCAAATGAGAGTGGCGCTCACCTGGCACCGCCTGGTGAGGATGTGCTACTCAGAATCGGGGGAATGAGACGTCTCATTCGCGAGCAGAATACTAGTCGCCGCGTTCGACATCTGTCAATGAAATGCGGCCCGGATTTCGAGCGGTTTATGTTCCTTGGGAGTGATACTCGGAAGCGCGGTATGATCACCCAAGAAATCTGCTCGCTCAGGACAGCAGGAAGAGACTTGCTTCTATGAACCGTGTTTGCCCGTTTCGTTTCTGCTGCCTGCTCTTTTTGATGGCGATCGCCACCGGCTGTTCCCCAAATTCCAGGAAAACTGCGCCGCCGGAGCGAGTGCGAATGGGTGCTGGTTCAGGCCGCGCGTTCTTGGTATTCAGACGAACCAGGCCCTGCAGATTACGAAATCCGATCCGGTCACGCACAGTATTCACCCATGGCGCAGATCAACCGGGAGTGGAACCATAGTCAGGGAGCGGGAGAGCCGCCGCTTGCCCGAAAGTTTGCCGGCCGGAGGTCATGATCCACGTGAAGTGCAATATTCATAGCTGGATGCAGGCTTACATCGGTGTCGTGGATAATCCTTATTTCGCCGTGTCCGGGGAAGACGGCAGCTACCGCATCGGAAACCTGCCGCCCGGCACCTACACCGTAGCGATATGGCAAGAAAAACTGGGAAGGCAGGAGCAACAGGTAACGGTGGCTCCGCATTCGAACACGCAGGCGGACGTTACGTTCAAGGGGGCGAATTGATGCGCAAGAGATTTTTCATATTGCTGGCATTTGGTGTTTGCCTGGCTCTGGCAGGCTGCAACTCCGCGAAACCGCCGGCCAGCCCTGCTCCGGAGACCGCTGCCGAATCTTCGGCTCCTCGGATTTACGTGACCAACGAAGTGTCGGGCGATCTCAGCGTGATTGACTCCGGCACCCGCAAGGTCATCGCTACGGTTCCGCTGGGTAAACGCCCGCGTGGGATTCACGCCAGCCCCGACCAAAAGACTTTGTACGTTGCGTTGAGCGGTTCGCCGATCGCTGGCCCTGATGTGGACGAAAGCACGCTGCCGCCGCCCGACAAGAGCGTAGACGGTATCGGAGTTTTCAATGTGGCGCAGAACAAGGTGGTTCGCGTTCTTCCCGGAGGGTCAGATCCGGAGAACTTTGATGTCAGCAAAGACGGCAAACAGCTTTTAATTTCGAATGAAGACACGTCGGCGGTGAGCATCGTTGACATCGCCTCGGGGACGGTGCTGAAGACGGTCAAGATAGGCGGTCAGCCCGAAGGAGTTCGGGTCGCCCCGGATGGAAAGCGGGTGTTTATTACGTCTGAAGAGGATGGCACCATCGCCGTGCTCGATCTCGCGGCGGGCCACATTATCTCCACCTTCAAGGTTGGGCATCGTCCGCGCTCGATCGCATTCATGCCTGACGGTTCTCGTGCCTACGTCAACGCCGAAAATGACGGGACGGTCGTTCTGGTGGACGCCGTGAAGTTCAAGACGTTGAAGACGATCCCTCTCGGTAAACCCGGCGTGATCAAACCGATGGCTGTGCTGCTTTCACCCGACGCGACCAGGCTGTACGTCAGCACGGGCCGCGGGCAGCAGGTCTTCACGGTTGACACGGCGACTCAGACCGTTCTCGGTTCGGTGACAGTGGGTAAGCGTCCGTGGGGCATCGCTCTCTCGCCGGACGCGAAGACTCTCTACTCGGCCAACGGGCCGTCGAATAACATTTCGGTAGTGAATCTTGCCGACAACACAGTGGCCGCAACGATTCCGGCCGGGACTGGGCCATGGGGCGTAATTGTTTTGCCGCGATAGCCTCCCTTGCGGTAACCGACATGAAAATTGAGACGTCTCAAAAAGTTGTGCCTGCGGAACTCCGATCGGTATATAGTTCCTGACGGCATTGAGATCACATTCGGCCCTCCAAGAGCCACACGCGAGGTTGAATCATGGAGAGCGCACCCAGAAGTCAACGAATCGCGAGCTGGGCCGTCGTTGCGCTTGCCATCCTTGCATGCACCATCGGTGCAATCGTCCACGTCGGACGATCCGTCCACGCCGGTCAAACCGCCCCAGCCTCGGCGCGGAATATCAAATTGCCCAACGCGCACCCGGGAAGCCTATACGCCCTAACCCTAGCGGTGAAGGACCTCAGGCAACTACAGGGGACCGACTCCGTCAAAGTCACGGTGAACGACGCTCGGGGAGAAGTCGCGTCCAAGTGGCTGCACCCCGCAGACCTCGATTTCTATCTGACGCTGCAGCCGCGGGCCGCGGGACCGGTGACGGTCAACCTGACCTCAGCTTCCGGAACGCAGACTCCGGAGATTAGCGCGACCCTCAGCAAGATTCTCCAGGGTACAGCTGCCCTGCCACGCGGTGTAGCTGACTTTAAGCGGGGCCTCATCGCTGCGGCGCCCAACGGTTCGTGGCAAAACGCCCAGCCGCTCGAACTGGGCCAGACCATATTCGGCAGCAATGACGAGCGCCCCTACACTCCATCGAAGAGTGAAGATGGATACGCAGCGATGGTTAAGGGGTTCCAGTGGTTCCGGTTCACCTTCCGTGAGGCGCAACCGCGGCTGGTTTACTTCTTGTTGAATGTGACGGATCGCGACGTGCCTTTCGACGTCGACATCTTCCGGGCGGGCAAGGACGCCGACGGACAGGCGGATGTGGTCCCATTCAACGACGGACAGTTTGTTTATCAGGTCGAGGCGACCCAGAATTATCCCGGCCTCTACAAGTTCCGCACCCGCATTCTTCAGCCGGGGCAGGAATATTACGTGCGGGTGGCGGCGAATCACCCGGCTTATCAGTTGCACACGTATCAATATTCTCTGCGGCCGAATAAAGATCCACACGATGCGGTGCGCGCAGGCATGGACTTCCTGGTCAACATGGGCGACTCCTGGCTCTCCAATACACCCCGCCGGGGAGCGATCGCCTTGCGCACTAGCATGCAGCACTCGGAAACCCAGCTCTGCATCGCCTGCCATCCGTCGCAGTTCACAACACGAGGCTATTTGAAAGCAGTGGAGAAGGGATACGCCCCGACGCAGCGTGCAAGTCTCGAGTTTTTAACCGATCGCATTTACAACAACGCCCGACCCTTATACGGAGAACCCAACACCAACTGGGTGCGTATCATCTACAGCGCCCGCACCGTATCGAGCCGTCTGCCCCTCATCGCTCATGCTTTTGAGCAGAACGTCACTCACGATAAACCGCGAAAGAACTTCGATCTGCCGTACGCGGAGTTTTTAAAGATCCACTACAAGGGCGTGACTGTCATGCCGGGCGACGAAGCCGACGGCTGCGAACCTGATGTGAGCCCATTCGAGATTGCGCAACAGAGCTGGCATACCTTCGACCTCGCGTACAACGAGACCCACAACCAGGAGTGGCTCGCCGAGCGCGATCATGTGCAGCAACTGGCGTTGCCCTACGAACCGAAGAATATGATCGATCTGAATTGGAAGATCATGTTTCTTTCGGAAGTGAACCGCGAAAAATATGCCGCGCAGATTAACACGCTGATTGACAAGCTTTACGAGTATGAGACGCCCGAAGGTGGATGGCCGTATCCGTTCGACAAGACAGCTAAGACGGCAGACTTTATCTCATACAACGCGGTATTGGCCTTAGCTGAAGCCGGGCACAGACCCGAAAACGACGAACACCTCGACCGTGCGGTGAAAGCGCTGCTGGCGGCGCAACGGCCGGAGGGCAGTTGGGAAGGTGATCCGGTCTACCAGGGCTTCAACACGCCATTTAGGGCAACGCAGTTTGCTGTGATGGCGCTGTCAACCTTGTACCCCGGCACCACCAAGGCAAAAAACTGGGATGCCGCGTACCCCCCGCCCCCCACGACTCTCGCCAAGAATGACCTGCCACTGCTTCTGCAACAGCTCGACCAGTTCTGGGATCTGGCGCCGGAGCCGGTGTTGGCCCAGATTCGCAACGTGCTGGCGGAAAGCGATCAACCGTTAGCCCGCGAAGCTGCGGCGCGCGCGCTGGGGCACATGGCTGATCCGGGCGCTATGCAGGTGCTGATCAAGGGCCTCGGCGATCCCACCAAGATGGTGCAGACCAGTTCGGCGTATGCGCTCCGCATGGTGCTCTCGCGCCGGCAGGAGGCTGCGCCGGCAGGACGCAAGCTGCTGGCTGCGGCGCTGGCTTCGCCCAACGCGCGCACACGTTGGGGAGCTGCCCGACTCTTCAATCAGCATTTCCGGGATCTGACGAGCGATCCGGAACTTCTGGCCGCCCTGGAGCGGGATCTCAACGATCCGGTGCCCTACGTTCGTTTCGAGGCCGCTGGAGGAGTATGGCGCTGGTACTACTGGCAGGTGGACCAGCAATCGGTGCGCCGCGGAACGCTGGAAGCACTCGCCACTCGATTGAACACGGAGACCGATCCGATGGTCCGCCGCGGGTTGCAGGAGAGCGTGTACAACCTGCTGGATGAAAACACCGGGTACCTCTCCGCCTGGGTGCGGGCGAGTTCCAAGGACGAAGACAAAGACACCATCAAAGCTGGCTATGAAGCGGTGGTGCACGACCAGGCGCAAGTACTGGCTAAAGTGCTGCGCGAGGGGACACCTCTCGGCCGTGAGGGAATCCTGAACGCGTTGTGGGATTTCCATATTCGTCACTACGCGCTGCCGGAACTGAAGGCAGATACAGTCTCGATCGGCCTGCCGGCGGTTCTGACCAAGTACGTGACAGGCGTGCCCGACCTGCACCGCCCAGGCTACGAGTATTCGCCGTATCGCGAGACCGTTGACTTCAAGTACGACGTGCGTAACGGCTTCTTTCAAACGCGCATCGGCAACGACAGCGATCTGATTCACTTCTTCAAGAGTTCTGGGCCGGAGTTGGAAGACGCTCTGCTGCTGTGCCTCAAAGACGCCAATGACTCGATGAAGATCGAGGTGCTGAAGGCAGGAAGCACGCTCAGTGAAGCAGGCGACGCGCGTTTCGCCCTCGCTGCACTGAATCTGTCGGAAGACTCGAACAACGAGGTACGGCAGACCGTCCGCTACGTGTACGAAGGCGGCCAGCGCGGAATCCTGAACCTCGACACGCCGGCAGCGCCCGATCCGCACCTGGTGAGCAAGGTGGTGAAGATCCTGCAACAGGGAAGCCCTGACAGCCAGGCCGTGGTGCTTCCACTGCTCGGAGCGTTGCCGGAAAACTCCGTGTGGGAAAAGCAGACGGATGTGCAGGGCGCTTTGCGGTCAATGCTCGAAGCAAAGCCGCGGCCGGCAAACTACGCGCAGGTGCTGGACGCCGCTTCTTCGTTCAAGAGCCTGATGCACGAACCGGGTCTCCAGGAACAGGTACTGGCGGGGCTGCATTCCTTCAACGCCGATGTGCAGCGTGCTGCTGTACGGGTTTCGTTCGAACATTTTCTCGGAGACCCCCAAACCGAGTCAACTGTGAAAACCGCGTTTGCAGGTCTAAACGCTTCGGCTCTCGGCATTCTTTTGGAGGAGGCAGGCAATCCGCAATTCTTGAAGAGGCGTCTTGGAGTTGCAGGAGGGGCAGTCTCGCAGGACCAGGACTACCTAAACCGGCATACCGCCGCTTTGAAGATCAAGGAACCGCTGGAATATCCGCTGGTGGTGGACACGGTGATGGCCGCCCTGTTGAACCCCGACGCCAACATCAGCGCCGCGGCGCTGGATACGCTGCGTAAAGTGAAGGGCGCGGAGCAGAGGCCCGATTTTCGTGCCGCGATGGAGAAGCTGAAGACTTCCAGTAATCCACGTCTCAAGCTCATCTCCACCAGCGTGCTGCAAGGAAAGGACCTGAGCGAAGCGTTGAAGGACGTGCAACCCGGCTCCGTGCTCGACTTCCGCTACTTTGTCACCAAGATCGAACCCATCCTGGCCAAACCCGGCGCGGACGGCAAAGCCTGCGTGTTCTGCCATGCCAGCCACGTGATCTTCAAGCTGGCGCCACCCAATGCCGAGGGCGTCTTCTCGGATCAGGACAGCAAAGAAAATTACCGCTACGCGATGCGCGTGGTGGACATCACCAACCCGGACAAGAGTCTGATGCTGATCAAACCCACCCGGCCTACCGACAGCGCCGGCAACGTAGGTGATTACCTGGCGACGCACAACGGCGGCCAGCGCTGGCACGGAAACGAATCCAGCGACCAATACCGGACCATTCTCGAGTGGATCCGCGGTGGCCGCCTGGAAGACGCGAGTCTGCAAAAATAGAAAATCGTTGAGCCGCATCGACCCTGGTGTTCGCGATGAGTGCATTCTGGAAAGGCAGCGAGGTAAGTGTTGCCGAGGTATTTCATATCCTGGTGGATTGCCGTCGCGGATGTGTAATAGCCATCGACCGTCATCTGTTTGAGCAACGCGAAAAATTGTTCCAGATCAGTCTGCGGATTCCCTTCGTTGACCGCGGCTTTCCGCAGGGCTTCGGCCAATGATGAGCGAGCTGCCTCCTCGCGTATCAGCCGGAGCCCGTCTTGCCATTGCTTCTTGCAGTGCTTGCAGCGATGAAAAAGCTAGAGACGTCTTTGGACGCCATGAGCCAGCACCAAAAGTGCACCAAATTAATTCTGGCAGTTGTGGTAAGCTGTTGAAAGTAAACGCCGGAGAGGTGGCAGAGCGGCTGAATGCGGCGGTTTGCTAAATTTACCTACCTTGCCCTTGCTCGCTGCTGTTCACGTGTTTTGTTAGAGTTAGAAGTTCTCATTTGCGCTGGGCTCATCTCATTTGCAGCCTATTGGCCAGCAACTGGCCAGCAGAATTCCGTCTCTTCGAGCTACGTTTTTGAGTCTGGATGACGATTTCCGAACCTGGTTTCGAGCACTCGTTTCCCTTTCCGCGCCTTGAACAACCAATCCTCGGTTGGGAGCTACTTTGTACCAGTGACACATCTGGGAGTTGATCGGTTCGGTCAACCCTGGCGCGTTTGCACTAACGTTTGTCGGGACTAATCCGACGAACGAGCTAATTACTTCCGAGTTGTCGTTAACCGCCAGCAGACGGCGACTTGATTTACTTATACCGGACACCGGCAGCAGAGCCAGATCCCAGTCTGCAATCGCGTTGGTTGCATCGTCCCAACCGGCAGTGATAAGTTTCACACTATGGGCCCGGCGCCGACCATCACGATTCATGTCCCGGGTCCGCTGCGCACGTACTGTGCGGGCGCAGCGCAACTCTCGATCTCGGCACACACCGTGCGCGCCGCACTTGAGGACCTCCAGCGGAGCCAGTCCGCTTTGTATCGCAATGTCTGTGACGAAACGGGTACGGTACGCCGGCACCTGAACGTGTTCGTGAACTCGGACAATGTGCGCGATCTCAACGGGGTCGACACGACGCTGGCGCCGGGGGACGTGGTCACGATCCTGCCGGCGGTTTCAGGAGGCTAAAGATGGCGGATCGAATCATTCTCACCATCGGCACCAAGAAGGGCGTGTTCGTCGCGGATGCCGCGAAGCCGAGGCGCAGCTTCGCTCTGCGCGGGCCCTTCGGTCCGGGCATCCCCGTATACTCGACGCTGATCGATACGCGCGGAACACCGCGCCTCTATGCTTCGAGCTGCAATCCGTTTTTCGGCATGAAAGTGCTGCGTTCGACGGACATGGGGAAAAGCTTCACGGAGACGAAATCAGCGCCAGCGTTCCCCAAAGACGACGGCCGCGCGCTCGTCAACATCTGGGGACTTGAGGCTGGTGGTGGCAAGAAGGATATATGGTGCGGCGTGGAGCCGGCGTCCTTGTTCAGGAGCCATGACGGTGGCGATTCGTGGGACCTGGTGCCTGGCATTAGCAACCACGATCACGCGCGAAAGTGGCAACCCGGCAATGGCGGGCTCTGCATGCACACGATCATTCGCGACGGGAATCGCGTGCACTTGGGCATCTCAACGGGCGGCCACTATTTGAGCGAGGACGGTGGCGAAACATTCAGGGCGTCCAATCAAGGCGTCGGCGCTGGCTTCGCGCCCGACCCCTATCCCGAGTTCGGTCAGTGCGTTCACAAGATCGCGCGGCACGACGACGCGGCCGGTCGGCTCTACATGCAAAACCACGGCGGATGGGCAGATTGGACGGGGCCTGGTGGGCCCCGGCCGGACATTGGCGTACTACGCAGCGACGACTATGGCCACTCGTGGCGGTCGATCGCTAAGGGATTGCCGTCGGACTTCGGATTTCCTATCGTGGTCCACCCGCACGACGCCGATACGGTATACGTCATGCCCCTTGAGCCGGCGACGCGCTCCTGTCCCGGCGGCGCGCCAGCGGTGTGGCGCAGCGAAAGTGGCGGCGAGTCGTGGAGCCGGCTCGCACGTGGGTTGCCGAGGAAGCAGAGCTACTTCACCGTCCTGCGCGACGCTATGGACATCGATCGGCTCAAATCACCTGCACTCTACTTCGGCACGACGACCGGTCAGCTGTGGATCGGGAGGGAGGGTGGTGAGCAGTGGGACTGCCTGTTCGATTCGCTGCCCCCGATCGACAACGTCAAGGTCGCGGTCGTGTGATACCAGCGTAGACCTTCCCTGGTCACTAGGACGTGCTACTCGTTGAAGTGACGCACCCGGATAGTGGACGGATTATGTCGACAAACCTGACCTTACCGGATTATGGAAGGGTAGCCCGCCGCTCGCCCGCAGATTAGTGGGCATGGGCCGTGGGCAGCCCGGCTCCCCAGACCGGGCTCGTGACGGCGATCTTCTCGAAATTCGAAACAATCGCTTTGCCTCGAGGTATCGCGTTCTTCACGGCGGGCGAAGATAGGGACGCCTCGTGACTGGCCATGCTGTCCCACACTTCAGTTACCCAGATCGTATTTTCGTCAGTAGCGTCTTTTGCCACAACGTAGCTGAGACAACCTGGCATATCGGCTGCGCTCTCCTTCAAGATTTCGACCATTTCGTCGCGCCTGCCAGGGAGAAGAGTTATCTTTGCAATTAATCCCCACATACCGCTTGCCTCCTGTGAACCCGTCAGAACGGGCGTGAGCGCCACCGCACCGAGGTACTCCAAAAATGTCCGCCGGTCTATTTGCACCCTGTAATTATACGTATGCTGATTGAGGAATGGCGCGATTCCGAGTGGATTGTCGGTTACTCTTCCCTTACCGGATTCCGGATTAAGGAAGGTTTGCCCGTGATTCGGGCGCAGTCGCCATTTGGGGGGGACAGAGCGGATCACATCCTTGGTCAGCCAAAGGGCAAGAAGATTCGGGCCGTCCCGGCAACTCACACCACCCCAATTTCTGGAATGCGGCTTTTTCAGGACATAGCTAGTTGCTGAGGCCGCGCCCTCTTTTACTCGTCTCGCAGGGCGGCCATGGGGTCGACGCGCATCGCCCGACGAGCGGGAATGTAGCTTGCGAGCAATGCCACACTACAAAGGAGCAGCGTGACACTTGTAAAGGTGAACGGATCAGTGCTGGTAACTCCGAAGAGTAGGTCCTCATTATACGCGTTACCGCGTATGCTCCGACGAGACCGAACCCGACCCCCAGCAACGTCAGGGTCATGCTTTCACCGAAAATTAGTTTAAGGATGTCTACAGGACGTGCTCCTAGCGCCATTCGGACGCCAACCTCACGCGTGCGTCGGCTAACTGTATAGGCCATCACGCCGTAAATTCCGATCGCGGAAAGCAGCAAGGCAATGCTGACGAAGCTCCCGAGAAGAAAAGTGCGAAATCGAGGCTGCGCCGTAGACGCTTCCATCAGCTCATCCAGTGTGACGACGCGAGCCACGGGCTGCTCTGGGTCGAGCGCCGCGACTTCGTGTCGAATTAGCCCAGCAAGGCCCATCGGGGCATTCTTTGTGCGAACCACAAGCGTCTGCCATGGCATGGGCTCCTGTGTATAGGGAATGTATATCCCCGGAGCGGGTCCCTCGCTCAAGTTCGTCTGCCTTATGTCTGCAACGGTCCCCACTATTTGACAATGGCCAGCACCAAACGCCGCCATCTCGATAAATCGACCTACGGGGTCTTCGTTAGGCCAGTAGAGGTGGGCAAGAACTTCGTTAATGACAGCGACGTGAGGCGAATCTTTCGTGTCATGTTTGGAGAAATAACGGCCGCTTCGCAAGGGAATCCTCATTACGTCGAAATAATTGTTGGAGACAATGCGTGCGTCGGCTTATGGCTGCTCAGATAATCTCCCGAACGCGCGGCCGTCGATTCGAAAGCTAGTGTTCCAAACGCGTCCCTCAATTGGCAACGCAAGCGTCGCGCCGGCGGATTCCACTCCGGGCAACGCTTCAATGCGAGCGAGCAGCTGTTCGTAAAACCCTGTCCAATTCCTCCAATTGGCATCTTCACTTTCATCCGCCATCGATCGGTAGACTTCAACGGTTAGCAGATGATCGGTACGGAAACCAGGATCAACTTGGTCGAGAAGAAGCAGACTCTTTCCCAACAATCCCGCAGCCGTGAGCAAAACCAAGGACATCGCTAATTCAGCGACCACCATTACTTGGGTCAGAGGTCTGCGAGCTTCTAGGCTTCGCCCGGTCTGTTTCAGAGACGCATTGAGATCCCCTTGCGAAATCTGCCAAGCTGGCGCGAGACCAAAGAGGATTCCAGCCAACACCGAGACCAGGCCGGTAAACATGAGCACCGGCAGATCGATATGCGCGGAGGAGATTCTGGGGATTTCCCTCGGCGACCAAGCGACCAAGACACCCATAAACGAGAAAGCAAGGAGCGATCCGAGTGCGCCGCCGGCAACCGCCAGCAGTAGGCTCTCCGTTAGCAACTGCGCGATGATTCTGCGCCGCGTCGCTCCCATCGTGGACCGAATAGCCCTTGTTGTGTTGAAGTATTTCGATCGCACCATTTGGCACCGGGCGATCATACGCGCGCCAAGAAGTATAGAGGTATCGGTTTATCGGTATTAGGAATAATGAGCTGGTTATTAAATCGGATCATCGACAACTGGGGTGTGAATCACTACTCTCGAACTCCTGTGGGCGAGGTGATGCGGCGAATACGAATCGAGGATTACGCATCAAGAATGGCCGCAGAGCGAACACCGAACAAAGAATAGGTTGTCTAGAAATTCCTCCGCACAGATTTGGGGAGACTTGATCTTAGTACTACGGTATTGCCCTTACGTTCGATTCCAGAATTCACCTGATTGATTCTCCCAGCAGTTGCATTCATTTTCGTGCGCAGCTTCCGCAAGTTCGCGGGGCTGGCGCGTGGGCGTCCCAGACCTAAACCAAGCGCAAATTCGCTGTCAACTGGGCCTATCACAAGGATTTTGGGAAGCAATATACAAGACGGCAGAGAGTGCGCGTGCGCGAGCTCCCCTCCAGTGAAGCCTAAGGAGCAACTGCAGGGAGCAAATCACTCGTTGAGCACACCCCTAATATAGCGCGAAAGGAACGGAACATGAGTCAATTTGGAATTTCTCACGTCTTCCAAGTCCAAGAAACCCAACGTCTTAGGAGAAATCCACTGACAACGAAGAAAGTTTTCGCGTTAGTGTTTTTCTCTCTGCTGACAGGTGCAACTTTGCTTGGCCAAGCGCCCCAGTCCAACCAACATTTAACCCTCCGCGGTGTTGGAACACTAAGTGGACAGGCAGGCGTGAGTCCGACCGAGGTTGGCCTGGAAGTCCAACCCTACCACCCAGGCCACAATGCCGCTGACGTCCGCCCCGCAATGACGAGTGGACTGGCGGTTCCGCTTGTGCCGCTTGCTCCCCCGATGCCCAGTCCCCAAGCCGTTGTCAATCCGGATCCAGGATTCTCCGGCTTTCCAGGCCTTACGCACTATGACCAGCGGTTCGCTGGCACAGGCAACTACACAAATACGCAGTTTAGCCTTGAGCCGCCCGACCAGGGGCTCTGCGTAGGAAACGGTGTCGTTATGGAGGCGGTAAACACTGCGCTGGCTGTTTACAGTCCTTCGGGCACCCGGCAGACCGGGCCAACGGCACTCAGCCAATTCTTTGGGCTCGCGCCCGAGGTCGTAAGACCCAGCGGTCCTTTCGGCCCTTTCATTTCCGATCCCAAGTGCTACTTTGATCCCGGTACGCAACGATGGTTCTTGACGCTTCTCGAGATCGATACCAACTCCGCGAACGGCGCCTTTGGCAATCACTCCTCGCTGCTGATCGCGGTCAGTCAGAGTTCAAATCCGACCGGTGCGTACCTTCTGTATGCGTTGGATACCACCGACGATGGTACCAATGGTACCCCGAGCCATGCTAACTGCCCCTGCTTCGGGGATCAACCACTGATCGGCGCTGATGCCAACGGTTTTTACATCAGCACGAACGAGTTTGCCATACATTCAAACAATTTTAACGGCGCGCAAGTCTATGCCATGTCCAAGTCTGAGTTGGAGGCGGGTACGGGGACGATTGTTGTTCACATCAACGCTGGTGCCATGCCCACTCCCGATGCAGGTGGCGTCTGGTACTCCATCCAGCCGGCAACTTCGCCTAGCGCCGGGGAAGAGTCCTCGGGGACCGAGTACTTCCTCAGCGCACTCCAGTTCGGCCCGGCACCCACCGACAACCGCATCGCCGTGTGGGCATTGACAAATACCGGCTCGCTGAAGACCCCCACACCAAACGTAACCCTAAAGAATAAGGTGATTACTAGCGAAAATTACACCCAGCCCGAGACCAACGCACAGCAGAAGTCAGGCCCGACACCGTTTCGCGACTCTCTCGGAGATGTTGATCCATTCGAGCAGCTGGCCAGCAATGATGATCGGATGAACCAGGTCGTCTTCGCGAATGGCAAGTTGTGGTCAGGCGTGAACACCACCGTGATCGTTGGAGGAGTGCCTCACGTGGGGATTGCCTTCTTTGTCGTCAAACCCTCGGTGAGCTCCAACGTGCTAAGTGCCAGCATGGACGACCAAGGTTACGTGGCGGTTGCCAATGAAGATGTGCTCTTCCCGTCCATCGGTGTGACGGCCAGTGGCGTAGCGGCCATGGTGTTTACCCTCTCGGGGCCGAATTACTTTCCTAGCGCGGCTTACAGCCCGATCAGCGCGGGCGCCAGCGATGTACGGTTAGCCGGTCCTGGCATTGGCCCTGAAGACGGATTTTCTGGTTATGCGTCCCAGGGATCCCCAACTCCCGGAGTGGCACGATGGGGCGATTACTCAGCAGCAGTAGCCGACGACGCCGGCAACATCTGGATAGCCACGGAGTATATTGGGCAAACTTGTACCGACGCCCAGTATAACCTGGATAAAACTTGTAATAAAACGCGAACCCAGATCGCCAATTGGGGCACATTCATCGGAAAAGTGCCTGCGTGCAGCGGGGCAGACGGTAGCGGCGACGTGCCCGGCAAGAACGGGGGCAGCGCCCGCTTCGACCTCCATGAAGACGATTGCGATCGACAGCAGGACAGCGCGGATTTCAGCGATCCAGGTTCGGGAACTGATTTCCGCTCCACGCAGGTCAATTCGGTGAGCCGTGACAACGTGGCGCATACCGTCACGATCGCAGGATTGGGCACCAATAACGGCTTGCCGGCAGCATTCACCATCGTCGCCGTGGATAGCTCGCTGGTGCCGCCAGGGGCGTTCAGCATCACACTCAGCAACGGCTACATCAACAGCGGCAATCTACTCGACGGGAGTATTGCACTCCACTAACCACTTCCGCATGGTGGCTGGGAGCCTACGCACAGCCGGTCTCCCAGCCTGTGATTACCGAGAATTCCGTCCGCATCCTTGTGGCACGGTGATCGCAGGTCTCGTTGATGAACTGGCGATCGTGCCGACAATCGCAATGGACCTGGAGGATCAGGAGTCTGTGTGTCGCACGGTCGACGAGTACTTCCAAGTGCAGGGAGTCTGTGTCACGAAACAATCCGGTGTTGGATCAGCAAGAGTTTGGTCGGGTAGATCAAACAAAAGCGGCATTTCCGCTCCGGGAAGGCAAACGTCGATGCAACTGGCTTGCTCCGGCTAAGCGGCGCGTCACTGGTATCGGTGGTGTAATCCCCCGACCTGAGGCACTTCACTGCACATATCTACTGTCTGCAGATAAAAGCTGTTTGTGGTTTCAGATATTTGGCGTCGAAGCTCACCCCTATGGTTCGCCAAAACTTCAGCCGAGACCCAAAACGGGGCAGTTCTTGGTGGAGTAGGTAGACGATTATCGGTTCAATACAGCAAGAAGACTCTGGAGGGGGCCAACCCGCGTGCGGGTGGAGCGCACTTATATACTTATATATAAGGACCGGTCGAAAATCGATCCGGACCAAGCTTGTCCTGAAACCAGACCCGGTAATCGTTGGCGCGGTGAAGAAATCCATGGCCGCAATCGCTTCCCGATGGTTTCGAAGGAAGGCCAGCCAGCGCTTGGCTCGGTCAGGATCTCTCGGTGCTCGCTTCATCCAACGGGAGATAGTTCTCTCGGAAAGTTCAAAACCGAGCGTGCGGAGTTCCCCATGGATCCGCGGCGCTCCCCAGGTCGAGTTCTCAACGACCATACGAAAGATCGATTCCCGAACCTCCTTCGGTGTCGGTCTTCTTCCGACCGGCCTCCGGACTCTGGAGATCAGACGCCAGTGGATTCGAAAACCAGTCCAGTGCCAACGGACGACGGTTTCCGGCGTGACCAGGATGAGAGAATGTTTCCAAGCCGACCAAACCCACCGAGCGATTACCCAGAAGAGCTTATCGAAGAGGCCGAGACTAGGGCGAGGATGTCGACGCTTCAGCGCGACGAGTTGTTGACGCAAAGCGAGATTTTCGAGAAGGAGACTTCGCCGCTCACGAAAGAAGCGGACCAGCATTCCGAAGCAGAGCCCGACGAAGCGAAACATGGTCAGGATTTATAACAGAATGGTGGTGGGATGGCAGCAGCTATGTTATTGATTTCACGGTCGGCTGGAACGCCGGGCCAGCACCAGCAAGCGTTACTGGGAGATCTGGGAGAATCACATATCCGCACGAATCGGTATGTTGCGCGTGCGGGACGTTCGCACCGTTCACGTCAGCCGGATGCTGCGGGCCATCGCCGCAGAAAACGACCTGGCGAAAAACACGCTTCAGCGCATCAAGTCCGTGCTGAGCGGCATTTTCACGTTTGCAAAGAATGAAGGTACGTTCGACGGTGCGAATCCGGTTCAGGGCGCTTTGCTCCCCAGCAAGACGCGTGAAGCGAAAGAGACTTTCGCTTACGACCTGAGCCAGATTCTTCAGATCCTGGATGTCTTGCCACTTCTTCCCAAGGCCGCTGTCGCGACAGCATCGTTTGTTGGGCTGCGTGCGGGTGAACTGCGGGGAGTGGAATGGCCGGACTACAACGGCACAGAAATGACGGTGAGCCGGTCCATCTGGAAGTCGGTAGTCAACCGACCAAAGACCCAGGCGAGCCGGAATTCGGTTCCAGTGATCCCTGCGTTGGCAACGATTCTGGACGAGTACCGCATGAGCATGAATAACCCAAAGTCCGGAGTGATATTTCACTCCGGCGATGGGCGTCCGATGGCAATGGACAAACTTGCGAGAAGCGTGATTCGGCCAGCAATCGAAGCGATCGGGCTGCCATGGTTTGGGTGGCACGGGTTCCGGCGAGGTGTTGCTTCGAACCTGTACGCATTGGGCGCTGACGACAAAGTCGTCCAGCGCATATTGCGCCACGCCAAACCGCACGTGACCAAGGAACGCTACATCAAAGTGTTCGATCCGGCGGTGCTGGAAGCGATGCGGCGAATGCAAGCAACCTTGGAGGAATTACGTCGTGGCCAGCAAAAGGCCAGCAGCTTTTTGTCGATTGATGGTAAACTGTTGAAACCAAACCGCGGAGAGGTGGCAGAGCGGCTGAATGCGGCGGTTTGCTAAACCGTTGTAGGGGCTAAAACCTCTACCGGGGGTTCGAATCCCCCCCTCTCCGCCAGAATTCATTTCCCCTGTAAAAACGCCTATATTTCACATTTGACTCTACTGTGCTACTATTTTTGGAGCATTTGCGGAGGAGCTCATGTCCACTCCCAGCCTCTACATTCGCGAGAAAACTCCAGAAGGCGCCTGGCGCTACCGAAGGATCAAAGAGGGCCGTGGGGTGAAAACCGGTGATCAGACCGGTCCATTTTTCACAAGGCCGTTCGTTAACGGCAAACAGATATGGAAAACTCTGGACGCCCAGACTTTCAAAGAGGCCAAGGAAGAGGCCGGGCAGCTGACTGCCGCGATCGACGCACAGTCGAAGGGTCTGACCGTTGCGGAGGCCGAACTCCTCACGAACGCAAATCGAATCCCTATCAAGACCGCCGTCGATACCTACCTTGAACAGAAGCGCGGCAAGGCCAAGAAGACGAGTGCTCAGTACCGTCTAACCCTGAATGAGTTTATTGAGGCGCTCGGCGGGAAGGTTCGATTTCTGGACGAGATCACAGAGCAAGTTCTGAGGCGCTACAAGAATTACATGGTGGATCAAGGCTTTGCCGGGAAGACGATTGACACCCGGTTGAACATTGTCTTTTTCCTGCTAAAAAAGAATGGAGTCAAAGCACGAGTCCCAAGGGACGAGATGCCCACTGTCGAGGACGAACCTGCTGTCCCGTACACGGATGAGGAACTAAAAAGGCTCTTCGCTGAGATGGATGAGGAAGAAGGGATTCGCTATAAGTTCTTCCTCGGAACTGGATGCCGCGACAAGGAAGTTACGTTTGCGGCTTGGAGCGACATTGATTTCGACAAAAAAGCTTACCATGTTCGCAGAAAGGAAGATGCAAGCTTCACGCCGAAATCGCACGAATCGCGCGACATACCCCTGCCTGATTCTTTGGTGGTTCTGCTGAGGGCTCGTCGGAAAAACGCTCCGCATGACCGCTGGATTTTTGTTAATGAAGAGGGGCGTCCAGACAACCACTTCCTGCGCAAACTCAAGCGTATCGCCAAACGCGCCGGCCTGAACTGTGGGCAGTGCAGAACAACAATCACCGAGGGGAAATACGATAAGAAGAAACGGATCGAGGTCTCTTGCAAGGATCGCCCCGTTTGTGAACATTTCTATCTACATCGTTTTCGCAAGACATGTGCGACCCGCTGGCATGAGGCCGGAGTACCCGTTCGCACGATCCAGGTGTGGCTCGGGCACAAGAATCTTGAGACCACGATGATTTACCTCGGGGTCACGGACACCGAGAAACTACGCGGCCACATCAACGCCGCGTTTGGTGATTAGTGCGCGCGGTAAACCCTTGCTGCATGCAAAGACCCTAAGACTCACCCTCCAAAACCGAGAGTAGACCACCCAGAATTATTTCTCGACGTTAAGGCTGGGCTGCGAAGCTGACGAAGGGCAAGTAACTTCCTCAGCGTCCGGCCGTCTCAAGACGGTTAGTTTCCGAACGCTTCGAAGGATCAAGGAAATCGCTGGCCTCTGACGCAATGCTATCTCTGAGCGCCGCTTTCGCCTCTGCATTCCTACACTCCACGTATCGATCTAGTTCCAGCCGATCGACGACGCGTCGCTTCCCTAGTACAAAGGACAGGATCTTCTTCTCTCGCAGCAACGTTTCAATTTGCCAAGTCGTTGCGCTTAGATATTTGGCTGCATCTTGAATGCGCAGCAGGCGAGGAACCACGAATACGGGCCGAGACGCGAAGCCTTCCTGAAGGATCGTTGTGACCGAAGCTTTTTTGGTTTCTGGGGCCATGGGCACCTGCCCGCGTCTCTCCAACAGTATCGCCATGCCTATTGGCCCGGGCTCAGATCAGTTGGGTCGGACCGGTCGGCTTCGGTTTTTACATCCCTAGCATTCGCATTCAGTTCTTTTTGAGCTTTGTGAACCGTCAAACGCGCGTAGTAAGCGGGGTCGGCCTTGTCATCCGCCCGGTAGTCGGCTATGCGCTGGATAACGATTTCGGGATCATCTCCACGGGCGAGAGCGCGTTTGGCAAAGGCCCA
This sequence comes from Candidatus Limnocylindria bacterium, assembly GCA_035490055.1. GTDB lineage: Bacteria > Acidobacteriota > Terriglobia > Acidiferrales > UBA7541 > Acidiferrum. The sequence goes on along the minus strand of DATHIB010000107.1, from coordinate 1,735 downwards.
ATCGTGCTCGGATTGGCTTTTGTGGTCATTGGACACCCTCCGCTCGCGTTGTTGGTAGTCGCCAAAGCGCCGAGATGTTTCGGGCGAGTCTTCGTCAATCGTGAAGTTGCGGCGCGTGTAGACCGCATCGCTTTCCTGGCGGGCTTGGACGATGAATTCCTCAGTCAGTTTCCGGTTGGCGAATCCCGGCAAGCGAAGCACTCTCGTTGAGTCGGTTGCTGCCGCGTCGCCCCCGAATTGATTCGCGAGGTTGTGCAGCAAAGACTCCGCCTCATCCTGGCTGAATCCACTCACTTTCCACACAACCTGATGCTTGCCCGGAGAAGTATCGAGGACGAAGTTTGGTGCAGGGACTTCGACTGAATTTCGAATCGCTTCGAGAGCCTCGTCACCCTTCCTGTCGAGGTCGAGATAGACGTGGCGGATATCCTTTATATTTCCCTTGGTCCGGCTGTAGGCGCCGTCCTTAATCGGATTCATTCCAATGAACACGTCCGAACCGCCAGCATTCTGATTCGCTAGCCAAGTTTGAAAGAAGGGACTGGCGATGGCCGCAGCTTTGGCGATTGTTTGAACGGTGTGGTCTGTGAAGCGGTTCCGGACGAGAATCGCGGCGTTATCCGTGGGTCCGAAAAGCTCCCGCACATACTCCGAGGCGGTGAGAGATCGCGGTGTGAATCTGGTGTCGGTGCTCATGTGAGATCCTGCTTGGCCAGGAAGACCGTGCCGTAGTCGAAGAGGTCCGCGTCCGGGTCGTATCGGTTGATCAAAAGAACTTCTGAAATGTATCTGCGTCCAGGCCGGCGCTCGACGTGGACGACGACGTTGAGCGAATCGGCGATGTTGGTCTTGATGGCCCGATAGGGGAGGTCCACGCCGCTTTGCAAGACACAACTGGTGAACCGTGCGAGGCCTTGTTGCGCGGAGTTCGCATGGATGGTCGACAGCGTGCCGGAGTGCCCGGTGTTCAGGAGTTGCAGGAGATCGAAGGCTTCGCCTCCGCGAATCTCCCCGAGAACGATACGGTCCGGGCGGTGACGGAGCGCTGCCTTTAGAAGATCCCGAATGGCCACTGCCGGGAGGCCGTTCTGCTCGCGGCGGGCTTCAAACCGGACGAGATTTTCCTGGGCTAGTTGAATCTCTGCCGTGTCTTCGATCACGAGGATCCGTTCGTCGGGTGGAATGAATTTCCCGAGGATTGATAAAAGGGTGGTTTTTCCTGTGCCCGTGCCGCCGCTGATAAGAATGTTCCCGCGCGCGAGGACGTAGTCTTCGAGGTGATTCGCGAGGGCGCGGTCCAGAGTGCCCGCCCGAATCAAATCCTCCATTTCGAAGTGGCGGGTGTTGAACTTCCTGATCGTGAGCGTGACACCGCCAAGGCTGCACGGCGGGATGATCGCGGCGACGCGGCTACCATCGGGCAGCCGGGAGTCAAGAATAGGCTTCGACTCGGAGATGTCGTCACCGAGTCGCCGGGCGATATTCTTCACAGCGACCAGGAGGGATTTTTCGCCGATGGACACGCCCGGCACCTGTTGCAGGAAGCCCTGTTTTTCGATGAACACACGGTCGGGGCCGTTCACCATCACCTCGCTGATGGAATCGTCGAGGATGAGGTGCTCGATGGGCTTCAGGAACGGCAGGATCATTTCAAATCCGTTCATCAGAGTTTCCCTTTGGCGAGCTGGACAAAGTAAGAATCGTTCGGGTTGTTGTGGTGGGGCTTCAGGTAGCA
>DATHIB010000106.1:0-10975 GCA_035490055.1 Candidatus Limnocylindria bacterium | reverse complement strand
GATACGGGCCCGGCGCTGATGGCCCTCGGGGCGAGAGTCCGGCTTGTCTCGCGCTCGGGAGAGCGCGAAGTCCTTCTTTCCGATCTGTACAACAACGACGGGATCGACTACCTCAAGCGCAGACCGGATGAAATTCTGGCGGAAGTCTTGCTGGATTCTTTCGACGGATGGAAGAGCACCTACTGGAAACTCCGGCGCCGCGGCTCGTTCGACTTTCCCGTGCTGTCGGTTGCGGCAGCGGCGCGCCTCTCCAGAGATAACGTGGTCGAGGACGCTCGCATTGTGGTGGGCGCGGCTGCCTGTCGTCCGCTGTCCGCTACGGATGCGGCAAAATCACTTCTAGGCCGGCCCTTGAATCTGGAGACAATTACTAAAGCGGCTGCACTTGCGGCTCGAATCGCCAAGCCGCTCGACAACACGGATTTCGACATGACCTGGCGCAAGAGAGTTACCGCTGAGTTTGTGACTTATGCACTGCGCGAGCTGCGTGGGGATGATGTCCGCGCTGAGCGCGAGAGCTTCACTCGCTACGCTTCCGACTGATCCTGATTTCTCACGCGAAGGCCCGTATCTTCAAGGCTAACTAATCGCGCATCCTGGGCGAAGGATCTCCACCAATCCTCAACTCAGCGCCATCCTTCGGTGCGGCACGCGTGTGGCGCTGCAGGCTGACAAACACACTCCAGTTTCCCGAAATGTTGCAAGCGGGTTGGGTGAGACATGCCAGGAGCAGAGTAAACAAAGCTGCGCTGGACACAATGAATTAAACGCTGGACTGGTGAAGGAGAGCCGCAAGCGAGGAGTGCGCCGGCGGCCGCCACCATCGCTGCCGGGAATGTTGCTGTATCTCGATGGCAGCTCGCACGCCTGATTTCAAGATGACAGGAGATACGACTTGCTGGTAATCCTCGTCGGCCTTGAGGCTCACCGTCTCAACAGCATTAAGAAACTTAATGTGCGACTTGGCAGGCGCTTGCTGCGTCGTGGGCAGACGGAATTTGTACCATCCTACCACTGTACGCCGGGATAGAGACTGGGGATGCGGAAGCCGCGGTAAGCGTACTGTCCGGAGATCAGCTCCTGCCACACGATTGTCGGAGGAGTGGTCCTGGTGACCTCGTAGATGGTGGCGCTAACCGGTGCAGGTTGAGCGACGCACTCATCCAACTCGATGTTGCCGTTCTTGAGCTGGCGGGCGGAGCCGCCGAAGAAAGAGAAAATGGGAGCGAGCTCATCCACCCAAAGGATGTCCGCGGTCTTTGCATTTTCGTCGAGATGAAGGATGGGAACGCGGCTGTGACAAGGAGCGGTGGACAGGCTGCAGAGAGTGCCGGAGGGGTCGAGGATTCGCTGGTTGCCATTGTCGAAGAGAAGAACATCGAGGGTGCCGGCGGTGATTGAGCTGATGATGTTGGCGTCGTGCTGGAGGCTGAACCAGTCCACGGGGCTGGCCGCGTTGGTTGTCCCTGGTAGGAGGGTGAAGTCGCCCTGATAGCCGAGCTTCCAGAGGACACGGCCGTCGCCTGCGCCGTCATTGTAGTTGATCTTGATAACCCAAGACTGGCTTCGCAGGGAGAGCACAAGGGACTTGTCGTCAGGAGAATAGAAGACAGCGTTGCCGTGGGTCCAGTCGGGAAACGGCACGGGATGGCGATTTACGTCAAGGCAATCGAAGGCGTTCCAGAGCCAGACAGGTGTGTGATTCTGGTCCAGGTCAATGAGAACGTCACCAAGCACAACTGTGCCGGAAATCGTCTGTTGCGTCGAGACAAGGAGAATTAGGTGCCCGTTCGGGAGGACGGCGAAATCGTGGTGCGTCCCAATGACGGTGATATTACAGCCGGTGCAAGTAGCGGCAGCGAGAGCCGCGTTGAGCTGTGCCGCCGTCATCTGCCAGACCACTTGGCCTGTGAGGTCAACCTCCTGCAGGACTGAGTTAAGGCCATTTTCGCTAATTTGTCTGAGATTGATTAGGAAATGGCCGTTTGGTAGCAGCTTGATCGGATCGGTAATATCGTCCGCAGGCACGGAAGTTCCAGGATCGTAAGCCCACAGGACATTCCCGTCCAAATCAGTGACTACTTTGGTCAGTTGATTCGTCGTTGCCGGGTTTATGAGATCGAGCAGCTCGATACCGGACTGTGGCATTTGACCAGGAGTGGTCATAGCGGTGAGGGAAGGCAAGTTCGCGACAGGGTATGCTCCAGTGGTGAAGACATGGTCGGCGTCGCTGAAGACAGGAGCGGTGCTGCCGCTAACCTGAAAGACGGCGCGCATGTGGTATTTCGTGTTGCCCTTCATGCCGGCAACGAGGATAGAAACAGGCCCACCCCCGGAGGGTGCCGGAAGCGCCCAAGTAGTCATGCCGTACTCTCTCTCAACGCCGAACTGTACTAAAACGGTAAGGCCGTCGGGAACCTCGATGCTGTATTGGGCAACCTGGACATTAGCTGTCGCCGAAACAATGCCAGAAGCAATGATGATGACGAAGGCGGAGGCGGACTTGGATGGATCCTTGACACTGGTGGCAGTGACGGTGGCGATGGAATTTTGGGTGACGATGGGCGCCGTGTAGTTGCCCTGGGCGTCGATGCCGCCGGAGGATGAACCGCTAATTGACCAGGTAACGTCCGAAGCGTCGCCTCTCCGGTCGCCCTCTGGGCTCCCTCCGCGGTATCCGCAACGCCCTTTTTCTCTCCGATGGAAGGAAGACGAAGGGTGGGCGGTGACTGTGGCCGCGAAGTGAAGTGTCTGACCGGAGCCGACGAATGCCGACCGCGGTGAGACGGCAACGACGATCAACGTCGGAGGACACGAAGCGTGGCAATCGGCAAAGAACACGAAGAATGCCAAGACCATCTGAGCACATAGGATTTTTGGCGACATGGAAAGGATCCCTTCCCGCCCGAAAGATTAGGATGATTGAAATGCTTTTTAGCACGGTTGCAGCAGAGATTCACCAATTTCTTGATAGGTTCTAGTCTCGATACGTAAATGACTATGCAACGTGAGATCGAAACAGGGCAACCTACGACAGGATAAAGTGGCTCCGTACGCGGAAACAATGGCACCACGGGTCGGGGTGGAGGTGCATGCAGCTGGGCGCAAGGGTTCGATTACCATCGCCTGCTCAAAGGAAAACTTACGCTCACCTAACGAAATTGCTGGAATTCTTCGCGGTTGGGTTTGGGTCAATTACTCATGAGCAGTCTGCAAGCGTTCTGCGGGATCCCCGTGATGCAGCATTGGATAACTCGGTACAGCACTGGAGCTGTATTGTGGTTTAGGCTGATTCGCGAGCGCGGACTTCAGCGCGAGAATCGCCGCCAGCCGCGCTTGAAAACCTTCTCGCGCTTTGTGTCAGCTGCCACGCTCGTCCGCACACGGTAATTTGCGACTGAGCCTTGCACGACGCGCAAGCCTTGGGGCAATTGAAGAAACGGTGAACGTGCGTCCGTCGCCTTGAATGAAGTTCTGCCGTTCTGCCAGCATTAAGGCATTAAAGAAGCGTGATGTCGCTGAACGAAGAAGTGCTTTGTCGTCGTAGACGAACAACACAGACAAGCCTATGTGCCAGAACCAGAAGGCGGGATGAAATGATGGGTCAACGCGTCGAGGAAGAGCCGGAGAAGGTCAGAAAGCGGGCGAAGCGCACGCGTAGAATTCTACAGTCAGCGCAGGAAAACTGCATAGTCAAACGTCTTTTGTGGGTCAGACAAAAAGGCACCTGCTTCCTGCAACGTTTTGGGAAACTGGAGTGAGTTTGTCATGCCTGAGGGCTACCCTAAGCCACATTGTGTGTCACGTATATTGTTTCCAAAACTGCCAGATTTTTCTGATTCCTCAAAAACCTGATATCCTCCAAGCTCTTAGTTTTTTTGGACTAACACGAAAGCCATACGCCCAGATTGGGCCACGGACAAAACTCGCTATGACCTCGGAACGGGCCTTTTATGGATGGGAGCTGGTTTTCATTCTTTGGCTTGTGGATTTTCTCAACATGGGATTCCCCCTTTACGGTGGCGCGGTCATCAACACCTACATGTTAAAAGAAATTCCCATGAGCCGCAGCGCGTTTGGGCTGGGATTTACGATCTTAAATCTCTTTGTGGGCATCCCCTCGGTCCTTGTCGGGGCGTCCATTGTTCACTGGGGCATTCGTAAGACATTCGGGATCGGCTCGGCGCTGATACTTGTTGGCGCGCTATGGCTCTCCCTCGTCGCTTATCGGCCTTGGCACTATTGGGTGGGGTTCGGAGTGCTGACAGCTACTGGAATCAGTTTCGGGACCATCATTCCGGCAGCTACAGCGATCACGCGGTGGTTCAGCCGCTACCGTGGAAGGGCCATGGCGGTAACGCTATCGGCTTCGGGATTCGCGGGGTTTTTTGTTGCGCCGCTGATCAACCGAATTCTGACCGCGAATGGAGGAAACTGGCGGCAAGCTTGGGGGATTGTGGCCGGGATTTCCATTTTGTCCGCGATTGTCGCGTTTGTGTTTGTGAGAGAGCGTCCGGAAGACCTGGGCCAAATGGTCGACGGCGGGCCAGGCTCGTCGCAATCGGCGAAGGCGACGGCTGCAATTGCCCGGGTAACAAAATTCCCGTGGGAACCTCAACAGGCCTATCGCACAAGGGCGTACTGGATGATTCTCGCTGGTGCCGTCGCCTGCCAATTTCCGTTTTTTTTCTTTACAGCCCACTGGCTGCTGCACCTGAAAGGAGTGGGCGTTCGTCCCGCGGATGCCGCATTCGCCATGGGTCTCTTCACACTGGGGGCGGTGTTCGGCCGGTTGATAGGCGGCTGGCTGATGGACGCAGTGGAGGGGCGCTACGCGTTCATGCTGGGCTTCTGCTGCTATTTCTTGGGATCCTTCCTAGCGATTCGAGTTTCGCCGGAAGCGCTGTGGATCGCCTATAGCGCCGCGATCCTCTATGGAACGGGGTTCGGATGGACCTTTATTTGCCTGAATACGGTCACGGGGCATTACTACGGTCCGGCGGCTTTTCCCAAGGTGAACGGAATGACGCTAGTGCTCGCGGCCCTTTTCTGCTCGCCGGCCGGTTACCTGGGTGGAAAACTTTTTGACTTGTATCACAGTTACAAGCTGGCGTTCGAATTGAATTCGGCCGTGGTGGCGATTGGAATCGTTGCTCTCTTCTTTGCGAGAATGCCGGAGCCGCCCGAGGCGAACATCCCAGTTCCTAAGTGAGAAACCTTGCGCCGACGCGGTTATCGTTTTCTGACGCCAATGACGTTTCAGGCGGTCGGCACTGCCGCAGACTGGTGCGCATCATCGAAAATCTTCGCATCTATCAGCCGAACACGCTGGTATTCGCCGATGCAGCGCTGTTTGAATATGGAGACATTTGCTGGGCGGGGAACGAGGATGGAACGATTCCTTACGAAAACTGGAATGTGATCGACCGGCACGGATATCTTCGCTCGAGGCCGGTAGAAGCGGATACGCTCCTGCACAAGAACCACTGTGGTTCTGGCACCCGAATGATGAAACCACCCTTAAGTCAGTGGCAGGAACACGAATTCGCCGAATATCCGACGATCGTACCCACTCGGGAAGACGCCAACCGTGGCGCCCTTGTGAATACACCGAAAAGTGTGGAGAGGCTTTGACTGACTACGAAAACAGGTGAGGGAATTTCTAAATGCGGGGCGTTGCAAACACGAAAATCCCGTCAGATGGCGGAGCGGCTCAAACCTGAATTGTTGTAAGAAGCGCGCAATTCCCTGACGGCTGAACCAAAGGTGATTTTAGATTTACAATGCAGATGATTCATCCGCCTCTGGCCGCGTCATACGTGACACTTTTGGAGAGTATTTGCGGGTTCTGTTCTCGAATGGTTTCCGGCTTCGAGCCTGTATCCGAGCCTTAATGTCCCGAGAGGTTTTCAAATGGCTTTCTTTCGTATGGCTTATTTTCCGTTATGTTTGCTCATGGCGGCAGCGCTGTGCAGCTGCGCGAGTGGGGGAGGAAATGGGCCCGGGGGCGCCGATTTTTCGGTGGCGGTTACGCCGTCTTCGCAAATGGTGAACGGCGGAGCGAACGCCGCGTTTAGTGTCGCCGTCAGTGCCATAGGAGCCTTTACAGGCAATGTCTCCTTGGCAGCAAGCGGTTTGCCCGCCGGCGCAACCGCCACCTTTAGCGGGGCGCCGATCACGGGCTCGGGGACATCCACACTTATCATCTTGACCACGGTTTCGACACCATACGGATCTTCCATAGTCACCATTACGGGAACAAGCGGCGGTTTGAGTCATTCGGCAACGATGAACCTGTCCGTTGTGCTGACGCCCGCTCAGATCGTCGCCCAAATGACCCTGGACCAGAAAATCCAGGAGGTGCACGGTCTTCAGGATACCAATGACTTTCGCGTGATCCCAGGCATTCCCACCCTCGGTATCCCCCCGTTGAACATCACCAACGGCCCTTCCGGGGCATGCAATGGCGGACCCGGTCATCAAGGTCCTGCGACTGCGCTCCCGGCCCCAATCGCCTTGGCCGGAACGTGGGATGTCGCCCTGGCGAATCAGTACGGAGTCATCATCGGCTCCGAGGCGAAGGATCTGGCAAATGGCTTTGTCGAAGGGCCGGACATTAACATCGCGCGTGTGTCGCAGAACGGCCGCACCTTCGAGGCTTTTGGAGAAGATCCCTACCTGGTTGGTCAGATCGCCGTCGCGGAGATCAACGGAATCCAAAGCCAGGGAATCATCGCCGAATCAAAAGCCTACGCGGGCAACAATCAGGAAACGAACCGGACAACCATCAACGACATCATTGACGAACGCACTCTGCGTGAGATTTATCTCCCGGCTTTCGAGGCCACCGTGAAGCAGGCCCGTGTGGGAGCAGTCATGTGCGCATACAACCAGATCAATGGCTCATTTATGTGCGAAAACAGTCTTCAGCTGAACCAAATCCTGAAACAGGAATGGGGATTTACCGGTTTCATCACTTCCGATTTCGGCGCCACCCACTCAACCATTGCATCCGCCAATGCGGGCCTCGACGTCGAAATGCCCAGCGGCGTCTACTTCGTCAGTGCCCTGCAGGCTGCCGTGCAGGACGGCCAGGTTTCCATGGCCACGATTGATGACAAGCTCGTTCGGCGCTTCTCGACCATGATGCGCTTCGGTGTGTTCCAGAACCCGGCGGGGCTTAACCCAATACCCTCAGCGCAGGACGGGTTCACCGCGCGCCAGATTGCCGAAGCCGGGATGGTACTCCTGCAAAACAACGGAGGAATTCTCCCTCTCAAAGCCTCCCAATTGCACACCATCGCAGTCATCGGCCCTTACGCGGGCGCAGCCATGACGGGGGGCGGAGGCAGCTCGCACGTTACGCCGCTCTACACTGTCGCCCCTGTGGCAGGAATACAAAACCGTGTGAGACCCGGTGTCACTGTCAACTATGATGATGGGAGCAAAATTGCGGCCGCTGTTGCACTGGCTCAAACCGCCGATGTTGCTATTGTGATGGTCGGCGATAGTGAAACCGAGGGCACGGATGATTCGATCTCGCTCAGCGGCACCCAGGACGAACTCGTTCTGCAGATTGCCGCGGCGAATCCGCGCACCGTGGTTGTTTTGAAAAGCGGCACGGCGATCCTGATGCCGTGGGCAAGCAGCGTGCCCGCCATTCTCGAGGCCTGGTATCCCGGCGAAGAGGACGGCAACGCAGTCGCGGCGGTGCTCTTCGGGGAAGTCAATCCCTCCGGAAAGCTTCCCCTCACTTTCCCCGTGAGTCTTTCAGATCTTCCCGCAAATACGACGTCGCAATATCCGGGAGTCGATGGCAACGCCAGTTATTCGGAAGGCATTTTTGTCGGCTACCGCCATTTCGACCAAAGCAAGATCACACCCCTGTTTCCCTTCGGCTTCGGACTTTCCTACACCACGTTTTCTTTTCAGAATCTGGCCATTAGTCCAAACAACTTCACGTTCACCAACAACTCTGAGCAAACCATCACGGTCACTTTTAGTGTCACGAACACCGGAGCAGTACCCGGCGCGGAGGTAGCCGAGCTATATATCGGCATACCTTCCGCGGCCGTTCCCGAACCGCCGAAATCTCTCAAAGGCTTTCAGAAGCTGTCGCTGCAACCCGCAGAGACGGCCGAGGTGCAACTCGTGCTGGACAAGCGCGCATTCTCTTACTGGGACGTCGCCGCTCACGCTTGGCTCGTCGTTCCCGGGGCCTACCAGATCATGGTGGGATCGTCTTCGAGGGACATCGCGTTGCAAGGTACGATCACGATCAACTGAGGTGGAACCGTGAAACCGGTTCGTGAAGGGAGCAGTCCCAACCCATGACGCTGGCGAAGCAGAGCTGGATAGTGATTCCGAAACGTTTGGTCGGTGCCAGTTGGTTCGCACCATGCCGCCCTTGAGGCCGATTTTGTCAAGCCGGTAACGTTTGACCATACGCTGGTGATGGAATGGGGGACTGGCTGAATGACGGACAGCACGTGGAACGTTTCCGAATCGAGGCGTGGACAGGCAAAGACTGGCGCACTCTTGTCAAAGGCAGAGCGATCGGACACAAGCACATCGACCGTTTCGCACGGGTAACCGCTTCTCGTATCCGCCTGAACATCCTTGCCGCTTCAGCCGAAGCACATGTCCGAGAATTTCAGGTCTTTAACTCGGAGAGTGATACCGGGACGTACTAGTCTTTTCAGGTCAACCCACAAAAATCTCAGACGGATAGACGGATACAATGTTTTCGCGGATCTCTGTGGGAGGTTCGAGATGAAGAATCCGGCTTACGAACAGATTAGAGCGAGGAAGGTGAACACTGGAGCGTAACAGGCGCTTACAGTTGTCGACCGTTAGAATGCGGAGTTGAAATCTTCAGGTGGTGACGAACAGGCTCGATGGCTAACTTAGGCGAGAATGGAAGACAGGTGCTGTAATAAAGGCTGGCGGAGTTCAGAACTCTGGAGGGAGAGTTCGATGTTAGCCTTGAGGTAACCGATGCGGTCGCCAGCATCGTAGTGTAGGCCTTCGAAGCAAAAACCAAACAGTGGCGCATTCCCGCAAAGGAAGTTGAGTGCATCTGTGAGCTGTACTTCTCCGCTTACGTCAGCGTTGGTTTTGCCGATGGCAGACCAGATGACGGGTTCCAACAAGTAGCGACCGAAGACGCCCAGTCGAGAAGGTGCTTTGTCGGGTGCTGGCTTTTCTACGAGTCCGATCAGAGGGATGGAGTTGTTGGATCGGGGCACTGTCGAGCGTTCGGTTCGGACGATGCCGAACCGCCCCACGTCCTGAGCTTCGACTTCCCGAACGGCAACAACGCTTCCTCCATACTCTTCACGGGCATGCATTAATTGGCCGATAACTGGTTCGTTACTCACCATAATGACGTCGGGGAGCAAGACAGCGAACGGCTCGTCAGCTAGGAGTGGCCACGCACAGGAAATCGCGTGGGCGAGACCAAGGGGGTTCTTCTGCTCGACGTATCACAGACCGGCAAGTTCCGCCAAGTTGCGGATAAGTGGGATCGATGCGCTTAGTCGTCGCGCACCCAGGAAAGATTCGAGATCGGGGTCGCGAGAAAAGTGCGCTTTAATTTTTAATCAAGGATTTGTGGTCCCGGACTACGAGAATCACAGTTTCGATTCCGCTCGATGCTGCCTCTTCTACGGCATATTGAATGAGCGGCTTGCCGGCTACCGGGAGCATTTCCTTGGAGACGACCTTGGTCGCAGGAAGCATCCTCGTGCCAAAACCGGCGGCGGGAATCACTGAGGTGCTCCCCAAAATTCGGACCAGTCAATAAGGTATAAAATCGCTGCCTCGGAAAGGGAGCAGAAATGAAATCGAGGCAACGGCGGAGCTTCAGCGCGGAGATGAAAGCACGAATCGCGCTGGAGGCGATCAAGGAACAGAAGACCATTCAGGAAATCGCTTCGCACTACGGAGTGCATCCCAGCCAAGTGACGAGCTGGAAGCGACAAGCGATTCAAGGAACGCCGGAACTGTTTGCGGATCGGCGGTCGCAGCCGGACACCAGCGAGGAAGCGCTAAAGGCAGAGTTATACCAGCAGATCGGACAGTTGCAGGTGGAGCTGGACTGGCTTAAAAAAAAGTCCGGGCTATCGCGTTAGAGCAGAGGCAGGGATGGATTTCAGAGCACCAAGAACTGAGCATACGGCAGCAGTGCCGCTTGGCGGGGGTTTCGCGGTCGGGGTGGTATTACGAGGTGGAACCGGAAGCGGCCGAGAATTTGCGATTGATGCGGTTGATCGACGAGCAATACACACGGACGCCGTTCTACGGAATCCGGAGGATGGGTTGGTGGCTGGGCGAGCAAGGATACACGGTCAACACGAAACGGGTACGCCGGCTGATGCGGCAGATGGGGCTGGAAGCGATCTATGCAAAGCCACGGCTGTCGGATCCCGGGCCCGGACACCGGATCTATCCGTATCGGCTGCGCAACCTCAAGATCGATCGGCCGGACCACGTTTGGGCCAGCGACATCACCTACATCCGACTGCGGCAGGGCTTTGTTTATCTGGTGGCGATCATGGATTGGTTCAGCCGCTATGTGCTGGCGTGGGAAGTATCGATTTCGTTGGAGAGTGCCTTTTGCGTGGCGGCACTGGACTGGGCATTGACGGCGACGCGACCGGAGATCTTCAATACCGACCAAGGGGCGCAGTTCACCAGCGAGGCTTTTACGAACCGTCTCGAGAAGCAGGACATCACGATCAGCATGGACGGCCGTGGACGAGCGATCGACAACATATTCATCGAACGTTTATGGCGGACGGTGAAATACGAAGAGGTTTATCTGAAGGATTACGTCGACGTGCTGGAAGCGGTGTCCAACCTCAAAAGTTATTTCACTTTCTACAATCACGAGCGCCCGCATCAGTCGTTGGGCTATCAGACGCCAGCGGCGATCTACTTCACGAAAGAGAAACGCTCTTGAGGAGGGACGAAA
>DATHIB010000105.1:0-27512 GCA_035490055.1 Candidatus Limnocylindria bacterium | reverse complement strand
GGCTGCCTCTGCCTATCGTCTGTCATCCCTATCCCTTGCGCCGCATGGGCGTCGTCACCTAAGGCAAGAGCCGGATGCGGTAGTGCCGCTCGTCCGGATCCGTGGAGGGGGTTGTGAGCAATCATGATCCCTACTCCGACTGTGTCTCTTTCATTCGATTCGAATCCAGAGAATTCGATTCCAGGACTTCTTGGAAGGGTATATTCAGAAAATGAGCTTGTCGAGAAAGCTTTGTCTGAGCGGATGAGCGCGGTCTTGCAAGAAATCGCGCACCGGTGGCGGCCGGAGGGCCTCACCTGAATCGCCGGAGTGCGTCCTTACCACTTGTGAAAGACCAAGAACGCGCCGAGTACGATGCAGGCAAAGCCCGCGGCGTAATTCCATCGGAATCTTTCTCCCAGATACGTGATTGAGAAAATGGAGAATACCGAGAGCGTGATGACTTCTTGAAGCGTCTTGAGCTGTGCGCCGTTGAATTCGTAAGAGCCGATGCGGTTCGCCGGCACTTGGAAACAGTATTCGAAGAAGGCGATCCCCCAGCTCGCGAGGATGACTTTCCAGAGCGCCTCGCTGCGGAATTTCAAGTGGCCATACCACGCGAAGGTCATGAAGATATTAGATACGATGAGCAATAGAATTGTGCGCATTGGAAAAGGCGCTCCTTGCACGGTGCACCGATACAGACTTGAGACGCGAAAGGATTCACCGAAGTTGCTGTTTCGTCAAATGCTTAGTGCCGAACTCCACGCAACGGCTCTTCCGTCCCGTTTCCTGTTCATGACTCCCTGAAGTCCTGGAAAAAGCCACCGACTCTCTCTAATTGTTTCGTTCGTTGTGCTCCGGATTCAAGGGATGCGGGCGGGCCAAAGGCCACGAGTGTAAACGGTGTTATCCACGACCCGGTAGTAGACCAGCCAATTTCCGGCGTGGAAACAACGATGCCGCCGGAAGCGCCTGCTTTTCGACCGAACGGCATACGTGTTAGGAAAGCGGCCAGTAGCGCAATCTTGCCGAATATCTCCTGCTGGTCTTCCATGGGAAGAGAAAAGGCCAGGTCTCGGACCGGATCGGCCCGCTTTCACTTTCGCTTCTTGGAGCGAGCGCGAGACATGCGGACAACTTCACTGTGCGGTGTAACACGGCCTTCGCGAATCGCTTTACCCGATTCAGCCATCATCTCTTGGAAAGCTGGATCTGCTTCGATCTTTTCGAAGCGATCTCCCATATCGGCATAAAGCTGATGGCTTCGCGTACTACCATGCTGCGGTTCCCCGCGTGGTAAAACGCCAGTTCTTCGAGCAATTTGTTGGTGCGCTTGTCGAGTACAAATTGGTGTCGCAAGGTGAGAGCCCCCACGGTCCAGATTAAACGCCAAGTGTGGAACTGACAACATCATTCATGAATGGTGTGGAATGACTTCAGAACGGGGCCACGCTAGACGTTCAACGTGAGGGAAACCAAGTCCGGCCGCGCGGGCGGGGGAATCGGCGGCAGCTTCGAGCGGTCGACCGGATGATAGAGCGTATCGCGCTCGACAGGCACGCGGCCGGCGGCGCGAATGAGGCGTTCCAGTTCATTGCGCGGCGTAAACTCGGACGTTTTCGCGCCGGCGTCGTGATAAATCTTTTCTTCAACCACCGTTCCGTCGAGGTCGTTCGCGCCAAAGCGCAGCGCAATCTGCGCGATGCTCGGCGAGAGCATGATCCAGTACGCCTTGATGTGATCGAAATTGTCGAGCAGCAGCCGCGACACGGCGATGTTGCGCAGGTCGGCGTAGCCCGTCGGCTTCGGGATGTGCGAGAGTGCGGTGTTGTCCGGATGAAACGCCAGCGGGATAAACGCCACGAAGCCATGCGTCTCGTCCTGCAGTTCGCGCAGTCTGACGAGGTGGTCGACCCGCTCTTCTTCCGTTTCCACGTGCCCGTAAAGCATCGTTGCATTGGAGTGCAGCCCGATCTCATGCGCCTGCCGCGCGATGTTCAGCCACAACTGCCCGCTGACCTTGTGATCGCAGATGATCCTGCGCACCCGCGGATGAAAAATTTCCGCGCCGCCCCCTGGCAGCGAATCGACGCCCGCTTCTTTCAATTTGATGAGCGTTTCTTTGGTCGATAGCTTCGCGATGCGCGCGAAGTAGCCCACCTCGACCATCGTGAAGGCTTTCAGGTGCACGCCCGGGCAGCGTTGCTTCAGCCCGCGAATCATCTCCAGGAAATATTCGAACGGCAAATCCGGGTGCAAGCCGCCGACGATGTGAAATTCCAGCGCGCCTTCGCGCGCCCCCTGTTCGGCGCGGGCGTAAATCTCTTCCAGCGAGAAGTTGTACGCCCCCGGCGCGCTGGCGTCGCGGCCAAAGGCGCAGAGCTTGCAATGAGCGACACAAATGTTGGTCGGATTGATGTGCCGGTTGACGTTGAAATAAGTCACGTTGCCGTGCTTTTTTTCGCGCACGTAATTCGCCAGCCAGCCAACGGCCAGCAGATCGGGCGAGCGGTACAACGTGATGCCATCATCGAAAGAAAGCCGCTCGCCGGCAAAAACTTTGTCGGCAATCGGCTTCAACCGCTGATCGGTGATCGTAAGTTCGCTCATCTTGAATCCGTCGAGAGTTCAAACGCGCCAAACCGCTGCCGCAGCGCCCCAGAACAACAGGAACAACATACTAATATAACCGTTCACGGTGAAAAACGCAGCGTCCAGCTTGCTGAGATCATCCGCTTTGACAAGGGAATGTTCATAGCCCAGCAGCGACGCGACCACCGCAATGCCCAGCCACGCGGGCCACGGCAATCCAAAGCTGAACGCCAGCCACCCGAGAAGCGCGATCACCGCGATGTGCATGCCGCGCGCGATGAGCAACGCCTTGGCGATCCCGAATTTTTTCGGCACGGAAAAAAGCCCCGCGCCCCGATCGTACTCAATATCCTGGCACGCGTAGAGCACGTCAAACCCGCCGACCCACAGCGTAACCGCCGCGCAAAGGATGAGCATGCGCGGATCGAGGCTGCCCGTAATGGCGATCCATGCGGCGGCAGGCGAGATGCCCAGCGCAAACCCGAGGAAGAGATGCGACCAGTTGGTGAAGCGTTTCGTGAAGGAATAAAAGAAGAGAATGCCGATCGCAACTGGCGCGAGCTTCAGCGCAAGAGGATTGAGCCGCCACGCGGCGATGAAAAACACTGCAACCGCATCAACCGTGAAAAACCACGCAAATTGCAACGTAAGCGCGCCCGTTGCCAGCGCGCGCTGTTTCGTGCGCGGGTTTTCGCGATCGTAGCGCAGATCGGCGATGCGGTTCATGGTCATTGCCGCGGAGCGCGCCGCCACCATCGCGACCACGATCCACAAAACTTGGCGCAGCGAAGGCCAGCCCCTTGGCGGCTGATGAGTGACGCGCGCGGCCAGTAGTGCGCCCGTCAGCGCAAACGGCAGGGCAAACACGGAGTGCTCGAACTTGATCATCTCGAGCACCGTGCGAATGCGATTCGGGCTCATCGGGAGAAAAAACAATCGAACAAAGAGTGCGCGATAAACCCCGGCCGAAGCGGAGACAATGCCGGCGCGTCTCTGCGAACTCTCTGTTCTCCGTGATCTCTGTGTTGAAATCTTTTCATGCTTTTGCTTCTTTCGAAGCAGAATGTCCCGTCCAGCGGTACATCTTTTCCTGCGGGAGCCCGATTTGCGCCAGGACGCGGCAAACATATTGCGTAACGAGATCGTCGATCGTTTTCGCCAGGTGATAGAAAGCCGGCACCGCGGGCATGATGACCGCGCCGGCCTGCTGTGCTTGCAGCATGTTTTCCAGATGAACGCGGTTGAAGGGTGTGTCGCGAACGCACAGAACGAGTTTCCTGCTTTCCTTGAGCATCACGTCCGCTGCACGCGCAACCAGATCGTCGCTGATGCCGTTGGCAATCGCGCCCAGTGTCCCCATCGAGCACGGAATGACCACCATGGAATCCACCGCGCAGCTCCCGGAAGCGATCGAAGCGCCCACGTCTTTGTTCGGCAGAACCTCGATTTTGCCGACCGGATGGCCGAGAATGCGGCTCGGGAGTTGTTTCAAGTCGCCGGAAGTAATGCCAAGCTCTTCGGTAAGGAGCCGCTGGCCCGCCTCCGTAACCACAAGATGCACGCGCGGCACGCGCGTATCTTCCTCCAGCAGTGCGAGCGTCTTCTGAGCGAGGATCGCGCCGCTGGCGCCGGTCACACCTACGGTGACAATCTGTTTTTGCGTGTCAGGCATGTTTTCCGCTCGCGTAGAATCAGTCTCGCAGCGGCGTTCGGGCAAGTCAAGCTAAGGCAATGGTGCTCTGCAATGATAGAATTCACCGCGGCTCGAGAATATGAATCAGTTTGAATTGCTGAAAATTCTGGAATCCGTGAAAACCGGCGAGCTTGCTCCGGCCAAAGCCATCGAGCGCCTGAAGCATTTGCCGTTTGAGGATCTCGACTTTGCCAAGGTGGACCATCACCGCGCGCTGCGGCAAGGTTTTGCCGAAGTCATTTTGGGCAAGGGGAAAACGCCGCAACAGGTGGCGGAAATTGTGCGCGCCATGGTGCGCAAAAAAGACTCGCGGCACAACATCCTGGTGACCCGCGCGGACAAAAAGATTTTTGCAGCCGTGAAACGCGCGGGCGGAAAAGAAGCGCGTAACGCCAAGTTTCAAGAGTTGTCGGGCGCCATCACCATCGAGCGCATCCAGGAAATTACCGGAAAAGGAACGATCCTCGTGGTTTCCGCCGGGACGAGCGACATTCCGGTAGCGGAAGAAGCGCTCCTGACGGCCCGCATGATGGGCAATCGCGCCGAGCATTTGTACGACGTCGGCGTCGCCGGGATTCACCGCCTGCTCGAACACAGAGAAAAGTTGACGCAAGCGCGCGTGATCATTTGTGTTGCCGGAATGGAAGGCGCACTTCCCAGCGTCGTCGGCGGCCTCGTCGCCGTACCGGTCATCGCCGTTCCCACCAGCGTCGGCTATGGCGCAAGCTTCGGCGGCGTCGCCGCTCTCCTCGGCATGCTCAACAGTTGCGCCTCCAACGTCACCGTCGTCAACATCGACAACGGCTTCGGCGCCGCCTGCGTGGCCTCCTGCATCAACCGTCTATGAAATGTCTCAAGCAGTCTCCACGTTGTCTTTTTCTGCGTTCCACTGATGCCGGACATTTTCGTGCGGCATCAAGGCTTCAGCAGGACCTTCATAATGCCGGATCGCTGGGCGAATTGAATTGCGGCAGGCGTCTGGTCCAGCGGAAACGTGCGCTCGATGAGTGGTGTTGGATCCACTTCGCCGGAACGCAGCAAAGCAATCGCTTTGGCGAATGGACCGCAGCGCGAGCCAATCAGAGTGATTTCCTTGACGACGATCGGCCAGGTTTCGACCGGCGCTGCATGGTGGAAAGTGGATTTCAAAACCAGCGTGCCCCGTGGCTCGGTCATGTGCTGCGCCGGGGCCAATCCACTCGGCGAGCCGGTAGCTTCAACCAGGAGCCGAAAGTTTTCTTTGATCCGTTTCAGATCGCGGGCATCGCCGCTGACTCGTTTCGTTTGAATGCCTGCACGCCGTGCAAGCGCCAATTTTTTCTCGTGCTTGCCATACATGACAACGCGAGAAATTGCGGTGCGTAGCACCAGGGCGATCAATTGCGCGAGTTTGCCGTCGCCTAGAACGGCCGCGGAGCGAAACTTCTTCACCTTGACTTGCTCCAGGATTTCGCAAGCGGCAGCGAGCGGTTCGACGAACACGGCCTGCTCATCGGTGACGTTCTTCGGAACGAGGTGCAGGTTTTCCAGTGGCAAAGCCAGGTATTCGGCGAATGCGCCATCATGAGCCGCGATGCCGAGCACGGTCCGCAGCGCGCAATGCGTTTTCAATCCGCGGCGGCAGAAATCGCAAACCCGCCGGTAACCATAGGCCGAACAGGACACGTTAATCTCACCGGTGACCCGCCGCCCCAGCCATTTTCTCTTCGTCGCTGCGGAAACGCCTTTCACATCCGCGACCTCGCCGACAAATTCATGCCCGGGCGTCCCGCGAAACGCGTGGTAACCGCGGAGAATCTCAACGTCCGTATTGCAAATCCCCGCCAGCCGCACGCGCACTAGCGCCCACCCAGGCCGCAATTTCGGCACTGGCTTCGAGATTGCTCTTAATTTTCTGTTTACGGTGCGGAAGGAGAGCACGGGGCGGTCTAGCTCGTTTTCTTCTTATCTTTATGGGATTGCGATCTCGCCGGCAAAGCCCTCCTGCCCGGTGCCGCCATTTTCTCCATCAGATCGAACTTGGCCTCCAGCCGCACCAGCCGGCGGTCGACGTCCGTGTAGCCATCTGCGAGATGTTTCACTTGTTCCGTCAGCGCCTCCATCCGCTCTTCGATCAGCACGGTCTTCCGGATGGCCGCAACCGCATCCCGCGCCCAGCTCACCTGCCATTCCTGCGGTGTCTCAGAACGCGGTCGACGTACGCGACGGTTTCGTCCAAATTCTTGATCATTCGGTCCGCGGCATGATTTGCCGCCTTTGCCAGGCCGCGCAGTTCCGCTTCATTCTCAACTGGCACGTCCAGGTACATATCCACCGCGTCGCGGACTTCCTGCGAGAAGGATTTTCCGCGCACCTTCGCACGGCGAGCGAGGCGCTGCTTTTGTATTGGATCCATATGAATAAGCGCTGTGGCCATGATCCACTCCTATATCGCACCTATATCATAACACGATGGATTCAGCACTGCGGCCCTCTCGATGGCATTCTTCACTCGTAGCGCAGCGCGACGATCGGATCGACACGCACAGCTCGCCGCGCTGGCAGGTACGACGCCGCAATTGCAACCGCCGCTAGCAAGACCGGGACGCCAATGAATGTTACCGCGTCGTGGGCACCCACACCGAAAAGCAGGCTTGTCAAGAATCGCACCAGCGCGAAGGCCCCGGCGAGCCCCAGACCCACTCCTATCAGCGTCAGCTTTACCGAATGGCCCAGAATCATGCTTTGCACATTTCCGGGCTGTGCTCCAAGCGCCATGCGAATTCCTATTTCTTGCGTCCGCTGGCTCACGGTGTAGCTCATCACACCGTAGATGCCGACGGCGGCCAGTGCC
Organism: Candidatus Limnocylindria bacterium; assembly: GCA_035490055.1. GTDB lineage: Bacteria > Acidobacteriota > Terriglobia > Acidiferrales > UBA7541 > Acidiferrum. The sequence continues at coordinate 20,412 of DATHIB010000105.1, read as the reverse complement.
AAAGCCAGTATCGCAAAGACTCCTATCAGTACCGCCGAGAAGCGGCGCGGCGATAAGGAATCCGAAAGCAAAGCATCCATGGTCATAACGTGAGTAACCGGCAAGCTTGCGTCGGCTCTCTGGATGACGTCTGTTGCTGCGGCCGCCACCGCGGTTGGGTCGGACGCTGTACGGATGATGAAATATGGTGTCCATCCAGCCGAGAAGTAGACGTCGAACGTGGGCTCGCCCTCCAGTTCGAACTGGTGTACGTTGCCTACAATTCCGACAATCGAGAGCCAGCAAGGCTTTTTATCGAATGAACAGAAATCGATGCGCTTGCCGAGCGCATCACCGCCGGGCCAGAAGCGCCGCGCCATCGTATCGTTGATCAGGATGTTCGTGAGCCTCCAGTCCTCCGGGTTGAAAAGACGGCCGGCACGCAGAGGGATTTGCAGCGTTGAAAAATAGCTGAGGCTGACGGTGCGAAATTGCGCAAGCGGACGAGCGCCCGCGACGAGAGGCGGCTGGCCCTCGATTACGAATCGGCGCGCCTGCCGCAACTCCGTGCCCAACGGTAAATCGTCGACCCCGCCGACTTCTTTCACGCCAGCCAGCGTGCGGATTTGCCCGGCAATCCGTTCGAATTGAAGAGACTGGTTCCGCGTCAGATTGGTCTGTTCTTCCTCCGAGAGTTGGCCGTATTGTGCAAACGTGAGACTCGGCTGCTGGACCTCCAGCGTCAGGATGTGCTCCGTTTGAAAGCCCGGATCAACATGCAGCAAGTGCTGGAAGCTGCGGAGGAGCAACCCCGCTCCGATCAGAGGAACCAGGGCCATCGCAACTTCGGAAATCACCAGAAGGTCGTGCGTCTTGTGATGCCCGACCGCACTGGCGCCCTTGCTTCCTTGCTTCAGGGTGCCCGCAAGATTTGTATTCAGTGTCCGTACCGCCGGCAGCAAACCGCAGCCAAGGCCCGCCACGAGACAAGCCGCCAGAGTGAATCCCAGCACCCATCCGTTCAGTCCCGTCTCGCGCAAGACGGCGAGATTGGCGGGAACAAAGGAGTTCAAGATTTTCAATCCGCCGGCCGCAAGAAGCAGGCCCAGCCCGCCGCCCAAAAAGGAAAGCAGCAAGCTCTCCGTCAGCAATTGGCGGATCAACCGCCACTGGTTCGCGCCAAGAGCCGTTCGAACCGCAGCTTCCTTCTCACGAGCAGCATTGCGGACGAGCAGCAAGTTCATAATATTGGCGCACGCAATGAGCAAGACGAGCCCCACGGCCCCGAACAAGACTAGTAGCGTGCTTCGTAGTTTTTCTGCGGATGGGTCTTGTAACTTCTGGACCAGCACTCCAAAATTCTTGTGCTCGACCGGGTAGGCTGTTGCTGATTGCTGATTGAGTTGATTGATCTCAGCGCGCGCTTGCGAAATTGTGACGCCTGTTTTCAACCGCGCGATGGCAACGAACGCATGGTGCACATGTTCAGTCAAGTCGTCATTAAACTGGCCCAACGGCATCCACACATCTGCCCATCGCAAAAATTGAAAACCCGCAGGCAGGATGCCGGCGACGGTGTAGCGCTTGTCATCGAGTGTAACGGTGTGTCCAACTACGTGAAGATCTCCGCCGAACCGCCCTTCCCACAAAGGGTGGCTTAGTAAGACCACCAGGGCGCTACCCGCTTTGTCTTCTTCAGGAACAAACGAACGGCCGGCCAACGCACGAACGCCAAGCATGGGAAAAAGAGACGAACTCGCATATCCAACCAAGACGCGTCGAGCTTGGCCTTCGCCTGTGAGATTGAACCCGTATGACACGTCTGCATAACCGCCCATTTCCGAAAAGCTTTTCGCTTGCTGCCGCCAGTCGGCGTAATCGCCCGGCGACAGTCCCGCTCGAGGCACCTGCGGTGGGTAGGTGTTCCAGATCTCAACCAAGTTTTCCGGCTGCGTATAGGGGAGCGGACGAAGCAGCACGTTTTGCACCACACTGAAGATCGCTGTGTTTGCGCCAATGCCTAGCGCCAGGGTAAGCACCGCGACGACGGTGAACCCGGGGTTCTTGGTCAGCGTCCGGATGCCGTAACGGATGTCCTGCACAAAGTTTTCCAGCATGGCTTCTACCTCATTATGTGCCGCACGCGCGTTCGCCAATCCTGTTTCGGCTTCAGCCTTCATTTGGATTCTTCGGCTCCGAAGTCGCCCCGAATGATAGCCTGAAATTCCACGCTAGTGGAGCACGGCGGCGAGGGTTTTCGCCAAGAGCGTCTCCTGTTCGGGGAAGACGGTGCGGAGGTCGAGAATGAGGCGGTCGTCTTCGACACGCGCAATAACAGAGATACCCGCGGGGGCACCGCGGAGGCGCTGTTCGAGTTTTGTAGCCGAGTAACGGGCACTGGCGATGCGAATGATTTTTGTGGGAAGAGATTGCGAAGGGGTTGAGCCGCCACCGGCGAGAGAAGCGCCTTCCGCGACTTCGATCTCCACTTCATCGAGAGGAAGTTCGGGGCGCAATTCGCGGATGAAATTCTCCGCGCGGCGCTTCAGTTCCTGCGGAGTCGCGCGAATCATTCGAATGGCGGGGATTTCGTCCCAGGCCGCGCGAAGATAGGCCCCGAGAGTGACTTCCAGCGATGCGATGGTGAGCTTGTCCACACGTAGTGCGCGAAACAGCGGGTAGCGCCGGACGCGCGCGATGAGATCTTTTTTCCCCGCGATGATGCCGGCCTGCGGCCCGCCCAGAAGTTTGTCGCTGCTAAACATCACCAGGGAAACGCCCGCGTCGATACTTTGCTTCACCGTAGGTTCGCTGACGCCATACTCGGAAAGATCAACGAGGCAGCCCGAGCCGAGGTCTTCCACGAGCGGCAGGCCGCTGCGCTGGCTGAGGGTCACGAGTTCTTCGAGCGAAGGCTTATCGGTAAAGCCGGTGACCTTGAAATTCGAAGGATGCACGCGCAGCAGGAGGCGCGTCTTTTCGTTGATGGCGTTTTCATAATCCCCGACGCGCGTGCGATTGGTCGTCCCGACTTCGCGCAGGATCGCTCCGCTCTGCTCCATAATCTCCGGGATTCGAAAGCCGTCGCCGATTTCGATGAGCTCCCCGCGCGAGACGATCACTTCGCCCCCGCGAGCCAGCGCCGCGAGAGTGACGAGCACGGCCGCAGCGCAATTGTTGACTACAATGGCTGCTTCCGCGCCGGTCAGGCGCGTCAGCAACTCGCCGGTATGCACGTCGCGCTTGCCGCGCGCTCCTGCTTCGAGGTCGTATTCGAGATTGCTGTATTGCGTGGCGCTGCGGCGGAACTCGTCCACGACTGTTTCCGGCAGCGGCGCCCGGCCCAGGTTCGTGTGCAGAATCACTCCGGTCGCATTGATGACCGGCTGCAGTGAGCGCGAAAGAATTCGTTCGACTTCGGTGCTGATGAGCTCTTCGACGGAAGCGGCGTTGAGGCCCAGCGCCGTCCAATTCGACTCGCCCGCGATGCGCGCGCGCAAATCTGCAAGCACCGTGCGCGCAACTTCGACGACCAGGTTGCGGTCCACGCGTTTCGAGAGCGCCGCCAGGCGTGGCTGAGCGAGCAATTCGTCGACAGAGGGAATCTGCCTCAGCAATTCCGCCTGCTCCGCTGAAACCGTTTTCTTCCCGCGCATTTCCATTCGAACATTTCAGCACAGTGCGGAGCAGCGGGCAATGCCCGTGCCCTCCCCTCGGGCGGGGCAGGAACGTCGGCTCGTAACCTGGCTCCGGCCGAGGGCAGAGTGCGGTAGCGGATTCGAATCGCCGCCCACGCATCCGGTTGACGGTTTTGCTCCGTACACCTAGCATGGACACTCGAGGGATTCCTCCACGCATGGCCACCATCGACGAAGAACTGGGCACGCTTGAACGGGACATCCGTCAGCTCAAGATCGAATACGATCAGTATTTCGGTGGGGGCAGGAAGCGTCCGCCCACGGAAATCGAGTGGCGCATCGATCAGTTGGTCAAGCGCTATGCGGAACGCGGCGGCGAGCTAAAGTTCGCGCAACGATTCCGCTTCAACAATCTTTCGCAGACGTACGCGAAATACAAAGATATTTTCAGGAAAAGAACCGCGCAGAAAGAGGAAGGAAAAATTCAGCGGCACTTTGGCGCGGCGGCGAAGGAGATCGAAGCAGCCCGCGTCGCGAAACACAACGAAGAGCTGGCCGCCGCAGCTGTGGCCGGCGAGTCCAAGACCTTTCGCATTACGTGTTCCGAGCCGGAGCATGAAACGGCAAAGGTCGACCAGTTGTACCAGGCGTTCGTGCAGGCCAAGCAGACGGCGGGAGAAGAGACGGGAAGGCTGTCGCGCTCCAGCTTCAACGAATTCGTGCTGAAGAAAACGAAAGAACTGCAAAAGCAGAAGAACTGTCGCGACGTCGAATACGTCGTGGAAGTGGTCCAAGGCCAGGTCAAACTGAAAGCTCTTGTGAAGTCCTGAAGGGTTGACAGTTCACGGCCGGCAGTCCAGAAAAATCCACTCCTCGTGTTTTCCACAAGCCTTCGCGCGCGGGACGTGCTGCAGAACGGATTGCGCTTTCCGAATAAGCGCGGCGCGCTTACACTGTTGTGCTTTTCTCTTTGCGGAGGAATCCATGGCGGTACAGCGCGCGCTCATCAGTGTGTTTGACAAGACCGGGATCGTGGAATTTGCGAAGCGGCTCGCCGCGCGGAAGATCGAGATTCTTTCGACGGGCGGGACCGCCAAGCTGCTGCGCGAGGCAGGAATCGCGGTGTGCGACGTTTCCGATTTCACGGGCTGGCCGGAAATGCTGGGCGGACGCGTGAAGACGCTGCACCCGAAAGTGCACGGCGGGCTGCTCTTCCGGAGGGGGCACGCGGAAGACCAGAAGCAGGCGGTGGAACATGGAATCGCGCCGATCGATCTCGTGGCAGTGAATCTCTATCCGTTTGAAGCGACGGTGGCGAAAACAGGACTGACGGCCGGAGAACTGATCGAGAACATCGATATCGGCGGGCCGACGATGCTGCGATCGGCAGCGAAGAATTTCGAGAGCGTTACCGTGGTGACGGACCCAGTGGATTTCGAGCGTGTCGCGAGTGAAATCGAGAGCGGGGGCGATACGACGCTGGCGACGCGGCTGGGGCTGGCACGAAAAGTTTTCGCGGCGACTTCGCGGTACGACGGTGTGATCACCTCGGAATTGGAACGACTGTCGGCCGGCTCCGGGCATGTGACCTTGGAAGCGAAACCGGCGCTGCCCGAGCGCGTGCATATCGCGCTGCGGCGACAGCAGGAGTTGAGATATGGAGAAAATCCGCACCAGGCTGCAGCGCTGTATGTGCCGGCGGGCCGCGCACCGGAAGGATTGGCGGCGGCCAAGCAACTTCAGGGCAAGGAACTCTCCTACAACAATCTCGTTGATCTCGAAGCGGCGCGGAGCCTGGCCGCAGAATTCAAGAATCCAGCGGCGGTGATCATCAAGCACAACAATCCCTGCGGGACGGCGGAGCGAGAGTCGTTGCTCGATGCGTACGTGAAGGCGCTGGCGTGCGACCCCGTATCGGCGTTCGGCGGAGTCTTGGCGTTCAACCGCGCGGTGGATGCGGTGACCGCGGAAGAGGTCGCGAAATTGTTTGTGGAATGCATTGCGGCGCTCGGTTTTGCGGATCGCGCAAGAGAAATCTTTGCGGCAAAGAAAAACCTGCGGCTGCTGGAACTGCCCGAGGGTGGCCTGGAGCCGGAACGTGAGCTGCAGCTCAAGCGCATTCTCGGCGGAATGCTGGTGCAGCAGCCGGACGTTGGCGAGATCAAGGAGGATGAGCTGCGTACGGCGACGAAGCGAGCGCCGACGGCGAAAGAAATGGAAACGATGCGTTTCGCGTGGAAAGTGGCGAAGCACTTGAAGTCGAACGCGATCGTTTTTGCGAAGGATGGCGCGACGCTGGGTGTCGGCGCTGGACAGATGAGCCGCGTCGATTCCGTGAAACTTGCTGTGATGAAGGCGCAATCTTCGCTGGCCGGTACCGTAGTCGCTTCCGATGCGTTCTTTCCATTTCCGGATGGGGTTGAAGAAGCAGCGAAAGCGGGGGCCACGGCGGTGATCCAGCCGGGAGGCTCGGTGCGCGATGCGGATGTCATAGCCGCCGCCGATCGGTTTGGACTGGCCATGGTGTTTACCGGCATGCGGCATTTCCTGCACTGAGATTCTTTGACCGGTGTGTCGTGCCCAGTGGTGAATTTGTTCAGAAGCTCGCCTTTAGCGCCCAATTTGAAAACGTTTTTCCGCTGAGCTGCATCCAACTCGTGGGGGCACCCAAGCTCTGGAAACGTCTTGCATTTGGCTTTTGACCGCGTTTCGGCCGCATGGGATAATTTAGGTTTCTGGGGCTACGATGAACCTTCGACTGATTACTCTTGCCGTAGTGCTGACGGGTGTCGCCGGCGCGGCCGCCACGGCGCAGATGCCGCCGAGTCCGGCGCCCGAACAGAAGCCCGATTGTCCTGCCGTTATGCAGGAGCAATTTGCCGGCCCGAAAACCGACCTTCCCGAAAAAGACTCCGCGCGCGCCGAGGCCTATTACAACTTCACGATGGGCCACATCTACGAACAGCAGTATGAAGCGACTAGCAACGCGGAATACGCCACCAAGGCGATCGAGGCGTACAAGAAAGCGTATGCGCTGGATCCGAAGTCGCAGGTAATCGGCGAGCGCCTGGCGGAAATGTATTGGAAGGCGCAGCGGATTCACGATGCGGTGGCGGAAGCGCAGGGAATCCTCAAACGCGACCCGGACAACGTGCAATCGCGGAGGCTGCTGGGGCGGATCTATTTGCGGAGCCTGGGCGATGTCAGCGCGGGCAATGGCCAGCCGGAAACGGTGAACCGCGCCATCGAGCAATATCGCGAGATAAACCGGCTCGATCCTTCGGACACCGAATCGGCGCTGTGGCTGGCGCGGCTTTACCGCCTGAAGAACGAACACGACAAGGCCGAACAGGTTCTGAAGAGCATCCTGAAGAACGATCCGGAAAACGAACCGGCCGTCGAGCAATTGACGCAGTTGCTTATGGACCAGGGCAAGTCCCCCGAGGCGGTCACGCTGCTGGAAGGTATCACCGCGCATTCTCCTTCACCGGTGCTCCTGGATCTTTTGGGAGATGCTCGCACCCAGACGCATGAGCTGGCCAAGGCGGAAGAGGCTTACCGCAAGGCCGAAGAACTCGATCCTTCGGAGTTGAGCCACCAGCGGGGGCTGGGGCAGACGCTGCTGGCCGAAGAAAAATATTCCGAGGCGCTGAAAGTTTACCAAAAGCTTTCGGGTGTTACCCCGGACGACTCGGACGTGTATTTGCGAATCGCCCAGATTTACCGCGAGTTGCACCAGCTCGATAAGGCCGAAGAGAATCTCGTGAAAGCGCGGCAGTACGCACCGGGCAACCTGGAAGTAATGTACAACGAGGCGATGCTGTACCAGGCCCAGGGGCGCTATGACGATGCCATCCGCGTGTTGTCGGACGCGGCCACGGGCATCAAGGGGCAGTCTCCCACGGTGCCGTCGCGGCGGCGGTCGCTGGCCATCCTGTATCAGCAACTCGGGCAGCTCTATCGCGATACGCAGAATTATCAGGCGGCGATATATACATTCGAAGAATTGGGGCATCTGGGCGAAGAAGAGGATCGCCGCGCGCGGATGATGATCATGGACACGTACCGCGCGGCAAAAGATTTGTCCAAAGCCCTGCAGACGGGCAAGGAAGCGCTGGCGAAATACCCGGCCGATCCCGCGATTAGGACAAGCCACGCGCTGTTGCTTGGCGAGAACGGACAGGCGGACGAGGCGGTCAAGATTCTGAGAGCGCAACTCCGCGGCGAGGCGGGAGATCGCGAGACGTATTTGAACATTGCCCAGGTGTACGAGCGCGGGCGGCGTTACAAGGAAGCGGAAGAAGCGGCTCGCGCCGCGGAAGTGCTGCCGGGCCAGGCGCGCGAAAACGAAATGGTGTGGTTCCTGCTCGGGGCCATCTACGAGCGGCAGAAGTTTTTCGACAAGGCCGAGGAACAGTTCAAGAAAGTGCTTGCGGTCAACCCGAAAAACGCTCCCGTCTTGAATTATTACGGCTACATGCTGGGCGACCTGGGGATACGGCTTGACGAAGCCGAAGCGCTGGTCCAAGAAGCGCTGAAGGAAGATCCCTTCAACGGGGCGTACCTCGACAGTCTCGGCTGGATTTATTTCAAAGAGAACAAGCTGGGCGCTTCGGAGAGCACGCTGCGGAAGGCTGTGGAGCGCGAACGGCACGACGCGACGATTCATTCGCACCTCGGCGATCTTTACGCCAAGATGGGCCGGGGCGATTTAGCCGCCGCGGAATGGGAAAAATCGCTGGTGGAATGGCGCCGCTCGCTGCCCGCGGACGTGGAGACCGACAAGGTCGCGGAGCTCGAGAAGAAGATCTCGCAAACGAAGCATCGCGTGGCGCAAAAATCTACGGCGACCGACGCGAAGCCGTAATTCAGCGCATGTCCGAAGTCCGCATTCCCGCGTTCGCAAAAATCAATCTCCGCCTGGATGTCCTCGGCAAACGTGCCGATGGATTTCACGAATTAAGAACCATTTTTCAGACTATCTCACTGCACGACGAATTGCGGTTGCGCGCGTCCCGCAGCGGCGGAGTTACGTTGACCATCGAAGGGAACCAGCCGCTCTCCGCCGAACCGGTGGAGAAAAATCTTGTGTATCGCGCGGTGGATGCGCTGCGGCGCGAACTGAGAATCCGCGGAGGGGTGGAACTTCAGTTAAAGAAAACGATTCCTGCGGGCCGTGGGCTGGGCGGGGGATCGAGCGATGCCGCCGCGGCGCTGCTGGGGTACCTGCGGCTGACGAGGAAAAAGCTGGCGGCGGCGCGATTGATGGAGATGGCCGCGTTTTTGGGCGCGGATGTCCCGTTTTTTTTGTTGGGCGGGCGAGCGCTGGGAATAAATAAGGGCGATGAGATTTATCCGCTGCCCGACGTCCCAAAGCTGCACGTCCTGGTTGTTTCGCCGAAAGAGATTCATGTGCCCACGCCGGATGCCTACCGCTGGCTGATGGCCGAGGCTCTGAGATTGACAAAATCGGCCGTAAACCCTAAACTTTGGGAGTTCTGTGCTCTATGCTGGAGCGCGCAGGGAAGCGGCCTTTCGAACGATTTCGAAGCGCCGGTTTTCCGGCGGCATCCCCGGCTTGATCGAATCAAGCGGGAGTTGCTCCAAAGAGGAGCTGCAGAAGCCTCGCTGGCGGGTAGCGGTTCGGCGGTGTTTGGAGTTTTCCCGAGCCCAGCGATGGCGCGCCGAGCCGCTGTTGGGTTTCCGCACGATCAGACCTTCGTTTGCGAGACTGTCTCGCGCGACAGGTACGCTCGTTTGATGCGCATCGCAGGATAACCTGCCGTCGCTTCGTGGATTCCGCCTCAGCGTCTCCGAAGAAGTTGACAGTTAAAAGTTGAAAAAATGGGGACAGAAGCGGCGCTTGCGATGCCTTCCCCCATTTCTGGTCTTCACTTTTGACTTTCAACTGTTAACTGTCAACCGCGTCCAAACAAAAGAATTGCAGAGTTTAAGTTGCTGAGGGAGTACGAGCGTCGTGAACGACGACCGATTCAAGATTTTCTCGGGGACCGCGAATCCGATTTTAGCGGAAAGCATCTGCCGCCACTTGGACGTACCGCTGGGTAAAGCGCTGCTCGGGCGCTTCAGCGACGGGGAGATCTATTTCCAGATTCTGGAAAACGTTCGCGGGGCGGACGTATTTGTTGTTCAGCCGTGCCACGCCCCGGTGGACAACCACCTGCTGGAATTGCTGCTGATGATCGACGCGTTCAAGCGTGCGTCGGCGTGGCGGATTACGGCGGTGCTGCCGTATTACTGCTATGCGCGGCAAGACCGGAAAGACAAGCCGCGAGTTCCGATCTCCGCGAAGCTCGTTGCGGACTTGCTGGAAACCGCGGGTGCAAGCCGGGCGCTGACGTTGGATTTGCACGCGCCGCAGATTCAGGGTTATTTCGACGTGCCGGTGGATCACTTGTATGGTTCGCCGGTGCTGGTGGAACACTTCCGGCACATGAAGCTGCCAAATCTGACAGTCGTTTCGCCGGATGCAGGTGGCGTGGAGCGGGCGCGGTTTTTCGCGAAGAAACTGGATGCGCCGCTGGCGATCGTAGACAAGCGCCGCGTGGACGTGGACGTCAGCGAAGTGATGAACCTAATCGGCGACGTGCGCGGACGCAGCACGCTGATCGTAGACGACATTATCGATACGGCGGGGACGCTGGTGAAGACCGCCGAGGCTTTGGCGCGCGAAGGCGCCACGCAAGTCTATGCGGCGTGTACGCATGCGGTGCTTTCCGGTCCTGCGGTGGAGCGGATCGCGAAATCGATTATTACGGAAGTGGTGGCGACGGACTCCGTGCCGTTGAGCGAAGCCGGGAAGAAGATGGGGAAGATCAAAGTATTGAGCGTTGCGGATTTGCTGGCGCGCGGGATTCGTTCGATTCACGAAGAGACTTCCATCAGCGAGCTGTTTATTTGAAGTGAAATCAAAGAGCCGAAGAGTCTAAAGGGTATTCGAAGGAAGGGAAGAAGGACATGGCAGAGAAGATTGTAGTGGAAAGTTCGCCGCGCCAGACGCGCGGCAAGAACGAGGCGCGGCGGCTCCGGTTGACGGGTAAGGTGCCGGCTGTGCTGTATGGCGGCAAGGGCGCGGCCATCACACTGACGGTGAACGCCAAGCAGGTCAGCGCGATTCTCCGGTCCGAGAGCGGGCACAACACACTTTTTCAGGTGGATCTTGGCGGAAAGCACGAACCCGCGATCCTGAAAGATTGGCTGGTTGATCCCATCAGCGGGAAATTGCTGCACGTGGATCTTCTGCGCGTGGCCATGGACGTCCGAATGAGGGTGAAAGTTCCCGTACACACGTTTGGCGAGCCTTCCGGCGTGAAGGTACAGGGTGGAGTTTTCGAAGTGGTGACGCGCGAAGTGGAAATCGAATGCTTGCCGGCGGACATCCCGACGGAATTCAGGATGGACGTCAGCGGTTTGATGCTTGGCAAGCAGCTCCGCGCCAATGAATTGCCGATCGACACGGCCAAGATGAAGTTGATTACCGAGCCGGAGCGCGTGCTGGCGCACGTCGTGGCGCTGAAGGTCGAAGAAGAGAAGCCCGTGGAGGCCGTGGCGGCGGAAACGGCAACGCCGGCCGAGCCGGAAGTCATCAAGAAGGGCAAGAAGGAAGTGGAAGGGGAAGAAGGCGCCGAGGCGGAGGCCAAACCGAAGGCGGATGCCAAACCTAAAGTAGAAAAGAGTGAAAAGGGCGAAAAGAAGAAATAATACGGTGTTGTGTAAAGAGGGGCCTGCGGCAGGCGGGCTGCCGGAAAAAGGTCTATGCGGCTCATCGTCGGACTTGGGAATCCCGATCCGGAGTATCAGTGGACGCCGCATAACCTGGGTTTCATGGTGGTGGACGAGCTGGCGAATCGCAACGGGATTCGCGTGGAGCGGCCCGAGGGCAAGGCGCTGGTGGGCCGAGGAAAGATTGCTGGAGAAGAAGTGATCCTGGCGAAGCCGCAGACGTACATGAATCTCAGCGGCATCTCCGTGCGGGAGCTGCTGGGGAAGTACGAGCTCGACGCGCGGGATTTGCTGGTGATGTGGGACGAAGTGCAATTGCCTCTGGGCACTATCCGGGTTCATCCCGACGGCAGCGCGGGAAGCCACAACGGCGCGAAGTCGGTGATCGGTTCGGTTGGCACGCAGGAATTTGCAAGGATGCGGCTGGGTTGCGGGCCAGATCATCCGTTGAGCAGCCGCAAAGAATACGTGCTGCGGCCGATGAAGAAGGCGGAGCTGGAAGTAGCGGCAGAAATGATTGGTGAAGCCGGAGACGCTGTTGAAATGATTCTGAGTCAGGGCATCGACGCAGCAATGACGAAATACAACCGGCGGAAACCGGCGGATCCGGAAGAGCCGGAAGAAAAGTAGAGACGATTTCACCGGGCTGCGCGCCCGGAGTGAATGGAAAGAGGTCATCATGGAAGAACGTTATTACGATTTGGTTTTCATCGTGCGGCCGGCGACGCCGGAAGAAGAAATCAAAAAAGTCCTCACGGTCATCGAGCACACTGTCGCGGAAAAGGGCGGCAAGATTGAGAAGACCGAGCACTGGGGCACGCGGAAGCTGGCGTACCGCGTGGCCAAGCACCGCGAAGGCATCTACGTGCACCAGGAAATCCGCACGAACCACGGTGAACTGATTGCCGAGCTGGAGCGCCGTCTGCGCGTGCAGGACAACGTGATCAAATATCAGACTGTGCGGCTGGACGAAGATTTAAAGCGGCAGAAGAAGCTCACGCTGAAGCGCGAGAAGCGCGCCGCGCGGCGTCCGCGCCGCACGCCGGCTCCCGTCCCAGCGGCGGCAGCGCCGGAGCAGGCCGCGGCTAGCAGCTAGGTCCGCGCGCCGAAGGATTTTTTTTATCGAGAAAAGGTGACACCGGCTCGACCGGGGTCACCGGTAGATTGACCCCGGCAAGCCCGGGGCGATGAGCGAAAGGGTGGAAGGTATGGCAGAGGAACAGAAACAAGCACCAGCGCCCGGGGGAGCTCCGCGGCGTGAAGGCGGCTCCGGTGGTCATGGTGGCCACGGACCCGGCGGAGGACACGGTGGTCCTCGGCGCGAAGGCGGACCAGGCGGCGGTGGTCCGGGAGGTCCCGGAGGCCGGCCCAGGGGCAAGCGCCAGTATTTCCGGAAGAAGAAGGTGTGCAAGTTCTGCGTCGAGAAGATGGACTTCATCGACTACAAGCGCGCGGACATCCTGTCGCAGTTCGTGCAGGAGCGCGGAAAGATTCTGCCACGCCGGATGACGGGCGTGTGCGCGCGCCATCAGCGCTGGCTGGGCGTGGCCATCAAACGGGCGCGCAACATCGCGCTGTTGCCGTTTGCGGGCAGCGCGGCGGGCACGCAGGCACCGCGCGTCGTTGTTCCCGGTGCAGCGGCTGGTCATGCTGCGTCGGCCACACCAGTAGCGATTGCGCCGGCCGCGGTTGCGCCGGCTCCGGTCACTGAAGCGCCGAAGGCCTAAGCCTTACTGGAAAAAGAAACAGGAGCCAAGAGAATACTCATGCAAATCATTCTTCAAGAGGACATTGAAAAGCTGGGCCACCGCGGTGACGTCGTCACGGTGAAGCCGGGATATGCACGCAATTTTCTTTTGCCGCAAAAGCTGGCGGTGGAGGCGACTGCGGGCAACTTAAAAGCTATCGAGCGCATTCGCACGTCGCTGGCCAAGAAAACGGCCACGGAGCAGGAGGCGGCGGAGAAGCAGGCCGCACTGCTCAACGGCGTTTCGCTGAAGTTCACGCGCAAGACCGGGGAGAACGATCAGATGTTCGGCTCGGTCACTTCCGCCGATATCGCGGAAGGACTGGCGGCGCAGGGCTTCAAGATTGACAAGCGCCAGGCGCAGCTCGGCGAGCCACTTAAGACCATCGGAGAATTTCCAGTGACCATCAAGGTGTTCCGCGACGTCACCGCGCAGATCAAGGTGAGTGTCGAAAAAGAAGCGTAATCCCAAGAATCCCGGCCGCGGAATTCGCCGCTGTTCCGTTCGGAACAGCGGCGATTGAGTTTTGCGCCCAAGGAACAGGCGCCAATCGTCGAAATGACTTGCGATCAAGCTAGCGCCAGCGCCCCCGTTGCGAGTGGCGTCATGCCGGCCTGTGGAGGCGCTGCGAATTCGCTATCGGCTTTTTGGCTACGGACAATCGAAGCAGGGCCGCCAGGCTGCTATCCTATCATCGGGCTTCTATCCCAGGGCCTGGAGAGCATTCTTAAGAACACGCGAACTGTCTTGGACTGCTTCGTATCCACGTTGTTGTTGGCGGCACTGGCCGCCTGCGGCTCCGCGCAAAACCCGCCGCCAGAGTCCAAGCCACAAAGCAGCAGCGAGGCCGGGGCGGGGGGCAACGGGCAACCCGCCAAGAGGGCCAAGCGTGTCTTCACGAACGACGATTTCTCTTCCGCACACGCTTCGGGCGGTGGGGTGGATGTATCGTCTCAATGGTCGGTGGACAGTTTTTTCCCAAAGACCCTGTAACCGCGAAGGACATCGCGGCGGTAGAAAAGTTCATCACGCCCAGCTACCTATTCAACCTCAGACAGACCAAAGTGTCAGTAGCGAATCTTTATCTTCAACAATACTAAGGACGTGGCTTTCCCGAGTCGAGGCGAATGGGAAGAGCGGCTATTCGCCGGGTTTGACTGCACACGAGCAGCCCAAGGCGACTATGTAAAAGAGCTTGATTTCGTTTCCAAGGCCCGGGAGTATCACGATTTGCTGGTGGCCGAAAAATTTACGGACAGCGAACTAAGAATCTTGGGCGATTTGCGAGCGCGCCTGATCGCGGGCTGGGAGCCCGTTCGCGTGTGCAATGCAAAGTTCGACGTCATCCGCAAGAAGGATGGGCGCGCGCGGACGAATGGCTCAAGGCGCATCCGTCAAAACTGAACTAGAGCTAGACCCTCACAAGGTGTTCCGCGACGTCTCGGCGCAAATCAAGATGACGGTCGAAAAGGAAGCGTAAGAAATCCTTCGATCGAACGTTTTCTCAAAAGCGCAGCATGCTGCGCCCCTACATTTTTTGAAGCTTGCTTGATTACATCGTTAGGACGACGCGGAATTCGGCTTTGCCGCTCATCATGCGGGCGTAGGCTTCGGCGGCTTTTTCCAGGGGATATTTTTCGATCATGGGACGGACGCCGGTCATTTCGGCGAAGCGCAGGGTGTCTTCGGAATCGGTGGGAATGCCGCCGGGCCAGCCCTGGACTCTCCTTCGCCCCACGATAAGTTGAATTGGCGAAGCTTCAATCGGGCCCTGTCCCGCGCCGACAACCAGCAACGTTCCGTTCAAGCTGAGACCGCCGACTAGGTCGGACATGGATTTTGAATCCGTGGCGGTGGCCAGGATTGCGCGGGCGCCGCCGAGTTTCTGGAGTTCTTCCGCGGCATTGGTGGCTTTGCTGTCAATGTAGACGTGCGCGCCGAGTTTCTTAGCGAGAGCGGCCTTCTGGGAACCGCGGCCGACGGCGGCAACTTTGTATCCAAATTTATTGGCAAACTGAATTCCGAGATGCCCGAGGCCGCCGATGCCTTGGACGGCAACGAGGTCTGAAGGCAATGCGCCGCTGTGGCGCAGGGCGTTGAAGGTGGTGACTCCCGCGCAAAGGAGCGGGCCGGCTTCCACGGCGTCGAGGCTGCCCGGCATTGCGGCGAGCGCTTCCACGGGAGCGATCATGTATTCCTGATAGCCGCCATCGAAGCTGATTCCGGAAATTTTCAGGTTGCGGCAATTGGCGAAATCTCCGCGGCGGCACGGGAGGCAAGTGCCGTCCTGGCCGCCGTGCCAGCCGACGCCGACGCGCTGGCCTTTTTTCCAGCCGGTGACGCCGGAGCCGACGTCGTCGATCACGCCGGCGACTTCGTGTCCGGGGGCGCGGGGATATTGAATACCTGGCCAGTGTCCTTCTTTTACGAGGCTGTCGCTGTGACAGATGCCGCAAGCCTGCACGCGAATGCGCACGTGTCCCGCGCCCGGGTTGGGAATTTCGCGCTCGACGATTTCAAAATCCGCTCCCGGTTTCGGCACCCGTACCACTTTCATCTTTGCCATCGAGACTCTCCGTTCTTTATTCTGGATTCACGCCCTGAACTTGGATGCTCGTCGCGCGGAAACCGACACATATTGCGGCGCTGCAGAGCCGGCAAGTGCAGAACAAGATTGCGCAGAGAGCGGCAAAAAGTTTTGCAGAGATTTCCGAGGCCATGCACAGGCACTCCGATTGACGCGCGCGGGACTTCTGCGCACAATGCGGCATCACTTTGAACAAGGAAGTGTTCGTACCTGGGGTGAAAAATTCTGCGCTTGCCCTCCCGCGCAGAACGTGGTACAAAAGCGAAGAAAAGGCGAATACAAGACAGGCCTCTCATGCCCGCAGACCCGACACTCGAGAAACCCTTACCGAATAACCTGGATGCCGAGCGCTCCGTTCTTGGCGCGATTTTGCTGGACAACCATGCGCTGAATCCGGCGATCGAGCATCTACGGCCCGAGGACTTCTTTCTCGACCAGCACCGGCGGGTGTTCACACAGATGATCGCGCTGGGCGAAAGCCAGCAGGCCATCGACCTGGTTACGCTGACGGAGGAAATGCACCGCAAGGGCGACCTGGAAGCCTCCGGCGGAGCGCCGTACCTGGCGTCGCTGGCGGACGGCATGCCCAAGGTATCGAACATCGAACACTACGCACGCATCGTCAAAGAAAAGGCGATGCTGCGAAACCTGATTCATGCCACGCACAATATTCAGCAGCGCGCGTTCGAGGGCGAGGATGGCGCCGACACCATCCTGGATAACGCCGAGTCCTCGATCTTTGCTTTGGCGGAAGACCGCGTAAAGGCCGGGCTGGTCCCGATTAAGGAAATTGTCCGTGACAATTTCGAGCGGCTTGAAAAAATCTTCCGTGAGGGGAAGAGCATCACCGGTATCGCCACGGGCTACACCGAACTCGACAAGCTCACGTCGGGATTGCAGTCCTCTGAATTGCTGATCCTGGCGGCGCGCCCCTCGCAGGGAAAGACGGCGCTGGCGCTGAACTTGATGGAGAACATCGCGATCCGGGGCGGGCACCCGGTGGCGATGTTCAGCCTGGAAATGTCCAAGGAATCGCTGCTGCAGCGGCTAGTGGCGTCGGTGGCGCAGATCGACGCGCACAAATTCCGTACCGGTCATTTGAGCAAGGAAGACTGGAGGCGGATGACGGAATCGCTGGGAACTATATCGGCTGCACCGTTGTGGCTGGATGACGCGGGTTCGATCAGCGTCCTGGAGATCGGAGCCAAGGCCCGCCGGCTGAAGCGCGACAAGGGGCTTTCGATGCTGATCGTTGATTATTTGCAGCTCATCACCGCGAGGGGGCGGTTCGGCAACCGGCAAGAAGAAGTTTCCAGCATTTCTCGCGCTTTGAAGGGCTTGGCCAAAGAACTGCAGATACCTGTGCTGGTGCTCAGTCAACTTTCGCGCGCGCCGGAGCGGGACGAACGCGGGCCGCAGCTTTCGGATTTGCGCGAGTCAGGCGCCATCGAACAGGATGCCGACGTGGTGATGTTCATCTACCGGCCGCATTTTTTCAAAGCAGGAGCGACGCCCGAAGAGAGGGAAGAGACGGAGCTGCGAATCGCCAAGCAACGAAATGGTCCGACCGACATGGTGAAATTTGTCTTCCGCAGCCGGTTTACGCGGTTTGAAGAGGCGGCGCCGGATGCGTTCTCGCAATTTGCCCCCGACGAGATGTAACTGTTGCCACCATGCGGCAATTCAGCCACAATTTGGTTGACCGATGGCCTAGTAATAACGATTTTGGTGACGGGTTTCTACAGGGACTTTAAGCTTTTATTAGAGTCAACACTTATAGAAGTGTTGATTCTAAAGGCGTAGTTAGAGGCGTGTTTTTCGAGCATTTTCACAAGTGCTGATTGTAAAAGAGTTACGCGGAGAAGATCGAAAAAGGTGACACACTGTCGGGGAATTAACACAGTCTCCGATTTCCATGACCTCCTCGCGATGATTGGGTTCGGCCCCTAGAGGCTGATTGCTATTATTGTGCAGATTCGTGCCTACCTCAAGCGTGTCGCGTCCAAGAAAATAGAGTGACATGGTAAGAAGTTGCTACGGCCTTCTATTTCAAAAGCATGACCGTCTAGCCAAGCCCTCTGTTTCCCGCACTTACGAAGAATTTTGAAATTTCCAGGTGTCCGGGACCCTAGGCTGAGCCGGGCGCTCGGTGCGGAAGATGAGCGCTCGAAAGTTAAAGGGACGAGCGGCTGTGAATTGCGCAGAATTACCTGTGAAAGAGTGTACCAGAATGGCATTTGAACTCAAGAAGAAATAGGGGCTTTCAGGTTGACGGCGGATTTGAAGGGCCTTTGGGTTGCAGTGGAAGAGGGGGTTGTCTTTCACGCGGCAGGCTGTGGGGTTGGCAGCGGGCCGAGGCAGCGCGAATGGCGTAAACTATTTTATTCGGAAGACCCATGGCAGGCACACAGAAGAGTCCCCGCAAAGAAGTGCGACGTCCGGTGTGGGCGGAAGTTTCGCTCGGCGCGCTGGCATACAACCTCGAAGCGATCCGCAAATATGTAAACCCGGCACAAGAAAAGCGCAAATCGCCGCGCAAGATTCTTTCCATCGTCAAAGGGAATGGCTACGGCCACGGCGGCCCGGAGGTGGCAAAGGCTCTGGAGAAAGTCGGCTCGGACTGGTTTGGGGTTACCTGTGCGGACGAGGGGATTGCCGTTCGCAAGGCCGGCGTCCGAAAGCCGATCCTGGTGCTCACGAGTTTCGTGCCGGGAGAAGAATCCCGGCTGGTGGAACACGACCTCACGGCGGTGATCCATCGCTGCGAACAATTGGCGTTACTCAATCGTGCGGCGGCGCGCCGCGGCGGCAAGAAACACGTGCCCTTCCATTTGAAGATCGATACGGGGATGAACCGCCTGGGGATTGCAACCGGCGACGTGGAGTGCTTTGCGCGGCAATTGGGGAAGTGCAAGCATCTGCAGCTTACAGGAATTTTTTCGCACTTTGCTTCGTCGGAAGTCTTCACGGATACCGCCGTTGGCCAGCAGACACGCGAACAGGAAGAGCGTTTTTACGGGGCGCTGGAGCGGCTGCGCGCTCTGGGGATCGATCCGGGAATGGTGCACTTGGCGAACAGCGCGGCGATCGTGACGCGGCCGGAAACCTGGGCGGACATGGTGCGGCCCGGCGTGATTCTTTATGGCTACCATCCGGGCTACGATCCGGCTGAAAAGCGCGAGGAAGCCGAAGTGCGGTTGCCGCTGAAGCCGGTGATGAGCCTTCGTGCGCGGGTTATCAGCCTGCGCAATGTTCCGCAGGGCGCGGGAGTCGGATACAACGCGACGTTTGTGGCAAAAAGGCCGTCGCGCATCGGCGTTCTGGCCGCGGGGTACGGAGACGGAATTCACCGATCGCTGGGAAATCGCGGGAACGTGCTGCTGCGCGGGAAGCTCGTGCCGATCGTCGGCATCATCTCCATGGACGTGACCATGATCGATGTCACAGACGTGGAGGGCGCAGAGATCGGCGATGTAGCCACGATTTATGGCACGGGTGGCAAGGAAATACTGCCGGCGAATCGCGTGGCGCGTAGCGTCGGGACGGTGACCTCGGATCTGTTGTGCGCCGTGAGCCAGCGCGTGCTGCGGCTCTACGTCAGATAATAGGAAGTTTCTATCCACTGCATTCGGTAATTCCTCTGCCGCTGATTTGATACCTGCTTGACGCTATGTTGTTAAGAGAGTATATAGACCACGGTACCGAGAACCGGCGTTCCACATGCCGCATCGGCCCTCGGCTCCTGCGGGCTGGCTGTACTGATTTTGCAGTGAGAGCTCGAAACTGTGAGGTCGTATGAGCCGGATCAGCCCCGAAGCGCAGCGGCGTTGGCATTCCCCGGAATCTAGAGTTTCACGCGAGCGTGAAGATCATGCGATTGGTGCTCGTACTTCCTGGGCTTGGGGTGGGGGCTGGGATTTCTGGGTGGTGCGCGCGTTTCTAGTGGCATGCACGGGAGCCGTGAGCTATACGTTGGGGCCGTTCGGCCTCCGTGGATTGCCGGCCGCCGGTGTGGGATTTCTGATTGCGCTGGTAGTCTTGTTGGCGGAGTTGCGGCTGCGCCGGGTGGCGTTGAGCGGGCTGCTAGGCGGGGCGTTTGGCGCGGTCCTCGGAGTATTCGCCGCCTTGCTCGTGACCCTGGTCATCTCCCGCACGGATGAGCCCGAACCCACCAAGTCCTTCCTCGAATTTGCCGCACTCTTCGCATTCGGATATCTCGGAGTCGTCCTTGGCTCGGGCCGGGGCGGAGAATTGCGTGTTGGCGCTGTGGAGGAACTCTTAGGGAAGAAATCTGCTCCCGCAGGATCCGTGAAGCTGCTCGACACCAGCGTATTGATCGACGGCCGAATTGCCGATATATGCGAAGCGCAGTTTCTGGGAGGTGTTCTCGGAGTGCCGCAATTCGTGCTGCACGAGCTGCAGATGGTGGCCGATTCTTCGGAACCGCTGAAGCGGCAGCGCGGGAGACGCGGGCTTGAGGTGCTGCAAAGGATTCAGAAGATGCCACGCAGGTCCATCGCTCGCACCGTGCTGGCCACCAGTCCAAACTGTCTGGCCACCTGGCGTACCGATGCGCTCGCACGCCAGCCCCACCGCATCCTCAAAGTCTTTGCTGAAAGGCGCCTTGCTCGGCAGTTGCGGAACCTTCTCGATCCTTACCCCGCACTCGGGACAGCACACCCGATACAGTTCGATGATCACCGTGGTCCGATACTTC
>DATHIB010000104.1:0-63340 GCA_035490055.1 Candidatus Limnocylindria bacterium | reverse complement strand
AAGCTTCCATCCTTATGCAGCACGCGGTGTTCACTCTCGAAATGAGGAGTCAAGCCTTTTTGATGGGTGGCAATTTCCTCTTTGACTCGTTCTCGATCCGCGTCATGGATCCGGTCAAACCATTCTTCAGGTCTGTCCCCTATTTCGCCTTCCTGACAGCCCAACATGGCCTTCCAGCGAGGGGAGAAATGCACAATATTGGCCGACAGATTCCAGTCCCAAAGGCCATCATTGGAGCCGCGAGCCGCTAGGGCATAGCGCTCTTCACTTTCCTTCAACGCCTCCTGCGCTCGTTTGTGTGATAACTGCGTACCTATACGCGCCACAGCCACAGGAAAGTCGATCGGTTTCGTCAGGTAGTCGTTAGCCCCCAAGTCCAGCGCCTTGACAATATCGTCGCTCTGGTTCTTTGCGGTCACCATAATTACCGGCAGCTCAATCGCAGAGTAGGCCTCACGCAGCGTTTTCAGAGCGTCAAGGCCACTGACTTCCGGCATTTCGATGTCTAATAGCACCAGATCGGTGCCGTCTTGTTTGACGCGCTGCAGCAATCCGTGCGCGCTCTCGGCCATCGAGATCTCATACCCTTTGCGTACCAGCCGGCGGGCCAGCATGTCCCTGTTCATTTCATTGTCATCTACGATGAGCAACCGGTTCGGTCGCGAGTTCATGATAGTTTCTTCTCGAGCAGCAGATTTTCGATCTTTTCGCTTAGCCGTCCAAAATCGACCGGCTTCGTATCGTAGTCATCGCAACCTGCATCAATGGCCTTCTCCCGATCACTGACCATTGCGTGAGCGGTCAGCGCGATGATCGGAATATGGCGAGTAGACTGATTTGCCTTCAGGAGACGCGTGACTTCCCAGCCGTCCATCGCCGGAAGACTTATGTCCATCAGAACGAGGTCGGGTGCTTCCGAACGCGCCAGCAAAAGTCCCTTCTCGCCATCCTCCGCGGTGACGACACGATAGCCCCTGCGCTGAAGCCGTCTGGATAGCATGTCCCTATTCATTTCATTGTCTTCGACTAGCAAGATTTTCTGCATTCTAGTTTCTCCTGCTCCTGGAGTCTCTGGTTCCGGCTGTCTTGCTGCCTGTTGGGCGGTCTGCTACATAAGATAAGGGGACCGGATTGTCATCCGTGATAGTGGTAGACCGAGTGATCCGGTGCTTTTCTACAAGAACTGCAAGACGGTCCCGGTCGACCGGCTTGATAAGATAGTTGGAAGCGCCTAGGTCCAGACCCATGGCCTCATTGTCAACGATGGTGACCATAATGACCGGAATCTTCGCCAACTTGGAATCGCTCTTGAGCCTATTAAGAACGGTCCATCCATCGCAGTCAGGCATGACCACATCGAGGGTTATAAGTAGCGGATGAACTTGCCTGGCGAGGCGGATTCCTTCTTCTCCATTCGCGGCGGCGACCACGTGGAAATCCAGTTTTGTCAGGAAGCGCGACATCAGATCGCGGACCGACGGGTCATCGTCTATCACCAGAATCGTTTCCAAGCCGGTCTTGGTCTCGGACGATGCCGCCGGAACTTTGCCGGCACTCTCTGGCTGCGCGGATTCGGCTGTCTCGATGACGACTTGAGCGGGCAGCCGGACCGTAAAAACGGCGCCCTGGCCGGGCTCGCTCTCTACCCAGATGCACCCCCTCATCAGTTGAACGAAGCGGTGAGTAATGGCGAGTCCCAGGCCGGTCCCGCCATACTTGCGGGCAATCGAGGCATCCGCCTGGGCAAACTCTTGAAACAAGTTTTCCTTTTGCTTGGCAGAGATGCCGATCCCGGTGTCACGGACCTGGAATTGAATCCAATCTCGATCCTCGACCTTGATTTGCTCCACATTCACGGAGACAGTGCCGCGGTCCGTAAATTTGCACGCATTGCTCAGCAGGTTGAACAGGATCTGCCGGACCTTTGTGATATCAGCCCGCATCATGTTCACGTTGTCGGCCAGATGGACGTGAATTGAGTTGCCGTTCTTTGCCGCCGCGGGCTGCAAGGTCGTGACCATCTCCTCGATCACCTGCGACACTTCAAAGGCCTCTAAGTGCAGCACCATCTTGCCGGCTTCGATCTTCGAGAGGTCCAGCACGTCATTGATCAACGACAACAGATGTTTTCCCGACGCCTGGATTTTCCGGAGGTCCTGAACATTCTCGATCTTGCCTGAGTCCCGGGTTTCCTCCTCCAGCATTTCGCTATATCCGATGATGGCGTTGAGTGGGGTCCGCAACTCGTGGCTCATATTTGCAAGAAATGAGCTCTTCGCGCGATTCGCTTCCTCGGCCGCGTGCTTCGCATTGAGCAGCTCTTCCTGAGTCTGCTTTCGGTGGAAGATTTCTTCCTCTAACTCCTGCGTCCGCGTCTTCAATTCACCGTTAGTGCTCTGCAGTGCGGTATCCCGCTGCTGGATTTCGGACAGCATGGTGTTGAATCCATCGATCAGTCTTCCAATTTCGTCCCCATAGGACTTGACAGCTCGCACCGCGTAGTTCTTGTTTGTGGAAACCATTCTCATGGTGTCTTCTAGGTGCAGAATGGGATTTGAAATCAATCCTTGAAGCCTAGAAGAGACGAAAAATGCGAACAACCCGGACACCAACACGAAAATAATGAGGATGCTTGCGTATCGTCTGGCCCTAATGCTCCACTGGCGCATATTCGACTGCAAAAACAGCGTTCCGACGCGTTCGCCATTCAGGGTCACGTCGTGGAAGACCTCCAGGTATCCTCCCACGTAGCGGTACCCTTGCTCCTGTAAACGGGAAGGAAGGTACGATGGGAGGGTTGTACTACCTCGAAAATAGTGCGCAAATATCTTTCCGTCGGGTCTATATAGGACAGCAGTGACGATGTCTTCTTTGGCGGTGAGCGCTGACAATGTAGCGGTGGCGGCGGGCTCGTCTTTAAATTCCAATGCTCCCGCGCTGTTGTACCCGATAATTTCAGCTTGAGTCATCAGATCCTGAGTCAGCAGGTGGCGAAAGGAAACGAGGTCGTAAATAAGAAAGCTAACGGAGGACAAGATTAGAGCGAGGCTACTCGTTAGCATAGTTATCAGCGTGAGTTTCCGCTTGATGGATAGATTCTGGAGGATCATCCTGGCTTCCTCACCTCTATGCTGGGTTGTTGGACGATTCTCGCCAGGGTAAGCAATCTTGAACTGATGGTCAGCTCTGCTTGGTGCGCCGCCTCGACATTGATCTCGAATCGAACTCTGTTGTCTTCGACGGTGAACCGGATTATGCCGCCACGCTCGGCAAAACCGGGCGTTTCACCAACCGTCAGAATTGGCTGGCCTTTCACAATTTGTACCACTTCATCTATGTGCGCTTTTTCCGATGCGCTCACAAATAGGATCTTGCAGTCCCTCAGTTCTTTGACGTCGCTGCCCCATTTCAGCCGTTTCACGACGAATCCCCGCGCCCCGATTTTCTTATCTTGGACGATTTGATCGATAATCGTTCCGAACGGATCCATTCCCAAAATGCCAATCACAATCGGAGAATCGGGCTGGGCAAAAGCGGTCGCCGGCCATTCCACAAATTTCGCAAAATTGAAAATGAAGCCGGCCTTGATCAGATATTCCGAGGAATCGGACGAGTCCCGCGCCTGTGCAAAGGCGTCGGGAGCCCAACTCAGCGAAACACTGAGCGCCACAATCAGAATTCCCAGTCGTCTCAAGATCAATTTAGCCGCCCGCTGGTACCCGATAATCTGAAAGCTCACCTGGCAATCAACTAAAACTTCACAGTAATACTTCCAAAAATGCTGCGCTTCACTACCGTCGGGGAGGTGTTTACGAAATCCGGCATAAATTCAAAGTGCCAGTTATTCAGCAAGTTCTGGCCGCCAATTGACAATTCCAGCCTTGTAACCGGCCTCCAGCCCAAGTGCGCATCCAAAGAGTAGTAGCTGGGCAGATT
Organism: Candidatus Limnocylindria bacterium; assembly: GCA_035490055.1. Classification (GTDB taxonomy): domain Bacteria; phylum Acidobacteriota; class Terriglobia; order Acidiferrales; family UBA7541; genus Acidiferrum. The sequence goes on along the minus strand of DATHIB010000104.1, from coordinate 59,404 downwards.
CAGGCCGGGAAGGTGGTCCACAAATCGAAGTGTCGTGTCCTGGTCAAAATGCTTGGGCAAGTCAATTGAAGACCTCAAATACCATTGATGACGAGGGCTTGAGCCGTTTGGATTGTCAGGAGTTGGATCCAGACTGTTCGCATTCTTGTGAATGTCCATTTGCAGATAGCTGTAGGAGCCCACCAGCCTCCACTTTGGAACGACTTTCCAGTCTGCAAACAGTTCGACGCCGTAAGTTCCGCCGCTCATCTTGTTGCCTGCGACAAAGGGGATGACGATATCGGTCGGAGCAGGGATCCCTTCCACATAAGGCACACCCGGCTCTGCAGTACGAAGATTCGAGTAATTGTTGTAGAAGGTCGCAATATCGAGCGAAAGGTTGCTGGTTGCCTGTACTCGATAACCGAGTTCATACGCGAGAAGATCTTCTGAGTTGAACTGTGAGTTGAACCGATGGCTGCCGAAGACCGCAATTACCGCGGGGAACGGCGTGGGGTTCGAAGGCGCCCCCGGTGGTATAACCGCTGAGTTTAGCCGCAGACCCTCCTCGGTTAGCGCCGGAGTCCGGACGGCGCGCGATACTGCAGTCCAGATGGATTGATTTGGAGTGAGGTTCCAGAGCAATCTTGCGTTGGGTTCAATTTCAAACCCCGTGAACTCGTTGCGCTCGAATTTAGAGCCCAGCGTAATCTGCAGGCGATTGTCAACCAAGCTGATTTCATCCTGCAGGAATGTGCTGAACTGATTCAGAGTGACCTGATTAGGCTGCAGGGAAACCGTAAAACTGGATTCGTTCTTGTCGCGGATCGAGCGGTAGCCCAACCCCCATACAAATTGTTGTGAATCTCCAACGTGAAACCCGTGCTGGAAATCGAGATCCAATATGTTCTGGTGGTCGCCGAAAAGCGAATGGTCCGTAATCGTCGTATTGTCGTAGTACATCTGCAACGACATCGAAGATCTTTCGGAAGTATGATTCCAACGCCCGAGGATGTTTCCGCCACTGTACTTTCCATCATTTGGAAACGTGTTGGAATAGGGAGCAGATAGCGACGCCACAGTCAAAGTCTCATCGAATCTGCTGCGATAGACATCTCCTTGCACCGTCAGCGAATTCGCTCCGGCTGGCGTCCAATCCGCGCGAAACCCTCCGCGCAAGGCATCCCAGCCGTCGTGAGCCGTCATTCCCGATTGGTATGCTGAAGGCCCCCAATCGAAATATTTTGTATAGGCTCTGTAGTAGGTATTGTCACCCAGTTTGCCGCCATAACGAACGCCGCCAGCCGCTCGCTCCTCCGTTCCAGCTCCTGCTGTCACGACTGCAGACTGTGTGGCTTTGGCTTTTTTGGTGATGACATTGATGACCCCGTCGACGGCATTGGCTCCCCACAGCGTCGCTCCGGGGCCGCGGATCACTTCGATTCTGTCCACGTCCTCCAACATCACATCCTGGACATTCCAATACACACCCGAAAACAGAGGGGTGTAGACACTTCGACCGTCGATCAGCACCAGCAGTTTGTTGTCGAAACGCCCGTTGAATCCTCGCGAACCGATGGCCCACTTGTTCTGATCGATCCGCGCCACTTCAAGACCAGGTGCCAGTCGCAATGCTTCAGGAATGCTGGTCGCTCCCGACCGTCGGATATCCTCTTGCGTTATCACGAAAATCGCGGCTGCCGCGTCTGCCACTTTTTGCGTGCGCTTGGAGACGGAGGTTACCTGCATATTCCACAGGTCTTCCAAGCTCACGGCGGTGACGTCGGGGACGCTCCGTGACGTCTGGGCTACGGTACTACCCGCAAGGACACCTGCGAGGAAACCGGCTAAGAGAATACGCCCAGCACTCCGCACCGGTCCGCTCTTGTTGTTGCGATGGAACAGCATATTTAGTTTCCCTTCTAGAAGGTGGTCAGCAAGGCTGGTGAAGGATCCCCAATCCGGGACATTACCGTACACACTGAACCCGTCTCCTTCTTGCTGCAGCCGATGTGGTTCTTTCCTGCGGTTCATATACAGCCCCCAGCGAGCCAAACCGGTATACCGAATCCGGCTACTAGCTCTTTCCCGAACATGGCCCCGTGCGACCCCGCACGTGTTGAGGCATCGCTCCTCTTCAACCCCTCAGAAGAGGGCGAGGCAGCTGCTGCAGAAATCTGTCTGTCGGCAATCAATGAATCTGTTCCTAGGATCCGCATGTGGCCTGGCCTTTTGGAGCGGGCAGAGCTCATACAGGCTTTGCTCCTGTTACTGTGAACACCGTCGAATATGTAAATGTGTCTGGTCGGCTGAGGTAGTCAAGAAACGCTCGTATTTGCTTTTTGGCTTCGCTTTGGCCGCCGAGCACCCGTGCCAGTTGGGGGCTTGCAATCTCTAGCTTTAATTCCCATTGCTTCAGAATCCCCGGGTCAATCTCTCCTGCGATTAGGTGATAGCACTCCACCTGAACATCGAGATTTTTCAGACCAGCTTTCTGCGCCAACCAGAAAAGTTTTCGTCCGACGAAAGGATCAAAACCGGTAGCCGCTAGCGCAGTCACGACTTTCTCGGCTGTGCGCTGTACTCCAGCGTCTTCCGGGTAGTGCCACAGAAGTTGACCGTCCAAGTCTTGCAGCAGAACCGTGCCCCCCGGCTTGCAAACTCTCGTCATTTCCGCGACGGCCTGCTCTTTTTCCTTTAGGTATTGGAGCAACATGCGGCTGTACACAAGATCGAAGCTGTTCGATTGGAACTCCATCGCGTGTGCGTCCCCACAAACGAATTTCACACGCGTATTCTCGCGATTTCTCTGCACCGCTTGCTGCACACGGTCGGCGCTGATGTCTATTCCGGTCGCCCTGATGGAAGAATCCATTGCGGTCACGGCGCCCAGAATCACTCCTGGACCGCATCCAACCGAAAGGACTTGCCCGCCTGGGCGGACACGATGCGCCAGGTACTTTTGAGCCCAAGCGTCGGAATCGACTTTGAGCTCGAGGCGCAGTGCCTCGCGAGGGTCCTCCATGATGTAATCTATCGCCGAAGCTTGGCTCATCAGTGTTCCTGCCCGATAAGACTTGGCTGCATCGCGTGCTTTTCGGCACGCGCTAAGAGTCTTGAGTAGAAGCCATCGACGTGCCGGTAGAAGCGAAGCTGTCCTTCCTGTAGCCACGTTCCCTGGCAATAGTGGCGGAGGAACTCTGCTCCCAGCTGAACTAGGGCAGGCGCGGCGATTTCCTCGGCAATCACCGGAATCGCGTCAAGCTCAAAGTCCTCATAAGCGGAAGCAGATGCTCTAAGGAGCGAAGACACAACTTCCAAAACGTCGCCTTCGGGAAGCGTGGGATGCAGCAGCAGGTCGCAGCGATTTTCGATATAGCTGAAGTTCAGGCCCAAAGGACCGCGATAGGCGATCACCGCGCCGATCGGTTCATCCTTATACTCCCGGTAGGCTAGCCACACGCGGCGGCTCCGCCGGAGCCCTACCTCGCGGTACAGTTGGTCCACCTCGGTCAATTCTGGATCGGTCGCGAGTTGCTCGGCGGCGACGTAAATACTGCCGCGCGCGACGGAGGCGATAAGGGCAAGGGCTTCTTCATGAGAAGGATCATAAGGGACGATGCGAACTCTCTCCCCCGAAGGCAGTGACGAAGTCTTTGGCAGCGCGAAATACATGTGCCGCTGAACGGAAGAGAGAGACTGTCCGATCGTCTGAACCATGGATCCGAAAACTCTCGAGGGGAAGCGGTTCTCCGGCCGAAACCAATTCTGATGCGACTCATCAACGCCTCTCAGAATGCTCGCCGCCGTTCCTGCCAGCATTACCGCGCGTGACGCGACCGGGTTGTTCTCAGAAACCAGGTGTTGCGAGGTCCAGCCATAATGCGTCGTGCGCCAAACTGCAATCGAGGCACGGCCCCTTTTTTTGTCACCGGCCGTCAGGACGTAAAGAAGGGAGTCGCCACCACGCAGCATTCGCCGCCAGTTCTCTCTGACCTGTCCGAGGTGCGGAAGAAGGCGGGCGGCTTTGTCGGGATAGAGAAAACCGGTGCGCTCGTACAGCGCAAAGATTTCGTTCACGGACAAGGCATTGACCTGCACGCCGTAAGCGTCATAGACCTCTGACAGCCGCGGAAGGCTGTTCAATGTTTTCTGATCTAGCGCATCTAAGGACATATCCCCTCCGCCGCTCCTCTCACTTCAGACCTGAATTAGCACTGCTCAATACCATTCAAGTCTGGCTTGCCATTGCGGGCAAGCCTGCATCCTCTTCCAAGGGTCCCAGTTGTTCGAGCTAGTCCTTGGAAGAAAATCCAAGCGCCGAACCTGCAAAGCTCTAGGACTATTAGTACTTATTAACGATTTCTATCGCTGCGCCAAATGGACCATCCGTACTGTTCTACCGGGACTTTCCTACCGATTATTGGCTTCTTGGATACACTTCGCGTCCGCGCTAAGGGTTCTTGGTAAGAAGGGGTGTGGGGATGCGTGCCGGATTGCCGCTTCTTTAACTTATAGATAATACAGTGCTTACTGTCAGTTCGTCGCATCCGTCAACACCCCGGATTAGGGGCACGAAACTGGCCTGGCGGCGAGGAGGCCCAAGGCGGGCTCTATCCGGCACACCACCACCCTTATACGTGGCGTCGTGGCGAAGCATGTTCGAGATTAGACCAGCTCGGAAAGAGAAGCAGACGAGACCCAAAACTACACAGACGGCCACCTAACGCTAAGTCTTGGTGCCTCCCAGGAAAGGCCCTGGGGCTCCGCTGTTGAACGGGTTTACAGGCAGCCTTATCCTTTTGGTGGCCCAAAGCTGAAACCAGAATGTCTCGGAGGGGCAGCCATGAGCTACCAATCGGAAACCCCGTTCGACAATATTGAGAGTGCTCTTGAGTATGTAAATCACCTGCTAGAAGCGACGCGCGAAGCGCAAGATCAAATTGAGGCGGAACTCCTTCGCGCCGCGATTCCCCAGCTGGCACGCCGAAAGCAGGCTTTGCAACTCGTGAACTACAAATTGGACAAGCTTTCATCACACATCGCCGCAAGCCGCCGGATCTTAAATGATTTGAGAATGTTGCGCCGGTTGCTTTTAGAAGAACGGAAGACCCCGGATCCTTCCGCCATAACTTGACAAGCAGCAATCCGCAGTGGACCGCGACTAATCACGCTCGCGGAAAAACTTAGCGGCCCCGGGGGCGCCAGCTCCAGAATCGGTATCGGCGGCTTCCCAGGCTTTGCGTTCCATGGGCTGGATGGGCTCCAGTTTTTTCTGCGAGAGTGATTTGTTCACCGCTGGAAGCTCCTTGGCAACGATGGCGTCGAATTCGCCAGCCACGTCTTCCAGTTCTTTCTTCAGCGAATCAATGCGCGCGGTTTGATAATCGGTTGGACGTCCCTCATAGTTCAAAATGGCTCCGTAGAGTGCCGTCGTTTTTTCACGGATTCGCTCTTCCCCGGTGACGGCGCCTCCCTCCTTGGTAGCCACGATCTTCTTTCGCAGGGCCTCCACTTTGCCGGTAAGTTCCTGTATCCGTTTACTGAAGGCTGCGTCTCCCTTTAGCTTTGCGACGCGCTCCATGAGCGCGTCGTGCACCCAGTTGATGCGGTCGACATCGAAACTCATCTCCTCGAGCAGCCGGTGCAGGCGCATTGCCGCGTCGAATTCCAGTTTCCTGTCTTCCACCGTGAATTTAGCGCGTGGGTCGAGCTCCAAGACAAGCTGAGTGCTGTAGGTCTCTTTGCCACGCGTCATTTTCACGGTGTAGGTGCCGGGCATAACTCTGGGGCCCTGAGCGGCTTCAAACGCAGCCGTGGCGGCGGGCGGAACGTGGGGCGCTTTAAGCCTCATGGGCCATTCCACACGGCTGATGCCGCGGCGGCTGTTCGGTGGAAGCGTGTCCACAAGCTTGCCCTGCGAATCGAAAATCTCCAGTTTCATTTTTCCAAAAATGTGCCGCTTGTTCTGGTAGTAGGTAATCACCGCCGCGTCCGGGGGATTGGGCCCCGTGAACACTGCGCTTCCTTCCACCCAGCCGCCATTCGCGGGGAGCCGCTGCTGCGCGGGCTTGGCCTGGAGGAAAACTGCCTCTTGCGCCATGACTTCGGGAGTCAGCTTACGCAGCGTCGTGATGTCGTCCACAATCCAGATGCCGCGGCCATGGGTGGCGATCACAAGATCCGATTCGCGCGCGTGCACCACTATGTCACGCACGGCCACGTTGGGGAATTCGTGACCTTTATATTTCGCCCAGTGTTTACCGCTATCCAGTGAAATCCAAAGACCGAATTCGGTTCCGAGGAATAGCAGGCTGGGCGACACCGTGTCTTCCTTGATGACATGCGCGTAGCCGCGCACGCCGCTGTCCCCGGCGACGATCGGCGTCCAGGTTTTCCCGTAGTCCGTCGTCTTGAAGACGTGCGGCTTCATATCTCCAAACGTATGCCGATCGAACGTTGCATAAGCCGTGCCCGCGTCATAGAGGCTGGCTTCCACCCACGAAACCCAGGAAGCTTCCGGCAGATTGGGAACATTACCGACGACGTTGGTCCAGGACTTCGCGCCGTCGCGCGTCACCTGGAGATTCCCATCATCGGTTCCAACCCAGATGGTTTGACCGTCGCGCGGTGACTCGCTGATCGAGTAGATCGTTGTGTGCATCTCCGCGTAAGAATTGTCGACCGTAACGCCGCCGGATTCTTCCTGCTTCTGTTTCTCCGGATCATTGGTGGAGAGATCCGGCGAGATGCGCTCCCATGATTGACCGTGGTCGCGGGAGCGGAAGAGGAATTGTCCGCCGATGTAAATCGTGCCTTTCTCATTGGGGCTCATGTGGATCGGAGTGTTCCAGTTGAAGCGCAGCTTCCCTTCTCCGTAATTGGGTTGCGGTTTGATGGCCCGGCCCTCCAGCGTGAAGCGATTCACACGGCCGATCTCGCCGCCCTGCGCTTCGGCGTAAATGTAATTCGCATCCGATGGATCCGGAAAAACCCAGAACCCATCCCCTCCAAAAAGATTTTCCCAGCGGCCGTTGGTAATCCCGCCCGGATACTGCGAGTCGCCGATCCACGAGCTGTTGTCCTGCAGCCCGCCGAAGACGTGATAAGGATCGGCGTTGTCCGCGCTCACGTGATAGAACTGCGAGATCGGTAGGTTATTGCCCTTCCACCAGGTGTTGCCGCCATCGTAGGAATACCAGACGCCTCCGTCATCGCCGGCGATGACATGATCGGTATTGTCGGGATTCACCCAGACGTCATGGAAATCCCCGTGCGCGCCGTTCCCGATCCCGCTGAAACTTTTGCCGCCATCCTCGCTCATTATCAAAGTAAGGTCCGGCTTGTAGACTTTGTTCTCGTTTTTCGGATCCACGATCAGGTTGGCGAAGTAAAACGGCCGCCAGACCATCCAATTGCTGCGGTCCCGCTCTTCCCACGTTTTCCCGCCATCTTCGGAGCGGAAAAGGGCGCTGCGCGTCGATTCGATCAGGGCATACACGACATTTGGTTTTGATGGCGCGATGGTGACGGCAACGCGCCCCCAGGGCTTCGCGGGGAGCCCTTTGGCGCTCTTTTCATCCAGTTCCTTCCAGGTCGTTCCGCCATCCGTGGTCTGGAAAAAAGCGCTGCCGCTCGCCGCGGTGGGATTCTCCCCGCCCGAGCGGAAAGTCCAGCCCTTTCGGCGAAAGTCCCACATGCCCACGAAAAGAACCTTCGAGTCCTGCGGATTCATGGAAATCATCGAGCAGCCAGTCGAGAGATTCACACCCTTGAGAATCTTGCTCCAGCTCTTGCCGCCATCGGTAGTCTTGTAGACGCCGCGGTCCTCGCTGTCGCTCCACAGTTTTCCGGGCACGCACGCGTAAACCGTGCTGCTGTTCTTCGGATCGACAATAATTTTCGCAATGCGCTCGGAATTCTGCAGGCCCATATTGGTCCAGCTGTCGCCGCCGTCCGTCGACTTATAGATGCCATTGCCGATCGACACGCTATTGCGGGTCCAGGCTTCGCCCGTGCCGGCCCAGATCGTTTTCGGCGCTTGTGGATCGATGGCCACGGCGCCAATGGATTGCGCGGCCTCCTTGTCGAAAACGGGCTTGAACGTGGTGCCGCCGTTCGAAGATTTCCAGACTCCGCCGCTAGCTGCTCCAATGTACACGGTCAGCCGGCCGTCTTCTTTCACGGCCGCAATCGCCGCCACGCGCCCACTCATGGTGGCGGAGCCGATGTTTCGCGCGCCTAGACCGGAGATGGTGTCCGAGTCGAATTTGGCTTCTTGCGCGGGCGCGGGCCCGGCAAAAGTCATCGTAGCGAGATACACCATCATCACAGCAGCAAAGCACCGGATTGATTTGCGCATATCGGCGGATTCCTCAGCGATAAAGTAGATGCAACGGCTCTTGGGCGTAAGTCCATCCATGAATATTCGGACGTGGGACAGGCATTCTTGCCTGTCCTCTCTTCAAGAATCACTTTCCTGTCGGCGGCGCCTTCGTCTCCGGTTTGGAGACGGGCATCGAGAAATGCGCGTCTTCCAGCGGTATGTTTTGCTCGATCTTTTCGACCGAGATCTGCGCGCGTGAAGCGCTGCCTTTTTGTGCCTGCTCGACGGCGAAAGGATAAAAGATGCCGTTCACCTGTTCGTAGTCGCCGTAATACAACTCAGACTCCTGCAGCGCGCCGCGAATTGTGGTTTGAATTTCCAGTTTCAGCTCGAGGTACGAGTCGGCATCGAGATAGTAGTAGCGCACGTCTCCGTTCTTCATGCTCAGCTTGATTTTGAAACAATCCGTTCCTTCCATCGAGTCATGCCCCACGAGTTCGGCTTTATGGCCCTTCTCTTTGTACTCCACAAGCGGCCCATCGATATCCGCGTCCACGACCAGGCTTTTCAGGTCGTCCTGGGAGAGCAGCTCCGGATCTTTGCGCCCGCCGAAAGGTGAAATCTGCCATCCTGTCTTGCCATCGTAGGCCTGCACCTGGGCGAGACCCTGGATGATCAATTCTTCTCGAACCTTGTCGGCGCGCTTGTTTTCCTGGCGAAATTCCGCGCGAAAGGAACCTTGGCCGAACTTTGCGCTGGTGCGGATGCTGCGCACGGACTTCAGCTTGTCGAGTCCGCCATGCGCTTGAATATTCTTGGCGATGACCTCATCAACAGTTTGTGCGCTGGCGGCAATGGAAAAGAACACGATGGCCGCCGATACGGGAAGAAAAAGACGGACAACCGCGGAGAACTCCCGCAATGGAGTCAGCCGCAAATCTACTTTCATGAACTCCCCCCCAACCCAACGATAAGTGACATTACACCAAACGGAAGGCACCGAAACGACGAATCTTTTATTATTCGGGCGAAATCAGCAGCACTTAGTTAGCAGACTTTAGTCCTTCTGCCAAGAAGTTTCGCTGTAGCGCTATTTACTGGAAAGCCCGCGTCCGCAACCATATGCCCCGCCACTCCAAGTCCTCGGAAGCAGCCCCCGGCGATGCCATCCACATCGTCCGCACTGACCTCAAATGGACTAGGAGAGATTCGCCTTTCGCCAGAATTTTCTATATCTTCTCTGCACTAAGACTCCGGTGGCTAGAATCAAAGAGCCTGAAGGAGACGCCGCGGTGCGAAGAATCTTCATAGCCCTCGTCTTTGCCGCATTCCTAGATGCACTGGCAGTTCGCGCGCAAGCAGGCCCTGTCGAGGGCGGCCATGAATTGCAGATTTGGACCGGCGCGGGCCACGGAATCAATGGCACCCAGTCCGGTGACAACGTCTGGAACGTGGGATTCCGTTACGGCCTGATCCTGACCGCTCCCCACGGCCCCGGTTTCCTGCGCGGCCGCTTGGAATATGCGGTGGATGCCGTCCCGGTCTTCCTGGTGGTTCAGAAAACGAACACAGCCTACGGCGTTGGCATAAACCCTTTCGCCTTCAAGTGGGCGCTGGACACGCACAGCAGCGTGGTTCCCTATCTCGAACTTGGCGGCGGCACGCTCTTTACCAACACAAACGTGCCCGAAGGAACATCCCACATCAATTTCACGACCAGCGCCGCTCTCGGTCTGCATTTCCTCCGTAGCAAGCGCAACCTCAGCACGGAAGTCCGCTTTATGCACATTTCGAACGCCGGACTTGCAACGCCCAATCCCGGCATCAATACCATTCAGTTTCGTTTGGGCTTCGGTCTGTTCAGCCAAAAAGAATAGTAAGCTTTGGAACGCGCCCGATTCAAAACTAGCGGTGAGTGTGTGAGATGAAAATGATTGGAATCTGCGTAGCCGTTATCGTTCTGCTCGTTGGAGTCTATGTCGTTCGCGCCATGCGTGCCGGGGGGAAGGCGCCTTCATTGGGGACGCCCGCGCCGGACTTCACGCTGAATTCTCAGGATGGCAAATCGCTCAGCCTGCACGATCTCCGCGGCAAATGGGTCGTGCTGTATTTCTACCCCAAGGATTTCACCAGCGGGTGCACCAAGGAAGCCCACAATTTCCAGCGTGACCGTGAGCAATATGAACGGAGCAACGCGATCATCATCGGCGTAAGCGTGCAGGACGAAGCCACCCACCAGAAGTTCTGCGCCAAGGAAGGCCTCGGTTTCAGGCTGCTCGCGGATACCAACTATCAGGTTTCTTCCGCTTACGACTCGCTGGTAAATTTAGGTGTCGCCAAACTTTCCGCGCGCCACACCTTTCTCATTGATCCCGATGGCGTCGTCCGCAGAGTCTATCTAAACGTGAACGCCGAAAAACACAGTGCCGAAGTCCTCGCGGACCTGTCGCAACTCCAGCAGGCTCCAGCCGCAAAGTAGGGGCGCAGCATGTTGCGCCCTTGCTCGGCAACACCATGCCCACTTGAGCGGTTTTGATATGCTTCTATACCGCACGTAAGATCTTTGTGAGAAAAGCGGATTAGTTTCCGCAAGCCGCAGCGCCAGCCAGGTCGGAAACGCTGGGCAGTTCCGTCAGATTGCTTTTTCCCAGCAAGGTGTTCAGCGCCGCCGCGTCTTTGTTCTTCAGTTCCTGCCAGGCCACAAGAGCCTCGTTCAAACCCTGGCAAATCCGCCGGTAGGCCGCGAACGATTCTTCCGAGGGCGCGAAGTCCGCGCCATCCACCAGTGCCATCAGCGCGGTCAACGTATCGTTCACCGCCATGAAACTGGCCGTCTTGGGCGTCTCCAGGATCGCTGTGGCTTCCCCGGCAAGCGCTGCGACTTTCGCGTCCAGCGCGCTGGCCGCAACTGCAACGGGGTCTTCTTTCGGACGCCTCATCAGCTCGGCCAGCCGCGCGCGCAACTCTTTCGTCTGTTGGTAGCCGTCAAAGTTTTTCCCCAGCAACGCGGAGATTTTCAGTTGCAGCTCCAGTGAACTCTGCAATTCGTTGCGCGCCGCCGCCACCCGCAGATCCATTTTGACTTCCAGAGCCTGACGAATCGCTTGCCCCTCTGTTATCAGCCGCGCCTCATACTTCCCCGGCAGCACCAGTGGTCCCTGCGGAGGCAGCGGCGTGGATCCCACGATCGCGGCGATCGGATAATTGTACGGAGACTGCGGGTGCATGGCGCGCGGATCGGAGTAGCGCAGATTCCAAACAAAACGGTGCATTCCCGCTTCTTTCGAAAGCGGTTGCGGATGCGCGATCCAATACTCTGCAACAAAAGGAACTTCTTCTGGCTCCTTCGGCGGCGGCGCGCTGGAATAACTGTGCACCAGCCTCCCATCGGCGTCGCGGATTTCCAGTTGAACGTCCGTCGCCGGTTTTGCAGGCAGAAAATAGTTCAGCACCGCCCCATCCGGCGGATTTTTTCCCGCGGGAACCTCGGGAGGCAGCGGCGTGTCCTGATTCACGTCGCGGCGCACTCGAATCGCCGTTCGTGGCGCAAAGAGACGCGCTCTCGCCGTCCCGTTCCGTCCATCCAGTTGCCGCAGCGGCGTAACGTCGTCCAGGATCCAGAACGCCCGTCCATAGGTCGCCGCGATCAAATCGTCCTGCTCGATGGCCAGGTCATGAATCGCCACCACCGGCATATTCAGCCGTAGCGATTGCCAGTGCTCCCCGTCATCAAAAGAAACGTAGACGCCCATCTCCGTCCCCGCGTACAACAGTCCCTTGCGCACCGGGTCTTCCCGCACCGTTCGAACGAAATCTCTCTCGCGGATCCCAATTACCGTCTCCTGCCAGGTTTGCCCAAAATTACGCGTCCGGAAAATATGCGGATGCAAATCGTCGTGATTGTTGCGATTCACGGCGGCGTACGCCGTTCCCGCGTCGAAATGCGATGCTTCCACGATACTCACCGTGCTCCACTCGGACACGTTGGGCGGGGTGACGTCTTGCCAGCTCTTGCCCTCATCTTTCGTCAATTGAATGTTTCCGTCGTCTGTTCCCACCCACATCACTCCTTCTTTCACCTCGGAAGGAGCGATCGTCAGAATCGTCCCTCGCGCCTGCTTCGAATCCTTCTCATCCGGCCGCACGCGCGTCAGGTCTTCGCTCACCGTTTCCCAACTCGTTCCCCCATCGCTCGTCTTCAGCAAAAACTGCGTCCCGAGATACAGCAGATGCGGGTCCTGCGGCGAAAAAACCATTGGAATGGTCCAGTTAAACCGGTATTTGCTTCCAAACGAAACCGCAGCGGGCGAAATGTCGCGCACTTGCCCCGTCGTTTTCGACAATCGCACCACGCTCCCGCCGGGTCCCGCGTTGTACACCACGTCCGGGTCCAGCGGATCGGGAATCGTGTATCCGCTTTCGCCTGGCCCAACTGGATACCAGTCGCGCTCCGTGATCTGTCCATTGTTTCCGCGGCTCGCGATTCCCGCGGTTCCGCTGTCCTGCTGTGGCCCATACACCCAGTAGGGAAACCGGTGATCCGTTGCGACCCGGTAGAATTCTCCCGTTGGTTGGTTGTACCAGGTGCTCCACGATTCCCCGCCGTTCAGGCTGATCGTCGCCCCTTGGTCCACTCCCAGCATGATTCGCTGTGTATTCGTCGGATCGATCCACACCGTGTGGTAGTCGTCTCCCCCCGGCGCGCCTTTGATGGCGGTGAACGTATGACCGCCGTCATTCGAACGGTACAAGTTCTGCGAAGGCACATATACAATATCGGCGTTCTTCGGATCCACGAAAATCTCGCTAATGTACCAAGACCCGCTGATCCGCTGATCCTCCGTCGCCTTTTTCCACGTCGCTCCCGCGTCGTCCGACCGGAACAGCCCGCCTTTTTTCTCTTTCGCCTCCACAATTACATACACGCGTTGTCCGTGGTTTCCCGGCGCAACCGCAACTCCCGCTCGCCCCCAGTCTGCTTCGGGAAGTCCGCGCCCTGTGATTTGCGTCCACGTCATGCCTTCGTCCGTTGATTTGTAGAGCCCGCTGCCGGGCCCAAACGAAGTCCCCTTCTGTCCCGGCTTTCGAATCCCGTGCCACAGCGTCGCATACACCACTTGCGGATTTCCCGGCTCAAAACAGAGATCCACAGCTGCAGTAACATTGTCTTTGTACAGAACTTTCTTCCATGTCCGCCCGCCGTCCGCCGAACGGAAAACTCCGCGCTCTTCGTTTGGCCCAGAACTGTGGCCCATCGCCGCAACCAGGACGATATCCGGATTGTGTGGATCGACCAGGATTCTTCCTATATGTCGCGTGTCTTCCAGTCCGGCGTGCTGCCAGTTCTCTCCGTCGTCAAGCGACTTGTAAACTCCATCTCCATAGCTGCTGTCGGCAAAAATCGTATTCACGCCCGTTCCAACGTAAATGATGTTCGGACTCGAAGGCGCCAGCGCCATCGCTCCAATCGAAGCGACCGGCTCCTTGTCGAAAATTGGCTTCCACACCGTCCCTCCGTCCGTCGTTTTCCACACGCCCCCGCCATCCGCCGCAAAATAATAGACCGCCGGATTTCCCGGCACCCCCGCCACGGCGTTCACCTTTCCGGCGCGAAATGGCCCAATCATCCGCCATTTCATCTCCGAAAACTCCGAAGAGGAAGTCTCCTGCGCAGGGGATAGACCAATCGCACACAGTCCAAGCAGAGTGCCGGCGGCAACGTGAAGGATATGATTTCTTCCGGGAAACATTCTCCTCAGAAACTCCTCTGAATGCAGGAAACTCAGCGATTGGGCAGCACTTGAATTCCAGGAACGCCTAGCAGTCGCTCGTCCGCCGTCACGAGCGTCAAATCATATACCTTCGCCGTCGCCACCAGAAATCGGTCCGCCGGATCGCGATATCCCAGCATCGTGAACCGCAGTTCGTGCGCCACTTCCCAGCTGACGGGAACTTCATTCAGATTCAGTTCCTCTTTCGATTCCCTGAACCACTCGCCAAAATCTCTCTTGAACTGAATTCTCTTTCTCTCGAGAAGAACGATCGCCTCCCAAACGCTTACCGCGGATAGAAAGCGATCGTTCCTTGGATTGGTCAATTCGCGACTCACCTCGGAACTTATTTTGTGCGGTTCGAGGTAGCTCCAGATCCAGATGTGCGTGTCCAGCAGCAGTTTCATTCCGAGTTGCCGGTCTTCTCGGCATGGTCTGCATCTGGATCTTGCGCCGCTTCCCACTCCGACATGTCCCCAATCGGGCCGACGATATCGCCTAGGATGACGGCTGTACCGGCCCCGCCCCCCAGGCGAATCTTTTTGACGGCCCGGGCCGGAGTGATTTCCGCCACGGGGTGGCCGAAGCGGGTTACAAGAATTGGTTCCCCGGTCTTCCGCACGCGCTCGAGGACCGCCAGACAAGTGGCTTTGAATTTAGAGATGGCAATTTCTTTCATGGTTTGGTTCACCACCACCACCCTACGACAATTGTTGACCATAGTCAATCCATAGTCATCCCATGGTTGGGCCATGGTCGTTTTTTCGTCCTCGTTACTCCTTGGCCCCTCCTTATTATTGCTTATGGCTCGTCGTCTTCATCGGCATCGGCGGAAGGAGCGGCATCCCGCGTTCTGTTCGGATCGACCGGAGCGAGTCCCGCTTTCTTGAGTTCGGCGTTGAGCGCCGCAATATCCTGCTGCTGGATTTTCGTCCAGTGCGCATTTAACTTTCCTAGAACGTCCTCCAGTTCCTTGTAAACTGCGGTGGCTTGCGTTGTTGGCGCGGCATCCGCGCTGTCCGCAACCGACAAAATGCCGCCGAAATGCTGGTTCAAGCTGGAAAAATTCTCCGGTTGCTTCGCGCCCGGAGGTAAACCAAAGAAATTGCTCTGCGCTGCTCCTTCCAACTCCGCCGCTTGTTTATCGAGAGCCGCGATCGCATCGGCAAGCGGGCCCTTCCCTGCTTTCGCGGCGCGTTCCTTCAATTGCGCGCGCACCGATCGAACTTGCGAGAGCGCTCCAAAGCTTTCATTCATGCCTTCGACCGAGCCGCTCTGCATTTCAAACTGCTTGCGAAGATCCGCAGGCGGAGTCTTGATGCGCGGGTCCATCTTCACGACGAATGGCTGAGAATAGCTTCTCCCATCAACTGTTAGTTTCGCCGTGTAGTTGCCGGGAAGTGCCCACGCTCCTAGCGGATATTTGGGCGTGTCTTGAACGATTGCGGAAATTGGAAACTCATGCCCCAGAGAATCCGGCGGCGCGCAGTGCAGGTCCCAGACAAAACGGTGCATCCCCGCGCCCGCGGAAAGAATCTGCGTCGGGCGAACCCAATACATCGGAATGGGATGTTCACCTGCGATTTTCTCCAGCAGGTCCGATTTATCCGTGCTCGCGTATCTCCGGACGAGCTGCTGCTGGTCGTTCAGGATTTCCAGTGTCACAGACTTGCCGGCCACCGCAGCCAGGTAGTAATCGATGATGGCGCCATCGGGAGGATTTTTTCCGGCGGGGAATTCGGGCGGAAGCGGGGTGTCCGGATTGCGATTCCATCGGAAACGAGTCGCTTCTTGCGGTTCGAAAAGATGCGCGCTTTCTTTCGCGATCTCGGCGTTCATTTGCCGCAGCGGCGTGAGGTCATCAAGAATCCAGAAAGAGCGACCGTGCGTGGCGACAATGAGATCGTCGCCATGAATCGCGAGATCGCGCATGGACGTGTGCGGCAGATTGAGCTGTAGCGGCTGCCAATCGTCTCCATCGTTAAACGAAACGTAGACGGAGCCTTCCGTTCCCGCGTAGAGCAAACCCTTGCGAACCGGATCTTCGCGCACCACGTTGCTGGCGCCGCCGTCAGAAATCCCATGAGTAATTTCCAACCACGATTTGCCGAAATCGCGCGTGCGGTAAATGTGTGCCCGTAAATCGTCGAGCCGGAACGAATTGATCGCCGCGTACGCCGTGCCCGCATCGAAGTGCGAAGCTTCGATGATGGAAACTTTGCTCCACGGCTTGAGCTGCGGCGGCGTAACATTCTGCCAGGACTTGCCGCCGTCTCGCGTGATCTGAATCAATCCGTCGTCGGTGCCCGCCCAGATCGTGTTTGCTTCCTTGAAGGAAGGAGCGACGGCGTAAATTACGCCGCGATGCTTCCCTTTTTCCGGATCGCTCGCGGCGAAAACACCGAGGTTCGCGGGGATCTCGTAGGATTCGCGCGTGAGATCCGGACTGATGACCTGCCAGCTGTTTCCCGCATCCGTCGTTTTGAACAGCACGTTCGCCGCGAAATAAAGCGTGTGCGGTTCGAGCGGCGAAAAAACAACCGGCAGCGTGCGCGCATAACGATACTCGCCGCGGCGAATGGGCTCCGGCGTAACTTTCGCGTACTCGCCGATATCTTGTTTTGATCGCGTGAGCCAGTCGCCGTACAGAATGTTCGGATCGAGCGGATCGACGGCGATGTATCCATACTCGAAAATTCCGATGAGATGCCAATCGCGAAACGTGATTTCGCCATAATCGCTGCGGCTCTGCGTAGCGGCAGAGCCGCTTTCTTGCTGCGAACCGTAAACCCAGTAGGGAAAACGATTGTCGGTAGTGACGTGATAGAACTGGGCCGTTGGCTGATTGTACCAACTGCTCCACGTCGTGCCGCCGTTCACGCTGATGACCGCGCCCTGATCGGAGCTGAGCGCGATAATCTGGGGATTTTCCGTGCTGATCCA
This sequence comes from Candidatus Limnocylindria bacterium, assembly GCA_035490055.1. Lineage (GTDB taxonomy): Bacteria > Acidobacteriota > Terriglobia > Acidiferrales > UBA7541 > Acidiferrum. The sequence goes on along the minus strand of DATHIB010000104.1, from coordinate 42,385 downwards.
GAGGCGCTGGTAATCGTCGCCGCCGGGCGCGCCTTTGAAGGCAACAAAAGTCTTTCCGCCGTCCGTTGATTTCCACGTCGTGGTGTTCGCGACGTAGATGACTTCCGGATTGTCCGGCGTGACGGCGATGCCCGCCGCGCCCGGCCCGCGGCCACCGATGCGGCGGTCGGCGTTTACCTGTTTCCAGGATTCGCCGGAATCATCGGAACGGTAGACGCCGGCATTTTTCTTGGCCTCCACGGTGGCATAGAGGCGGTTCGGCTCACTTTGCGAGACGGCAATTCCGATGCGGCCAATGCCGTGGCCCGCTCCCGGAAGCCCAGTAGTGAGCGGACGCCAGGTGCTTCCGCCATCGCTGGATTTGTAAATGCCGCTGCCGGCGCTGATGAAGGATTCGCCGCTGCGAATCTCCCATGGCGCAACACGCGCGGCCCACAATACGGCGTAGATTGTTTGCGGATTTGTGGGATCAAAAGCGAGGTCGGCGGCGCCGATGTTTTCGTCCTTGTAGAGAACTTTCTGGAAGGATTGGCCACCGTCGGTGGAGCGGAAAACGCCGCGCTCGGCGTTCGGGCCGTAAGGATGCCCTTCAGCGGCGACGAAAACGCGATTGGAATCTTTCGGGTCGACGAGAATCGCGGTGATTTGTTGAGCGTCGCGGAGGTTTTGCAAATGCGTCCAGGACTTTCCGGCGTCGGTGGATTTGTAGACGCCATCACCGGTCGCAAGATCCGGGCGCTGCAATCCTTCGCCGCTGCCGGCGTAAATAATGTTCGGATCGGAAGGAGCAACGGCCAGCGCGCCGATGGAGCCGGTGGGCTGGTCGTCGAAAATCGGATTCCAAGTGTTTCCGAAATCAGTGGTCTTCCAGACGCCGCCGTTGACGGCGGCCATGTAGAACACGTTGGGCTGGTGCGGCACGCCGGAGATGGCCACGGTGCGGCCACCGCGGAATGGACCAATGCAGCGCCAGCGCATTTCGGAAAAGAATTTTTGATCCCCTTGCTGCGCTTTCGCCGAAGTACAAAAAATAGTTGCGAAGATAATTCCAGCGATGAACCACTTCCCTGCCGCACCGATTCGCATCCAAGTCCTCCACAAGAAGGGAGAGGATACTCTGGGTGCGAAAATGGAGCAATGAGGCGCGGTGGGCGGAGAGGAAGATGGAAAGTTGAAAGTTTAAAGGAGAAGAACGTGACTGGTGATTTGTGCTCCCTACTACAAGGTCCGGGGCACGCCGGTGACTCGCGGGGGAGGAAAGGAGGCGAACCCGACAGCATCGGGGCAAGCCGAAGTCTTGCAACCACCGCAGGGGTAGTAGCGCGGTGGCACTCGCCACTCCACTGTTTCTGATAAGTGTTCATTCTAAATGGCTTAGAGCGATAGGGGGGGGAATTGGAAGAGCTCGATCCCGACCGGATGGGGCCTGCGGTCGACTACGCTCAGGACAGGTGGGAGACAAAGAATAGGGATGAGGCCAAAGGAAGAGTCATGAGGTCGACGAGAACATCGGCCAAACTGCTTGGGGTTCCCCCCGCGTCGTAGGTGTAAAAACCCGAATCCCGTTCGGCTCACTGATCTGCGTCGATTACCCATTGTTGTCGTATGCCAGCCAGACTGTCGTCCCGCGCGCGTCCGTGATGCTGCACCGCTGCGTGCGGCGGCCTCAAACTGCTTCGTAGTCACCGGGAGCTAGCGACCATATTTGGTAATTGCGGCCCAAGAGTCCTGCGGGGTCGGCGCCATAACGATAGTCACGAACATGAACAACCCATGCGCCGGGGTGGGTGCAGCTTGGTGCAACCGAGTCCACGTCAAAGATCATCCAGGCGCTTCCTTGAGGAACGCGTGCAGCGCCCCACTCGGTGAGCTGGACCATTTCCGGCTTGGCGTGGAAATGCGGTGTCATCGTTGACGCTACTCTATTCGTGAATTCTCAAGCATTCAATTCAGCGTGCCTTACTCAGCATCACCGACCGACGCTGGAGCGCAGAGAAGAGCCTCAGGGGCTAAAGCCTCTGAGCTACAGGGCGCGGCCGGAGAAAAGCCTCGATGGATAAAAACCCATTGCGGCCCTCCCTTGCAAACGAGCGCGGGGCCATCTACGCTACTGGCGCTGAGGAAACGAAGAGTCACTTCATGCCCGATCTCTCACCGGAACTGCTCGCGCTGGGTTTTATCTGGTACGTCGCGTTTCTCTTCTCCACCACTTGCCACGAAGCAGCGCACGCGCTGGCCGCCAAAATCGGCGGGGACGACACCGCATTTGCGGGCGGACAGGTATCGCTCAATCCGATGCCGCACATCCAGAGAGAACCCTGGGGCATGGTGGTGATTCCCATCCTCTCGCTGATCATCAACAGATCGATTATCGGGTGGGCCAGCGCGCCGTACAATCCCGAGTGGGAGCGGCGGCATCCCCGCCGGGCCGCCTGGATGGCTCTGGCCGGCCCGGCCACGAACTACACGCTGATGCTGATCGCCGCCGTCGCGCTGCGGCTGGGCTGGTCTCAGGGGTGGCTGCAAGACCACGTCACCGGCAAACCGGACTTTGCGAGCAGTGTGCTCGGCGCTTTCTTCTCACTCAATTTGCTTCTCGGCACGTTCAATCTACTGCCGGTCCCCCCGCTCGACGGCAGCACGGCCATCATGCTATTCATGGGCGAGACTCGTTCCCAGCGCTATTTGGACTGGCTGCGAGGGAATAGTTATGCCATGGTCGGCCTCCTGCTGGCGATCGTCGCTTTCCGTTACGTCTACGCCCCGATCAAGGCCTTCGCCACTTATTACCTGCTCCAGAGCCACTTCTGAAGCGCGCTCGCTGGGAATCCGGAGTGGCGTGTAGTATGCCCCAGTCGTAACCATCCAGCGCCGGGTTGTCCTATCCCAGCACAGCTTCGAATAGAACAGTGCGCTCTAGCTGGTGGTTTTCGTTGGTGCTGTGCCGGAGTGGGAAGAGAAGAACCATTTCTACACCGAAGTGGTGCAAAAAGGGGTGATGCGAAAAATAATTCGAAGCAGGGGCTGCCTCCGGGGCTGCCTCCCCAGGAAAGAATCCCTGACCGAAACCAGATTTTTGATCAGCAAAGAGAAACAACGGCAGTATTTTCAATGGAGTTGAGAATTCGAAGCGATCCTTGGGAAATTCTGCGACTGGGCAGTGTGGAGAAGGTGCGGTAGTGGCACATGGGTTGCGGTGCGGCAGGGTATTGTGGGATTTGCTTCGACAAAGCCGGTTGAAATCGCAGCTCCGAAATCATCTTTGACGCCGTGCATCCTGGATGACGATCCGGCGTAACTGGAAATGCTGTCGGCGGTGATTGCGGGGATGGGGTATGAGGCAATCTCTACCAGTGGAGCGCGGGAGTGCCGGCTGGTGCTCGTGGGAAGTGTGCGGGAGCTGGAGAACGCCATCTCCAGCGCGTGCATAACGGCCACGGGAGATTTCATCGATCTGGCGGATTTACCGGAGCAACTGCAACACTGGGAGTCGCGCCATGGAAGGCGACGATTGGAAGCCTCTGTCGCTCGAAGAGGGGCAAAAGTTGCACATCCGGCGCGTGCTGGGGATGTGCCAAGGCAACCGGCTGAGGGCCGCGCAATTCCTGGGGATCGGGCGCACCAGTCTGTACCGCTACTTGAAACGCGACGGCCTGGACACTAGGAAAGAGAAATCCAGGGGCGCAGCGGCCTGAGTTGCAGGAAATAACACCGTCCCGGCATCTGATGGCCGGTCAGGAGAACGCGCAGGTCTGGAGAATCTAATTCGCCGCTTCGATGAGCAGTAATTTCACAAGTGGCATGCAGAAGTTCAAGGATAAGAAGCAACTATGAGAAAGCTGTTCGCAATCGCACTAGTCGCCCTCGCCCTGCCGACTTGGGCGCAAAGCCCTGTGACGCTTGTCACCGGGCCGGCCCCCTGTTCGTTAGGAGGTCCGTCCTGCAACGTTCCAGTGGACAGTGGCGGGACGGTGTTCTTCCGCTACACGCCAAGCAGCAACTACGGGAACACCATCAATGTGGATTAACACGCCGGACTTTTCCGAGGCGATAGGTCCGGTGCCTGCCACGCTCGTGCAGACCGCGAATGCCGAGGCTTGCAGCGTAGACAATCGCTTCGACCTGACCATCCCGCAAGTCGAACTTACAGACAGCGCCGGGAACAAGTATACGTTCAGCGGGGTACAGCGCCTCCATCGCTTGAATGGCCCTCCCGCCCGCACGGAAGGCAGATGGTGTGGTATGCTGCGAATCCCCGTTTCGCCAATTGAAGATAAGAAAGCCGGCCGCTCGGCGGTCGCATAAGACAGGAGAGAAAAAAGATGAGAACCAAGTCCCTGGCAGGGGTGTTGATCGCGTTGCTTTTGATGGCGGGGGCAACGGCTGCATCGGCACAAGAAGTGACGCAGGCGGAGAAGGACAAGGCCCTACAGTATCTTGAAACGACGAAAAAGAATGTTCTGGAAGCGACGAAAGGGTTGTCGGAAGCGCAGTGGAACTTCAAATCGGCACCGGACCGCTGGTCGGTGGCGCAGGTGATGGAGCACATCGCGGCGGCGGAAGATTTTATCCGTGGCTTGGTGAAGGAAAAGGTGATGATGTCGCCGGCGGGGGAGCCGGGCCGTGACGTGAAAAAGACGGACGAGGCCGTGCTAGCGATGGTTCCCGACCGCACGAACAAGATACAAGCACCGGAGCCGCTGGTACCGACGAATCGCTTCGGGTCACCGGACGGCTCGATCAAGCATTTTGTGGAGAGCCGCGCGACGACGGAAGATTTCCTGAAAACGGCAACCGGAATGCGCGATCATGTGGCAGACAGCCCGCTGGGGAAGCTGGATGGGTATGAATTCGTTCTGCTCATTGCGGCGCACAGCGAAAGGCACACCAAGCAGATCAACGAAGTGAAAGCGGATCCGGACTTTCCAAAGAAATAAGAAGAATACGATTTAACATAGAGTTCCTAGAGGGCACGGAGCTCGCAGAGAAGAAAATTGAAAAGATAACGTGGAAGCCAGCGGGTCAGGCCGAGGGCCTTCTACACGGTAGAGAATGCGCCGCGCGAGGAGATGGTGAATTAGTCCTCGCGCGGCGCATTTCTGTTTTTGGCGACCGTCAGCGGCTGCCGGTGGTGAACGAGGCGTTGCCGGCACTGGTGACCGGGACGGTGATGGTGTTGTCCATACGGATTAGCATTCCAGTTTGCGCGGGAAGTTCGAGGTCCTTGCCCTTGCGCGCAACGATGTAAACGGCGCTGCCGGCGAGGCCGAAACCGAAGCCACGCGCGACGTGGCTGAAGACCGCGCCGATAAGCGTGCCGCCACCGGTGCCCATAGCCGCGCCGACGATGTCGCCCTTGATGTCATGCTTTTCCTGAACAACCTGGCCTTCTTCAATTTTCACGTCTTTGCGGCGCGTGCCGCCGGCCTGCCCGCGCGGTTGCTCGATGGTGATGAGGCTCATCTGCACGGGGATGAGGCGACTATCGACTTCGATGGAGCGGAACGTGAGGTTCATGTAGGCCTGGCCGCGAAAGATGGAGAAGCGGCGGGCCTTCTCGACGGTGGCGATGATGCCGTTCACGCGCGTACCGGCGGGGAGCAGCAACTGGCTGCCGAGGTAGACGGGGTCGGCGACAATGGCGACAAACGGGTCGCCATCTTTGGCTACTGCGCTGCTGATGCCGCTCAAGAGCGTGAGATGAACCTGGGTGCCCTGAATGACCTGGCGCGGTTCGGCGTAAGACGTGGGCGTGGCGGCACAAACGAGAGCTGCCGCCAAAAGAAAGGACAAAGCAATTTTCATGGATTCCTCCTGTGCGCACGTGGAGTGCGGGCTGGCCCCTATCGTGAGGCGACACCAGGGCGATGCCCCGGTGCGTTCCGCTGGCGCGGCGGACCCGGTATCCCGGCCAAGCCGGGACGCGGGGCGGATGGGGAGGAACTCCATCCGCAGCTAGGTTACTGGATTTCTGGATGTTGATGGGTAACTTTTTCAGCGTGTTTCCAGTGCATCAAGGCCGGCCTGGCCGGAAGAGTGCTCGATGCGCGACTGCAACATTGACTTGAGTTGCCGGCGGTGGATGGGAAGAGTATCTTTTGGCCAGTTCAGGGCCCCTATCTTTTTGGCGGAGGAGGGTTGGATGAAAAAGATTCGAATGGGAAGTGTTTGTGTCGCGTTGATCGGTGTGGCTGGGCTCACGGCGGCGGTTTACAGCCAAGAGAAAAAAGACAACCCCGCCCCACCCAAAATTATGCACTTCGGCGATTTGAAGTGGACGCCGATCATTAAGGGATGCGATCTTGCGACGGTGGCCGGCGACCCGAGCGCCGAAGGTACGCCGTTCGTGGTGCGCCTCCGGTGCGTTGATGGAGCCAAGATCCCGGCGCACTGGCATCCGACGGATGAAAACGTAACAGTGTTGAAGGGAACCTTTCTAGCAGGCATGGGCGAGACTTTCGACGAGACAAAACTGACAACCATGAACGTGGGGAATTTTGTGACGATGCCAAAGGAAATGCGGCATTTCGCGACTTGCAAGGGCGAAACCATCGTACAGGTTCACGGCGCGGGCCCGTTCAAAGTGAATTGGGTGAATCCGTCCGAAGTGCAGCCGCCGGATGCGCCGGCAGCAGCGGCAGCAAAACCAAAATCCTGATCTGCGAGCGAGATTCGCGAGCGGAAAAAAGAATCAGCACGAGCGCAATGGAAAAAGCCGAGGCCGCGCGTTCTGGCTGGGCCGGAGACGCTGTGCTAGACTTTTTACTGCATTCGCGGGAAATAGACGCGGGTGCCGGAGCGTGGAACTTCGGGCTCTGTGCAACGAGGTCCCGCGAACCCCGCCAGGCCCGGAAGGGAGCAACGGTACCGGGATCACCTCGGGTGCCGCAGATCACCCGAAGTTCCTCTCACTGAAAACTGTATACAGTGCTCAGTTGTCAGTCTTCAGTGGGAAGAAGAGGCAGGGATGCTGCTAACTTCTTCTCTGCCCTGTTTACTGAAAACTGAGAACTGAAAACTTTCCCATGAGCTACCAGGTCATAGCCCGCAAGTGGCGCCCGCAAACGTTTGACGATCTCGTCGGCCAACAACACGTAACCGAGACGCTGAAAAACGCGATCAAGAATGACCGCGTGGCGCACGCGTACATTTTTTCGGGGGCGCGGGGCGTGGGAAAAACGACCGCGGCGAGGATCCTGGCGAAAGCGCTGAATTGCATGAAGGGGCCGACGGCGCAGCCTTGCGGGGAGTGCAATTCTTGCAAAGAGATTGCGGCGGGGACCTCGCTGGACGTGATTGAGATCGACGCGGCGTCGAACCGCGGCATCGACCAGATCCGCGAGCTGCGCGAGATGGTGCGGTACGCGCCGGCGGCTTCGAGAAGCAAAGTTGTGATACTGGACGAAGCGCACATGCTGACGGGCGAAGCGTCCAACGCACTACTGAAGACGCTCGAAGAACCGCCGGACCGCGTGATCTTTGTGATGGCCACTACGCAGCCGGAAGACCTGGTCGATACGATCCGCTCGAGGTCGCAACACTTTCATTTTCGCGCGCTGACCTTTGCGGAGATTGCGGGGCGCCTGGAAGAGATCGCGAAAAAAGAAAATTTGAGGATCGAACCGGGCGCGATGGCGGTGATTGCGCGCATGGCGGAAGGCAGCTTGCGCGATGCCCTGTCGCTGCTGGAACAGGCACGGGCCTATTGCGGCGAGACGATTCCGGACAGAGAGGTGCGCGAATTGCTGGGCGTGGTGCCGGATGATGCGCTGGAGGAACTGGTCGGAGCGATTTCAGGAGGATCGGCGGACCGCGCGCTGGGGCTGGTGCACACGTTCCAGAAGGAAGGGCGCAACCTGCAGCACTTCTGCCGGGAAGCGATCCGGCACATGCGCAATCTGTTGATTGCGCGAGTGTGCGGGGCGGATTCGGAATTGATTGCGGCGACGCCGGATCAGCGTCCGGCACTGGCGAAGGCGGCCGCACTATTCAGCGAAGAGGACCTGACACGATTTTTTCAGATTTTGCTGCAAACGGATGATGATCTGCGGCGGAAGCCCGATCCGCGGGTGCATCTGGAAATGGGATTGCTGCGGTTGATTAATGCCTCGCGGCTGGCGCCGCTGGAAGAACTGCTGGCGGAATTGAAGAGCGGCGGGGCAAACTCCGGAGCGGCGCGAAGCGTAGCGCTGGCTGGAGCGCCCACACCATCGGCAAAGAGTGCAGCACCAAGTTTTGCAGCGACAATTCCCTCGCAGCCGAAAACGCAATTCCCTTCCCCGTTCACGGTGTCGGCGCCTCCGGCGACCGTTGCTGCTTCCGCAGAGGTGAAGCAGACAGTTGAGGAAGAAGAATCGGGAATTCCTGCGAAGAGTAACGGCGCGGCAGCGAAGGCGATCGGAATCTCGCAAGAGCATGTTGCGGAGATCAAGACGGCGATTCATGCGCAGCAGAAATTTCTGGGTGAACTGGTGGAACAGAGCAGCCTGTGGGAGCTGGAGGGCGCCGAGCTGCGAATTTATTTTCCACCGGACAAGCGGCCGTTCGCGGAAATGATGGAAGGAAGAGAGACGCTGGAGAAGATCCGTAGCATTTCGAGCAAGGTGCTGGGCCGGGCTGTGAGAGTATGTGCTAAACTGGAAGGAGTTGCAGCGGCAGCCGCGTCGGCGGCGCGCGGCACGCAAGAGTTGCGCGCGCAGTTTGAGCGCGATCCGATGGTGCGGTCCATGCTGCAGCGCTTCGGAGGAAAAATTTCCGAAGTGAAGCGAGGCCAAGAGGAATCCTGATGGAAGTCAGCGCTCTCCAACAGATGCTATCGCGATTCCGGCAATTGCAGGAAGACCTGCAGCGGCAGGTGAATTCCGTGACCGTGGAAGCCTCAGCCGGCGGCGGCATGGTCACGGTGAAGATGAACGGCCAGAAACAGATCGTGGACATACGCATTGAGCCGGATGTTTTTGCGAACAAAGACCAGGAGATGTTGCAGGATTTGGTTCGCGCGGCGGTGAATGAAGCGTCGCGGCGCGTCGATGAAGAACTTGCCAATCAGATGAAAAACCTTGCAGGCGGAATCCCCGGGATCGCCGGCATGAAGATCCCCGGGTTGTTTTAGCCGGCAAAAGATTTCCTGGCCAGGTTTCCCTTCCTCTTTTTACTTCACGTATTCCCCGTTGTGAACTTCGTACTCGACACGGAAGGGCTTCTGCTCCTTACGAGTTTCCCAATGCTCTTGGGCGATGAGGCGGTTGGCTTGCGCCAGACGCTCGGAGGGGAGCGGGTGCGAGCGGAAATAACCGTTCAAACTCTGAATCGCCAGCTCGGAGAGCTCCTGTTCCGGGCTTTGCGCGTGGATGACGTATTCGTCGCATAATTTGGCGAAGCGCTCGAACGCATCGACGGCGCCGTATGGAGAGTAGCCGGACTGAACCGCCAGGTACATTCCTTCGCGATCGGCTTCGAATTCTTCGTCCTTGTGGTAACCGGCTTCCCAGAAATCGAGCGGGAGCTGCAGCAGAGCTCCCAGGAGGTCGAGATTGAGGTCTTTCAATTTCGCTTCCACCTGCACGCGCTCGACGCAATGATAGTGGTCGATGTGCTCGATCTCGTGGGCGAGAATGTTGGCAAGCTCATCTTCGGTCATCATCAGGTCCAGCATGCCTTCGCCGACGTAGACCGGTCCGCCGGGAAGAGAAAAAGCGTTGATCATGTTGTGATCTGGGAGAACGGTGAAGGTGTACGGCAAATGTCGATGGGCGTGAACTGCAACCGCGCCTCCGACACGGGTGACATACTTCTCGAGTCCTTCTTCTTTAGGAGTAAGCTTGCGTGTTTGCGTTCGGTAGCGAGTGGCAAGTTCCCTGCCGATGGCGATTTCTCGCTCGTCGGAGACGCGCGTGAAGTGCATGGGGACGCGGGAGAGACCGCGCTGGGCATCGGCGGCCATATTCAAGATGGCGTTGGCAGATACGGGATTGGACTTGGGGCGGCGCTGGTTCCAATAGAGCCCGGCGAGCGCGAAGCCCAGGATGAGAAAAAAAACGACGAAGACAACGGAGCGCTTCATAGAAATTGGCGAATGGCATCGCGGTATCTGGTGTAAAGAAATGAAACAAATACCAGCGCCGCACCAACGATGATGAAGGTGATGTACCGGTCACGCGCTTGAAGACCCCAGACATCGAGGGCCATGACTTTTGCGACGCAGAGCAGAAGCATGCCTAGCCCGGTAAGGCGGAAGCTGCGCTCTTGGACCGCGAGAGCGAGCAGAACGATCAGCACACCTTCAATGCCCCACGACACGGTGACCATCCCCGCACGCATTTTCAAGGCGAGCATGCAGGTGAGCAAGATGATGGGGACAAAAAACACCACTTGTTCGGGGCGGCCGGCAATCACCGCAAGTGCTTTGGTCCAGGGGTTCGCGCTCTGAGGAAGGCTGTAGCGCCCGCTAAGACGGAAAGCGAAGTACAGGCTTGCCAGCAAAATGGCGGCCGCCGAACTGAGCACGAAGTAGCGGCCTTGCCAATCGCCTTCACCGAAATAGCCGGCGCCGAATAGATTGTGCGCCATGCCGCGAGCGAGAACTCCGACCGTCAGAAGCAATCCCTGATGCAGGAAGAGCGGGCGATCGAGAAGCAGTGAGGCGCCAAGAAGCGCGAAAACGACGGCGGCCCAGGAAGCGATCACCCATTCGAGCGAAAACTCAAAATAAAAGAGCGCCACGATGGTGGCTGTGCCAAGGTATGCGAGAAGAACGTCGAAGTGCAGACGGCGGTCGCGGCCGGTGTCTTCTTCCTTCTGCGGCAATTGCGCGTAGACGAAAAAGAAAATCAGAACGAGCGGGAGGATCGTATACATCCGCGGACCCCAGAACTCGCCGGGCTCGCCCGCGGTGAGGTTGGAGAAGAAAATCCGTGTGAAAGCGGCGATGAGCGCAGCGTAAGCCTGATATCGGAATTGCGTGATCTTGCGCAACAGGCCGTATTCGAAGAGCACGAGACCAAAAGCGCCCCAGGCCACGGCGATGCTGGTTGGCTGTGTTTGCAGTTCGTACCAGAGCAGCAGGCCACCGATCGAGGAGGCCGCCCACGAGTAGATGTGGTGAATATCTCGCTGGCGCCATTCGTCGGGCATGCGGATGAGACGGGAGAGCGCGTAGAAAATTACAGCGACAATCGCCAGCGACAAGAGACGCACGCTGATGCCGTGCCAAAGGTCAGTAACGTACAGATTCACGCTGATGCTGCGGAGCAGCGTCAGCCCGGCGAGAATGTGTGATTGCCAGGGTAATTCTTCGAGCTCGAAGCGCTGGTCGACGATCGCCAGGACCAACGCAAACGCGGCCCAGAGTGGAGCGAGCCAGCCATTGGGGTATTCATACCATGCAAGCAGGGCCAGCAGTCCAGTGGCTGCGAAAGAATGAAGGAAGGCGACGGCGCGGACGTAGCGCTCTTCGGGCGCGGCTTTGCGCGAGAGAAAGTACAAGCCCGCGGCAACGAGAGAAATGGTGAAGAGGCGTAGGGAGATGGGGCCCCAGAATTTTTGTTCGAGCTGGTAGTTGTAGAAGTACGCGCGGACAAGAGCGCAAAGACCGACGACATTCGCTTGCCAGGCGAGCTGCTGGTAACGAATCCAGCGCGTTGAAAGCGCGAGCGCGAAGGCAAAAACGATCCAGCCAACGGAAATCCAGGGCGCGCGGAGCGCTTCCTGAAGGACCCACACCATCATGCCGGCGGCGGCCCAAGTGTAGGCCACGCGCGCAAGCGCGAGATGGCGTTCGTCCGTGGTGCCAAGCCGCCTGGCGAGCCAATAGCCGCCAATGACAACCGGCAATGCGCTGAAAGCGCGCACAGGCATGGTGTGCCAGGTGTGCATGCCGCCCGGATCAGCCGTGAGCGCCGTGAACACGGCGAGACCGGTGAGAAGATGCGCGTGCCAAGCAAGGGCGTGATAGCGCAGCGCGCGCGCCACCTCGGACAGAACCACCGCGAGAGCGATGAAAGCGAGGGGCTGCCATAGCTCCGGCGCTTCCAACCAAATAAGAAGAGCAAAGAAACCAGTGCCCGCGGCGGCGAAGAGACCGCGAATGGCGCGCTGCCTAGGATCGTGGCGCAGTGCAGCCAACCTGGCGGTGAGATAGAACGCTGCACCAAGAAGGGGAAGAGTTAGCAGCCGCATGGGCACGTGAGCGTGTTCTGGCGATTCGAGATGCAGATTGACGACGATGCCGCGATAAAGAGTGAGCGCGCCGATGAAAGCGTACTGTCCCTGCAGGTGAGGCGATTCAAGGGCGCGGCCCAGACCCGCAAGAATGAGCATGATAGCCGCGAAAGCGAGCGCCGTCCAATCGTGAGAGAACAGAGCCCAGGCGGCGGATGCCGCTGCGAATGCACCGAGATAAGAATGAATGGTCAGCAGGGGACGATCAGGCGAGCCATCGAATAAATTTTTCCAGCGCGAGCCGACGCCAAGGGCATTGGTATAGAAAACGACGGCGCAGAGGGAGAAAAGGACACCGGCAGCGAGAGCTAGATCCTCATTCGCGAAACGCAAGTTGAGGAGGTGGCGGAAGTCAACGCCAACTAAATGCATGCCGACGAGCAGGCCCGTCAGGAGACCGAGGCGGCGGAAAACAACCTCTTTCGCGATGATCCCAGCTGCCAGGAAAGCCTCCGCGCCGACAAGCCAGAGGATGGCCACGTTGTTTCCGGAATAGTGGAAAGGAACTGCGGCGAGCATCAGCGTCGCGCCAACCACGCTCAGTACGACGAAAGCTTGGCGGCGGCGTTTGGTGATGGGCAATTGGGCCAAAGTAAATTCGAACGCTCCAACGACCAGTAGCGCGAGGTACGCGAGCTCCGGCTGGACGGATTGGAACTTCATGACGCCGAGGAGCAGGAGGACGTTTAAGAGAGCAGCAAGCGTGGAGATATGTTCTTCGAAGTCGGTTTTTATGTTGCGGGCAATATAGGAGATGCGGAAGATCAGCCAGTAGAAAAAAAGCAACGCCAAACTGGCGTGGTATTGCTCGAAGTGCCGACCGTGAGCGCCCTCGATGCCGAGAATTCGGTAGAGCCAATAGAGATGATTCAGGTAGCTGGAGAGAATGCCGAAGACTTCGAGCTCGAACCAACCCATTTTCAGGACGATGGAGACAAGACCGATGGCCAGAACTACGCCGGCGGAGAGGCTGTAGACGGTGTCTTGGCTCAATGCCACGGTCGTGTAACCGAGCAGAAAAGCCAGGCCGGTAACGAACTGCGAGCGATATCGCAAAGTGTGCGCGGCCATCGCGATGGCCACAACCAACATCAGGATGCAGTCGAGAGTCAATGAATCAACGACGTGCATCGCGGCGACGTGATAAATCGCGTAGGTGCTGAAAAAGCACAGCGCCCAGCCGCCGCCGATGCCGGTGCGGCCGAGCAGGCGATAGCGTTCGTTCTTTTCCAGATAGATGCCACCTACAAGGAGAAAAGCGGAGGCGAGGTAAGAGATGCCGATTTTGCCGAGCGGGCCAAGAGCGCCGAGTTCGTAGATGCCGAATAGAGCGACACCCACGACAAGAATGATGATGCCAAGTTTGTTGAGCCAGTTTGTGCCGAGGGTTTCTTCGATCGCAGAAACCGTCTTCATGCGCTGCTGAAGAGTCGGCTTGGGCGGAGGCGCGCGATAGGCTGCGATTGGCGGTGGCGCAGAGACGCGCGCGGCCACGCCGGGAGGAATCTCCGCCGTTGCCCGCGACGTGGGCATGGGAATGCGCGGCGCAGGCGGCTGCGACGAAAAAATCAATGGCGGAGTGGTTTGTGATGGAGCAACCGGGGCAGGCGGTCTTACTTCGACGGGCGTTTTCGCCGCCGCAGGCACGACGAGCTTCGGCTGCACGGGTGCGGTTGGCGCCGGCAGGCTTTGAATTGGCGTGTTTGCCGGAGCGATTGGCACGGGAGTCGGTGTAATGGGAGAAGGTTCTTGCGGCTTTTGCAGCGGCTGTGGCTCAGGCTTCTTCTCAGGGATGGGAAACGACATCGGTGCGGGCAGTTTGACTGGCACCGACAAGTCGACGTGCGGCGTTGGAACTGGAGTTCCTTTCACGGTAGGAGTGGCGGGGGCGGCCGGTCTCTGTGTAAGTCCACTTGCAACTGGCGCGGCGGGATGGGCTGCGGCGCTGATTTGGCGCTTGAGGTCGGCAACCTCGCGCTGGAAGGAGGTATGTTGCCTAGAATTCTCTTCCGTGAGCTTGTCCAAATTCTCGCGCAGTCTTTTGTACTTCCCGAGCAGAATGAGGGTGATAAAGGGGGTGGCGATCGCCAGAATTGCGAAAAGCACAAAAATCAGCTCAGCAAGGGGCATGGGGTTTCCTTGGGGTGCGTGATCCTTTGTTCTGATGTTAGAACGAGGGCAGGTAAGAATCTTGCAATTTGTTTCCAGGGCGACCCTTGCAGTAACCTCTTCCCACATAAAGGCAGTAAAATGAAAGACTTAACGACTCGATTCGATTCCGCCCGAGCTACTAAACTCCGAAGAATTAGAGGCTGTCCATACAGTCGAATTCCCGTATTGTAGACCGACCTGTGGTATAATCCTTTTGCGCTTAATACCTCGGTTGTGTTGTGCGGTCCCTCTGGTGCAGTGCTTGATCTGAGACTCCCGCCTCCAGTTTCCTCCGTACGTTTTACGCGTAATCTAAAACAAGACTGGCAAAGCAAGCCGCCGGCCGCCCGAGAACTCGTGTGCGCACCGCGACGGCTTCTGCCAGCAAGAAAGTAATACTGAATGTTGAATGTTTCAGAAGTGAATGCAGAGCGCTCCTCGGAGCCTCTGCCGGAACGCGCGTCAGCGCGATTTTCCGAAATGTTGATTTCTCCCTATGTAAAGGAGAGATTGGAAGCGGCGCGGTTTACCACGCCGACTCCTGTACAGGCTGCGGCGATCCCGCAAGCGCTGGAAGGCAAAGATGTGCTGGCGACGGCGCAGACCGGAACGGGCAAGACGCTGGCGTTCCTGATTCCGGTGATCGAACGGCTGCTCAAGGATAAGACTCCGGGAATCGCGGCGCTGGTGCTCGTGCCAACGCGCGAACTCGCCATGCAGGTCGTGGAGCAATACAACGCTTTGCGCGGCAAGCAACTGTTGCCCGCGGCGCTGGTCGTCGGGGGCTTGTCCGAAGGGGCGCAGCTCCAGGCGATTCGCAAAGGCGCGCGGCTGGTGGTAGCGACTCCGGGGCGGCTGGAAGATTATCTCGACCGCAGACTCTTCCACTTTAACGCGCTGCGTATCCTCATCCTCGATGAAGCGGACCGCATGCTGGACATGGGATTTCTTCCCGCCATCAAGCGCATCGTCTCTATCCTTCCCAAAGAACGGCAGACGATGTGCTTCTCCGCCACGATGGAAGGCGATATGACGCGCATCGTGAAAGATTATCTTCGCAGCGCTGTGCGCCTTTCGTTCGGCTCGACTTCGAAGCCCTCGGAAAATGTCCGCGTACAGGCGTTTGAAGTCGCCATGGACCGCAAGCAAGAAATGCTGCAGCGCTTGCTGGCCAAGGAAACGGGAAAGTGCCTGGTGTTTGCGCGAACCAAGCGCGGAACCGAGCGGATTGCCGAGAGCTTGAACCGCAGGGGCTTCTCCGCCGCCATGATTCATGGCGACCGCTCACAATCGCAGCGCACTTCGGCGCTGACGGGATTCCAGCAGGGACGCTTCCGCGTACTGGTGGCGACGGACCTAGCTTCACGCGGGATTCACGTGCAGGATATCGCGCACGTCATCAACTACGATCTGCCTGAGGTGGCGGAGAATTTTATCCACCGCGTTGGGCGAACGGGACGCAACGGCGGACACGGTGTGGCTTCAACGCTTTTCGTGAAAGAACAGCGGTCCGAATTATTCCACCTGGAGCGTTCGCTGGGCATCAAGATCGAGCGCATGCGCGCGGATGAGACGAGTTCCCTTCCCGAAAAGAAGGACCGGAACCCGGTCAACTTGCCTGCCTTTCCGGATCGTAAGCCTGTCAACCTTCCTCGTGTGGAGTCCGCCCCGGTGCCAGAGCGATTTGTGTTTCCCGGCGAGGTTTTCCAGACGCAGCTAGAAAACTAAGCGAGTCCAATCACGACGTGAAACGCGGGCCCCCCGATCAGATCGGGGGGCCCGCGTGCGTTTCAGAGTACTCGCGGCAAAATACGAGAATGCTGATCAGGCATGCAGCCGACGGAGACAAGAGCGCCATCTGGGCCATCATGGAGCCCATCATCCGCGCGGGCGAGACCTACGCGCTTCCACGAGACATGGACAAGGAGTCCGCCCTGGCGTATTGGCTATCCGCAGCTCATGAAGTATTCGTTGTGGAAGAGGGCAGCGCAACTGTCGGCGCCTATTTTCTGCGAGCGAACCACCAAGGCGGCGGAGCGCACGTGGCAAACTGCGGCTACATGACCGCCGTTTCAGGGACGGGCCGCGGCGTAGCCCGTGCAATGTGCACCCATTCGCTGGGCCGCGCGCGCGAACGCGGATTTCGCGCTATGCAATTCAACTTCGTCATCAGCACCAACGAGCGCGCCGTGCGGCTGTGGCAGAGTTTTGGCTTTGAAATTGTCGGCCGCCTCCCCGGGGCCTTCCAACATCCGACACAAGGATACGTCGACGTATACGTCTTGTATCACAATCTCTGGTGATGGTACGGTTTGAAACACGATGAAAGGCAATGTTTGGGAGATCGTTAGAAAAGAGGATGGAACTTTCGAAATGTTCCACAAGGGAGAATTGCTCCACGGCTCGATCCCGGATAGGTGGCTTGAAGATCAGCCGGTGCGCTATGGCTTCTGCGGGGAGAAGTACCGCGACATCCGTCGGCAACTAGATCAGTTCAGAAGAGCGAAAATTGTCCTCTAGCCCAATCCAAAACAGGCCGCTGCCGGAATTTCAATCTGTACCACTCCCTGATCTCTAGCGCGTTTGCACTGATGCGCGCGGCTATGCTACACATGCTGCATGCCTGATTTTGCCGCCCCCGTCGAACGGCTCATCGATGAGCTGAAACATCTTCCCGGAATTGGCCAGAAGACCGCGCAGCGCCTGGCGTTTCATCTGCTTCGGGCGGCGCCCGAGGATGCGCTGGCGCTGGCGGACGCCATTCGCGACGCCAAAGAAAAGATCCGCGCGTGCTCCGTCTGCCACAACATCACGGACTCAGATCCGTGCCTGTACTGTGTGGGACCGACGCGCAGCAAGAAGACGATTTGCGTGGTGGAAGAAGCGCACAACATCATGGCGATCGAAAAAACGCGGACGTACAGCGGGATGTACCACGTGCTGGGCGGGGCTCTTTCGCCGCTATCGGGCCGCGGACCGGAGCAACTTCATATCAAGGCGTTGATCGAAAGGCTGAAGGGCGGCACCGTCGAAGAGATCATCATCGCGACGAATCCCACGGCCGAAGGCGAAGCCACGGCGGTCTACCTTTCGAAGTTGTTGAAGCCGCTCGGTGTGCGCGTCACGCGGATCGGCGTCGGGATTCCGGTGGGCGCGGACCTGGAGTATGCCGACGAAGTGACTATGTTGAAGGCCATGGAAGGGCGACGGGATTTGTAGGATTCATCGCACCTAGAGCACTAAGAAATGTGCCGTCCACGCTCCGCAAGGGGCGGCTCAGTTTGCTAGGGCAATAGGCGGACAGTAGCAAAACTCTCAGTACCTCTAGGACGCTCTAGCCAATCCTCTCCTTTAGGTATAGAGTTTAAGTCCCACGGTGGCTGTCCTCCCACCAAACCTATAGCAGCCGCGAAAAGGCTGACAGGAGGTGCGCTAATGCCGAGCTTGGCGCACTACATGACGCAGTACGATCAGGAACACGAATCCGGCTGGAACAAATTCCTGCATGGTATTGGTATCCCGATGATTTTTGCCGGGATCGTCCTTCTCCTTTTCATGAAATGGGTTTGGGGAGCAGGTTTCTTTCTGGGCGGATGGGCGTTTCTGTTTCTCGGCCACCGGATCGAGGGAAACCATCCGGCGTTTTTCCAGGGACCGATTTATTTGCTGGTTGGGCCAATCTGGGTCGCAAAAGAAGCATGGATGTTGCTGACCGGAACAAACCGCAGGCCGGCCTCGCAAGGTACTCCGCAAAGTGATGCGATGAAGTAGCCGCAGCGATGTCACTCGCATGCGCGAAATCTGAAAAGCCTGAGGGACGGCGGCGGTCTGCATGAATGATTCAGGCGGCAATTTTGCCGAAGAGACAACTGGAATGGTGTCCGATAGCGTTACCAGTGCCAGCACTGAGTTAAGGAAGCGCCGCAGCACGCGGATCGTGCAGGCGGTTCCTCTCGTGGTGACCGGTGTCGACGCACTGGGGCGTCCGTTCGTGGAACGAACGTCGTCGCTGATTATCAACTGCCATGGCTGCCGCTACCAGTCCAAGCATTACGTCCTGAAAAACATGTGGGTGACGATGGAGATCCCGCACCAGGAATCAGGGCAGCCGCCGCGCACGGTGCGGGGACGGGTGGCTTGGATTCAACGGCCTCGAACGGTGCGGCAACTTTTTCAGGTGGCGCTGGAGCTGGAAGTTTCCGGCAACGTTTGGGGCATCGCGTTTCCGCCGGAAGATTGGACCGCATCCCCCGAGATGACACAAGTCGTGATGAAGTTGGATGAGGCACACGGGACATCGCAATCGCCGCCACCGGTGGCTGAAACGGATGCGGCGTCGCATTTGGGCGAGGCGGAGCTTCCGCCGGCGGTGGACAATTTGAGGCTGTTCCCTTCCCCGACGAGCGCGACGGATGCGTCGTTGCAGTTGGCGCGGCAGGTAGCGAGGCTGGTGGCGGATGCCAAGCAGCAGGTTCAGGCGGCGACGCGGGAAGCGGCCTCGCAGGCGGTCTCGGCGGAGCGGCGGCTGTCATTCGAACAATGGGAGCAAAAGTTTGCCGCGGGACGCGCGGAAATCGCCAATGAGACGGCGCATGCGATTGAAAAGTTTCAGCAGGAAGCCGATGAGCATTCAAGGACGGCCCATGCAGCAGCGGCCGAGGCGCTGCGAACGGAATTGCCGCGGTGGCTGGCGCCGCAACTGGAGCAACTCACGCGCGACTTGACGGCGAGGCTCTCGCAAGAAGGCGCAGCCCAGCGCAACGAGCACGCCCAGCAACTGGAAGCCAGGGCGGAGACTGTGCGAACGGTATGCCGGGAGGCAGAGGAAACGGCGGCCCTGTTGAAGACCCAGTCCGAGCAGGCGGAAGCACAAATTGTTGCGCGCGCGAAATCAGCGAAGCAAGAGGAAGAAACGGCAACTGCGCAACTCGCGGCGCTGAGGGCTACAGCCAATGAGATTCAGCAACAGGTAACAGCGGCGCTCTCATCCGCGCAATCGTTCTCACAAGGGCAGCTTGCAAGTGAATTGGAAGCGGTGCAAGCGCGGTGGCGGGAGGCGATCGAGAGCACTCTAGCGGAAGCGCAGGATCGCGCGGCGGGCGGATTGAACGAGCACGCGCGCGGGTTGATGACTCGGGTGCAGGACGAGATGGCGCGTCACGCCACGGCAGCGCGCGAATCGGCGACGAGTACGGTAACAGAAGCGGAGCAGCGAATTGCAGCGTCGCGGGATACGCTAGAGGAGCAGACGCAACGTCTGGAGTCGGCGCTGGCGCGTGCCGGAGAGACGAGCCAGCGGCTTGAACAACATTCGGCGCAGCTTGAAAACGTACAGCAGCAGGCGCTGGCCGGATTCCAAGGGCAATTGGAAACTGTATTGAGCCCGCACCGCGAAGAAATGCAGCGCCGGTCCGAAGCCATCCTTGAGGAGATCAACTCGAAAATTCGATCGACATTTGAAGAAGCGAGCCGCCAGGCAGTAGCGCAATTTGACCGGCAAATCGCGGAGATGGTGCAGCCGCACGTCACGCGCGCCGAAGAAGCGGTTCATCGGCTGGCAGGGGGGCGGTCGCTGCTGGACGCGGCGCTGACGCTGCAGCAGGACCGCATTCGCAATTCGGCGGACGAAGCGTTCGCGGAATCGCTGACGCGCTTCCGGGAGAATCTGGGCAGCGTCGAGCAAATCCTGCAGGAATCTTCGCAATCCATCACCTGGCGCAACCTGACGGAACTGGAGGGAAAAGCCGGCGATTTGAAGCACCAGATGGTCGAAGAACTCTTGAAATCGACGGAATGGTACGAAAAGAAGGCGCAGACGCAGATTCAGAATTTGACGGAAAGAACCATCGAGCACTCTGGAAACCAGTTGCGGGAGAGGGCGGGAGAGATTTCCAGCGTCTTCGCGAGTGAGCTGGATCATGCAAGCCGCAACTTCGTGGGACACGCGCAAACCCAGATCGAAGAGATGGTGCGGGATTCCTTCGAGCGCGCGCGCTCTCTCTTCGCGGAAGCAGCGGACACGACAGCAGCGGCATTCACGGATGAGATTCAGCGCTCCGGCCGGCAAGAGCTGGAGGGATTCAACGAAGAGGTGCGGCGTTCCACGGATGGCGCGCGGGTGCAACTGGACGCCGTGCGCGTGGAACTGGTGCAGAAGACGACGGCCGAACAAGAGGGCTTCTTGCGGCGCTTCCAATCCTCCATGGGTGGAGCGCTTGAAGCGGGCGTTGCCGAGGCTCAGCAGAAAGTGTCGGAAGGGTTTGGACCCCTGCTGGATTCCTGGAAAGCGATGACGGTTGCTCATCAGCAGGAAATGCAGAACATCTACGCCCAGACCGGCGAACAAGCCGCGGAGCAGTATAAGAGCCGGTTGGAAAATGTTTCGAACCAGTGGATGCTAGCAACGGTGGCGTCCCTGGATCATCAGTCGCGAGAGATGATTTCGGGAATTGCCGCGACAGCGGAAGAGAAACTTCGCGAAGCCTGTGCACAGGTATTCGCAGGCGTAGGTGAATCGCTGCGCGAACGGCTGAGGGAGATGGCGCAGAGTTTTGCGCCGCCGATGGAGCCTCCCGGGCAGGCAAAAAGCGCCAACACAAGCGCCTGATCACCAGGTCCCCACAGCCAAGAATAGTTGTTCCACGACAACTCTTCGCAACACGATTCGGCCGCCGATTCGCCACTTCCCTGCTGGCCCGGTATAATCCCTAAGGTTTCAATCACAATGGCCAATCATTCTTACCTGCGCGTGTGGACACGCGATTTTTCACTGGAAACGATGCTTGCCGAGTTCGCGCGGTTTCTGACAACCGCCCCCCTTTCGGCGACGCAGAATAGCTTTAGCGAACTGACCGTGCAGGCCGTGGATGGAACGGAGATACCGGTCGCAGAGTGGGATTTGCGCCCTCTGAAGGTAGGACCTGCGGAGGTTGCGGCGCTGGCGGTGCAGCACCTGAATGCGGACACCGCGTACATCGCGAACGCAAAATGGGACTTGTGGGGGTTCGATATCGAGAGCATGAAATGGCAGCACAAGCCGGAGCCGCTTGTCCTGTCGTGCCACGGCCAGCAGTATGACGAAGGACTTGCGGCGACGGCGGGACACTTTATGGCAGACTTGGGCTTCGAGCATTTTTTCACGGGGCACGGTGGGCTGCTGGCGCCGGGAGCGGCCTCGAATCCGTTCAATTCGTCAGATCACCCTATCGAGCATTCTTTTCGGCAATGGATGTCGGTGAGCGGCAACCTGAAGGAATATCACGCCAAGACCCGGGAGAACATCCAACAATTATTCCACTGGGTGGAAGCGATTGAGCGGGCCCTGCCGGTGGAGCGCAGCGAGCTTTGGTCCGAAGGGGAGGAAAACTTTGAAGCGCGGCTGGACGCGATTCTGGCGCAGAGGTAGCGCGTTCAAATCTTGGGCAAGCCCCGTTCGCAGAGTCCTTCCACGAAGGGCGGCCAGCAGCTAGAATTATGGTAGCAGGCATCTGATGGGGCCGGTCCGGATACGCTGCAGGTGATGGATGTGCTGTGCACACCGGAGAAAGATGGGAAGCCCGGGCGAGTGGTGGAAGTCGCCCATAAAACGGCAAGTCTCTGATGGAGAAAACTTCACAAAGCGATTGTTGGTGTGCTAACGAGGCCGGTATCAGTCCGTCCATCTTCAAAGAGGGCCACGGTATCGACGCGGCCCGCAGGTGGAGAATCCCCCTGAATTTTCCACTGAGTCTCCTGTCCTTGGCTATTTTTCTGGGCGGGTGCGGTGCGGATGCGTCCAAGCCTACGCCGCAAGCGGAAACCAAGCCCGCAGAGCCTGCCGTACCCGAAGATATTCAGTTGGCAGTAAAGGCGCTGCTGGGGAGCGAGTCGCAGGTGCTGCTATTCGGAGACCTGGCGAAGAACGGGAAGCAGGAATTCCTTGCGGCGGATGTCGTACCAAAGACGCCAACCAACAATTTGCCGGGAACCATCGTGACGCGCGTCGTCGTGGCGGAAAATACCGACGGGAAATGGGCGGAAGTTCTGCGCTGCGATGAACATTTGAAAAACCAGAAAGGCTTTATGGGTTTGACGCCACTGGTGCCGGTGACCGGCTGGCGGCTGCAATACGAGCAAAACGATGAAAAGGGCCTGCAGCTTTATTTCACACCGCTGAAGGGCGCCATCGATACGCATGTGCTGCCGATCGGTGTGCGCTGGAATCCGGCCACGAAGCGCTACCAATCCCTGGATCGCACGTACGAACATTTCCTGCTCGAGTCGCCTTCGATGCAAGATGCGAGGTCCACGCTGCGATGAGCGCCGTCCCGCCAGCGACCGGTAATCGGGCGTCCAAGCCCCCCCGGGAATCTTCCCCTGTCAAAGGCTTACGCGGCCTGATGCCTTATCTGCGGCGCTACCCCGGCGGTATCGTTTTCGGCTTGCTCACGGTCCTGCTGATGAGCATTGTCGGCAACGCGCTCCCCCTCGCCACCGGCGTCATGACGGACACTCTCGCCGGCAATTCGGTTCCCTTTGAACACTCCACTCAGGCTGGAACTCCGCTCACACTAGGCCTGAACCCGTCTACCCTCAGCCGCTTCATTCCTTACTACGCGCCTAGCAGCCGCCGTACGTTGGGCATCTATTGCCTCATCGTCGTATTCTGCGTCGCAATCAAGGGCGTTCTATCTTTTTCTGCGCGCTGGACACTCATCGGCGTCTCTCGCGACATCGAGTTCGACATTCGCAACGATCTCCTGAAACGCCTGCTGATCCTCGAGCCCGAATTCTACGTCCGCAATCGCACCGGAGAACTGATGTCCCGTGCCACCAACGACCTGAACGCCGTCCGCATGGTCCTCGGCCCCGGCATCATGTATAGCGCGACGACGATAGGCACCATGATCTTGGCCATCCTTGTCATGGTCGCGCTCTCGCCTTCCCTCACGCTTTGGGTTCTTCTTCCCGCGCCGGTAGTGGCTGTCGCCGTGTGGTTCTTCGGAAAAACGATTCACGACCTCTACGAATCGATCCAGGCCGCGCTCGCCACCCTCACCGCACGCGTCCAGGAGAATCTTGCCGGCGTGCGCGTGGTGCGCGCCTACGCTCAAGAAGAAGCGGAAATCCGCGGCTTCGACGAGCCCAACCGCGAGTATGTCTCCCGCAACATCAAACTCATCCGCGCCTGGAGCATGTTCATGCCTTCGCTGCAGGCGCTCATTGGCACTACCTTTTTGATCGTGCTATGGCAGGGCGGCCATCAGCTTTTCCGCGGAAAGATTTCCCTGGGCGCTCTCATTGCCTTTAACGGTTATCTCACTTTACTCGTCTGGCCCATGATCGCCCTTGGATGGGTCACGAATATTTTTCAGCGCGGCGCTGCTTCCATGGGCCGGTTGAATTACATCCTCACCGCCGAACCGAATATCGATGATCGCCACGCGAAAGTTCCGGAAGGCACCAAGCCGCGCGGCGAAATCGAATTCCGTCATCTCACCTTTGCTTATCCGACCACGCTTTCCGGAGCCGGTTCGAATGGCTCCTCCAAGTCCAATGGCAGCGGTCCTCATCCTGTGCTCCGCGACATTCATTTGAAAGTCCCCGCCGGCTCTACCCTCGCTATCGTCGGGCCCACGGGTTGCGGCAAGACCACCCTCGCCGCTCTCATCGCGCGTCTCTGGGAGGCGCCGGATGACTCGGTCTTGATCGATGGGCGTCCGATACGCGAGTGGCCCCTCACCACTTTGCGCCAGTCCATCGGCTTCGTGCCGCAGGACACTTACTTATTCGGCGAAACCGTCGGCGGCAACATCGCTTTCGGCCTGCCAGAATATGACGAGCAGCGCGTCCGCGAAGCCGCCGAAATTGCCAGCCTGCACGGCGACGTCCAGGACTTCGGCAAGGCCTACGAAACCATGGTCGGCGAGCGCGGCATCACTCTCTCCGGCGGACAAAAGCAGCGGGCTGCGATTGCGCGCGCCGTTGTCCGCGATCCGCGAATTCTGATCCTTGACGATTCGCTATCCGCCGTCGACACGCAAACCGAGGAGCGCATCCTCACCGGACTGCGTGGAATCATGGAAGGCCGTACCACGATTCTCATTTCGCACCGTACCTCGACCGTTCGCGACGCCGACCAGATCGTTGTCCTGGTCGAAGGGGCCATCGCCGAATGCGGAACGCACGACGAATTGCTCGCGCGCGGCGGCTACTACGCGGATTTGTATCAGAAACAGTTGCTGGAAGAAGAGCTCGAACGCGCATGAGCAACCTGCACGAAGAAGAAGCCCTCGGCAAGGCCTATGATTCGCGCTTGATGCGGCGGCTTCTGCAGTACATGAAGCCGTACAGATGGCGCGTGGTGCTCGCGCTCGTTATGGTGGCCATCGTCACGCCGCTCGAGCTTGCCCCCCCGCTCATTTTTCGCAAGGGCATCGACAGCTACTTTGTTCCTGAACTCAAGGGCGCCATCACGGAAGCGTCTGCATGGACGGGCATCGGCTGGCTCAGCCTTTTCTTGCTAGCCGTGCTGGTGTTCGACTTCCTCGCCCAATACATCCAGATTCGCATCATGCAGCGTGTCGGCCAGCAAACCATGTACGACATGCGCGGCGAGATATTCAGCCACATGCAGCGTTTGCCGATGAGCTACTTCGACCGCAATCCCATGGGCCGGCTGGTGACGCGCGTGACCACGGACGTCGATGCTCTCAACGATCTCTTCGCGGCCGGCGTCGTTACCATGATCAACGACTTCTTTCTCCTCGCGGTCATGGCCGGCTTGCTCTTTAAGATCGACCGCCGCCTGGCGCTGGACACGCTCGCCGTCCTCCCCGGCATCCTGATCGTCACCATGATTTTCCGCAAATTCGTCCGCGACGCGAATCGCCGCATCCGCACGGCCATTGCCCGCATCAACGCTTTTCTTCAGGAATACATTTCCGGTATGAGCGTCGTGCAGCTCTTCAATCGCGAACGCAAAGCCATGGACGAATTTGAGAAGCGCAATCGGGACAATATGCTTGCTTGGCGCGATGCCATTCTCGCCTACGCTCTCTTCTATCCGGCGGTCGAATTTCTCAGCTTCGCCACCATTGCCCTGATTTATTGGTCCGGCGGCAACCGCATTCTCTCTGGCGGGCTTACTCTCGGTGTTCTCACGGCTTTCACCATGTTTGCGCAGCGCTTTTTCCGGCCGATTCAGGACCTCAGTGAGAAATTCAACATCCTCCAATCCGCGATGGCTGCATCCGAGCGCATCTTCAAATTACTGGATGAGCCGGTGCCGGCAGGATCGGATCCCAACGCCATTCCTCTCGACCATCCGCGCGGCGAGATTGAATTCCGCAACGTGTGGTTCAGCTACCGCAACGTCGCGGAACCCGCCGAAGAAGATTGGGTCTTGCGCGACGTCTCCTTCCGAGTGGAGCCCGGGCAGACCATTGCCATCGTGGGACACACGGGCGCGGGGAAGACCACTCTGATTTCCCTGTTGCTGCGCTTTTACGACATTCAACGCGGACAAATTCTCCTGGACGGCAAGGACATTCGGCTGATCGAATTGCAGGATTTGCGGCGGCAATTCGGCATCGTGCTGCAGGATCCATTTCTATTCACTGGCACGATTGAAACGAATATCCGGCTGGGCACGCCGGGCATCGACCGCCCCACGGTGGAGCGGTCGGTTGAGGAGATTGGACTTGGGGAATTCATTCGCTCGCTGCCGGAGGGAGTGGGCGCCAGCGTTAACGAGCGCGGCTCAACGCTTTCAGTCGGGCAGCGGCAGCTCATCAATTTTGCGCGCGCGCTGGCGCACAATCCGCGCTTCCTGATTCTGGACGAAGCCACTTCGAGCGTGGATACGAAGACGGAGCTACTAATTCGTGAAGCGTTGAACCGCTTGCTCTCCGGTCGAACCGCGCTGGTCATCGCTCACCGCCTGAGCACCATTCAGCACGCGGACCGCATTCTCGTGTTTCACAAAGGGCGCTTGCGCGAGCAGGGCGCGCATCAGGAGCTTCTTGCGCAGCGCGGAATTTACTATCGGCTTTACCAGTTGCAGTACAAGGAGCAGGAGCTGCACCTTCCCATCGAAGCCAACGGCTCGGCTGAACCCTCCGTGTTACCGGCCAGTGACTGATTCTTGCGCAATACAAACATGCCGCCAATCCCGCTCCTTCTCTCCGCCGGCGAAGCTTCCGGAGACATGTATGCCGCGCGGCTCGCGACCGCGTTGAAGCAGCGCCTGGACGTGGCGATTTTCGGGATGGGCGGGCCGCAGATGCGCGCGGCGGGCGTCGAGATCATCACGGATTATGCGGAGATTTCCGTCGTGGGAATCACCGAAGTGCTGAAGCGGTTGCCGTCGTTGTACCGCGCCATGAGGCGGCTCGTGAACGAAGCGGAGCGCCGGCGGCCACCGCTTGCGATTCTGACGGATTTCCCCGGTTTTCATCTGCGGCTGGCGCGCAAGCTGCGCCTGAAGGGCATTCGAAACGTCTATTACATCTGTCCGCAATTCTGGGCGTGGCGGCCGTGGCGCGTAAATTTGGTGCGGCGGCGATTCGTCCAGGCGCTGTGTATTTTCCATTTCGAGGAAAAGTTCTACGCCGATGCCGGCGTGCCGGTGAAATTCATCGGGCATCCGCTCGTGGGAAACGTGAAGGTCACACTGACTCGGGAATTATTTTGCAGGAAATACGGTCTGGAACAAGGGAACCCCATCATCACGATCTTGCCAGGCAGCCGGCGGGGCGAGATCGCCCACCATGTTCCTGTACTGGTGCAAGCCCTTGCGGAGTTGGGTCGGACCTTGCCGGGCAGTTTTGGCGTTGTGGTTGCCGTAGCGCCCGGGCTGGACTCGCAGAAATGGAAGGGACTGTTTCCAGGACAGCGGCAAGTCAAATTCATTGAGGATGACACTTACAACGCCCTGGCAGCCGGGGACCTGGCGATCGTCTCCAGCGGCACGGCCACGGTCGAAACGGCCTTGCTCGGTACACCGATGATTGTTGTTTACCGGCTCTCTCCGCTGACGGCACGGCTCGCAAAACCGCTGGTAAGAACCAGGTTTTTCAGCATGGTAAATTTGATCGCCGGACGCGTAGTCGTCCCTGAATTGATCCAGGACGACTTCACATCGCAAGGAGTCGCCGCAGAAGCGGAAAAACTGCTTTCTCCCTCGGAAGAAGGTAAGAAGCGAGTGGAAGAAATGCGCCGCGGGTTGGAAGAAGTGCGGCAGCTCCTGGGCCCCCCGGGAGCGGTCGAAAGGGCCGCGGATGAAATTGTAAAGCTGTTGACCGCGCCCAAAAGCAACGCGAACTGACGGGTTTGGTATCCTATAGATGTACATTGGTGCAGAATTGAAGATATTTGAAAGGGGTCCGATGGCCCTTCGCCGAAAAGTTCCTGGTACATTTGTCTTCTTTACGCTGATCTTTCTTTCTTGCGCTGCCGCCCCGCTCCAGGCCCAGGCTCCCCGGCCCGCGAATTTCCTCGCCGAACACTACGACGTCTCCGCCTCGCTGGACGCCATTGGACAATCGATTTCAGCCACCGCAAAAATCGATTTCAAGGCCGTGGAAGCCTCCAGCAGCGTGCGCGTCGAGCTGCACCCGAATCTGATTGTGAAAGAGGTAAGAGGAGCCGACGGCAAACCGCTGACCTTCGAGCGCGACAACCAGAACCCTCTCATGGTTGTCGTCCAACTGCCCGCGCCCGTGGCCACCGCCGGCCGCGTCACCCTCACCTACACTTATGCGGGGTTGCTCGTAAATGAAGAGAACAGCCCTGTGCCGGGCGTGCGTGCCGCGCTGATCAGCAAAGATGGCGCTTACTTGCTGCTGCCCGCAAGGTGGTTTCCGCTCACAAACTTTCCGTCGAACCGTTATACGGCGACATTCCGGCTGAACGTTCCAGACATCTTTGCCGTCGCGGGGACCGGCAAAGCTTCCGCTCCGTCGCCCATGCCCGGCAAAAACGTCGTGGAAGGCGGGCGGCTGCTCTACACCTTCGAGTGCAAGAATCCCGCGCCTCATGGCACGTTTGTAGCGGGCAATCTCCAGCTCAATCCAAAGCAGGCGGAAGGAATCAACGTCGCGGTCTACGCTCCGCGGGCGTCGTCCGCGAATGCCGAGGAATTTGCGGCCAGCGTGGCGCGCTCGGCGATTATTTTTTCAGACATGTTTGGACCCATACCGGATCCAACTTTCACGCTGATCCAGCTGCCCGACGGGACCCTACGCGATTACGCGGCGCCCGGAATTTTGCTCCTCAGCCAGCGCGTCTGGGAACCCAAGAGCAGCGACCGCACCATTGCACGCCTGGTGGCCTCGCAATGGTGGGGCGTTCAGGTTCTCCCGGCAACGCCGGGCGATGTCTGGATCAGCGATGGGCTGGCGCGGTATTCCGAAGCGCTTTACGCGGAGCAAAACGCTGGCAAAGAAGCGGGGCTCCGGGCCGTGGACGAATTCGCGGTTGGCGCGCTGATGTATGAGGATGCCGCGCCTATCGCGCAATCCGCACGGCTGGCTCCTTACTCCCCCGATTACCGCTCGGTGGTGCTGAACAAAGGTGCGATGCTTTTTCACATGTTGCGGGCGCAAATGGGCGACGTGGCCTTCAAATCCGCTCTGCGCGATTTCTACTTTCAATTTGCGGAGAAAAGCGCGCGGATCGAGGATTTTGAAAACCTCGCGGAGCGCCGCGCGCAAGCCGCGGCGAAACCGCCGCAAGAGCCTCCGAACTTGCGCGGCTTTTTCGCCCAGTGGCTGAATTCAACGGGTGTGCCGGAGTTCTCGCTGGAATACGTGGTGTACCGCACACCGAAGGGATTTCGCGTCGTTGGCAAGATCAAGCAGCCCCTGGACACCTTTCGCATGCCCGTGGATCTGCGCATCGATACGGAAGGAAATCCGGAACTGAAGACTATCGACGTGATCGGCACGGAATCGGGGTTCACGGTAGAAACGTTTGGCCGGCCCAAGCCCGGCGGAATCAAAATCGATCCCAATAACCTCATCCTGAAGGGAAGCACTTCACTGCGTGCCCGCGCAGCCATTGCGCGGGGCGAGGATCTCGCCGAACAAGGCCGCTTTTACGATGCGGTGACGCAGTATCAGCGGGCGCTGGCGATTCAGCCGAACCGGCCGCTGGCGAATTTCCGCATGGGCGAAGCGTTCTTCTACCAGAAAAACTATCAGGCAGCAGCGAACGCCTTCCGCGAAGCGCTGCAAACCGTTCCCGAACCCTCGGAAAAGTGGTCGGAAGTCTGGAGTCACATCTACCTCGGAAAGATTTTTGACATGCTGGGGCAGCGCGAGCGCGCCGTCAACGAATACAGCAAAGCAAAACAAACTAACGACGACACCGGCGGCGCCCAGCAAGTCGCGGAAGGATTCCTGAAAAAAGCCTACTCCGAAGGCGGAACCTCCGTCGCCACCCCTCCGGCCGGCCACACCCCGAAGCCGGCGGCAGCAATTCCCGCTCCGGCCTCCGGCGAGAAGCCCGTTCTGAAGAAGCCCAACCCTTCTCAGCGATAGGAATCGTTTTGCAGCGGTCGGGAGCGTTCCTCTTCCGCGAAGAATTGCTCGCGTTGCACGAAGGGTCCGTGCGAAGCTGTCCCAACGACAAGGCAGCAAAAACTAGCAAAAACTCCTTGATTCTTATATTCCTTGTGGTCTTCTACTTTTTGGGTAAGAGTGCGGATTTTTCCCGACTGCGGCAGAGTTCTCTGCCGCTTTTTTCATTCCGGGCCGCAAATTCCAGCTGGCAGTTCTCACGGTAATCCGCCCCGCCTGCAGCTGCCCGGCGCGGACACTCTGGAGTGCGGCAGTCTGGCTGCCTGAGGGCATCGCGACGAGTGAAGGTTCCGACCATACCGGAAGGGGGCCCCCTGCATTTGAGTGGGACACTAAATCAGCCGTCAGATTCCCCAAGGCCTGTCAATCGCCCGGATACGTCACCTTTTCGCTGGATAAGGACCCGGAATCGCTCGCCCATGCCTTCCGGGTGGATCAGCGTCTTGAGTTGGAGCCGCGCTTTCGTGCGGTCTGTCCCGGTTTGTCCTTCATCGTAGAGGTCCGCAAATTCATTCCCCTGCCCGAGCGCCAGTAGAAATGCGGTCTGTGAAGCGAACCCCGCGGTTTCAAGGCCCGACCGTTTTCCCCAGGATTCGAGCGCCGTGAAATTGGCGTGCGCGGTCAAATCCTGCTCGCCGGGCGAACCATAAAATTCCTCGCTGGCGCGATGGTTTTGATAAGCCAGAAGCGTCCCGCGCATGTGGTGCTCGTCAAAGAGTTCGGCCGCCGGATGGCCGTAATCGATGGTGAGCACGTAACCTCGCTCGAGCCGGCGGCCAATTTCGCTGATCCAGTCGCACGCTTCCAGCCCTGCTTCGGCGTGCTGGCCCTCGCACAAGACAATACTTTGCGCCGCAAAATACTCAGAGATGGCACAAGTCGAAAGCGGCGCCAGAACATCTATAAAGTGCCCGTCGCGGAAGCCGGCGAGAATCTCTTTCAACGTGCCACCAACCATCACGACCCGATGTACGGGCAGCGCATCGACCAACTCGTTGGAAAAGAAGCAGCCTGCGGCGATGTGGGCTGGAATTTCGGCCCAAGCGGCAAAGTGCCCGGCGGCCGCGTGGCGCTTGGCATGCATCGCTGCCTGCTCGCGCCGCGACGCGGAGCGCTCCACCGCGGCGTAGCGCAGGACATCATAAAAAGCCGGGAGCTTCGCCTCGCAAAAATCGAGAACGTGGCCGGCGAACCGCCCGGCGCCGGCCCCCGCCTCAACGAGCGCAAATTCCGCCGGACGGCCAAGACCTTCCCACATCTCAGCGAACTGTCGCGCCAGGAGACGGGCAAAGATGGGATGCACGTCGACACTGGTGTAGTAGTCGGCGAAACGCTTGGACTCCGCTTTGCTGTAATAGCCGTGGACCGGATGGTAGAGGCATTCGCGCATGTAGTCCGCGAACGTAAGAAGGCCGAAGCGGCGAATGCGGTTGGCAAGTAATTCCGCGAGCGGCGTCACGCGCCCTTGGCTCCAGCCGAATCAGCAGCGGGCTCAGCCTGGATCTTTCTCCAGGCCCGCTCAAAAACTCCTTGCGCAGCTTCGTCGAAAAGTACGAAATAAACCGTTTCGACAGAAGTTTCGCCCTTGAGATGCTGTGCCGCTTCGCGAAGCATGATCTCCGCGCAGTCTTTCAATGGAAATCCCGCAATGCCGGTGCCCACCGCCGGAAATGCGATTGTTTTCAGGCCGCGCTCATTGGCTATTCTCAATGAATGGACCGCGGAACGCCGCAGTGTCTCCGCGCTCGTCTTCCCTCCGAGCTGCATGCTGGCCGCATGAATCACGAATCGCGCCTTCAGTTTTCCGCCCGCGGTGATGGCCGCATAGCCGACCGGGATACTGCCGATGGCATCGCATTCGCGCTGGATCTCTTCTCCGCCTTTGCGGCGAATGGCTCCAGCAACGCCCGCGCCCAGGATCAAATCGTTGTTGGCCGCGTTGACGATCGCGTCCGTATCCATCTCCGTCAGGTCGCCCTGCTGAATGACGATTCTCTCTGCGAGTGGTTTCATCGTGGAATCAATCCATTCTCACTGGTGCGATCATATCTTTGTTTCCGCAGCTTTTTGTTGCCTGTAGTCATAAACGCCGCGCCCCGTCTTGCGCCCAAGCCGTCCTTCCTGAACGTATTGCCGCAACAAGGAATTGGGCCGGTACTTTTCGCCGAGGGTCTGATGGAGATACTCGAGAATCTTGAGCCGCACGTCCAGACCGACGAGATCGATCAACTCGAAGGGGCCCATGGGGTGATTTAGGCCAAGTTTCAGCGCTTTATCGATGTCTTCGGGCGTGGCAATTCCAGCTTCGAGCATGTTGAAGGCTTCATTGCCGATCAGGGCGTTGACGCGCGTGGTGATAAAACCGGGAGCCTCGTTGACGATCACGACTTCCTTGCCCATGCGGCGCGCGACTTCGCGGCAGATGGCCACGGTTTCATCGGAAGTATGCGGTGTCCTAACCAGTTCGATGAGTTTCATTTTCGGCACGGGATTGAAGAAATGCATTCCCACGCAGCGGTCGCGCGAAACGGTGACATCCGTGAAATCCGTAATCGACAGAGAAGAAGTATTACTCGCGAAAATGGCGCCAGTTTTGGCGAACTTGTCGAAGATGGTGAAGAGTTCGAGCTTCATCTCCAGCTCTTCCGGGACGGCTTCGATGATCAGGTCGGCGTCTCGGATGGCGTCTTCGACGTTGCTTGCCGTGGAAATCAACGAAAGCGCCTTATCACGAACGCCCGCTTCGACCTTACCGCGAGCAACTCCTTCTTCGAGCGAATGTCGAATCCAAGCGATGCCTTGTTCGAGCACGTAACGCGACACGTCTTCGAGGACGGTGTTGTAGCCGCCGAAAGCAGCGGCGTAGGCAATTCCCCGCCCCATCGTGCCTGCGCCAATCACTGCGATCGTCTTTACTTCCATCCTTTGATCTCCGAGCGACGGAACATCACTTCATAAGTTTCCGATACGCTTCTTCATCAAAACCCAGCACGATCTGCGAGCCTCGGATGACCACCGGCCTGCGAATGAGATTCGGCTCTTTTGCCATGAGCTGGATGGCCTCCGGGCGCGAGGGCGGATGTTCCTTCATTTTCCGCGTGCGATAGAGTTCATTTCGAGCATTCAGAAACTCTTTGTAATCGCGCTTGCCGATCAGTTCTTCTAGTTCGGGCTCAGTCAATCGCTGTTTATCCAAATCACGTGATTCAAGTTCGGCGCCCATCTCCAGCAAGAGACCTCTTGCTTTGCGGCACGTGGTTCACGTCGGCTTCTGCAGAAACTTGATTTTCGTCTTTGGCAAGGCTTTCTTTCTCAGTCGTGTTTTTTGATCTTTGTAGGGGCGCAGCATTGCTGCGCCCTCCTTCTAATATCGGGGAACTTTCGGATCCACCTCGAGCGACCAGCGCTCAATTCCGCCAGCCAAGGATTTCGCCCTCTCGATGCCCTGAAATCGCAGCCATGCAGCTGCGTCCAAACTGCGCATGCCGTGATGGCAATAGCAAATCACTTCGTCCACATCCGGAAGCGTCTGCAGGCTTGCCGCCAGCGAGCCGAGCGGCACGAGTTTCGCGCCCTCGATGCGGCAGAGAGCGTGTTCCCAAGGCTCGCGCACATCAATGAGAACCACTGTTTCTCCGCGGTCGAGCCGCGCTTTCACGTCCGCGGGCGTAATCTCCAACTCGTCCATCTATTTCCTCTTCCATATCGGTGGGCGCTTCTCCAGAAAAGCAAGAATCCCTTCCCGCGCATCTTGGGTCTTCATCAACTCCGTCAAGTATACGCGTTCCACTTCTTCGAGTTGCTTCGGGAAGTCCGCGAAGTGGATACGTCCCAGAGTCTTGCGGGTTAGCTGGAGAACAGTAGGACTCAACGTTTGAAGTTCTTCGAGCAAGCTGTCCAAGGCAACGGGCAGCTGAGCATCGGGAAGCACCCGCGTGACCAGGCCGAGGCGCCAGGCCTCTGCCGCGCTGACTTGCTGGCCAGAAAGGATCAGATGAGTGGCGGCGCGCATTCCAATAAGATGAGGCAACGTAACCATCGCGACGGGAGGAAAACAGCCAAGCTTGATCTCCGGCTGGCCGAACTGCGCCGATTCTGCGGCTAGGGCAAAATCGCAGAAAGTTGCGAGTTCCATGCCGCCGCCAAGACAGTACCCGTGGACGGCGGCGATTTTTAGGCAGTCGGCGGCAGCGAGCCTACGAAAGACGGCATGAAATGTGGAGAGCATTTTCTCGACGCGCTCGGGAGTGTGATCGGCGATTTCCGCTCCGGCGGAGAAAGCCTTGGGACCGGCGCCCTGAAAAATCACGAAATCACATTTGGAAAGAGCGCGTTCCAGCACCGCATCAAGCGCCTGCATCATCGAAATATCGAGAATATTGAGCGGTGGGCGGTTCAGCGTAATCCACGCCACGCGATCTTCGAGCCGCAGCTGAATCGTTTCGTGGCCGGTGGTCATGATTGTCGCGGCGCTTGAACCGGGAAGGCTACTGGCCCTGAAATTTCGGATGCCGCTTTTCGAAGAACGCTCGAATTCCTTCGTTGCAGTCCTCCGACAGGTAACAATGAATCTGTTCCCGGACTTCATTATCGAGAGCCCGGGTAAGTTCCTTTTCCTGACTTGCAAAAAGTGCCTTCTTCACCGCGCGGATGGCCAGTAAAGGACCTTGAGCAATTTTTTGCGCAAGTTTCTTCACTTCCGCTTCGAGCTGCGCGGCCGGAACGACCTGATTGACGAGGCCGAGCGCGAGCGCAGTTTTTGCGTCAATCATGTCGCCGGTGTAAAAAAGCTCCGCGGCTTTTGCGGGCCCGGCCAGTTGTGGCAGAAAATACGTTCCGCCATAATCGGGAAATAATCCGACTTTGACGAAATTCTCCCCGAAGGTCGCCTCTTCCGCTGCAATTCGAATGTCCGCGGCCAGCGCAATGTTCATGCCCGCGCCTGCGGCGGCGCCATTCACAGCGGCGATCACGGGCTGGGGCATCGTGCGCATCTTGAGAACCATTTGCATGCCGGCGCGCAGCAGCGGCTCCAGCTCGCGCGTTGCGCCGGTCTGGCGGCCCTTCCCCAGCGCGCCGAGATCCCCGCCCGCGCAAAAAGCGCGCCCCGCGCCCGTGATGACCACCACGCCGACGCTCTGATCCTCTGCGATGCGGCTGAGCGCGTCGTTGACGGCCATCGCCAGTTCGTTGTTCAGCGCGTTCAACCGGTCGGGGCGATTCATCACCAATGTGGCGATGCCATCGTGCTTGCCTTCCTGGATGACCGGTCCGGCTTCGGCAGTTTGTGGAGTATTGCTCACAGGCAACTCCGTTCAGTGGCTTCGGGCCTCGTGTTCTTTGCCGATGCGAGCAACGAGTTGTGCCAGCTTTCTAAAATGCCGCAGCTTCTCGCTCCTGCCCGTGGTGTTCGCGCCGCTGGTGGAAGGCAGGACGTACACCCGCGCACCGTAGAGCAGCTCCTTCTGCAAGCCAAATTTGCATTTTCGCTGGGAAAATTGTTCATAAGTGAGTTTCCCGTTAAAGGCCACGACGTGAGGAGCGAATTCCTCGAGCTTCTGCGAGAGGACGATGCGGCCTTCAGCGTAGTCTTCGCGTTTCAGTTCCTCGATGCCTTTCGTGGGACGCTTCACCAGGTCCGTAAGTCCAACGCCGAATTCGATCACCCGCTTGTCGTCGTGGTAGTCGAAGGGCTCCGGCACAACGCCGCTCTTGTAGAGCATCGGCCAGAATTCGTTCCCGCGCCCCGCATAGTAATGGCCAACGCGGACGGAGGACTCGCTCGGATTGCAGCCGACGATCACGAGCTTCATGCCTTTGCGGAGATGATCGGGAAGTGTTCGCATTACGCCAGCTTACTATGCCTTTTGATTTTACTACTTAGCCTTGAAGTAAGGAGCGCGCATTTCGACATCGGCGGCCGAGCCTTTCTTGGTATCCTCACCGGCAAAAAAAGTAGCTGCCGGAGATAGCGCTCACTGCCATTCGCAAATCCAGTTCATCGTGCCGGAAAGGCGTAGGACGGCGAACCGTAGTTTGAGAGCCGAAGCGATACCGCCGGAAGTGCGTTGGTCGAAGAGCTCCCGCGCCAGATTGTACTAGCGGTGCCGCCAAGCGGCAACTTCCGCGGGACTAGGGTTTTCGAATTAGTCCCCATGATGGGTGTGCGCTCTCCCAGTGGCGGGAGGCGCCGCAATGCCCTCTAAGTAGCTATCTTTGAATGACTTGAGTATGGCTCCGCAACGGCAACCTATACGTTGCCATTCTCAAAGCGCAACAACGCCGTAACTTTCCCTTATTTCCTGAATCTCATCACCATCAGCAGCATCAAAACACGAAGAAGGCCGAAGTGTTCGATGCTCTGTGCTACCTTTATACTTTCGAAAGCGAGGCTGCGGACGCCGATCGGCCTGCCTAAACCATTGAGCGCACCAAATCCCCACCGTCTGCCTTCTACCGTTGCGCGCGACGACGAACACCTTCTGGTGGCCGCCGCGAAACGTGGTGATGTGCGTGCCTTCGAAGAGCTGGTAAATCGCTATGAGGCGAAAATTTTCCGGCTGACCATGAACATCACCCGGAATCGCGAGGACGCCGAGGACGCCATGCAGGATGCCTTCCTCAAGTCTTACGCGCACCTCAGGGATTTTCAAGGAGACTCCCGCTTTTACACTTGGCTGGTGCGCATCGCCGCGAACGAAGCGCTGATGCGACTGCGCAAACGACGCCCGAACCAGTTTTCGCTCGACGAGCCGGTGGAAGGCGACGAAGACCTCATGCCCCGCGAACTGGCGGATTGGGGGCCAAGTCCGGAGCAGCGGTTTGCCCAGACGGAAATGCACGAAATCTTGTCCGAAGTCATCGACAACCTCGAGCCGGATTTCCGGATCGTTTTTGTTCTGCGCGACGTCGAAGAACTTTCAACCGAAGAGACCGCCAAAGCGCTCGGCATTTCGGTTCCCGCGGTAAAGTCCCGGCTGCTGCGGGCCCGGCTCAAACTCCGGCAGAAGCTGAGTCACTATTTTCGGCAGGGTGACACAAATTGAATTGCAAGAGCCTCATTCGCGAGATTTCCGATTACCTCGACGGCGATCTGGAACTATCGGTGAAGCAGGAACTCGAGCGACATCTCGAGCACTGTGGAGAATGCAAGATGGTGGTCGAACAGACCAGGCTGACCGTGGAGGTCTTCTGCGATTCGAAGCCGGTCGAACTGCCTGGAGACGTGAAGTCGCGGCTGCATGACGCCTTGCGCCGCAAACTCTTTGAAAAAGGAAGTTAGGCCGCCCAGCTAGCCTTTTGCACCGTCACTCCATAGTGGCAATTCCCTGCCAAGCTTTTTCTCTCGCGCCATCGCATAGACCTTCATCGCCACCGCGAGGTCCCAGGACGCAATCCCATTTGACTTGAAGAGTGTGACTTCCGTATCGCTGGTCCTGCCGCTGGTTTTCCCCGCGACAATTTCAGAAAGTTTTTTGACGCCCGTCCAGCAAATTTCATCGCCATGAAAAGCGATGATCAGATCGCCCGCTTCTTGCCGTGACTGTTCCACGGAATCCACAACAATGATGTCGGCGCTGGCGACCGCTTCATCGTCCAGCTCGCGCTTGTGCGCGTGGTTGGCGCCAATGGCATTGATGTGCGCCCCGGGCGCCAGATCCGCACCGTTCACAACCGGCTGCGAGGATGTTGTAGCTGTGCAGACGATGTCCGCGCCGCGCACCGCCTCGGCCGCGGACGCACACGCGTGTACGGGGATGCCCAGCCTCTCTGACATCTCTTTGCAGAACTTTTCGAGCTTGGCCGCATCGCGCCCGTAAGCGCGCGCGGATTCCAGCTTTCGCACGGCGGCAATCGCTTCGAGCTGCGTCTGCGCCTGCCCCCCGGTGC
The DNA here is from genome assembly GCA_035490055.1 of Candidatus Limnocylindria bacterium. GTDB lineage: Bacteria > Acidobacteriota > Terriglobia > Acidiferrales > UBA7541 > Acidiferrum. The sequence goes on along the minus strand of DATHIB010000104.1, from coordinate 4,565 downwards.
CAATGATTGCTGCGACGCGAGCATTCTTGCGCGCCAGGTATTTCGTGGCCACGCCGGAGGCCGCGCCGGTCCGCAGCTGCCCCATGTAATCCGCTTCGATCAGCGCCAGTAGGTCGCCCGTGGCCATCTCGTAGAGAGGAACCAGAAAACGAAGCTTGCCGCGCACAAAGGTGTACTGCTTCATCGCCACAAAGCCAGAGGAGAAATCCGCCGCCGCCATATAGTGAAAGAATCCACCGCCCGGCAATTCGAACCGCCTGCGCGGGTGCACGACCACTTCCCCCGTCGCCTGCTTGCGCGAGATCTCTTCCACGGCCTCGACTGCCAGCGGCATCGTAAGCACCGCACGCACTTCCGCTTCGCTGATGTGCAGCGTCATCGTTTCATTCTCCGTCTCGGGCCCTTGCCCTCAGACTGCGAGCGACATCTCAACTACTCCGGTATCCTGAAGACCGCCATGTCCCATTGCAAAGGTTCTGAACCAAATTCGTTATTTTGCCGCTGGCTTTGCCTGTTTAGCCGAACCGTGTTTTCCGGAAGCTCCGCCCGCTTCGCGGACGCGGCGAACAACGGTCTGGTTCAAACGGTAGACGCGCTCTTCTTTGTTACCATCCATCACCCGAAAGCGAAACTCGGGTTCGCCCTTGGGGCCTTTGCCGACGCGAACGGGTAACTGGCCGCACAGGTTATTTTCGATGAACGCGGTCTCGTATCGGCTCTTCTTGACGTACCACGTATAGACGCGCAGCGCCGTGAAATCACATACTTGGCCTTCCGGTCCGCGCGCCGCGGCCACAAGAAACTGAGGCTTGCTGCCCGACGGGTCGTTCACGCGATTCAGTTCAAACCATGCCACCGGCCGGATATTTGCAGAATTCGCTCCTTCGCGCACGGGATCCGGCAAATCCAGCTCCACGAACCGGGCCACCACCCAGCCCGCAATCGGTGTGGTCGGATCGCCGGGCTGCGTGGTGTTTGTGGATTCGGCTGCGCGAGCCGCGGCTTCCCCAGGCGGTCGCGTCGCAACACCACGGACCAGAAACCAGTCCTCCTTTTTTGTCTCCTGCGGCTCATTCGCAGCTTCTTTCTCATCCGCGGCTTGCACCCAATCCGCCACCGCGCGGCCCACAATCTCCACCGGAGCGTTTCGTCCGAATTTATAGAGGCGCGGTTCGGTTCGCCCGGGCTGCACATGCAGATTGGTGGACTTCTTGGTGCGCCCCCGCGCCTGCACCGGCATTCCTCGCGTTTGATCCAGGAGCTTGATGCTCCGCTGCCATACGGCTGGCTCCATCAACTGCCGGCTTTCCACCCAGCCAACCGTGCCTGCGTTGGTTCGCACCTTCACGTAGTCATTGCGCTTGCCGACCACGTCCACGCGTTCACCATAATGCAGCGTACCCACCTGCTCGCGGACCTGCGCGATGCCGCTCAGGAGAGGGGCGACTTTTTCGCTCACAAAGGCTTCGCCCAGCGTTTCATGCTTGGGCCGGAGCATCCACGCCACCAGAGTCACCAGGGCCAGCAGCGGGACCGCAATGAGGAGTCTCCTCTTCATGTGCCGCCCTCGAATGTCGCGCCGGCGGCACGCACGCAATGCGCGCTGTTCGCGGCACGCGCCCCGCCGTGAATGACTCCGTTCAACCGCCCAGCGTCATCTCCGCCGCCAATGACACCAATCTTCTCAACCGTCGTCATGATTCCCTGTTGCTCTTCGTGATTCGCTAAAGATTGTACCTGAAACCTTGGCAACGCCGGGGGCGCCGCTGAGGGCTTTGTATTTCTGCTAAAATTCCGAAGCGTTCGAAGCGAACTCTGGCAACGAATCGCGGAGGATTCTTTATGAAGTCTCTCAATTCCCTTCAGCCGCTGGGGTTGCTGGTCCTCCGCCTGGTTCTGGGGCTGATTTTCTTCTTCCACGGTTATCCAAAGCTGGCGTACTCCGCTGCAGGGATGCAGGGTTTCTTTGTGCAGCACGGTTTGCCGGGATACTTCGTTTACGTTTCTGGGGTGTTGGAGGTCTTCGGCGCCATTCTTTTGGTCTTAGGGTTGTTCACGCAGGCGGCCGCGCTGCTCCTAGCCATTGAGATGGGCGTGGCAATCTGGAAGGTCCACAGCACCGGAAGCTACCTGGCGGTGCATAATTACGAATTCCCCCTCGCGATGCTGGCGGGAAGCTTCGCGCTCGCCACCGTCGGCGCGGGACTATTATCTCTCGACCACCTGCTATTCGAGGGCGGAAGCAAGCTGCGGCCTCCAAAATATTCGAAGTTCGCCAAGTAAGTCTTCCTCCCGGCGAATCTTTTGTTCGCGCAGTTTCCGATTACCCGACTATATATCCAAGTGAAGATCGTTAGGCGCGCCGCAACTTCCCAGCACCGAACTTCTGGACCGCGTGGTGGCGAGGTTGAGTGGACCAGGCCTGTAAATTAGTATGAGGCCGCGTACCACGGTGCCGAATTAGTCTTGGCAGGGGACATGGAGAAAATCCCCAGTATTGGGCTGGGGCCGCTTCGGTTTGGTATGATCCCCTCCCAAGTGTAGGCAGTGCTCGGTTCCCATCGAACGTATGAACTGTGGATGGGCGGAAATTTGTTGGCCCCGGCAAATATCCAGCAACACAACCATAGGTCAGCCCAAGCTGTATCGGTGAACACTCTCGGCTTGCTTCGGGAGTTATCCAGGAAATCGATCACCAGTGGCAGTACAATTCCCCCATGTTCACCCTCAGAGCGCTCCTTGCGACTCTCCTTCTTCTGCCGGGGCTTGCCGTGGCGCAACAGCACGTCTCCTTTCCAACTCAGGACGGAGGCGTCGTCTACGCAGATACCTACGGAAAAGGCGAGCGCGGCGTCGTGCTGGCGCACGGAGGCCGCTTCAACAAGGAGAGCTGGGAGAAGCAGGCGCAGGCGCTGGTTAAGGCCGGATTTCGCGCACTGGCCATCGACTTCCGCGGGCGCGGCCAGTCGCGCGGACCCCAATCGAAGTCCGCTGAGGAAGGCGTCGAGTACGACGTATTGGCCGCAGTACACTACCTCCACAAGACTGGCGCGAAAACCGTATCCGTTATCGGGGCGAGCTTTGGAGGGGCGGCGGCCGCCGATGCCTCTATTGAAGCCGAACCGGGCGAAATTGATCGGCTGGTGTTGCTGGCAGCGTGGACCGACCGGCCGCCAGAGAAGATGAAGGGCCGCAAGCTGTTCATCGTGGCCCGAGACGATGCAAACGATGACGGACCGCGGCTGCCTAAGATTCGAGCGAATTACGAAAGAGCTGTGGGGCCGAAAGAGTTGGTCATCCTCGATGGCTCCGCACATGCTCAGTTCATATTCGCGACCGACCAGGGAGCGCGGCTGATGCGCGAGATCTTGCGATTCCTTTCACAGCCTTAAGCCTTCCAATCGAATGAGCAAAAATGCGCGCTTCTCGGATTTCATTTCTCCGGTAATCGGGAGTTGACCGCGTCTAGTGTGTCTCCGAACTAGCACCGGATCGTCTTTCGCTTTCGACCCACCCGGCCGGACGCCTCGATCTTTTCGATGTACGCGGTGGCAGGTCGTACGTTGCACGCCGTGTCGCCCAGGTCCACAGAGACGGCGCCGATCTGTCGGGCCGACGCCTTCGCTTGTTTCAACAATGGTTTGACGTAAGTTCCGACCGCAATTACAAAACCATTCATAGTGTACCGAACCCGGTTCTGAGCGCGGTTGATATCTTTTACGATGGTACCGAGAAGGCCTCCGATCTCCGAGACATCCAATTCCTCGTCCGGCTTCACGGCAACGAGTCCGGCATATGTACACCAACCAGAGGATGCAACGCGTTGCTTCTTCGATTTGATCCATTGAATCGCCAAGTCACGAGCGTCCGGATTCTCAACCGTCACCCAGGGGACTGTGTATTCGGAAATCATCTGCAAATTCGCCGCACCCTCGGCCACCCATTTAACTGTTTCTTAGTCATTTGCGACCCGTCCGCCACCAGCCCGGCGAGGTACATGGCGTCCAGGTTGCCCGTTTCGTAAAGCTCGCAAGCGAGAGCCTGTTGTCCTTTGATTGTTTTCGCGATGACCTTGAGGTCCGCGATGCTGACGCCGAACATGCGCTCCGTGGCCATCCCGTGACGGGCATACATGTTGCGCATCTTCTCGCTGCCCTTCTTTTTTAGCTCGGCCATGATGGACGTAACTGTGAGCATGATTCCCGTTACACTTTTTGTGACCGCGACATTTTGCATGATCGGTACTCAGAATGTCAGCATCCGAAGTGGCACGGAGATCAACCGTGGTCAGCCAGCCGATGGCTACTGCCTGATTAACGCTGATCGGACATTCCGGCAATCCGAATATACGGGCAAGTGAGAGTGTGTCGGAAGACGCTATACATTTTTCATGTCGAACGGCTGCACGGCGGTCTGGGACCCGTCAAGCCATCAAAAAATGTAACCCTAGCGATCCCCGTCGAGCCATTTGATATGTAACCGGAGAGCGCTTGTTGTTGTTGCGGCTGTGGGAAAGTGGGAATCCCGAAGGAATTTCCAAGCTCGCGAAGCGAGCGTCTTTTCCA
>DATHIB010000103.1:0-24446 GCA_035490055.1 Candidatus Limnocylindria bacterium | reverse complement strand
ATGTCGGTCTGTGATCCGGCCATGCGCAAAGTATTTCCGGATGTGTCATGAACGGCGACCCCTCGGCTCAGCATCCAACGAAAGCTTCCATCCTTATGCAGCACGCGGTGTTCACTCTCGAAATGAGGAGTCAAGCCTTTTTGATGGGTGGCAATTTCCTCTTTGACTCGTTCTCGATCCGCGTCATGGATCCGGTCAAACCATTCTTCAGGTCTGTCCCCGATTTCGCCTTCCTGACAGCCCAACATGGCTTTCCAGCGAGGGGAGAAATGCACAATATTGGCCGACAGATTCCAGTCCCAAAGGCCATCATTGGAGCCGCGAGCCGCTAGGGCATAGCGCTCTTCACTTTCCTTCAACGCCTCCTGCGCTCGTTTGTGTGATAACTGCGTGCCTATACGCGCCACAGCCACAGGAAAGTCAATCGGTTTCGTCAGATAGTCGTTAGCCCCCAAGTCCAGCGCCTTGACAATATCGTCGCTCTGGTTCTTTGCGGTCACCATAATTACCGGCAGCTCGATCGCAGAGTAGGCCTCACGCAGCATTTTCAGCGCGTCAAGGCCGCTGACTTCCGGCATTTCGATGTCTAATAGCACCAGGTCGGTGCCGTCTTGTTTGACGCGCTGCAGCAATCCGTGCGCGCTCTCGGCCATCGAGATCTCATACCCTTTGCGTACCAGCCGGCGGGCCAGCATGTCCCTGTTCATTTCATTGTCATCGACGATGAGCAAGCGGTTCGGTCGCGGGTTCATGATAGTTTCTTCTCGAGCAGCAGATTCTCTATCTTTTCGCTCAGCCGTCCAAAATCGACCGGCTTGGTGTCGTAGTCATCGCAGCCTGCTTCAAACGCTTTATCCTGATCCGTTACCCAAGCATGCGCGGTCAGTCCGATAATGGGGATGTGCCGCGTGGATTCGTTGCTCTTCAGAAGGCCAGTCACTTCCCAGCCGTTCATCAGCGGAAGACTTATATCCATCAAAATCAGGTCGGGCATCTCCGAACAGGCCAGCGAATGCCCTTGCTCGCCATCGTGCGCGGTGACAACGGAGTACCCCTTGCGCTGCAAGCGCCTGGATAGCATGTCCCGGTTCATTTCATTGTCTTCGACTAACAAGATCTTCGGCATGATCCATCTCTCCTGAGGGTCTCAGTTCCGATTCCCGTTGCGCTTTCTGACCGCGACCTCAAGGCGCATCGCCTCGCGCAGGTCTTCCATGATTTAATCGAGCGTCGCCGTGACTTTACGCATCACTGTTCCTGGCCTATGAGCGCCGCCTCTAGCTCACGCTTCTCCACGCGCGCCCTCGTTTCTTGTCTCCGGCCGTCAGGACATACAGGAGAGATTGGCCGGCATGCAACATCCGGCGCCAATTCTCCCGAACTTGTTCGAAATGGGGAAAAAGGCGCGTGGCTTTATCGGGATACAGGAAACCCGTGTGCTCGTAGAGATCAAAGATTTCGCGGACCGACAGCGCATTGACCTGGACCCCGTACGCGTCATACACGTCCGGCAGATGCGGAAGACTGTCCATAGTCTTCTGGTCAAGCGTGTCTAACGACATATCGTCGCCTCCGCGACATCGCAGCAACTCCGATCCTGAGTAACGCGCCACTTCCGGTGAGCCGCTGCCAATCTGACGGGCGCAACCACGCCCCTCACTTTTTCGCGCACCAAGCGGGATGCTTGGAATGGGGATCCCGCCTGATCCTCGATAAGTCGCAGAACTATCAGGACCCGTTCTACCTTTGTGCATGAGTGCCGCGTATTCCAAAATGGGTCATTCGTACTGTTTTGCGGAACACAACCGTCGGACTAGTAGCCTGTTGGATACAAAGCTGTCGGCTTCGCTAAGAACTCACTAGATAGGGACAAATCGAGGCAGAAATATATAGGACAGCAACTTACACAATGTAAAAGCCTTAGTGGCAGACGGCGAAGACATGGATTCCTCATCTTTTCCAGAATAGCCCAAAAAAAGAGGGCTGTTTCGCAAAGGAGTCGATAGCCCCAGGCCAAGCCACTGCGAATGATCTGGCTAACTGCTGTGCTCCGCAAAAACTCCATCAAGCAATTTTCATCCAATGTAACAATGTTACAGGGGGTCGAAATAGCAATTCGCCAGCCACATGTTTGGAGGCACAGTAAAACAACTCTTGGCGGCGGAAAGTCTGTGCAGTATGATGGAGCCATAATGATGGCAAAGACCCAGATCACTCTTGAAACTGAGATGCAGCGCCGTGCGCGCCAGCGCGCCAATGATCTCGGGGTGTCTCTCGCAGAATATTTCCGCCGTCTAGTCGCACGTGATCTTGCTCGACCTGAAACAGCAGCTCACGTAGACCGTATTTTCGACCTCGGAAGCTCGGGCGGCTCAGACATTGCGAGCCAGAAGGATTCCATGATCGCCGAGGCCTTTCATTCCACACGCAGGAAACTTCGACGTCGCTAGCGCTCTCCCGATATGAGCCTATTTGTCGACACTTCCATTTGGTATGCCGCCGCGGACTCTTCCGACCGCAGCAACGCTCGCTCAAAAGCGATTCTCAAGTCTGGTGAAACACTGGTGACCTCGGATCACGTTTTGGTAGAAACATGGACGTTGCTTCACCACAAACTTGAGCGCAAAGCTGCGGAGGGATTTTGGGAAGGCCTGAGGAGTGGGATCGCCCTAATCGAAGCGGTCACTTTGGCGGACCTGGAGGTTGCCTGGGATATTGGTGTTTCTTGGCATGACCAGGATTTTTCCCTCGTCGACCGCACCAGCTTCGCCGTAATGCGGCGTCTCGGTATTGACCGGGTCGCGTCCCTCGATGCTCATTTTGCCGTATTTCGCTTTGGTCCAAAACGTCGGCGATCCTTTCACGTCCTTAGATAACAACTGGTACAGGGAATTTGGCGAATGACCTAATCATCGCGAAAGAGTGCGTAGAGGGACAAGTCTACGAGAACTCTGTTTGCCAGGCGCTGATAGTCTAGCTGGGACTGTGATGGTCTTCGCGGAACCAACTAGAACTGCCTGGTGTCTAATGACCGTGCTGATAAAACTCTGCCAGTATTTTCCTGAGTGGTCCAGTGTGTGGCAGCAGCTGACTCCTTTGCTTCGTCTTTTTCTACTTCTTCTGCTGTTAGTTTGCATCTACACGACGTATTTCGCGTCATTCGCTCTATTGCGCCTCCGCTCATTACGGACGGTGCGCACCGACAATTCTCTCCAGAACACTTTGGCTCGGCTTAATTATTGGTCAGCGAACTTGCGACAAATTATTACTGTCATGTCCTATCTATTTGGTCTCATCTTTTTTCTTCAAATCCAAAATGCATTCTGGACCCCAGAGAACGGCCGTCCCGTTGGCCCAATGGTGCTTGAAAACTTCAGAGACGATTTCCGCTTTGCTGCAGCTATTTTTCTCGTCTTTTTTGTGCTGCACTCAGTTCAATGGTTCGTTTCAAGTCGAATCGGTAGAACCACAGTCCGACTGGTCACTTAGGTCAGGCCCGTCAGCGCTCTCGTCCATTTGACAGGCCGCTCTCGCGACGGATTCAAGTTGACGAGATCGGCGTTTACCAGACTTAAGAAGCGGTTACTTCCTAAGATCGACGCGACCCTTGCTTGGCTCAAGCTGGCCGCGCCGCAAAAATGCCCGAAAAATTCTGCTTGTACCGGAAAAACACAATGAACCAAAGCACCGTCACTATAATCGCCAGCGGCAGCCCTTTTGGGTCCATCAGCAAGTGATAGGCAAGAATGCTCACGATCACAGGCCCGAGAATCGTCAGAGCCAGTGGCACATAACGGTTAACGAGGAGCAGCACTCCACCAATGACCTGCGCCGCGCCGACCACGTACACGAAGTGCGATACGAAGAGGACAGTTAGAAATTGGCCGGCAGTTCCCGGCGGCATTTGCATCGGAATGTATTTCAGAAACGGGTTCAGCCCAAACACCACGAAAATCAGGCCCAGTAAAATCCGTGCAATCAGCACTACAATTTTCATCTTCGGTTCTTCTCCCAACAAATCGATGCACGAAGGGGCGGGAACGCTACACGCTCCCGCGCCGCATTCTATGTCAAATGAACGATTATTCGCGACAGTAATCCATCACAGAAGGCTCTCGGATTGATGATCTCCCTCCACTTGCCTGATTAGTGCCGTACTCGGAAACTTGAAATTCCACATGGACGGGTACCAGGACCTGGACAGGATGGTTGGTTCGCACTTAGCGACAGTTTGCAATAAACTATCGGCGCACTGTCGAAAGAACCACGGGATATATCGCTTGTCTTCGTTATCGCAATGGCGCTCTTTTTATTCCTGATCAGGAGGGAGCAGCATTGAGTCGATCAGCGGCGAGTTTCGTAATGGTTTGCCTCCTACCACTAGTTGCGGTCCCGGCGGGTGCTTGCTCGCTGGCCGGGTGTTTGGACAGAGGCATCGAAATGCGCAGCCACTTCGCCGTAAAGATCCGTCATGCGGATAAACCTCTTCCGGGGGCAACTGTCGAGATCACAGGGCCGCAAGGCACTAGCGGTGCAAAAAAGTTCACTGTAACGACGGACAAGGATGGTATCGCCCGCATCCTCAACCTTGCGCCGGGCGATTATTGGCTAGATGCCGAGTACCTCGACATCGGCGCAGCTTACCATTGCTTCCACATCAAGGAAAGGCCGTCCAGAAAAGCAAAACGCAACCTGGCTTACGATTGGGGCGACCTAGCTCCTGGCACTCGCCTCATTGCAGGCAAACTGCTGGATTCGCAACCAGGCAAGGGCGGTACTCCTATTTGGAATCTTTTGCACCGCGTTGATGTGCCGATCGCCGCCGCAAAGCTCACATTGCAGAACGCAACCACGAGAGCTGTGTATCACACGACATCGGATGCCAACGGCGCTTTCGCCTTCGATGGAATTCCAAACGGCACGTACGTACTGCACATCGACGCCGGGACGGTTGAACCTGACCGCGACTATGAAGCGAGTGACCACTTGATCAGTCTTGGCTCGACCGCGAAACGCGGTTCACTTCTATTGAAGCGCCAGGAGGCCAGCGGCGGCAGTTGCGGAGGGACGAGTTTGGAACTGCAGGAATCCAGCGACAACTCCTGATTTGTCGCGTACTCGTAGAAGTCCCGATTCCGCGACGGATTTCACCTGTCCACAATCGCTGTTATACGTCCAGTGGATTACTTCCGAGTGGCCCGTCGGGAATCAATCGGAGGCCGATAGTAACGTTACCGATCGCGGCCCTCCAGAACTGAGCTTCTGGCCCACGTGCAAGAGTGGGATTCGCAGGTTGGGACGCTTATTCGGCGCGCAGCATGGTGACTGGATCGATCCGCACTGCGCGGATCACGGCAGGCAGCGCAGCCAGCAAAGCTCCCGCGAGAATGGTCAGCGCCGGAAGCGCGAGCATTTGCAGGTCGGTGGCCTTCACCTGGTAGAACAGGGACTCGATGAATCGAACGGAAACCATGCCCAGGCCAACGCCCGCGGCCGCACCGAAGAGCACCATGGAGAAGACATCCCTGGTGACCAGCCGCGCGATGCCTCCCGCCTGTGCGCCTACCGCGATGCGGATGCCGATTTCGCGCCGGCGTTGCAGAACGGAGTAGTGCAGCACGCCATAAAGTCCGACACCGGCGAGCAGCAGCGCGACAATGGCGAAGAAAAGCGCCAATGTTGCCAGCAAACGCTCGCGCACCGTGTGCGACTGATTGATTTCCAGTTGCCTGCGGATGCGGCTGACGCGGAACTCGGACCGGACTTGCGGTACCTCTTGCCGCAAAGTTGACGCCAACGCAAGAGGGCTGGAAAGCGATGTGCGCACAAGCAGTGTTCCGTTGGTTTTCTTGACGGTTGCCCCCGTGGCGTCAACGGAGTGAAAAGGAACATATAGCTGGGGCAAGATCGGCTCGCGCAGACTCTTATAACGAACATCCCCTACAAGTCCCACGATCTGATATCGCAGGCGTACGCCCTCGTCAAAACTGAGGTCGAACGTCTTGCCCACCGGATCCAGACCGTCGAAATAGACCTTCGCAAAGGTTTCGTTGACGAGCGCGGACCCCGGATGTGCATCGCTCGGAAGGAAGTCGCGGCCATCAATCAGGGGAATCTTCATCGTTTCCAGCCAGCCGGGAGAAACGGCCCGCATGTAAGAGAGAATCCCGTTGGGTGGCGCTCCGTTGACCGAAATGAAATTGTTCCAACTGCCGGCCCCGAGCAGCGGCTCATCCGCCAGCGCGACCTTTTCGACTCCCTGCACGCTTCGCAGTCGCTCAGCCACTTGCTCCCAGAACTCCAGCGATTGAGGTTGCTTTGCCACGGTATCGAGAACCAGCAAACGGTCCACGGAAAAGCCGGTCGGCTGATTGGACAAACGCTTAAACGTGGTGACGAAAAGCCCTGCGACGAAAAGCACAAGGAAGCAAAACGATACTTGTACCGCGATCAGCGCATGCATCAATCGCCTTCGGGAGTGTGGGTCCTCTCCTCCTTTGAGCGCGCTAACTGGATTCACGGAAGAGGCGCGTAAGGCAGGAGCCAGGCCAAAAAGCAGCGTCACGCCAAGGGCCAGCGCCAATCCAAAACTGAGCACTCGCCAGTCCGCCGGAAGGAGCAAGCGCGCCGGATTGTCCGGAGGATTGATCATGCTGACGACAAACGGCCCGGACCACCAGGCAAACAACCCGCCGAGCACAGCCGCAAGTAAGGCGAGCCAGGCACTTTGCAGAAGGACCAACTGAACCAGGCGCCATCGTCCGCCGCCGATGGACACACGCACAGCCATCTCCCGCGCCCGTGCAGAGGCCTGCGCCGTCATCAGATTCGCGACGTTCGCGCAAGCGATGAGCAACACCAAAGCTACCAGCACTCCGAGAATCGCAAGCGGCCGGCGTGTCTCGGACTGCAGCGCCGAAACTCCAGTCGCTGCCGGCTCTAGCAAAAGCGTCTGGTTCAAAAAATGATCGATGTCTTCTTTGCGCATCCCCAGAAAACCTTTGGCTCGCTCTTCTTCGAATGCGCGAAAAGTTGCCTGCAGTTTTTGCCGGATCGATTCGAGCGCTGTTCTGTCATTTTCCAGCACCCCCGGTTTTGGCATGAACAACGTTCTGTGCCAGGTCCAGTCTTTGCGCGTCACCCCGGGATGCATCATGATGGGCACGAAAATATCAACTATCGTGCCGGGCTCGGTGCCGGTAAAGGGTGCCTCCGCGACGCCGGCGATCTCGTAAATTGTGTTGCCCAGGCGAAAGGTACGGCCTATCACGCCAGGATCCTGGCCAAAGCGGTGCGTCCAGTAATCGTGCGACAACACGGCATAGGGATGCCCACCAGGCTTGAGATCGTCGTTTTCTGTAAACACTCTCCCTAAGGCAGGCCGAATACCCAGCGTGGGGAACATCCAACCGGAAACATATTGCAGGTACGCTTTTTCCATCTCCTCGTCTGACTTGTAAGTCAGATCCACCGGCTCGGCATACGAGACGGCGATCAACTCGGCCTGATTTGCAACCGCGGCCCGCATCAATTGGAAGTCCGGATAAGCCCAGCCATCGAAGGTCTGCGGCTTGTTATCGGGCCCTATCCCTTGACGTGACAAATCGTACAGACGCTCAGCGTTCGCCACAGGCAAGGGACGCAGTAGCAGGGCGTCGATCAACCGGAATGCAGATGTACATGCACCGATTGCCAGGGCCAGCGACAAGATTGCCGCGAGAGACGTGACCCTGGTCTTATTAAGCTGCCGCCAGCCGAACACTGCGTCCGCGCGCAACGATTCAAGCCACGCCACCAACCGGATATCGCGACTCTCCTCGCGGTGCCGCAGCGCGGAGCCAAACGCCTTTCGGGCTTCGGCAGGGTCGCGGCCCTGCTCGATCGCTTCTTCAATGTGCGACTGAAATTCTTCGTCGATTTCGCGATTCAAATGATCGCCGCGAAGAAAGTTGGCTAACCGTGACCACAGCGGCATATCAGGCCTCCCGTAGAACGCGATTGATTGCGGAAGTCACCGCTTGCCAGCGCGACTCTTCGGCGCCTAACTGCTTCTTGCCCGCCGCGGTCAATTCATACATGCGCGCCCGCTTGCCGGAGTCTTTGGTGACCCATTCCGCGCGAATCCAGCCTGCTTCCTCCATGCGGTGCAGCGCCGGGTACAGCGAACCTTCTTCCACTCGCAGCACTTCGCGGGACATATTCTGGATTGCGGACATAATGGCGTAGCCATGCAGCCGCGCCCGGCGCGAGAGGATCTTCAGCACCAGCAAATCGAGCGAACCCTGGAGTGAGTCAGGCTTTGGCATACTCAGTCCTCGTATTACATAGACGTCTGAATATCCAAAAAGTTCCAAAAAAATTACTGGGCTGCGAGGTTGAGCATGACAGCGATTCGCCAAAGCAATGGCAATTAAGGAGCTTGCGTTGTTCGGAGTCCACAAACGGGGTCTGGGAATCGAAAGATGAGGTTCTGGACGTATCGAAACGGCCACTCGGAAGTTATCCTTGGGCCCAATTTTCCGGTGGTCACCTGGACGTATAGTGGTGTACTCGGACATGTGCCCGTCACTGGCCAGAGGGACGGCGTCCATGTAGCTTGCACTGCGCGAGCACCATAGATTTTTGGTGACCCAACGGTGCCCAAATAAGTTGTGCCATCTTAGGGGTCCACCCCACCAGTTTCAGTCCAACTTCGGTCCAATTCAAGGGCGAGATAAATGACGCGCTTCCTCGTAAGCGACACCAGAAGCGGCACTTAGAGTTTTGTACTGCGTAACTTCTAAGCAGGGGGTCGCGAGTTCGAGTCTCGCCGGGCGCGCCACTCTTTTGGAACTCATTGAAACAGTACGAGTTGGATAAAACTGCGTTCACCCCGGCCATCTGCTTTTTTGACAGATGGTCGGAGGATGGCGGGACTATGGCCTTTTTGCTCTGGGAATTCAGGAATTTTAGTGGGCGAATAGGCCGGAATCAAACTGCCTTTCCTTCCTCCCGTGATTCTTTCAGAGCGGTCCTCGCCGTCAAGGGTTCGCTGCGCCGCGCCTGAACAGCGGCGCGCCCTTGACTGCTGCGGGCCGTTCTGAACCCGCTCTGCCATGGAAGGAAAGAGGGAAACTGCAAAGGCGCCATGCCGTGTGCCCCTTAGCCCTCGGTCGCAAGCTTAGCGGCTGTCATGGCAAAATTGAAGGATGCAAGATCACCAACTATATCAACGTATTCTAGGGATTGAAGGACCTTGGCAGGTGGAACGAGTGGACCTCCAACTGAAAGAGGGTGAGGTGCACGTCTATCTAGCCCACGAGGACAACCGGGAGTGGGCTTGTGCCGAATGCGGAGTCCTCTGTCCACTTTACGATCATCAGCCGGAACGGCAATGGCGACATCTGGATACCTGCCAGTACCGCACCATCCTGCATGCCGAGCCACCGCGCAGCCAGTGCCCGGAGCATGGAGTGCGCGTTGTGAAGCTGTCTTGGGCGGAAGCCAGCAGCCGCTTTACCGCACTATTCGAGGGTTTGGCCATCGAGTGGTTGAAACATGCCAGCCAGAAAGCGGTGGGCGAGCAGTTGCGCCTGAGCTGGGATGAGATACACGGGATCATGGAACGGGCGGTGGAGCGCGGCTTGGCGCGGCGCCAGGCGGAAGAGATTCCGTATCTGGGAGTGGACGAAAAGGCCTTCCGCAAAGGGCATAAGTACCTGACGTTAGTGAACGATCTGACCAGGAGTCGCGTGCTGTATGTGGCCGAAGATCGCGAGCAGAGTAGTCTGGACGGATTCTGGCCGACCATCACGGCGGAGCAGCAAGCGAGCATTGAGGCCGTGGCGCTGGATATGTGGGATCCGTATGTAGCCTCAGTGCGAGGACACCTGCCAAAGGCGGAAGAGAAGATGGTGTTCGACAAATTTCACATTGCAAAGCATTTGGGAGAAGCCGTGGATCGCGTACGCCGACGAGAACACAAAGTACTAAAGGCCGAGGGCGATGAGCGTCTCAAAGGAACTAAGTATGACTGGCTGCGGAATCCCGCGTCCATGGAGGGAGAACAGAAGCGAGAATTTGCAGAACTGAGGAAAAGCGAGTTGAAGACCGCGCGAGCCTGGGCGTTGAAGGAGACCGCTATGGATCTCTACGACTATGTGTACGAGAAGCCGGCCCGCAGACATTTTCACTGGTGGTACAACTGGGCCGTGCGCAGTCGGTTGCAGCCGATGAAGGAGGTAGCCGCGATGCTGAAGCGCCGCTTCGAGAACATCATCACCTATCTACGGCATCGCATCACCAATGCTGCGAGCGAATCGCTCAACGCGAAGATCCAGTGGATCAAATACACAGCTCGGGGATTCCGGAACAAACAGAATTTCATTAACGCGATTTACTTCCACTGCGGGAGTCTCGATTTGGCTCCTTCGCCCACTAAATAGTCGGAAGCGCCTTTGCGCTCTTTCTTCTATCGATCCAATTGCTTACGCGAACCGAACTCAATTCTGCATCGACTGAGAATCAGGTCCTGTCATAGAAATGTCCTGCCGAGCACGGCATTAGGATGCTCAGGAAGTCCTTTTGATGAAGTGTAATGGGCCGCTGCGAATGTTCGCAGGGTCTCCGAGTGGCCGGCCAATACTGCCTACAGCCTCGGACAGTGACGGGCACTTGATTATGCGAACGCCGAACGAATCTGAAGTCGGCATTCTACACGGAACAGCGGTCATCGAAGGTACGCAATCGAATAGCCCGCTCGCTTCTAATTTTCCGAGGGTCTCTCGACATGATCGATGACGAGAGTTTCCCCAGGGCCATTTTGGGATTCAAGGTTCAGGCCAAGCTGCTTCTGGAGCGCCGCGAAAAGCGAAGGCCTCGAAGAATCGCCCGACGGCGTGCTATCACTTCCTTGTTGGCCGCCAGTCGGAGCGTGGCTCACGCCTGGCGTCCATTGCAACTTGAAATCATAATTGCCCTTAAGGCCGGTCTTATCCTCGATGATGCTGCCGCCGAATTCTCGCGATAACTCCCGCGACAAATGCCGCACCAGGAGCGAGACAGGAACCCCTTGACCTGTCAACTCGCCAACTCCAAATCTCATCATGGCTGCTCCTTGTGCTCCGCGACACCATCAAAACGGGGACCATCCTGATCAAGGAAGGCACGCTCTTGCCAGAAGCCAAATTCTTCAGCCCGCAGCGCGGACAGAAAAATGTCTCTCATAGTTTGTTTGCGCACAGACGACTATGAGGAACAGATATCACTGGCAGCCGCGCTGAAATCTTTGGAAGTCCTGAAGAAGCGGTAGAGTGACCCAGCGAACGATTCACGAAGTCGCTACGCAATCACGGCTTTGCATTCAGAGAGGGTATGAAGAAAGCCGTCGACGAAAGGCATGCACTTTCTGAATTTCTCGCGGGCCTTCGGCTCTAGCTTCTATCCAGAACGCGTGGAGAATACGAGCACTGAATCAATAATTTTCAAGTGAGCCTCGGTCGTTGCGCCTCCATCTAGGGACAGGTCGGCAGAGACAGAAACAGAAGTTTATCCGGTTGCTCTCTATCAGCGACGGTTTTAAGGTAATTGCCGTATGCACTGGTTGCGACGATCACGTCAAGCCGATGCCCCCCAGGTTTCTCGATATAGAACACGTAAGTCCCGTCCTGGATGTATGAAATAGCCTTGTCCTGGGTCAGTTTCCAGCGACCGCCGTCTGGTTTGACCCCACCCACAGAGTGAATGCGCTCATGTGCGTTCGTTCTGTCGGTCCTGACGGCGCACCGTATATGGAGGTATTGGGCCATGTGCGCCTTCTTACTATTTCAATGCACAATGACGAGGGGAATTGAGTGAACCTAACAGAGCACTCGTTCTCTGGATCGATGTTTCTCGACCGCCAAAGCTAACATCCGCCTGCGTTTACCACAGCATCTGCCAGCGCTGTACCTGCCACGGCAGCTCTAGCCCAAGGGCGAAGTTGCCACTTTCCACGCGCTGGCAGTAAACGATCCTGCCTTCAGACCGAATGCCATTCTGGGGAAAAGTAAGCACCACGCGAGTTCCAGGTTGCCAGCGCTGCATCGTGGTGAGGCGTAGGCCTCGAGGACTCACGTTCTCAGTGAACGTCATTTCCTTAGGCACAGATTCGTCTGGGCGCGAAAGCTCTGCGGCCAATCTCTGCGGGATACGCCTTTCGGATCGACCATTGGATCGACTGGTTGGAACGGGCGCGGTCATGAACCCTGGAGACCTCCCGGACGGGCATGGATGCCCTAAGCGCCGACTGACTCTACCTATGGGATTCACAACGCCTAAAATCAATAGGGTGTCTGCTGTAGAATGGAGGTGTTGAACACCTTAGTTCTGGGTGTCCCTACCGAAAATGCTATCAGGCGCGAATACCTTTGAAATCAGTGATGTTCAAGAAGATGAAATTGAAGCAGGCTAACCAGAAGATCGGAATGTAACAATGTGACATTGGGCTGAAAACGGCTGGATGGAGTTTTCGGTAAGCACAGCCACACCAAACATGCGTTGGCACGGACATCAGGTTGAGTGCGGAGAGCCAGCGGTTTGGCGGGAGGAAGCTTGTTAAGGAATCCCTGAAGGCTTGCCCGGCTGGATGGTAGTACAGAGAGAAAGACGTGTTTCCGTTCCTCGTAATAGCTGGCACGAGCGGGAACTCTTGCAATCTCCCAGAGGTGGCTCTTTTCCATCGCGTGCAGAGATGCTACCGGTTCGCGTTTAAGGTCGGACCACGTGGGACACGGATAGTAGCGATACTTCATTCCTAACAAAGCGGTGACAAGAGTGAGCCCGAGATCCCACGCGACCTGGGCCTCATCGTTCTTGAGGAGGATGCCCGCCAGGAGCGGGACACCCTTCGTTTCCACGCCTGGGAAACCCTGGGGTTCAATATAACCGATGCCGCGAAAGTCTCTGTCGCCCCCCCAATCCGGTCTCGCCAAACAGGGTCGATTGACCGACGTCCACGAGCTGTCCTCGCTCGGCGTAATGAAAGAATGTCGCAAAAGGGTCGAGCAATTCGCGTGGATAGTCCTCAGGTTTCTGGCCCGGGTCCCGGCGCAAGGTGAAGATAATCTCTTTCTGCTTTTGCGCCACGAGCCCGTCGGTCACATACGACCAGCAAGAAAGTATCTCCTTTTCGTACTCTATCTCGTGAAGAAATATTCTCACTTTTAGTCTGCCGGGGATGACGTCCGCCGACTGTGGAAAAACATCGTGGTAGGTTGTGAGTTGCCCGTCGGTCACGGAATTGGCCTTCGCGCCACCAAACCACCCGGAAATGGCGAGGGCGAGCTTTCTGGCGGCCCCGACACGTAGGTCCATGAGCTCCCCGCTTTCTTTGATGTAGTCGCAGCTAGGCGAGAGCAGCGCCTGGGAAACATTCTCGGATCCCAACTATAATGCCGCCGTGGGAACTCACGGAGAGACCCACAATCGGTTGCTTCTCTGCGGCTGCATCGCAGTTCTCAAAGCCTCTCACGGAACTGCATCAGCGGTCGCTTCCTTTTGCGGTCGTAACCTACGTTGAAATCGGGGAATAACGTCCATGGTTTGGCGCCATTGAAACGGAACTTGGCCTCCTGCCCGGTCCCTTCCTCAAGTAGTCTCTGGCCCTCATGAATTTTTTCCCATTCGTGATCCGCAGGCGGAAACATGATAACTGTAAAATGGGTCTTGCCTTCAACTAGCCAGTGCCGCCGCTTAGCGATATTGGGGTCGCCCGGTTTGCAATGTACCCAGACAACTTCCGGATCTGCCACTCGGGGTGCTGTGCTTTCCGCTGGCTCTGGCGCATCGCGACAGAGAAGAGGATATGTCTGAGCCTGTGCCACACTTTCTGCACCTCCTGCCCGGCTCGTCGTGCTTTCCGTATGACCGGGGACATCGCAACAAGAAGGATGTTGCTGGATCTGCGCTTCCGAAGCAGATGGCTTCAGCCCGGGTTTCCAGACATCTCCGGCAACCGATGCTCGCAGAGCAGTTATCCATTCAGCTTCGGGAGTTTTGGCACTCGAAGTGGTGCAGACAGCATGAAACATTTCCCATGATTCCGCAGACGCTCTCTTCAGCCGCCTTCTTCTCCATCCATACAGAGCTGCACTCGCCAGCGTCATCACCCAAAAAATGAAGTCCCTAGAATTAATCCCAATTAATCCAATCAAACATTTCGATAAATTCCTGCCCACGTCAATCTGAGACTGCTCTTGCGAGCAGCTCTCAAGAATTGTCAGGGAATGACGGCATTCCGCAATTCTTGAGCATGTGTCGAGGAATCGGCTCCTGGCAATGCAGCCACTCCTTCGGTATGCCCTGCACTCCTGTGCGCATTACAACTACGCCGCCAACCATGGCGCAAGTGGTGTCGCGGTCACCCAGCCCACTTACTGTTGCCCACAACGCTTCCTCGTAGTCGTTCAGATGACAGGCGGCACTCCACAAGGCAAAGGGAACTGTGTCCTGCGCTGTGACCATGGAACCGTTCCCCAAAGCCGAGGCCACAGTCTGCACCGCAGTGCCCTGCGGGAAATCGATGGCGTTCTCAATCCCTTTGCGAACCTCACTTGGCGGAGTTCTTTGACGGATTTGCTGCAGAAATTCCTCGCTGCTGGACAATTGCGAGGAATTTCCATGCCGCCACGCCAGCGCCGCTGCCAGGGCCACGGCAATTGCTCCAGCGACAGCCTCCCGGTGACAGTGCGTCGTTACGGCAGACCGTTCCGCCTGGTCAACAACCTTGTCCAGATCGTCTGCGAAATAAGCCCCCAGCGGAGCCACACGCATCGCCGATCCGTTGCCAAAGGAACCCTGCCCGCCAAATAACATCTTCGCTTCGTGTCGCCAGTAGCCTCCTTGCCTGATTCTTGCCAGCAGTTCATGCATCGCCGGACCATACCCTCGCGACGGATCATAATTTCTCGCAAAGCTCTTCGCTAGGTGATCCTGATCAATCTCTGCGTGCTCTTCCAATGTGGAGACTACGGAGATTGCCATCATTGTATCGTCAGTGAAACCCCATGGTGCCCTAGGCACCGCTTTCTTCCTAATCAAGGAAAGGGCCAATTCCTCACGAACGAAGAACCGCTCCCCAAACGCATCGCCACAATGCAAACCCTCCAGCGACTGATAAGCGCGCGCTAAACGGTCCCTGCGACTTTGTTCATGTGATTCGATCATTCTCGCATCCTGGATCCCCACGAAACTCTATTACGATTGGCCGATCATTCTCGGGGCTACATCAGTCCCTTAAGCTGCAAGTCCTCCGGTCGAAAGGACCGGCCACACAATCTGCAAATGAAATAGGATTTAGCATCAGGACTTTTGTCGATGAACCGAATCTCCTTCGAGTGCTGGCCACAAGCTGGGCAAGTTAGTCCTGTGGCCCGTAAGGACCGCGCTAGTTCGTGACAGCGATCATTGTGTGTCCTGAGCAATTCCTTGCTTTTTTCTTCCAGCGTAGCCCTGTGTTCGGCCAGCTTCCCTTGTAGTTGTTTTATCAATTGCTTCCTGGTGTCCGACTGTAGAGACTTTGTCATCGATGACGCGTTGGCCCTGTTTAGAAGTCTCGTTGACAACTCTCCAAGTGCTTTCCAGACTCGTGGCGGCCCACACCACCAAGTGAATTGGACCATATTGGATCCACGTTCGATCAGGAGTTCGTAGGTGGTGCCGTCTAAACCGGAGATGGCTTCTGGAACAGCGGATGGAATCTGGCTCTTTAGAGTATCTAGAATTTCCTCCACTTCTTCTGGAGGAATATCTTTCCGCCAGCCGATGCTCGTGGTGATTTCTTTGAGGCCGAGGTGATCTCCAAAAACGCCGCTGCGTACGGCCACGATCAATGGCACTTCTTCCCGGTCAAATGGAGGCTTCTTCTCGCAGACGAGGGAATAACTCGCACGTCCCTCTGAGTCGCTGTCCTTTATCAGGCGTAGGCTCAACTCACCTTCAAACGATGGAGTCTCCTTTAACGTCAACAAAAATTCACCAGACATTCATTGCCTCAAGTTTACTGACACCCGCTTCGGAAGCAATCGCTTCGGTAAAAGGCAGCACATCGCCAGGGCAAGTCCGCCCTCGCGCTCGTGATTGCAGAAATCGGGGTATACACAAAAACGAGCGATTCCATAAACGCTCGGCAACGGTTCTGGACGGATGACGAGCAACTCTTCCATAACCCGACAAGGGAAGGGTTGCCGACCACACGTCCGCAGCGGCCCGATGCGGTACAAGCTGCCAAAGAGGTGATTATTGCCTCAGAGAGCTATAATTTCGGGCAGATGGAGGTGCCTATGGCCACCGCTCAAATCATAGACCAGGCGAAACAGGAAGCATTCGTCAAAAAAGTGCTGGGCGACACGAGCGCCACGATGACAACCATCTTAGCTTCCATTGGTGACCGCCTCGGCCTGTTCAAAGATCTGGCTGCCAATGGGCCTGCCACAAGCGCCGAGATCGCTCGCCGCACGGGAACCAACGAGCGTTACGCGCGTGAGTGGTTAGGTGGCATGACCGCTGCCGGATATGTTGAATACGATTCGGCCACGCGTCGTTTTACGTTACCGGCGGAACACGCAGCGGCGATTGCTACCGAGGGCGGTCCGTTTTTCTTCGGCGGCATCCACCAAATGCTCCCCGCATTGGTGGCGGTCGTCGACCAGGTGACTGAGGCATTTCAGAAAGGTGGCGGCGTTCGGCAAGCGAACTATCCTTCCGGAATGTGGGACGGATTGGAACGATTTACGGCCGGTTGGTTTAACAATTTGTTGTTGCAACAGTGGATCCCGGCGATGCCCAAAGTTGAGTCAAAATTGAAACGTGGCGTGCCGGTCGCCGATATTGGTTGCGGCCGTGGCCGTGCATTAATCAAGCTCGCGCAGGCTTTTCCGAATTGCCACTATTTTGGTTTTGACGTTTACGGACCAGCCGTTGAGGAAGCGTCGGCCAGGGCCAAAGCGGCGGGCGTTCATAATCGCGTCACTTTCCAGCAGGTTGACGTCTCCAAGGGGCTTCCGGGCTCCTATGATGTGATCACTACGTTTGACGTGATCCACGACGCCCCTGATCCGATTGGACTCTTGAGAACGATACGGCGGGCACTGGCACCGGACGGAATCTACGTTTGTCTCGACATCAACTGCTCTGACAAGCTAGAAGAGAACATCGGTCCGCTGGGCGCGTTGTTCCACGGTTTCAGTGTCCTGTATTGCATGACTACCTCGCTTGCGTGGGGTGGTCTGGGACTGGGCACACTGGGATTTCATGAGCGCAACGCCCATGAAATGTGCGCAGACGCCGGCTTTGGCAGTGTGCGGCGGGTACCTCTCGAGAATCCGTTCAACAATCTCTACGAAATCACGCCCTGATTTGCGAAGAAAGATCTGTGCAACGGTACCCGGCCTTGACATGCGTCGCAAAAGTAACCAGGTTTCATCCTCAATTCGAAGTAGACTGAAAGAAGCTAGGGTCGCGCGATTCGCGACGCTAGATGCGGAGAACAGACCGCATATTGTGCCTGTCTGCTTTCTTTACCATAGCTCAGTCTTCTATACGGCACTTGATAAGAAGCCAAAGCGTCTCCCGCCGGAAAGGCTTGCCCGAGTGCGGCATATCAGGGCGACGCCGCAGGTTGCGCTGCTTATCGATGAGTATTACGAAGAGTGGACGAGGCTCTGGTTCGTCCTTGTGCGTGGAACGGCCAAGCTGATTCCGAAATCGGCAACTAGGGAGCGCGCCAGAGTAATTCGTCAGCTGAGAAAGAAGTATCCACAATATGCCGCCGGAATGCTGGCTGACGACGCACCGATCATCCGGATTACCCCAAAGCGGATCGCGTTTTGGGGCACGTTCTAGCCTCCCTGGCAAATCTGAGGAGCCAAGAGCAAACAGCTTGGGAACTTCTGTCGAACCAAAAAATCTGGTCACGAAACCAGTTTGCGCATTTGCTCCATCACTGCGAGCCAACGGTCTAGAACCTGGCCTCCCTCCATGAAGGTAGGATCAAAATGAATTTCGTGGGCGCCAATGCTGCGGCATCCGGCGATGTCTTCCTTGATTTGATCTAACGTGCCGGAGAAAAGCGACCGTTCCTTGCCCAGCGGTTTGTCAGCAATTTCCGGATGTGCCCGTATGACTAGCTCAATACGCGATGTATCGCGGCCCGCTTCCTTTGCCAGCTGCTTGATTGATTCGAACATCTGCGCCATGCCGTCCAGCGGAATAGCCACTGGATTCCAACCGTCTGCGTATTTGGCCAGGCGTTTCAGCGCCCGCGGTACAAAGGCCCCCATGTAAATGGGCGGGTGTGGCTTCTGCACAGGCTTGGGACCAATGTAAGACTTAGGTATTTGATAGAACTTACCGTGAAACTCAACCGGGTTCGTAGTCCAGATGGCCTTGAGCACCTGCAGGAATTCATCTGCCATCGCGCCGCGCGGCGAGAAGTCGGCGCCTGTGGCATCCACCTCGTCCTTGTTCCAGCCCAGGCCTAGGCCCACTCGAACACGACCCTTGGAAAGAAAATCAAGCGTTGTCAGCCGGCGTGCCAGCATCACGGGATTGTAGTAAGGAATGTCGAGGACACTTGTGCCGAGGGCAATTGTTTTGGTGCGCGCGGCTGCGAAAGTCAGGGCCTCCAGCGGGTCCAGTGCGTGTTTGTACACGTCAGGCAGCGAACCGTCGGCAGTCACGGGATAAGGTCTCTGTAGCTTCACCGGGTAAAGGAGCCGTTCAATTGTCCACAGACTGTCGTAGCCCAGTTGCTCAGCGCGCTCCGCCACCGCGATCACGGCTTCGGGAGTAGCGACTGGCCCGATATTGGGAAGAGCAAAGCCAATCCTCATCGCAAGGAATCCCTTCTGGGATGGACTTACACCTATCTATGTCGTCAGGCTCGCAGCGGCAAGTCGTTCAAAGATGTTCCACTCCTTCTTCTGAGACAGCCACATTTTAACCCGGACGGGCGCGTCCGCAACCCAACCCTGAAGGATTTGGGCGGACTATGAGGGCCGCAACCAAGCCACTGTAGGTCCGTCTGGCCGGCGAAGTCGTCAAACAGGAGGTGTGGGTAATTCCGACACCTCACCGATCGTGCCCGACGGGCGATTCGGACACCATCGGATTAGGGAAGGGTAGCCGACCATCCGCCCGGAACGTGCCGGTCGTGAACGGCAGTTCTACGTCCATCCGTAAGAATCAGGCGCCGTCTCTCCACCCCCATGCGGCGTTCGCATATCGCATATATTGATTCGCACGACAGTCAGTGCAAACTCCGATTGTCGCCAAACGCGAGACTTTTGTCGGGCTATAGGTTTCTTCACAGCTTCTATTCGACCAATGAAAGCTGTGGTCAACGCACCCGACAACTGAATCTGGATGTTGACTAAATCGAATTCGCAGAGTAAAAACACCAGTAACTTCGCAGTTGCCAGGTCCGGTTGCCGATCATTCACGTCTACTTGGACTCTCGCACTCTGCGACTACTCGACGGGGGGTGTTCCATGGCAAGAAAGCTCGCTGTCTTGATTCTGGTCTTGGTGGTTTTAGATGTTCCTTTCGTTTCTGCACAAGTCAGTACGTCGTCGATTACCGGAGCCGTAACAGATGCATCCGGTGCTGTCGTAGCCAGCGCCAAAGTGGAGGCGAAGAACGAAGAGACGGGCGTGGTGTTCAATCAAAACACCACCAGCTCGGGCAATTATTCGTTCGCATCGCTGACTCCCGGGAGCTACAGCATCACCGTGACGCTTGCCGGCTTCCAGACCTTCAGGAGTGTGCACAACATACTGACCGTCGGTACCCCGCTGGTTGTGGACGTCACCTTAAGAGTGGGTACGGTCGGCCAGACCGTCGAGGTAGTGGAATCGAACTATCAGCGCCTGGAAACCTCTAACGCGACCGTGAGCGATATCATGGATACAAAACAGGTGCAGGACCTGCCGCTCAACGGGCGCAATCCGCTCTCCCTGCTGACGCTTGAGCCCGGTGTGGTGCAGCGGACGACGAATGGTGCGGGCTCAGGTACGCACGTGTTTGGCTCACGGGACCGCTCCCATAACGTCACGATTGACGGCATTGACGCTAACGAATCTACGGTGCCGAATCCACAGGGCAATATCCAGCGGCTGAATCCCGACAATGTCCAGGAGTTCCGGACTGTCACGCTGGGCGCTACTGCTGAACAAGGCCGGAATAGCGGCGCCAACGTGATCGTGGCCACCCGGGGCGGGACCAACGCTCTTCACGGATCGGTGTTCTACTTCAATCGCAATACGGTCTATAACGCCAACGAGTGGTTCAGCAATTACGAAGGCAAAAAACGCCCTGAGCTGAAGCTCAATGAGTATGGCTTTGCTGTCGGCGGCCCCATCATCAAGAACAGAACGTTTTTCTTCGGCAGCTTTCAGAACAACAAGATCAACCAGACAGAGCCCATCTCGGCCACTAATGTGGGTATCGCGGGATTTGGGGCCCCCACCGTGTACACCTCGCTGGCACGCACTGGGATTTTCCGGTTCGTGCGCGGATCAATCAACGTGGGCGGCGCAACGGTCACGCGCAATTCGCCGCTCCTGGTGGACGCCAATGGCAATCTGAAACCCGGCGTTCCAGTGTGCAATGGCTCGACGATCGTTGGCAACTGCGTGGACAGCTACAACATCTTCGCCAACGATCCGCAGGGCATCGGCGGAGATCCGGCGGTGCTGGCGCTGATGAACAGCCTGCCGGCTGCCAACGCTTTCGGCCTGGGTGACGGACTCAATCAAGCCGGATTCAACTGGAACCCGCCTTCCCAGTTCAAGGGGCCAAATTACTACGTGCGCGTGGATCATACTTTTGGTCCCAACGACAGTGTCTTTGTCCGCTGGTTGCAAAATACGTTCAACACTAAGCAGGGCGACTTCCTCAACGCGCGGCCTCAGGTGTATCCAGGATTCCCGCCACTGGGTGAAGTGAACCGCCTGGGCAAGAACCTGGCCATCAGTTACCGCCACAATTTCTCGCCAACGTTAGTCAACGAGCTGACCGCGGGTTTCAACCGCTTCGCCTTCCAATTCACCTTCGGCGAGTCCAACCCTAACTTTCCGAATCCGCAAAAGGTTCCCATCTGGGCTGACGATTGCGTGCTGGGATCGACGCTGAACGTCGACGGACCGTACTGCCTTTCGCCCCACACGCAACGCGCGATTACTACGCCGCAGCTGGTGGACAACATCACGTGGATCCACGGCAAACACACCGTCCGTGCCGGAATCAACTTCCGGTTCTACATTCACAATGACAGCCGAGGCTTCTTCGGTGGTAGCGTAGTCGAGCCAATAATCCGCTTCAACCGTAGCAATCGTTCGAGCGGCTTTACCAACGTTCCGGGCCAGATAGGGGCCAACGCGACGACCAAGCCGAATTCGACGGATATCAACCGCCTCCAGCAAACGATCGTCGAGTTGTTGGGAATGCCCAGTCGCATCCAACAGGCGTTCCTGGCGAACTTCGGCAGCGACACCTACGGAAGCACGAATTTTGCGACGGTTTACACAAGGGCGCATCAATACGACTCGTTCATCCAGGACGAGTGGAAATTGAAGCCGAATCTTACGCTTAACTTGGGCGTCCGGTGGGAATACAACCCCGCGCCTTACGATGCAAAGCAGACGCTCGTTCCCAACGTCTTCCCTGATGGCTCGCAAGGCAACGTGGCGTATGTGAAGGCTGACAGTTGGTTCAAGAACAACAACATTGGCTCGGTCGGTCCGCGCGTGGGACTTGCATGGTCGCCAGATCAAAAGACTTCCGTTCGGGCGGGTTATTCATGGCTGTTCGACACCTTGTCCACATTCCAGGTGACTGCGATGGCCGGCAAAATGCCCGGCTTCTTGCTGAATTGCCTGGTAAATATCCCGACAACCGGGCCCGCGACTGTGACACAGGGTTGTAATGTCCCTCCTGCCCTAGTCTCCAACTCCGGGGTTCGGATCTCGACAGGGTTTCCCGTCACTGTACCGACTCCAACGGCAACGCCTTCGGCACAGTTGTCCCCTAACCCCCAGCCGAGCACCCAGGCTCCCGCAGTAGGAGCATTTGATCGCAACATCAAGAATCCCTCGGTGCATGAGTGGGATTTGACCATCCAACGCGAGCTACCGATGCATTTCGTTGCGGAAATCGGCTACATCGGGAAGCGTGGAACGCACCTTTACAGAGCGTATGACTTGAACCAGGTTTCCATTAGCGGAACTGGATTCCTGAGTGATTTCAATATTGCCATGAAAAACCGGCAACTGGGCTGCAAGCCAGACGGGACCGGCTGCCCGACCGGTGTGACGGGCCAGACGCCAGCTGTGCTGTTGGGGATGATGACTGCGGCCAACCTCAACAGCAGGACGTCCGATTTCGACACGTTCAACATCGGCAACTTTGCCAATTTTGCCGATGGGCTGACGGGCGCCAACGCCATCACCGCACACGGATTCCCCGCCAATTTCTTCCGGCCCAATCCCCAGTTCGGGCAGATCTTCTTCCAGGATTCGGGCGGTGACTCTTATTACCACGGCTTGTTCATTGCCGTGCGTCGCCGCTTCGAACAGGGCCTGGATCTCGGCTTTTCTTACACCCTTAGCAAGTCCATCGACGACATGTCTATCGACCCGACCGGCGCGGCTACTGGCGGAGGCTTGAGCACGACGAACAGCCGCACGCCGACAGATATCCACAATTGGCGGCTGGACCGCGCGCTTTCGGACTTCAACAACACGCATGTGCTGCTGGCAAATTTGCTGTACGAACTCCCCATGGGCAGGGGCAAGAAGGTCGCTTCCTCCGCGCCCAACTGGGCGAACCAGATTATTGGTGGTTGGTCCTTCACGGGCATCTTCGCCTATCAGAGCGGCGAGCCGTATAGCATCACCAGTGGTTCATTAACGGCGAACGGCGCGCACGTCAGCTTCGCGCAGGTCCGAGGCCCCCTCGACAAAGGCCATGTCCGGTTTGTGAGCGGCGTGGAGGGCCCGGCAATGTACAACGTCGGCCAACTCATTACCAACCCTGCCGACCCAAACTTTAACTGCGTGAATGTCACTGGGACACAGACGTTCTTTTGTATCCCGCCCCCCGGTCAGAATGGCAATGGCCGCAACATTGTGCAAGGGCCGAATTTTTGGAATCTGGATTCAGGGCTACTGAAGGACTTCGGCATCACGGAGCGCTTCAAGCTCCAGTTCCGGGCGGAAGTCTTCAACGTGCTGAACCACACCAACTGGGAAAACCCACGGAACGCGACGTCCGGATCACCCAGCGTCCAGAGCAGCATTTTCGCCCAGACTTGTTGCGTCTCAGCTTCGCTGCCGTCCTCGGCAACGGTAATCGCTATTGGCGAACCGAACCGGGTCATGCAGCTCGGCCTAAAGCTTAATTTCTAAGTTAGCGTTCGAGTGAGATGGGCCACGTAGGCGGCAAACCGGAGAGGTGGCCCGCTTCGTTGCTTTGGCGATTGTGCTTGGATCACGGGCTAACCGGAAGTTATTCCGAGTCATAAGTCCCGTTCGAGGAAGTGTGATTCCGCGGAATGCTGCTCGCCCCCATCTCCTAACACGTCGCTTGGACCGTGAGGTCGGTCAGCCACTCGAGAAATAGGTCTTTACGATATCTTGATTGGCCCGTGATTTTCTCTGTCATAGAAATGTAATAGTAATTGTGACAAATCGCAGCAAAACCCCTGCTTAAAGGTGAAGAAAAAGGAGTAAGTAGTTTGTCGCCGTTAATCACAAGTTGCTGATTTTCCCTCGCTTTACGGTCGCTCCGGCAAGTTCTGATTAAAGTGGACAACTGACTTCTAAGCAGGGGGTCGCGAGTTCGAGTCTCGCCGGGCGCGCCACTCTTTTGGAACTCATTGAAACAGTACGAGTTGGACAAAACTGCGTTCACACCGACCATCTGCTTTTTTGACAGATGGGCCGGCACGCCGGGGCTAAATTGTTTTTCAGACTTCTTCTGTTGGTTCAATTGTTTGCGTGAAGCGAACTTCATTCTGCATCCATCGAGAATCATCCGCTGTCATAGAAATGTAATACGTGCGAGGCACTCGAAGGCGCTGCTCGTTTCAATCCTAACTGGTCAAAATTCAATTTGTCGCCGCGATTACGCATAGTACGTGCGAATCGGCTGGCGATCCGGCCCAAACTTCCTAGATGGCCGTTGCACCGTGCCTGCCTTCACATATTCGCGAAAACGCGCGTCCGATTAAGCACTAGCGTTTTTGTCGGTACTAACCCGCCCGGCGAGCTGATAACTTCCGGCTTGCCCGTCCGGCGCGTGTCAACGAGTTTGAGACCAGTGTTCATGGAATTTAGTGAGTTTTTTCATCTGTGTTGAGCGGTTTGTTGATCCAGACCTCGGTTGGGACCGCAGTTGGTTTTGGTGCCTGGCGGACGAAGCGTTCGGGATGG
>DATHIB010000102.1:0-2052 GCA_035490055.1 Candidatus Limnocylindria bacterium | reverse complement strand
GACTATCGGGCATACTGATATTCAGACACTTCTGATGGGAGGTAAACATGGAATCGGCGAAAGTGGGGAAGCGGGGCGCAATCGTGGTCCCCGCCAAATTGCGAAGGCGTTTCGGCATTGAAGAGGGTACTGTCGTTACCGCGGAGGAACGAGAAGACGGCATTCTGATTCGCCCTGCCGTCGTGGTCCCGATCGAAAGGTACACTCCCGAGCGTAAGGCGGAATTTCTTCTCTCCAATGCGACCACTCGTGCGGATTACCGCAAAGCACGAAAAGAAGTTCAGAAGCTGGGCATAGACCCGGATTCGATTCCGCATCGACGGCCTGCATAGATGGACCGCCTGTTCCTCGATGCTAATGTTTTATTTTCGGCAGCGTACCGGTCCGATACAGGACTTCTTGAGCTGTGGAAACTCAGAGAGGTTGTCTTGTGTAGCTCTCGCTACGCGCTGGAAGAAGCGAGAACTAACCTTAGTAATGAAGTTCAAAGAACCCGGCTAGTGAGGCTGGAAGGAAAGGTTCGGCTCTTCGATGCGGGCGAGCGTGAAATTCCGTACGGGGTCGCCTTGCCAGAGAAGGACGTACCGATTCTACTGGCGGCCATCGAAGCTAATGCCACACATCTTTTGACTGGGGACATTCGGCACTTCGGATCCTTCTTCGGCAAGAGAGTCGAGGGCATCCTTGTCTTGCCTCCCGGAGACTACTTGAGACGGCACGGAGATTAGGTGCGTGAGAGTTGGGGCTTCTACGAAACCAGAGGTCCCTCGATGTTGCGACCCCAACTGGAGCGGCAAATGAGGGTCGAAAGCGAGAAAGGATGCTCTACCAGAGATATACTTGTTCTTGGGGGACTTTCCCAAACTTCATCCAAACCATTCAAATGATGCCCGACGGAGCCAAATGGAGGCAAGAGACGCAGAAGATCGTACTAACTCCCTCAGGATGAGCGTTTAAGCCATGTTTCTAATGCACTAGCGTGAGCCTCTTGTTGGTCGGTTACCGGTTTCTGGATCCGGGGCTATCTAGGTTCGAATCCTAGTCACCATAGACGACAGGGCGGCGCGATCGTTTGCAGAAGTCATGGGAGTCGCGTTCGTTGGGACAGCGGGAATGTTGTTCCACGGATTTGTCAGAAAGCATCTGACTTTGGCTGAACTCGAGGACGCAGTTGAGGAGTTGAGTAAGACAATCTGGCTTGCTCCGGCCGTTGTTGCTGAAGTGTTGAAGAAGGCTCGCGAGGCTGAGCGATGAAAAAGGAACAGATGGTGGGTACGAGGCTGCCTGACACAGTTGTTCGGGATCTTGAAGCAATAGAGGAAGTCGAGCAATCCGATCGCTCGACGACGGTAAGAAAACTTCTGTCTCGGGCGATACAGGACTGGAAACTGGGCCACTATTCGCGGCTGTACGGCAACGGCAAGCTCACACTGGCACGTGCTGCCCGTGAGGCAGGAGTCTCACTCTGGGAAATGATGGATTACGTGAAAACCAAGATCACTGCACAGTACGATCTCGAGGATCTTCAGCGAGACCTGAAAGCTGTCGCCGCACGTGAAAGGCGGTAGTTGACCTAGTCTTGTGGCCCGAGATGCGCATGGCAAGGTAGTCGGACGGTCGCGAAGTACCTGCGAAGCGCGTATGAAATTTTCAGTGACTGATCGAGTAGCCGTAGGCGCGAATGGTTTCCACGGCCTCGCTCCGGCTCCCGGCGTCCACCTGTTTTAATATTCGATGGATGTGATTCCTCACCGTAAACTCAGAAAGATTCAAGTGAGAAGCGATTTCCTTATTTGTGAGCCCTTTGGCGACGAGAGTGACCAATTGCTGCTGGCGCAAAGTAAGATCAGGTTTTGAGGCCGTGCGCTTGACAGGGGTCTCTTCGACCACATGAGCAACGAAGCGGAAGAGCGTCGCACAAAGCTGAGGCGGGCAGACGGCCTCCCCGCGGTAGACAGCGCGCACAGCGGCAACGAGTTCAGAAGCAGAAGCATCTTTCAACAAATAGCCCATCACGCCGGAACGGACGGCAGCCATGAATAGTTCTTCGTC
>DATHIB010000101.1:0-4086 GCA_035490055.1 Candidatus Limnocylindria bacterium | reverse complement strand
CAGGGGGTCTCGGTCTATTGGGGGTGTGAAAAACTTGAGGATGCTGCACGAGTCCGGGACCTGAGCTTGGGAGGTCTGTTTGTCGCGACACAGGAAGCGCTGGCCGTGGGAGCGACGCTCAGGCTTGACTTTCTTGTCCAGAAAGGCGCGATCAGGGCCGCTGGTGTTGGGCGGCACGCAGAGCCCGGACGCGGAATGGGACTGAAGTTCACGTCAGTGCGTGGTGAAGATCTTCAGCGCTTGGTGGAGTTGGTCAATCGCTCGTCGGCTCATTCTAATTTCCGGCCTTCAATGAAACAACCGGCCGTCTACTCCGGAAGGGAAGAAAATTGTTGATACGATGCCGCGTACGCGCCGTGCACCTGGGCGGCCGAGGCAACGCGATGAAAGCAGAGCGTGACGGACGGAAGTGGCGAGTGGGGAGGAGAGCTAGGAAGATGCAGGCAAGGACGCTGGCGCTACCGGGAGGTGGAGGAAGCCCCACGGAAATATACCGTATCGGTTACCGAGAATCTGATACTTCACTAGTACCAAGCGTCTAATAGCGGACAGACATGGACGACCACACTCGATACTCTTCATACGAGCTAACTCCGTCTGGGCCGCGGGAGGCAGCTGGGCGGGGAAAGGCACTGCCACCCTGGGCGATTTACCGAGGCTGGCTATGTCTACCTGATCTGAACGCAATCTTGAGGAATTGGAACGAGACTTCTGCCCGCGACGCGCCTTGGGCCAGACAGAATCTCCTGCGAATCCTCTTTGTTCATCGTTCGGTAGCAGATGTTGAGCGGTGCATGTTTGAGGCTCCAGAGGGTGCGATTCACGGTCAGCTCAGAGGTAGTTGTGACTCCCGAGCAGTTCGCCATTCGACTCAGCTCGCAGCTGTTTGACCTTATTGTGGCCGAATACCCCAGCACAAACTGGGAAGAAACGCATGTCCTGGACCTCCTGGGCCAGATGAAGAAGGACATCCCGCTCCTCTTTTTGGTCCACGGCATGAAACGCGAAACCGCTGCGGCGTTTATCTTGAGAGGTGCTGCCGATTGTATTGAAGTGGATAGCATTGGCCATCTACCTGTGGCCGTTCATCGGGCTCTCGCTGAGAAAGCGTTGCGCGATCTGGCCTCGCCCTTGCGTTAGTTGTGCATCATGAGCACGACAAAAGAAAAACAAACTGGACAGGTCACAGCACTGCCTGCCACTATCGTAACAACCAGTTAGCTCAACGTGCCCGGAGTTCGCCCAATGTTGGATCACGGTATCTGTGCCGAAGTAAAAGTCGGGTCCGAACACCTGCGGCTCTTCTCAGAGCAGAACGCCCAAGGAGTGCAGGCATCCGTCTACAACGTCAATGCCAAAAAATGGATTGCACCTTCCGAATCCGTCGAGAACATCGAACAGGGCAAACTAAAAGCCGCGACGTACGCCGAGGCCTACCTCAGACAGGTCGCGAACCTAGCGCTCCCGCCATTGAAGTGGAGGGAATCCCGCGCAGCATAGCAAGAGCGTGCCCTTCTGTAGTCAGGAATTTGCAGGCCGTCGTTCTTTTATCCAAACCAGAGAGATAACGCTTCCGTAGCTCGGCACGTCGAATCCCAGTCGGCAGCGCGACTCGCTCCCCACGCGGTTCCAAATGGGCGGACATCAGATTTGGGGGATGAAGTCATGCGGCCGTCTTCCTTTGATCTGCACGGCGTTCCCAGAAATCCTCAAAGCGTCCGCTAAGTTTGCTGCAGCGCAGGGCGATGATGGTGTTTGCGCCCTTTACTGTCCAATGCATGCCTGCCCGCTTGAGCCGGGTGCCGATCACCACTTTACAGCCGGCCTCCACCACGCCGGTCGAGGTGCAGAAGCCTTGTTTGTGGAGCTTTGGATATCGCATGCGGTGTCGATTGTTCCAGATGTAGCGGACGCATTCCCGTGCCGCTTTGTATTGGCCTGCGTGGCCATGCAGTGCTTGCACCAAGGATTTCAGGCGGCCCTCATCGAGTTCATCATAGCGCGCCTGGATCCATGGCTGGCCTTCTGGGCGGTCCCCATAAATGATCTTTCCCACCTGGCTGAGATGTTCTTTGGCATGAAAGCGGTCGAGAATCTGAGTGGCTTGCGGGAATAGTTCCGTAGCCGAGTTCCAAATCCAGGCTGAACCATCGCCCAACACCACCGGGCGCTGAGCTTCGGTGAAACCACGGCGGCTGGCCTCGCGCTGTACGCGCGCCGCGAAGTCCGAGAGGTCGGGACTGGTATCCAGAGTAGCTGCGCTTTCAATCGCGGCCGAATAGGTGATCGATCCTGGGTCGCGCACTGGTTTGCCTTCCTCATCCCGCGATTCTGCCGTCCAGATGGTGACGAGCTTGGCTTCGCGGGTTTTGGCCGAGCCGTCGGCTTGCTTGCCCGCGCGATCAGCAACTTCTTGGGTGCGCATGGGCACCCCGGTACCACCTAAATTCAGAGCTCCTGACATACCCCCCCTTGGAAAGCTGCACAAAATCAGCTGAATGGTGAAACAGACCATGCCATCTCCTTTTGTATTGTAGCTGTATCCTGAGGCTTAAGCAGCTGTACGTGACGGACTGCTGTCGGCGGCGGAGAAGATTTACGGAAGCCTCCACCCCTCCTTCTATGGCCTGCGCACAACGTTGGTCGCCTATGTTCTGTTAGCTCTTCTCCGCATCCCACGTCCGGAGACGCTGAAGGAATATCCCCCAGGGGAACTGGGCCGCATCGTGGGGCTGGACCGCATGCCGGAAGTCAAGACCCTGCGCCTCAAGCTGTCCCAGCTGGCGGCACGCAAAGGCAGCCAGGCACTCGGTCAGGAGATCGCGCAGCGGCGCATCCGAGAACATGGCCACGTGTTCGGCTTCCTTTAGTGCGACCTGTAAAGCTGCTGAAAATGATTGTCTGGAGAGGAGGAACTCGATCAGACCTTGCGTCCCATCGCACGTAGCCTACAAGGCAGAGCGGGGAGGTAACGAACTGTTCTGGAGCCCTTGGAAAATGTATCCACGCTCGCAAGAGCGGCGCCGAAACCGTGAGGCAACGGTGTATCTGCCAGCATTAGGTGGAGACGGGTCTAGGCTTGATCGTACGATCAGAATATACAAATGCTCGCAAGCGTCGTCAGCCGAAGAGAGCCTAAAATGCTGCGCGGCTCTTCTTGCAGTGAGCACAGAGGCTTAAGGGTTCTCTGTCATGGGTAATCAACACTGCCGGCGTAGAGAGCAGATCTAACCGATCGCGTCATTTCAGCGGAACAGGGTAAGCCCGTAGCGCTCCTCGCAAGGGGAAAGTCCATCGCAAGATGGCACCGATGGCGATGCGGGTAACGGAAATGGGAGCAAGCGAAGGCTGCCCTGTAATCGGGCAGATAGAGGTTGCGTCGCCTCGTGGGGACAAGATCACCTCGCCGGAAACGGAGCTGACTTCCTGTTGGTGCTCAGCTCGAGAACTCTTGAGGAACCGATGCATGAAGCAAAGCAAATGACGATGGCGTAAGTCATTGGTGCAGCTTCACACACGACGGTGATTCCACCGCCGTGCGAATCGGCAGCAAGTCACTATCGAGTAGGTCTGGTTCGTTTTGCATCAGGCCGCGTCCTCGTTTTTCATGGGGGCGTTTTTGGGTGCTCGAGCCGGATGAATGGGAAACCTTCAAGACCGGTTCTTAGAGGGCTGGGCGCCAGCAATGGCGCCCGGCTACTCGACCGTCGATGGTCATGTTCGCGCTTATCATGGCAAACACACGATTCCCAAAGCCTATATCACTCGAGCGCGACTGGCTGCCCCGGCGACCACCCGATTATTGGGTGAACGATCAGCGTGGGGATCCCTTGTTTGTGGTCACGGCCGAGGCCAATGCCGCACTCACCCGCATCTTGCCCGCGGTGCTGGGTGAAGTGCGAAAGCTCTTAGGCCCGAAGCGACGCGCGACGGTGGTCTTTGACAGCGGGGGCTGGAGTCCCAAACTGTTTCGCGAGTTGCTGGCCTTGGACTTTGATATTTTGCCCTATCGCAAGGGGCGTACCCGGAGGATTGCGGAAGCGCGCCTCACCCAGCACAAAGCCAAGTTGGACGGACGGTGCGTGC
>DATHIB010000100.1:0-21555 GCA_035490055.1 Candidatus Limnocylindria bacterium | reverse complement strand
GGAGTCCGTGATCGGCTCCTACCTCGGGCTGGACTTCGTCACCGAGGGGCGGTCGTTGATTCTGCACGGTAAGACCGGCAGAGGAAAGACGCATCTGGCGGTGGCCATCGGGTACCGCGCCATCCAGAACGGTTTCGAGACTCTCTTCACCACCGCGGCGGAACTCATCGAGGACCTCTCGAACGCCAGCAAGCGTGGAAATCTCCAGGAATCGCTGACATCATAGGCGTGGGTGCAGGTGTGGGCGCAACTGAAGAAGGAAAAATGGCTCCCAATTTCTCGTAAGCGACCCCAGATAGGGCACTTAGATTTTGGATCATTTCGGCTGTTAACCGAAGGATTGGATTCATCCGCCTACTTTTCACCGGACGATTAAGAACGCAAATTGAGTGAAGCTGTGAGGCGCGTGCTGGTACGAGTGCGTGATCACCGATTTCCATTTCCGAAGATTGATGAGACGAGAAATGCACAGGGTCCCCATGATTTTCCCCATACTTGCCAGATGGCGCTTGCTTAACTTGCCTCCGTTCAATAGTTTCTGAATAGCACTCCTGCCTCGGCGTGTTTTTGAATATTCGTCATGCGGCGAACTCTTTGGAATTAAACGACTTGCGAATTGAGAACTCCTGCCCCCGCGAAATTCACAGGGGCAGTAGCAAAAAAGCAAGTATCGCCAAGTGATGGGAAACAAGAAACATAAAGTGGTCGGGGCGCCGAGATTTGAACTCGGGACCTCCTGCGCCCAAGGCAGGCGCGCTACCAGGCTGCGCTACGCCCCGACATGAATGCACTACTCATTCTAAAGCACTTTCCGATTTTCTGCCCGCTCCTACTCATGGTTTCTTGGCCTCGACCGTGCACATACCGTGCATTTATTCCTGCAAATTGCCTATTGGACCGTGACCGTGCACATTCCTTCTGCAGTCACCGGAGCTATTTCGCCGGCTCGGCGGTTGAGTTTCTCCAGGGCTTCGCGCTTCATCTGCAACTTCATTTGAGAGTACTTCTTGAAGACTTGCGCGTCTCCCTGGCGCAGCATTTGAGTCACCCATTCATCCGCGACTCCCCCAGCACTCAGCCGCGTAGCATAAGTGGATCGCAGGTCGTAGATGCGGGAATAGGGGACCTTTGCTCGGCGAAGCGTTTTGCTCCACAACAGCGAGAACGTAGGAATGATCTGCGTAACCGATGACGGATAGCGACTGCGGGTGATGCCGTCAGAGATTCGGGAATCATCAAACGCTTGAATTGCTTGGCGAGCAAGGCGATCGTCGCCGGCAACGCTGTACGAGATCAAAGCCTGGATACGCGTGTCGCCGATATACTGCATTCGCTCCCAATAGGGCGTATCCATATAGGTATCATGCGCGTCGAGCCGAGCAGTCCGCCAGCCGATCTGCCAAATCTGACTTAGAGCCGGTTCATCTGATTGGAAACGGGCTCGCTCTTCAAATGGGAAGGCCGTGAACCAGGAGCGGAGGTCTTCAATGCGAAGCGGCTGGTCAGCGGTGTTGACATCGAGCTGCAGATAGCGCCATGTACGCCAAGCCAGAGGCACAAAGGGACGCTTTTCGGAGCCGTCCGGCAGGAATTCATCGAAGATGCCCACGATGTGTTTGCCCGCGATTTCATTGCGATTGCCCTTCACTCCCTGGCTATCAACGAGCGCCTCTGCGTAGGTGAGACGAATCGTGCTCTTGGCGCCTCCGCTCACCGTCAGCTCCGGGTACGCGGTAGTCAAATGGGACTGATCCAGCAGTAGACTGACAGTGGCATGGGTCGGAATTTCGAATCCGGCGCCCGGGAAGTTCGCCGGAGGCTCAACTCCAGAGGCGCGCACCACGCGTCCAACCGGTGTAAGTTCCATTTGCATGGCGGGAAGCGAATTCGGCATCAATTGCCAGTTATTGTTCTGCAGCACCGCTCCTCGCTCGGAGGCATTTCCAATCGGAGCAGCCTTCTCCCATTTGCCGCGCGAAGCTGCGTCGTTCCAGAACCAATCGAATAATGAGCCATCTATGCGCTCCGCCGGCTCCGCTACGTAGTAGAACCGCCGAATGTCCGGCGGGGTTGGCAGAGTTTGTACGCCCTTATCCTCTTCGACTTCCCAACTAGTATCAGTATCAGCGACACTTTCCTCCGATGAATCACCTCGGAGCACAAATGCAGTTCGATCGCTGATCTGAGCCCCGGTTGAAACGCCTAAGCTCCATACTGTCGCAGCGATCTCATTACGGCCCGGGCGCAGAAATGCCGACAGGTCGTATGTTTCGTACTTCCAGTGCGCAAGATCGCTTCGTGCAGGACCGCGCCCTACCTCGTGCTGGTTCACGCAGAGAATGAATTGGCTGTCGGCGCTGACGTGGACAACAAAATGTTCCGGAGCCCGCGGAATCTCGATCACTTTCCTGAAATGCAAAACGACAATGTCCCGTTGGGGCGCGCTGGGCGAAGTGATCCATTGCGCCTTCCAAAGTCCTGCCCGCGCTTCGGGAGGGAGCTGAGCCAATGCGCTGGTCGCGTAAGTCAACGTCACAGTGAGAAAAGTGAACAGCAGGAATTTGGTTTTCATATCGTGAATTGTCCGTGCACAATCATTCTGCACAAAAGATGCTCAAGCCCCTCGTGGTCTCTTGCGTAATGCATTCTTTGTCA
This sequence comes from Candidatus Limnocylindria bacterium, assembly GCA_035490055.1. Lineage (GTDB taxonomy): Bacteria > Acidobacteriota > Terriglobia > Acidiferrales > UBA7541 > Acidiferrum. Next base: position 18,900 of record DATHIB010000100.1, on the reverse strand, counting down.
TTTCTCCGCGAACGGAGAAAGCCGGTGTAAAACATGAACGTCCATTCAACTCCGAGCCTTCTCGCTATGAGCTCAGACTGTCCCAGAATGCGCGTTCTTGCCCGAAGGGATCCTCTTCAACTTTGCATTGCGCATCGATCATCATCGTGGCGCGTTTTTGCAAGGTGTAGGCCGGCCAAGAGGGTTGCCCCTTGGCGCCCGGGTGACCGGTCCTAGCGAACGTGGCCCACATTTCGCTCATGTTCAGCGCGGCTTTTTTGCGATCCGGGTCCGTGCCGATAAGCGACGGGCGCGTGGGATCCTTCGGCCCCTCTACATCGACGTTGTTAAACTTGTACCAAATCTCAGTTGCGTGAGCGGCGCCAAGCCGATGGTTCGTATCGGGAACAATTAGATTCGATTCGTGGGTGAACATGTACATATACGCAGGCGCCGATTTCTGTTCGAATTTCTTCTCGGCAATTTCAATAGAGCCGAGCCACATGGCGCGTGCGGTTGTAATCGCAATGTAGAGATCCGTCGGCGAAGCGTCGGGCCGGCTCTTGCGATAAGTTGACAAAATTTTCTCCGCATCCGTACCGAGCTCTTTGTCTAGGCGCGCCTTCAATCCGTCATCGGTCAGGGAAAATATGTCGTTTGCCTTGCGTTCAAAGAAAAAGAACGCCATTTCGTCTCTGTTGGTTCCGACCATGAGTGGTTTATTTGAAGAAATTGCCGGCGCGCTAGGGTCAAAAGGATGATTCGGGAGGTAAGTCCCATCCACCACCGGACCAAATCCACCGGGGCGTGAGACTACCATACCCTTTCTCCCGCCGCTGAGCGTCAGATTTCCGGGGGCCCTCTTCGCCACTGCGGCTTGAACTTCCACCAGTTTTTCGGGGGGAACCTCTTTGAGCTTGGGAACTTCCTTGTCTGACAAGCCGAGTTCACTCAGAACCATCTTGGAGGTTTCTGTGGCCATGTCGCGAGGCGTCATGCGAACGCCAGGCCCACTCTCAATCGAGGCCTTGTTGAAATAATCTTTTGCCAGCGGTAGCGCGTAGACACAAGAAGTTTTTGCACCGCCCCCAGATTCACCAAAGACCATTACATTATGCGGATCGCCGCCAAACGCCTCGATATTTTCGCGTACCCACTTAAGGGCCGCAGCGATGTCCAGTATTCCTTGATTGCCGGAAGTGGCATATTCTTCGCCCGCAAGGTCAGCTAGGAATAGATATCCCAAGAGTCCCAGGCGGTGATTACTTGCCACGACGACAACATCGTATTGCCGGGCGACGTTGCTGCCATCCTGGTACCAGGTGCTTCCCGACCCCACTACAAAGCCACCGCCGTGGTTATAGAACATGACGGGGCGCCGACGCTGATCCGCGGCGGGCGTCCAAATGTTTAGCACAAGGCAATTTTCGGAGGGAACTGGTTCGTCGACTCCGAACGAGGGCCGGTTCGGCTGAAATGAGGGTGGGCCAGGGGTGAAGGCGTCACGAACTCCAGTCCAGGGCACAAGTGGCGGCGGGGCTTTGAAACGGTTCTCCCCCGAGACCGGACCAGCGTAAGGAATACCTTTGAACGTAATCAGATCTCCCTTGCGCGTACCACGTAGCCGTCCGTAAGCGGTCTTCACCTCGACAGTCTCTGCGGTTGCCGGCAGCCCCCAAGCAAGGCCACTGGCGCTACCTAACGAACTACTCGCGATGGCAGCCAGGGCCGTTGAGCCCTTGCTGAGAAACTTGCGACGATCGAGGAGCAATCTGTTTTCGTCACACGGCATTCGAAGGTCCCTATGCAGGTCCCGGGAATTTCGCGTCATGTTCCTCCGTCCTCTGTGGTTAAAAGATTTTCGATCGCAGAAATCGTCGGAGCGATTGCCCAGGACATGAAACCCAGTGCTGAGGATGCGCCCACACGGCGCTAGCTCTTACCCACGATGCCCGGATAGCCGGTCATACCGAAATCGGTCCGGTTCACGGTTGCCGTAGCGGACACACCCATGTGCAACCGGCCCTGTCCATCTTTGACAGGTTTCGAGGGGCCGTCGACATCGAGCGTCACAGGCTTTGTAATACCGCGGATCGTCAGGTCACCAGTGATCTTCAACTTGTCAGCCCCCGCCGACTCAACTTTCGTCGATCGAAACGTGATGATCGGGTACTTCTGAACATCAAAGAAGTGGTCGCTGCGCAAGTCGTTATCGCGCATCTCGACGCGGGAATCCACGGAAGCAGCTTCGATCGTCACCTCAACGGAGTCGTTCTTAGAATCTGCCGGGTCATATCGGGCAGTACCGCTTAACTTTGTGAACGTACCGCGAACATTCGAGATTCCCATGTGTCTAACGGCAAACTGTGCGGATGAATGGGCCGGATCCAATTGCCATTGAGATGTCTGGGCTACGGCTGGTGCACCAACCATGAGTGCGATCGCTGCCGATAGGAAGATGGGTTTCAAGTTGGCTCCTTATCTGTCACTGATCGCTAATTAGCGTCAATCCCGGCAAGCGGTTGCTCAACTCCTTGCTCCGCAAGGCGAATTCGAGATTACGCCTCGAAATCCTTGAATGCTCGCGCGCGAGCGCTTCCGCTCGCGCACCTTCGCGATTCTCAATAGCCTCCACAATCGCGCGATGTTGCTCGGCTGCAATAAAGGCCGTGCTCTGTTCGAGGTCCTCAACGCCGAACACTAAAGCTTCAGGCGCCGCGAAAGGGATCTTGCAAGCATGTTCCAGCTCCCGAAAAAGAGATGCACTCTTCGCAAGCCTCCACAATTCCCGGTGAAATCTCTTATTCGTCTCTAAGTACTGTGCGAATCCTTCAATGGTGATCGGAATTTCCATAGTCGCTTCCGAGGCGAGTCTCTTGACCTGCGCAAGCTCCCCGGCCGATTCAAGCCGTTCAGCTGCGAACCTGACGGCAGTGCCTTCCAAAACGCCGCGAATTTCGATTGCGTCCCGAATGTCAGCCAGGCCGAACAAACGCAGGCGGAATCCGCCGGAGGGAATCGCATCGAGCAGGCCCTCGTTTGCCAACCGTTCGAGTGCGAGCCGAATGGGCGTGCGAGAGGCTTGGAGCAGTGAAACAAGTCCTAATTCGGTAAGCCGCTCGCCGGGCGAGAATTCACCGTTCAAGATCCGCTTTCGCAAGGCTAGGACCAGGCGTTCGGTCTGTTTGTCCGAGTTTGAAGCAGCTGTAGCCAACATTGCATGCAATGCTACAATGAGTGCCGCATATAATCAATGGGTTGCGAAGTGCGCTCCGCTAGATTTAGGGAAATTGCATGCAGTGTCGCCCCATTCACCATAGTTACAGGGGTAATACTGGGAACTGCATCGCCTTTAGTTTTGAGGCGAGCTGAGGCACAGACTCGTACTTGATCGCGTAAATTCCCAACGCAATGGCTGTCTCGACATTCGCATCGCGATCGTCGACGAAGAGACTTTGCTCAGGCTTCACGCGCAGGGCCTGCAGGCACTTAAGAAAAATCGCGGGATCGGGCTTGATGAGACGTACTTCCGAGGAAAAGATCAGGTGGTCAAACAACTGCAACCATTCTGAACTCGAACGGATATGAGCTGAAAACCTCAGATGCAAGTTGGAGAGTAGAGCCGTTTTAAAACCGGCTGCTCGCAGCAATCGTGTCCAGGAGAGCAGAGGTTCTTCAAGGTGGCTCCATATTTCAATGTCCAACCGCAGTAGCTTCTCGAGGGTATCGTCATCGAGATGAGTATTCGTGTCACTCGCAAAACGGCCCCAGTATTCCTTGCCACCGATATCGTCCTTGTCGTAAGCGCCGCGGTTCTTTTCGTAGAGTTGCCAAAAGGTGGGGTGATCAACGTCGAAAAGTTGGGCGATTCGATCAATCTCTCCTACCGAAGGCTTGCGGCAGAGAACCATGCCATAGTCGAGAATGATGGCGCGAAGATCATGGGGTGTTGGATGCATCGGTCGTTGGCCTAGATAGGAATTGTAAACAGGGGTCGCACTCACCAATCCTTAGGAATGTTTAAGTAGGAGGAATTCAGCGCTGAGACGGACGGACAGCCAAGGAGGCGCAGCGTACGTTCCACATCATCACGCAAAATCTCGAGTGCGCGGGTAACTCCGGCCTTTCCAGCGGCGGCAAGACCAAAAGCGTAAGCACGTCCCAACAGAACGGCGCGAGCGCCAAGACAGATCGCCTTTACGATATCGCTGCCACGGCGAACACCGCCATCCATGAGGACTTCGGCTTGGCCGTTAACGGCAGCTACCACTTCTGGGAGCACTCTCAAGGTGGCTGGAGCTCCGTCCAGTTGACGCCCACCGTGATTGGAGACAACAATCGCGGCTGCCCCTTCGTCGACTGCACGTTTGGCATCGTCGGCCGTAAGCACCCCTTTGACGACAATCGGCCCGGTCCAGATACGCTTGAGCCAGCGAATGTCTTCCCAGGTGACGACAGCCCGGGCAAGAGCAGCCGTGACGTCGATAAGGGACATCGGTCCTTTACCTGGAATGACGATGTTCTCTAGTCTTGGCACACCCCCATCGATAAGAAACGACACGAGCCATCGAGGGTGTGTAAACATTTGTGGCAGGAAAGGAACCTTGGAGAATATTGAACCGCCCAAGAGCTCCTTCATTCCGTTGCGCGGATCGCGTTCGCGCATTCCCGCCACGGGAGTGTCGATAGTAACGACCAGCGCCGAGAATCCAGCGCGACGAGCGCGATCAATGGCCCCTTCAGCAACCTCGCGTCCCCCTACGAGATAGAGTTGATACCAGACGGGTCCTTTTGAAGCGGCCCGGACATCTTCCAGTTTGTGACCAGAAATCGTGGATAGAGTATAGGCAAGGCCAGCCTCCTCCGCTGCGGTCGCCGCGGCGACTTCTCCGCCGGGATGCATCAATCTACTGTAACCAATGGGAGCTAGAATCGCGGGGAAGGCTAAATCGGCGGAGAGAACCCGAGTGAGGAGGTCGCATTCGGGAATCGCAACAGCTTGCCGAGGGCGAAAGGTGACGTCTTCGAACACCCGGCAATTTTCGCGCAGAGTGACTTCGCTCTCGGCGCCGCCATCAAGATAGTCGAAGACAACTTTAGGGAGGCGGGCATGCGCCAGACGGCGGAGGTCGTGGATATTAATGACCCGCGGAGAGGCCAATGAGCGTGGTGTGCTACGCACGGTGCCCCGGATTTCTTGTCGCGACACGGAGTTTCATGGGGGACCTAGTTCAGTGTGAAGACGCTGATTGCGTTGCCGTAGCGGCTTTGCCCATGTAATTGCCATAGCCCACAATCATCGTGGAGCCCACCAGCACCAAGAGACTCAGGGCAACGAGTAATTTCGTGCGCGTGCCAGCGCCTTTCCATTCTTTAAGGGCAATTCCCCACAAAGTGCTGAAAATAATGATGCTGGCCATATGCAGAGTCCAGCTAGAGAACTTGAAACGACCCATCTGAGTCTCGCCCATGGTGTAGAAGAAAAACTGAAAGTACCACGTTGTCCCCGCCAGGGCTGAAAAGAAGTAGTTCGGGAGCATCGGCGCTCTCGCTGGCGTGGTTCTGTCGGCAGAAATCGCGGCGGCTACTGCCATTTCCTCACCGGGAGCATCCGTGACCGATTCGAGGATGGGCTCGTTCCTTCGATCGGGCCGGCCCTCGCGAATTTTAGAGGAAAAATATTGATACCCTGTGCGGTTTCTGACATTGAGGATCAGACACCAAATAAAGTTTGTGGTGAATCCGCCGAGTAGTACGACGATTAGTGCCGGAAGCCCCTGCCAAATTGGCGAGGTGCCGTACTTCACAGAAAGAGCTTTGATGGGATCGCCTGCCGCAAGGCCATAAGCGAAGCAGGCACTCATGATTCCGGAGAAGGTTGCGACCAAGAGGCCGCGTCTCAAATCAAACTCCTTGATGGAGGCGCGCTTCTGCTCTGCGGACATCTCCTTTTCTTTAGACATCCCTGCCGCTCCAGCAAAAATGATGCCGAGGAGACAGACGACGACGCCCACCAGTATGATCCGCCCTGAGGAGGTACCTAATACCTCGGACCTGAACTCGCCGCGGAAAATGGGTGGCATCAAGGTCCCGAAAACGGCGGTGTAACCGAGCGCGACCGCCATTCCGAGGGACATGCCGAGATAACGCATGGTGAGACCGAACGTGAGGCCGCCCAGGCCCCAAAGAGCCCCGAATGCGTAAGTCCAGAAGAGGCTGCTGGTTGGTGTCTCATGTAGGACTTGAGCCACACTGCGCGTCATCACGAGTGCCAAGAACCAAGGCGCAATTATCCAGCTGAAGAAACCACCGACTAACCAATAAGTTTCCCAAGACCAGGCTTTTACCTGACGGTAAGGAACGTAAAAGCTTGCGGACGCTAAGCCACCAAGCCAGTGTAGGAACACGCCCAAGGTGGGATTTGGTGCGAGCAAACGGTCCTCTCTGTTCTTGAGTCTGCGAAGTAGAATCGTGACTCCCGAGAAATCCAAGCTACTAAGAGGGAGGCACGGCGACTCGCGACTGTAGTGCCTGCATGAAGGCCTGTCAATACAAAACGAATGTCCGTATTGAAATTTACCGCTAGGGTATACTTTCAGAGAACAACTCGCGTAGAGGCGAAACACTATGACCAATTCGTTCCGCAGCCGATTGTACGTGATTCCCGTCTTGTCCAAGGCGCTCGATGTTCTGGAACTGATGCAGAAGGAGAATACTCCGAGGACGCTCGAGGAAATCTATCAACGAACAAACATTTCCAAGACGACCGTCTATCGCATTCTGAAGACCCTTGTCCACCGTGGCTACCTGGCGCATTCGGAGAATGGGCTATATCGACTGGTGTCTAGGCCAAGGAAAGTCCGGTTTGGCTTCGGAGGTGAATCATCCGAGATGCCTTTCTCGGAAGGAGTGAGAGAAAGCCTGCAAGCAGCGGCGAATTCGGCAGGAGTAGATTTGTTAGTTCTGGACAACCATTATGATGCGCAGACAGCAGTGCGAAATGCCGAGGAATTTGTCCAACAGCAGGTTGACCTGGTTATAGAATTTCAGATCGATCAAAGAATCGCACCGGCCATCGCCGACAAAATCAGTGCAGCAGGGATTCCATTGATCGCTGTGGACATTCCCCATCCACACGCCACTTACTTTGGCGTAGATAATTACCGAGTCGGATTTGAGGCCGGTCAGTATTTGGCCCATTTTGCCAAGAGCCGCTGGGGCGGGGAGGTGAGCCGAGTGCTTGGACTGGGGATCGAGGAAGCGGGGCCACTGGTGCAAAGCCGGATCACCGGCGCATTTGCGGGCGTGCGCTCGCGGCTTCCCGGCATAAAGCAGGACGCTTACGTCTTGATGGACGGAGAAGGCTTGCGCGAGAAAAGCTGCCGACAAGTGCAAGACTTCCTTCGTAGGCATTCGAAAGAACGAGGGTTGTTGATCGCAGCAGCCACCGACACCAGCGGGCTTGGAGCGCTGCAAGCGGTGCGAGAAATGAAGAGAGAGAAAGACGTTGCGATTGTGGGTCAGGATTGCATCAATGAGGCTCTCGAAGAGATGAAGACTCCCGGGACACCCTACATTGCTTCCGTATCACATGAAGCGGGAAGCTATGGTCCGCGTTTGATTCAATTGGGACTGGGAATCCTAAACGGACAAACCGTGCCGCCTTACAATTACATTGCGCACAAGCTAGTCACGGCCACGTCCATGTCAAAAAGAGCGCGGGCGGCAAGCTGAGCGTGGCTGGCGAAGTGGCACAAGGCGCAGGAATGCTGTCGGCCGGTACCACAGCCTCTGCGAAAGCGGACATCGTCAAGCTTTGGGTCATTCCTCTATTGAAAGAATTAACCTATTGCAGTCTTTCTTCCCGGAGCGTATCGTCGAGACCGCTCCTGGTGGTCGAAAGCGGAATTAATCGGGCAACTTGCTCGCATGGAAGCCGACGATGGTTTTTCCCATGAAATCCAAAGAGAAACTACGATACCTGGAAGATCGCTGGGATGATCAGATTGCGAAGGGCTTGGACGCCGCCGAATTGCTGCGGTACCGGTCAAACCTTTTGGGATCGGATTTGCGAATTACGAATTTCGGAGGGGGGAACACTAGCTCCAAAATCGAGGCGACGGACCCGCTCGATGGAAGTAAAGCAACAATCTTATGGATTAAGGGGAGCGGCGGAGATATTGGAAGCATTCAACGGAAAGGCTTCGCAACACTGTATCTCGACAAACTGCATGCCGCGGAGAAGCGCTATCGAGGCGTGGAATTTGAAGATGAGATGGTGGAGATGTACCCGTTGTGCGCGTTTGGGAACAACACGGTAGCGGCTTCGATTGACACGCCTTTGCACGGTTTTCTGCCCTTTGCCCACGTAGATCATTTGCATCCGGACTGGGGAATTGCACTAGCCGCGGCGGCCAATGGGCGGGAGAAAATGGAGGAGTTCAACCGGCGCTTCGAGCACCGCTTGATCTGGCTGCCCTGGCAGCGGCCAGGTTTCGAACTGGCCATGATGCTGCGAGAGGCGGTTAGCGCCGGCGCGGGTTGTGACGGTGTTGTTTTGGGCGGGCATGGACTCTTTACCTGGGGGGAGACACAGAGGGAGTGCTACTCGAACACGCTGACTATTGTCGATCAATTGGGCCAATTCATTGCGCAGCACGTGGAAGAAAAGGGAAGTGCTCTCTTCGGTGGCACGCTTTCAGCAACGCTTGAGAATCAGCACGAACTGGCGCTAGACATTTTTCCGTTCATACGAGGGCGGGTTTCCGCTCGGCAGCGCATGATCGGAAGTTTCAGCGACAGTGTGGAAGTTTTACGTTTCGTCAATTCAGCAGATGGGCAGAAACTGGCGCATTTGGGAACGAGCTGCCCTGATCACTTTATCCGCACGAAAATTCGGCCGCTGTTTGTAGCCTGGGAACCATCAAATAAGCTTAATGGCCTGCGCGAGAAGATGGACGACGCGTTGAGGGCATACAGGGAAGAATACAAGCAGTATTACGATTCCTTCGCGGCGCCCGATTCACCCAACATGCGGGATATGAATCCGACGGTGGTGTTGATTCCCGGGATCGGCATGTTCAGTTTTGGAAAAAACAAAACCGAAGCGCGAATCACTGGTGAGTTCTATACGAACGCGATTCACGTCATGGAGGGAGCGACAGCTCTTGGATCCGGAAAGACTCCTAAGGACTTACCTCAAGCCGGGCCTGCAGCAAAAACCGAAGCGTTTATTGTTCACGGAAATTATGTAGCCCTGCCGCCTTCAGAAGCGTTTCGCATCGAATACTGGCAGTTGGAAGAAGCGAAGATCCGGCGCCAACTACCAGAGAAAGAATTGAGCAGGCGCGTGGTGGTCGTGGTCGGAGGGGGGAATGGCGTTGGCCAGGCCACTGCCTTGCAGGCGGCAAAACGAGGAGCGCACGTAGTCATTGCAGACCGCGATGCGAGTGCGGCGCAGAAGACCACCGCGGAAGCGCAAAAGATTGTAGGCAAGGAAGCGGCCATGGGTGTGTCCATCGATATCCGTGATCGTGAAGCGATCCGCAAGGCTTTCCGAGAAGTGATTGCGACGTATGGAGGGATAGACATCCTGATCAATACGGCGGCGATATTCCCGTCCTCTCCAGACGGCGTGATTCAGGACGGACAATGGGGCTCCACGCTGGACATCAATGTCACCGCAAACCACCGATTGGCAGATGAACTTGCGCAGATTCTGCGTGAACAGAATTTGGACGGCAGCATCGTGCTAACGAGTTCCGCCAACGCCGTGGTGCCGAAGCGCGGAAGCGAAGCTTACGACGTGAGCAAGGCCGCAGTCAGCCATCTGGTGCGCGAACTAGCCATTTCACTTGCGCCAAAGGTGAGAGTCAACGGAATCAGCCCAGCGACAGTGGTGAAGGGATCGACGATGTTTCCTCGTGACCGCGTCATTGCATCGCTTACAAAATATGAAATCAACTTTGACCCTAAGGCGACGGATGAACAACTGCGGGGACTGCTAGCGGAGTTCTACGCTAAGCGGACGCTCACGCATCAACCCATAGACCCGGAAGATTGTGCGGCAGCCATTTTGTTTCTGGCAGGACCGGAGTCCCGCTGCACGACAGGTCATCTGATACCTGTGGATGGTGGTCTTACAGAAGCTTTCCTGAGATAGCGTAAGTGTTCGCTTAAGGTTGGGCCGCGCGGCCCTAGAGATTGAGAGCAATCACGATGGAGACGTCGGGGAAAAGAGCGGCTCTTGTTGCGGTGGATTTGGGTGCACAGAGCTGTCGCGTATCGCTTTTAAGATGGAAACAAGGTCAGCCACAAATTCATGTGATTCATCGTTTCCCCAATGCACCCATCGCCACGCAAGAAGGCCTTCGCTGGGATATCAACCGGATTTTTGACGGAGTCAAGGACGGCCTTCGTTTTTGTGCGGAGGCAGCGCCCGAAGGAATTGCGTCGGTTGGCGTGGACGGATGGGCGGTAGACTATGTTCGTCTGGATGGGAACGGGGACGCAATTGCTGATCCTTTCTGCTACCGAGATGAGCGAACACAAGACGCGGAGAAAAAGGTACACGCGATTATCCCTCCGTCGCAGCTTTACTCTTTGACTGGTATTCAGTTGCTTGGGTTGAACACTCTCTATCAGCTTTACGCAGATAAACTGGCGGGCAGGAATTCGAGATTAGCGTGGCTCAACCTACCTGAGTATGTGACGTACCGTCTGGGCGGACAACGCGTCGCGGAATACACGAACGCCACACACACACAGCTCGTACGTTTGGGCACCAAGGAATGGTGCGAGGAGATATTTCAAGGGATCGGGTTGAGCCTATCGGCGGCGCCCAAAATCGTGCCAACTGGTTCAATCGTCGGTAGTATCAGCGAGGGTCTCAGCAATCTCCCCGCCCTTCGCAACACTAAATTGATAGTTCCTGCATGCCATGACACGGCATCTGCGATCGCAGCGATTCCTGCCAGCGGGGAGGATTGGGGCTTCATCAGTTCTGGCACGTGGTCGCTCGTGGGTACCGTCCTCACGGCTCCTTGCGCCAGTGATGAAGCGCGAGGAATAAATTTTACAAACCTCGGCGGCGTGGGGAGATCCGTCTGCTTTCTGAAAAATGTGAACGGAATGTGGCTGCTGCGAGAATGCATGGATGAATGGGAAGAGCGCGGGACGCCGGTTATATTGCCTGAATTGTTGCAAGAGTGCGAAGCTCTTCCCGCTCCCGGTTTTTTGATTGATGTTGACGACCCCCCGTTGACACTCCCTGGGGACATGCTGGGAAAGATCAATGGACAACTCCGAAGGGTGGGGCACCCGACATTTTCAGCGGAAAAGCGTGATATTCCGCTTATCGCAAACATGATATTTCACAGCATGGCCCAGCGATATGCAGAGGTGCTGGGATCGATTGCTGCGATTACCGGGAAGAATCTGAAGAGGCTGTTTATTGTCGGTGGGGGAAGCAAGAACTCTCTGTTGAATCGCCTGACGGCGGAGAGGACGGGGCTGGAGGTATTGCTTGGCTCGCCGGAGTCGACGACTTTGGGCAATTTCGCCATCCAGATGACGGTGCTGCAAGGAAGTTGGAATGAGACCACCGGCGCAGACGCCTCCGCAGTGGGGCGGTGGGCCGAGGAATTTGGCGAGCCCACTTTTGAAGAAGAGTGGAAGCGACAAAAGGTGTGAAGAATTGCTTTGTTGCAAAGCGACATGATTAGGGGCACGGCTTGAGGTCACGATGAAAAATAAGCAGACGGAGACGGTTTGGAAGGCGCTCGACAATCTTCGAATAGGGTTGCCCTCATGGGGCTTTGCGAACACCGGCACGCGATTTGGCAAGTTCATCCAGCTCGCTGCCGCCAGCACAATCGAAGAAAAATTTAGCGACGCCGCTCAGGTACATGCGGTGACTGGCGCCTGCCCGACTCTGGCACTGCACGTTCAGTGGGACCTCCCGAATGGGTTGCAAGACGCGGGCAAAGTAAAAGAGCTGGCAAAGAAACATGGTGTCAAGCCCGGTTCGATCAATCCGAACGTGTTTCAGGATCAGGAATACAAGTATGGATCGGTTGGAAATCCAGACGCATCGATTCGCCGCAAGGCTCTAAACCATATTCTCGATTGCGTCAGAATCGCGGAAGCGCTCAATTGCCGCGACATCTCGCCCTGGTTTGCGGACGGATCCAATTACCCCGGGACGCAGAGCATTCGAAAGCGAATTGGCTATTTTGAAGAGGGACTGAAGGAAGTGCACGCGGCCCTCCGGCCTCGCCAAAGGCTTCTTGTCGAATACAAGCCTTTCGAGCCAGCGTTCTATCACACCGACATCGCGGACTGGGGCATGGCCTTGCTATTGGCCAAGGCTGCAGGTCCGCAGGCCTATGTACTTGTGGATACGGGTCATCACTATCAAGCGCAGAACATCGAACAAATCGTCGCCTGGCTCCTGCATCACAACATGATTGGTGGGTTTCATTTTAACGATCGTCGCTATGCCGACGATGACCTCACACTTGGTTCCATCGATCCCTATCAGGTCTTCCGCATCTTTCACGAGATTCTTGCGTTCGAATCGGAGCATGGCGGGACAACAGATATCGCTTTCATGGTGGACCAAAGCCACAACCTGAAAGGAAAAATCGAAGCAATGATCCAGACGGTGTGCACCGCGCAAGAGCTGTACGCGAAGGCGGCCACGGTGGATCACGAGCGGCTCCGCGGGTTGCAGCAGAACTGTTCGCTTATAGATGCGGAGGAATGTCTGAGGGGCGCGTTCTGGACGGATGTAAGGCCCATCGTCGTTGAATGGCGTAAATCCAAGGGTTTACCCGAAGACCCTATGAATGCCTTTCGTGAAAGCGGCTATTTGGATCGAGTGATACGAGAGCGCCGAGACCGGCACTCGGGAACTGCCGTTTCGTACGCGTAGGCAAGTAACCTTCCAACTAAAGCGCCGATAGTGTGTCCAATTGCAATAGGGAAACCATCGAATGATTTCAATAGGTGAACAAATTCATTTTTCTATTGACAGCATCCAAATTTTGCCAGTAGAGTGCGCGGCAGTGTTGGGGCAGCCAGGAGCCTTCGCAGGTGCTATAGCGGGGCACCATGTTCAATAACGTCATTGCGGGTTCTCCATAAGTCGAGGAGGAGAGTACTGCTCGGTCGCGCGGCTCTCAAGATGGAAGCATGCTTGGTCGCGTCGCGGTGGCAAAGAATTAGGGGAAGTCGAACTTGGGGTGACTGCGAAGATGAATATCTGGAGGGGGAAATGAAACTGCGAAGTCTTCTGCTGTGCGTATTGTTCATTATGGGAACGGCCGCCCAGGTCTACGGCCAAGGCGGTGGGGTCGGAACCATTTTAGGGACGATTACTGATAGCTCCGCCGCGGTTATCGCCAAGGCGAAAGTGACGGTAACGAACACAGCGACAAATATCAGTCAGGTGACGGAATCGAATGGCGATGGAAATTACGCCGTGCCGTACCTCCGGCCGGGCACATACCGGATTACCGTCGAAGCTGCGGGATTCCAGAAATCAGCCGTGGACAACATCAATCTCGCGGTCGACCAAAACGTTCGCGTGGACGCCATCATGAAGACTGGCTCGTTGACGGAGACTGTCACGGTGAACGCCAGCGCAGTAGCGCTGGAGACAGACACGTCAGCAATTTCACAGACGATAAACAACACGCAGGTGGAAAACCTGCCTTTGCAGGATCGAAACTTCACACAGTTTCTGTTGCTGGGTGCGGGTGCTGTCGAGACCACCGGGGAACAGGGTTCCATGCGCATAGGCAAGGGCAACGCCATCAGTATAAACGGCGCCCGGCCCACGTCCAACAACTACACATTGGATGGCTTGGTGAATACCGATACGGCCTTGAATACACCAGCCGTTATTTTGTCTGTTGATGCGATGCAAGAGTTTAAGGAGCAGACCTCAACTTACTCAGCCGAGTACGGTTTCAGCGCCAATCAGGTCAACATCGTGAGCAAGAGTGGTGGCAACGATGTTCATGGGTCCCTATTTTGGTTCGGAAGAAATGATGCCCTCGACGCCCAGACCCCTTTTTCGGGGACGAACTCCAAGTTGCGGCAAAACCAATTCGGTTTTGTGGCTAGCGGCCCGGCGTACCTGCCGAAGCTTTACAACGGACGTAACAAGACGTTTTGGCTGGCAAACTACGAAGGCTGGCGCACCACGTTGGGAACCACAGTGCAGGGTCTTGTCCCAGATCCCGCGCAATTAGCCGGAGATTTTTCTGCGTCTGGGCTACCTGCTTATGGAACGCCTGCTTGCAACAGCTTAGACCCTAAAGTAGGAGCCTTAATTAACGATCGTCCCTGCATGCCGATCGACCCAGCGACGGGGGCGCCTTTCCCCGGCAACAAGATTCCGTCATCCAGTTTCTCGCGCCTCGCGAACACGTCACTCGCACAGAAAATATTCCCGGCTCCGAACTGCCCCACGTGCGGCGCGAGCGTAAACTTCAGGCAAGCTGTTAATGCTCCCACTACACAGAATCAGCAAACTTACAAGCTCGATCAAGATTTGGGCCGCTTTGGAAAGGTGTTTGGCCGCGGAACGGTTGCAAACTACACGAATGCTAACGCGGGGGGAACTATTTCGATACCGTTTGGTAACGGTAGCTTTGTTGAGAAGGAGATAAGCTGGACGGTGGGTTACACGATAAACATCGGAAGCCATCTGGTCAATCAGGCGCGCTACGGGCAGCTTGAGGCAACGGCAAACCAGTGCTCCCAAGCCGTGCCTCAGTCCGTGGTCGACGCGATTGCGTTCACTGGTACTTTCCCGAATCTGTCCGATTGTGCCCGCTCGTACCCGGGAATCACTCTCAATCCAACTTCACGAGTCGGCGGCCCGGTCAATGACACCACTCTAAGTAACATACCCACGCGGGAGATTGCCGACTCACTGACGCTCATCCACGGCAAGCAGACCCTGACGATGGGGGTAGACTATCGTCACTGGATACAAAAGCGCAATCTCAACGCAGACTACCTTGGTGACTTCACATATCGCAGCGATTTGATCAATCAGAATGGTAACGGGTGTTCCACGCCCGCCTGCGGCACTGGCAATGCGACTGCCGATTTTCTGCTCGGCTACTACCAAAGTGTGGGCGTCTTCCTTCCGGGACCGTTCAGTAAGGCCGGTCAGATCGGAAATCTGAATCAGTACCACTTCAGTTACTTTGCTCCGTTCGTGCAGGACGACTGGAAGGTGAGCAGCCGTCTGACGCTAAACCTGGGGCTACGGTGGGACTTCCGCACCGTGCCCTTTGAGCAGAGCAACAAGATGGGGTGGCTGGACACGTCCAACCCCGATGGTGGTCTGTGTATTGCGGATCCATCGCTGGTGACCAAAGGGATTGCCTCGGCGGGAAGCATGTACCGATATTGCGGGCGGCACAATCCCGCCGACGGTTCGAAGAAGCCTTTCGCCCCGCGATTCGGTTTTGCTTATCGGCCTTTCGGCGGAGACAAAACGGTGATTCGAGGCGGTTACGGAATCTTTTTCGACTCTTCCGAAGGCCGCGAGATCGACGACTCCGGCGACATCTATCCGTACGCGGTGCGGGCGGCCGTTACACCCGCCAGCCAACCGGTGGCCAGCGCGCCAAAACTGTCGGACCAAATCTTCATCGCCAACAACACCATCTCTCCGGTAACCCCGGCACAGAGCTCATTCATCGCCGTTATCATCTCGGAGAATCCAAAGAATCCTTACGTGCAACAGTGGACTCTCTCCGTGCAGCGAGAGATCTTCAAGAACACCACACTTGAGGTCAACTACCTTGGCAATAAGGGAACCCATCTTCTCACGCGGAACAACATCGCACAGGCTTTTGCGCCCGATCCAAACAACCTTACTCCAGTAGCCAGCCGGAGGCCCTACAAGAACTTTACAGGGGTCTATATCGACAGCGCGTGGCGGGGACGTGCCAACTATCAATCGGGCAACGTAAAACTGGAGCATCGCAGCACGTCGTTGACGTTCCAGGCCGCTTACACTTGGTCAAAGAGCCTGGATGACAAGTCCGCAGCAGCCGGGATTGGCGCTTCGGGCGGAGGATTCCAGGGATTCATGGACAATCATCGTCCGGAGCTTGACTACGGGCTGTCGGATTTTGACGTGAAGAGTCATTTCGTCTCTAACTTTGTCTACGAGTTGCCTGTGGGACGCGGCAAACACTATCTCAGCAACGCGAATCGTGCAGCGGACGCCGTAATTGGCGGATGGCAACTGGGCGGTATTGTAACCCTGCAAAAGGGATTCCCATTCTCCATTAACGCCAACGACGTAAACTGTCTACTGGACACGCCTTTTTGCGTCAACCTAAATCGCGCCAACCTCGTTTCAGGGCAGAATCCAAACAGCGGATTCACTAGGAGCACCTCGGAGTGGTTTAACACCGCGGCTTTTGTTCAACCTGGTCCGGGATTTTATGGCACTACGCCTCGGAACTATCTGCGGGGACCAGGCTTCAACAATTGGGATATGTCCCTGGCCAAAAGTGTGGCCCTCACGGAACGGATGCACTTCCAGTTGCGTTTGGACGCATTCGATACGTTCAATCACCCACACTTCAATGGTCCCAACAGCTCGATCGGCACGCCGGGATTTGGTTCGATTAACTCCGCCCGACCCGGACGTATCCTTCAGCTTGGAGCGAAGTTCCAGTTTTAATCACCCCAACCACCCCGGGATTCGCCAGGCCGGAAGCGGCCTGGCGAATCCTTTTATTTAGGGCTAAGATCGCACAAATGTATAAGATCGGAAGCCGGCTGCTACAGACAGCGATATTGTTCCCCTGTTTGATTGATTTTGCCCAAGCTCAATCGGATGATGCGAACTCTCTTCAGCGCTACACCGAACAAGGGCAAAAGGCGCTTGCCTCTGGGCGCTACGAGGAAGCCGAACGAGCCTTCGAAAAAATTCGTGAATTGGAACCAGGAATGGCGGAAGTGCACGCAAACCTGGGAGCGATTTATTTTCAAGAGAGGAAATTCGATAAGGCCGTACCCGCCCTACGCCAAGCGATAAAGCTGAATCCCCGCCTGGTTAAGTCCGTGACCCTCTTGGCAATTTCTCTATCGGAGTTGGGTCGATATAGCGAAGCACTGCCGGGGTTAGAGAAGGGCTTCCACGCGTCTTCCGATTCCGCGGTGAAGCGAATGTGCGGGCTGCAGCTGGAGCGGGCCTACACTGGCATGCAACGTCACAACAAAGCCATGGAAGTAGCGATCGAATTAAATCGCCTCTATCCAGAAGACCCCGAGGTTCTCTACCACACGGGCAGACTGTTTGGAAACTTCGCGTTTCTGACGATGCAGACATTGGCCCAGGTGGCTCCCGGTTCGGTTTGGAGGCACCAAGCCGCTGCTGAGGCTTTTGAAAGCCAGGGTTCATATGACCTCGCGGTGCGCGAATACCGAACCGTCTTGGAGCTCGGCCCTGGGCGCCCGGGGATCCATTTCCGCTTAGGGCGAACGCTGTTGAAAAGGTCGCAGGAGGCTCACTCAACAGAGGACACGAACGAGGCGGCGAAGGAATTCGAACGTGAGTTGGGGCTGGATCCGACCAATGCCAACGCCGCGTATGAGCTGGCAGACATGCATCGTGACGCGGGAGAGTTTGAAGAAGCGAGGCAACTCTTCGAGCAGGCGTTGAAATATTATCCAGACTTTGAGGACGCCCACCTGGGGCTGGCCGCGGCGCTCATTGCTCAGCAGAAAATGGAGGATGCCCTGCAACATCTGAAAAAAGCCATCGCACTCAACGCCGATAACGAAGTGTCTTGGTACCGGCTCTCGCAAGTTCAGATGGCGCTGGGCAATACAGCCGTGCAGCAAAAAGCCTTTGCCGAGTTTCAGCGCATAAGAACGCAAAAGTCGAGCCAGCAGGAGGCTGCAAGAGAACTCTTTTCGCGGTCAGAGGTCACCAAGCAGAAGCTGGACTCTACGGTGCCGCAGTGAGTATTCCGAATCTGGATGTGTGAAGGGAGTTGCGAAGCGCGGCGAAAGAGGTCCAGTTCTATTTCCATCCCGCATTGGGCACGATTCCAATGCCTTCCTTAATGGTAACAAGCCGATCGGCGGGGATCTCCGGGAGCGTTTGCCAAATACCGTTTGGCCAGCGAACGCGGATTTCAGCCTTTATCGCGGAACCAAGACCGAAGTGAAGTCTAAAATCGTTGCAGGAGAGGAAGCTGGACTGGCTGAAGAGTTCCTGCGTTTGCGTTACCTCGCCAACCTTAACGACCACGCGGGCGCCAATCGCACTCCGATTCGACTTCGTGCCGACGAGTTTTACCTTTAGCCAGTGATTGCCGGAGGTGACGTCATTCCGGAGCAGGGAGGGAGGCTCGTTTAGATTGACTATGAGAATATCCAGGTCTCCATCGTTGTCGAAGTCTCCGAAGGCGCAGCCACGGCTAACATGAGGGTCAGCAATCGCTGGTCCGGCTTCCTCAAGAAGTTCCTCAAAATGGCCATTACCGAGATTGCGGAAGAGAAGCCTTTGGCTCCGGAGGGGGTATTTGGCGAAGTGTTTCTCGAGTTCAGCGTAGACGTTGCCCGTCACAACAAAGAGGTCAGGCAACCCATTGTTATCGAGATCCACGATCCCCGCGCCCCAGCTCACAAATCGATTTTCAACACCGAGACCTGCCCGGCGGGTGGCGTCTTCAAAAGTAGCCTTACCGAGATTGTGGTAAAGATTGGAGGTATCATCCATGAAATTTGTTTTTAGGATATCGAGGTGCCCATCGAGGTCGTAGTCCGCGACGGCAGCTCCCATCCCACCCTGTTCCTGGCCATCCTCGCTGAAGGCGACACCGCGGATCGCGCCCTCTTCCCTGAAAGTGCCGTCATGATTATTCATGAACA
>DATHIB010000099.1:0-4201 GCA_035490055.1 Candidatus Limnocylindria bacterium | reverse complement strand
GGAAATGAGCGAAACCATGTTGCCAATCTGAGAATTAATATCGTTGCAGATTCTATCGAGAACTTCCAAAAGGGGCGTACGGGCGGGAATCGATTGAAGAAGCTGTTCTTCAGCTCTCAGTAAATACTGGATTTTGTCGTCGGAACTACGACGCAGCCTGAGTATTTGTGACCTAGCACGTGAGCGGGAATGATATTCATTCATCGGAGGCCTTCCTCTGGAGGCCGCGTTCCTATCAAATTGACGCTCCCGATTACGACGACTCGGGATTCAAATGTGGTAAAAACAACTAAGAGACGCGGGCAGCTTTTGCCTGCTTGCGTTTCACGGCATAAAGAGCCTGATCCGCTGCGTGGAGTAGGGTTCCGATGGTATCGGCATCCTTTGGATAACTGACAACTCCCACGCTGACGCAAAGCCTTGGCTCTTCTGCGTCTTTCGCAACAAGACCGCAAATCCGGTGTCCTACCATTGTCGCGGCGGCCATGCCTGTCTCCGGCAGGACCAGAGCAAACTCGTCCCCGCCTTGCCGCGCTGCGGTGTCTACGGACCGGCAGCAGTCTGTCAGGATGTGCGCCAGCCTGCAGAGCGCCCGGTCTCCCGCTAGATGACCATATCGATCGTTGATCTCTTTCATTCTATCGAGGTCCAGCAATACGAGACAGAATTCCCGCTTGGTGCGTTGGGATCGGCAGATCTCTGCGTGCAGCGCATCGAAAAGACGGCGATGGTTGGCCAAGCCGGTCAGTGAATCGCTCGATGCCTGGTGGCGCAGTTGCTCCTCTAGCGTCCGCTGCTCCGTGATATCAACAGCGATGATTTCATGGCCAACACAATCTCCGCGGTCATCATAGATACCCCGTCCGCTCAGCTTGACTTTCAGAGTCGTGCCGTTTTTCCGCTTCCACTCGACCTCGATAGGGTTGATTCGCATGGTCTCGGAGGAGCGCTCCGTCAATGCTGAGCCGGTACCGAGATCAAAGACGCCGTCCGACGGGTGATTTGCCGCCAAGAGTTCTTCTTTGGTTGCGTATCCAAGCATGGTTACCAGGGCCTGGTTGACGTTGAGAAACTTTCCTTGAGCATCGCACCGGCATACTCCATAGGCGGGGTTGTCCACCAGCGCGTGATACAACGATTGCGAATGCTTCAAGGCCTTTCCGGCCTCTTCCAGCTCCGCACGCAGCTTCTTTTCGTTCAGGGCGCGGCGCACGGCCATGGGCAGTTGCGCGATATGCTCCCCCTCAACGTAATCGAAGGGCCATGAGCGGTTAATTCCGCGATGGATTCTTTTCCCTTGGAGGTGGTCACGAAGAGAAGGGGAACCTCCTCCACCGTCTGACGAAGGGATTGCAAGCCCTGCGATCCTTTCCAACTGGGACTGGGGTACTCGGCGACGACGACATCATAAGACTGGGAGCGGAGCTGTTCCGCACACTGTGCCAAGTTCAAAGCGATATCGGCGCTGACGATGAATTGCGCTTTCTTGAGTTCTTGCAAACAGCACTCTACCGTCTCTGCATCGCGGTGGATGAAAAGAATGTGGAGAGGACGGAATCTCTGAGAATCCGTGCTCTCAGTTATCGGAACAGACCGGATCTTGCTCTGAGTCAGGCTCGACATCGAAACACTCACCTGGAACCACCGAAGCCGTCCATGAAGGCGACATGCATGAGCTAGGAGCGGCTAGGAAGTGCCAGGTGACCCCCAAACCCAATCTAACTGCGAAGGAGAATTACTGTCTGCAGGATATCGAACACTAGCGGTAGACTATTTCAGTCCGATCTCGTGATTATACTGTCGGATAACTTCGTAACACTCGCAGGCGCACTCTTCGAGTTTCCCGCGGTTCAGAATCTGCACTGCACCACGCGTGTACTCGATAATCTGCTTGTTCTGCAAAATACCGGCCGTCAAGCTTACGGTGGGCCGGTCCGTCCCCAGCATCGTCGCAAGGAAATCGTGGGTGATAGTGAGCGTCGCGGAATCCACTCTGTCCTGAGTGATGAGTAACCAGCGCGCGAGGCGCTGCTCAATATTGTGGAGCCGATTACACGCGGCTGTTTGTGCGAATTGCATCCCCTGAACTATTGCATAGCGGGTCAGAATCCGTTGAAGCTCTGGAGCTGATTGCAAGACGCTTTGCAATGCGCCGATTCTCACCCTGAACCCGTCTCCTGCGACTTGTACGATCTCGCGCACTTGGTTCCTGTTTATGCCAACCGCCGCCTGTATCCCTGCAAATCCTTCCTTGCCAACCTCCCCTACTTCAACAGTCTTTCCATCTTCGGTCGCAATTACAAGAGACACCATACCTGTATTCGGAAAATGCACAAACTCTAGCGGTTGGCCCGGTTCGTAGAGACTAAGATGGTGAGGCATGCTGAGAAATTCTAGGTGAGGACGAATCAGGGCGTACTCCTTGTCGGGAATGGATAAAAGGACCTTGTTGCCTACTCGGTTCCCCGCAGTGGTTGTCCGTTCGCTCGGCTGCATCATTTGAGAGTCTCTTCTTTCAGCAACAACGTTGCTCCTATCGTGTGCAAAAACCGAGTTAACTACAGATGTTCCGCCTGTCACAGCCTGCAGTATAGACACCTACCCAAGAACGCAGGTCTGAATTGGACCACAACGGAGATCCAAGGTTCGGCACATTGCTCCCAACCGTGCCTGAATCACGCCACGCTGAATTGACCCTACTAGCACCTGTGCAAGTTCTTGAAAAAGCGTGAGCGGAAAACGAAGCACACAAGTCCGGATGCAGCGCCTAATGACTTGCCTCACAATTCACTCGGCACGTGTGCAGGGCTAGGATGTTGGCGATGTTGGCCGAACAAAATTTCTCTGCCCAAAGTTACTTGAATCAAACTCTGGGCGCTGCGGATAGCTGTGCCCTAGCTAGCTTCTGCTTATCCGGTTGTTTCAGCAGGCCACGACAGCTTGGGCCTCGTCGAAGCCGACACACCAATGGCTGGGGGCAACCTAAAAGGTCCGGATAAGCAAGAGCTAGCTAGGATTGCGGCGCGGAAGCTAGTCAGTTGAGAACGACATTTAGAAGTGAACTATGAACTTGCAGTCCGCTGCCATCATAGTCAACAAAGCCTGAATTTCTGAATTTATTCATGAACAAATTGACCCGCGACCGAGTTGTGCCCACCATCTCTGCGAGGGTCTCCTGACTGATCTTGGGGATTACAGTCTCGGGCACGCCTTCCTTGCCGAAGCGAGCAAGCAACAGCAGAACCCGAGCTAGTCTCTTTTGGCAGGAATTGAAGAGTTGGTCAACCAAATCCTCTTCGAATCGGATGTTCCGCCCCAACAAATATGCTGTAAACATGTCGGACAATGTATGTTCTTGGCGCAGCGCAAGCATCATTGCCTTCTTGTCAATTCGCATGAGTTCGCAGTCCGTCATTGCGGTTGCAGAACCCATGCGTGAAGGCTGTCCGGCCAGGCTACCTTCTCCGAAAAACTCTCCCTTGCTCAATAGGCCCAGGGTTGCTTCCTTGCCAGTATTGGATACTACGGTGAGTCTTACTTTGCCAGTCTGGATATAAAACACCGCATCACACGCTGCGCCTTGAGCGTAAATTGTTTGTTTTTTTGCAACCGCCACAATTCTCCGTCCCTCACCGATGGTGGCAAGGAACCTCTTCGGGTCGAAGTCGCACGTTGTTTTGGCCGACAGCATCGGTACTATCAATGTCTCCTCCAGATGTTCACTCTTAGTCAAAATTGGTAAAAACCGTTTCATCAGATTAGAAGATAAATCCCGACGTCGATCATGTCCATCAGTCCAGGCTGATTCTTTCTTAGGAAGCAGGCTGAAAGATTTGTCAGTGTTTGTCTTAGGAGATCCAAGCCGCTTTTTCCCGGCAGGGCAATGTCGAGCAGCGCGACATCCCACTCTTTTTTCCGAAGCTGTTCCAGCGCCTGCCGGGCATCGGAGGCTTCTCCAAATGCGCCCCCGTGGAACTCATCGGAAAGCAGCGCCCTCAAACCATGCCGGACAATAGCGTGGTCATCGACGATGAGGACTCGTATCATGGGATGGCGGGTGTAGTGCCGGATTCCTCCGACGATGCGAGCGGAATCCAGGCGGTGACGGTGGTCCCTTTTCCCGGAGCACTGGAGATATTCACGCGGCCGCCCAGAATTGCAGCGCGTTCCCGCATACCCAGCAGACCCAGGGATTTGGAAA
>DATHIB010000098.1:0-35933 GCA_035490055.1 Candidatus Limnocylindria bacterium | reverse complement strand
TTGGACAGTCGACCACGCGAACGCAATTATCGCCCTTCGTTGTTCCCAGCTCAGTGGCCGCTGGGAAGAATTCTGGGAACAACGCGCCGCTGGCTGATATCCGGCCGGTTTTTCACCTACAAATTTGTCGCACACCCCCACCGCTGGCGAAGAAAAACATGGAAATCATGGGCTTTTTCAAGACTTCTCGAAGAAATTTCCCGCCGGCTACGTTGACGCTTTGCGCCGCTTCCTGTACGATGAATTGGCTAAGGGCGCTTAGCTCAGCGGTTAGAGCGTTCGGTTTACACCCGAAAGGTCGTCCGTTCAAATCGGACAGTGCCCACCATTGTGACGCCACGCCCTTCAGCGGGGACGTAGTTGATCAGAACGCCGCCGCCGTCATCACAATCCTCGAAAAATCTTACTATGCAGCGAGCTAATCGAAATATGGCATAACATGTGACATCTTACAGGATGTCACTATGCGCAGGGTTGATCTACGAACGATTTCACACAGAGTGGTCGGATGACAAATGCGGCTTCCTCTCTTCCGACATTGCGCCGCCAGACAGACCTTAAGGAAAAAGGGAAAGCCTCACTATGAGTGGCGTTAGAATAAAAGACGTCGCCAAGTTATCGGGCGTGTCAACCGCCACCGTCTCGCACGTCATCAATAAGACGCGCTACGTCAGCGATGAAACGAAACGACGGGTTCTAGGCGCGATTGAAAATGTAGGCTACACACCGAACATACACGCGCGCAATCTGGCCTCCGGCCGGAGCCGGACTCTCGGCCTGATTATTTCGGACATAACCAACCCATTCTTCCCGGACCTTGTTAAGTCCATTCAGGAAAGAGCGCTCGAACTGGGCTATGACGTCATTGTTCTTAATACGAATTATGAGCCTGAACGCGATGCTCCGTATGTACAGCGTTTGCTGGAACTGCAAGTTCGCGGAGTGATGATCCTGACGACGGAGATGGACCCCTCCGTAATCGAGCGCCTGTCGTCCCGGCGAATCACCGTGGTGTTTCTGGACATTGGAAAGGTGGGGCCACATACCAGCAACATTCGTGTGAATTATGAAATGGGGGTCCATCAGGCGGTTGAACATCTCCTTGAGCTGGGCCACCGCCAGATTGCGTTCATCGGTGGACCGGAGCATTTCAAGTCGGCGCAATTCAGGCATCAGGCCTTCCTCAAAACGATGAAGAAGCATAGGGCGTCTTTGCATACCAAGCCGGTGATTTGCAAAGGGGATTTCAAGCTGGAGAGCGGACAGCAGGCCGTCAGAGGACTCCTGGCATTGAAGAACAGGCCGACGGCAATCATCGCCGCGAATGATTTGATGGCGATGGGAGCTTTGCGCGAACTGGGACGTGCGGGATTACAGGTGCCAAAGGATATTTCCGTGATCGGGTGCGACGACATCTGGCTGGCAAAACTTACCGATCCACAATTGACGACGATCATGATCCCGAGAGCCGAGATTGGGGCAGCTGCCGTTGAGGCGGTATTGCCTACCAATTCGGGAGAGGGCCGCTCCGGCCGTGAAATCAAAATCCGCACCGAACTCGTGGTCCGGGAATCGACGGGCGCAGCGCCACGTTTGACGTAAGTCTTCAGCTAATACCGATGCCACGGCCTGCACAAGGAGCGCCCTTTGCGGACGAACTCCCGAACGCGGGTTTTCGAAACCAAGGCTTGTTTAGTATTCCTGAACCAAAACTTTAGAATTTCGGATTTGACATCCCAAGTGATTGCTTCTAACTTCCGCCAACAAGCAGCAATTCAAAGTTTTGATGGCAGCCACCGAAAAGTAGTTTCAGTTTGTGGCGCAGTCTGGGTCTGCTTCCGTTGGCAACACCGAAGAAAAATCAGCGTATTGGGACCTGTCCCGCATGGGGCTGATTGGCTTTGCAAGAGACTAGAACTTTGGTGGCCAGTCGCCGCAAGGAGGCGCGCGATAAGAACGATTGGAAAAGCGGATAGAGCAGAGCAGATAAATTCATTTTGGGCTTGACAGATGAAATGGAGACGGGAATAATGCAAAACCACTAGGGGACGTAAGCGGTTACGTCTGCGATTAATGTGTTTTCGGGGGTGGCTTCTATCCTTAGTATTCAGCGACACAGCTCAACTGTGAGGTGAAACCATGTTCGCGAAAGTGGCGCAATCGAAAGGTATTGTTGTTGGCTTTGTTTTTATTCTGTGTCTCGGGCTGTGGACTTTTGCTCTTCCCGCGCTAGCTCAGATCGGCAACGCATCTCTCGGCGGAACGGTGATGGATCCGTCTGGGGGTGTGGTAGCCGACGCCGAGCTAACGCTGACCAGCAAGGCGACGGGGTTCGAAGCAAAAGCCACATCCAATGAAAGAGGAGAGTATACCTTTCGGAATCTGACGCCGGGCACCTATGATTTGAGGATCACCAAGTCTGGGTTCCAGAGCTATGTCCAGACGGGCATCGTCGTCACCATCAACCAGTCCGCTCGTGCCGATGCCACTCTCAAGGTAGGCGCAGCGGCAGAAACCATCACGGTTGAGGGCGAGAATACGCTCATCAACTACGACAACGGAACCCTGCAGGGAGGCGCCGACCCAGAAACAATCAAGAACTTGCCGCTGGTCATTGAGGGCAAGCCGCGGTCTTCGGCGGCCTTGGCCCTACTCCTTCCTGGCGTCTCGACCGGAGGCGGTAATCAAGCCTTCCAGGCCCGCATCAACGGCGGTCAGGAATCGGGCGATGAGGCGCTCCTCGACGGTGCAACGATGCAGGAAGGCTTCATGAACCAAAGCGGCATGACAGCGATTCAGCAGGACTTCCAGATGTCGCCCGACATGGTTCAGGAAGTCAAGGTCCTCACATCAAGCTACGATGCTCAGTATGGTTCATCTACATCCGGCCAGATTACGATGGTCAGCAAAGGAGGCACGTCACAATATCACGCGGCAGCGTTCGAGTACGCCCGCAACGCGGCGCTGAACGCCGCCCAATGGGGCGCCCCGCATCGCTCCCCCGACAACGAGCACAACTTTGGCGCGAATGTTGGCGGTCCCATTAAGATCCCGTGGCTCTATCATGGTACGTCCAAGCACCATTCCTTCTTCTACTTTAACTGGGAGTCCTATCACCAGGCCGGTGGTTCCAACAGTCCCACCCTTTCGATTCCTTCGGCCCTCGAGCGAACCGGGGATTTCAGCGACTGGGGTTCCCCGATCTTTGTTCCGGGGAATGCTTTCGCCGCGCCTGGGGTGAACGGAGGGCTTAGTACCGGTTGTCAGGCAGCGCTCAATTCGGAAGGGGTGACGACTGGTGGAGTTCAATTCCCCAACAATAAGATCCCCCAGGCCTGCATCAGTACCGTCGCGACGGGCTATCTAGCAGCGTTGCCGACACCGACGAATACGCAGGCAATCAACAATTATCGGCTTCCTAAGCCCGTGCCGGATACACTCACTAGCAATTCCAACGTTTTCATGACGCGTATTGACCATAACTACGGCGACAAAGATCACTTCTATTTTTTCTGGTGGCGGCAGTTTACGGGTTGGAATACGGCTACTGCACTTCCGGTCTCGATTTCGACGGAATCACCGACCAGGCCACAGAATTCACCGATTGCACGGTTCAACTGGGAACATACCTTCTCCGGGACGCTGACCAATCATTCGACATTCGGATACTTGAATCGCAACGAAGGTTATGGCTCGGAAAACCTGGCCTTCATCAATAAGCCGCTGCTCCAAGTTCAGATTCTCGGGGCACCGACGCCGAACGCCCTGCCAGCCTTTACGTTCTCTGATGGATTCACTCAGATCTCCAACGCCAACGGACCGCCAAACACCAATATTACGGCGCGTCCGACATGGGTTTTCAACGACATGGTGAACAAGGTTCACGGACATCACACCTTTACCTTTGGGGGTGAATGGCGATCGGTACAGGGAAATATTCACCAGTCCAACAATCAATCAGGTACCTTCAACTTCGACAGATCGACGACAAGTCTATCCGGGACGGGCGGAAGTCCCGTTGCGGGGTTCCTGCTGGGAGCTGCCAGCAGTGCCAGCGTGGATCGCCGAATTGTGGGAGCCTGGTATCCGAGGCAGACTGTCTTTGCACTGCATGCGAACGACTCGTGGAAAATCACCACAAAACTGACTCTGAACTACGGCTTGCGTTGGGACTACTACACACCCTCGCGCGAAAAATATGACCACTTTTCCTTCGCCGACCTTGTGGGGGAAAATCCGGCCGGAATTGCGGGTCGCCTAGCCTTCGCCGGCAACAACTCTGTTTGCCAATCTGCAGCCACGGGGGACGCATGTTTCGGCGCGCCCTATCCGGAGCAGCCTTGGAAAAAGGGCTTTGCGCCGCGACTGGGCGTGGCCTACGCATGGGACCAGAAGACGGTAGTACGCGCGGGCTACGGCATATTCTTCGGTCAGGCGTTCTACCCGGGCTGGGGCGGTGGAATGTCGCTCGACGGGTTCAACCTGCATCAAGCGCTCGGCACGAGCCCCAATGGCGCCTCTGTTAACCCGGCTCTTTATCTGGACAATGGAGTCCCGGCGCCTACGCAACCTCCCCCATTCATAGACTCGAGATTCGATAACGGCCAAAGTCCTCTCTATCGCACCTTAGATGGGAATAAACGGCCCTACTCCTCACAGTGGAACCTGACGATCGAGCGGCAGCTCCCCTATGAGGTCTTTCTTAGCCTGGCTTATGTGGGGAACAAGGGCACGCGCCTGCAGTCCAGCTTGAATGCAGTGAATGTGCTGGATCCGTTTAGTTCGGCGATCCAGGCTCTCGAGGCTCCTATAACTCCGGTACCCGCCGCTTGCTTTACCACTCACAGTAACACCCTCGACTGCAGCTACACCCCGGAACTAAATGCCAAATTCACGTCCGATAGTCAAACGCTCTATGGCGTGAAGGCTCCGTACGCGGGGTGGGTAAATGACTTGACGAGCAAAGGCAACTGCGCTCCCACGGTCGCTCAGGCACTTCTGCCGTTTCCACAATTTTGCGGCGTTCTGCAAGGACTGAACGAGAATCATGGCAGTTCGATTTACCATTCCTTCC
Organism: Candidatus Limnocylindria bacterium; assembly: GCA_035490055.1. GTDB lineage: Bacteria > Acidobacteriota > Terriglobia > Acidiferrales > UBA7541 > Acidiferrum. Next base: position 30,859 of record DATHIB010000098.1, on the reverse strand, counting down.
AGCTGAAGGCTGAGAAGCGCTACAGCAAAGGCCTTTACATGCTCGTGGCCTACACGAACTCGAAGCTCCTTTCCGACGCGTCAGACAACACTCAGCAGGCCGGCGGCTCTTGGAACGCCACGCAAGGCATAATCTCGCCTTACGAGGAACGCCGCGCCCGCTCGCTATCGTCCGACGACGTCCCACAAATTCTGTCCGCAGCCTTTGTCTACGATTTGCCAGTTGGCAGAGGTCAGAAGTACCTAAACCAAAACGGCGGCCTTAACGCACTCGTGGGAGGCTGGCAACTGAGCCCGATCTTCCACCTGCAGAGTGGCACTCCGATGTGGTTCCGTTCGAGTAATTGCCAGGTGGTGGGGCAGTTTGCCCAGGGTTGCCTGGTCGGCCTTGCTCCCGGCGTGAATCCCTTCCTTCAGGATCCGAATAGCTACGATCCGAGTAAGGGGCCGCTGCTTAACAGCGCCGCATTCGAGTCATCCAACGCCTTCTGCGTCGCCGGAACTGCGCCAGCCGGTAGTACCTTATCTTCGACCTGCACTGGCGCATACGGTTACACGGGCGCCGGCCCGCGCATCGCAAACCTGAGAGGTCCTCACGGCAAGAATCTGGACTTTTCGCTGACCAAGAACACCCGGATCGGGGAACGGATGAACTTCCAGCTCCGCTTTGCGTTCTTCAATGTTTTTAACCAGCATTATTTTTATCCCGCGGCATCCGTTAACAACCAAGGCTCAAATTTCGCCTTCAACAACGACGTTAATAAGGTATCTTTCGGCAGTTGGAACGGGGGCGTCAGCTCACCGCGTACGATTCAGATCGGCGCGAGGGTCGAGTTTTAATCGACGTACACCCTAAACACCCCACCAGCGCCCCGACGACCCAGTCGGGGCGCTGTTTTTGTGAGGCAAGTGACCAGCCGTCGCTAGCTAGTTCAGCGATGAGGAAGACTTCGCGGCGGGCTGCGCTTCACTGGCTTTCTTGAGCTCTTGGAATTGCGCAATTTCCTTCTTCGAAAGTTGGTCTTCACCCAGGCGGTGATAAATGCGGCCCAGGAGATAATGCGGCTCCGGGTAAGACGGGTTTAGTTCGATGGCCTGGTTCAGAGACTGAACGGCTGCCTGGTAGCCGCCCTGCATCTCCAAGACGCGGCCGAGTTGGTAGTGCGCCTGCGGAAGGCGGGAATCGTAGGTGAGCGCCTCGTGGAGATTCTTCTCTGCTTCCACCAGTTGATTTAAAGAGATGAGCGAAATGGCCCGGTCCACGTGAGGCCAGGGTGAAGGCTTGGATTGGAGCCGATTCAGCTCGACGGCACGATTGTAGTGCTTGATGGCCTCATTGAATTGACCCAGGTAGTCATAGCAAAGCCCGAGGCTGTCGTAAGCGCGCATCATGTTTGGGTCCAGTTCAACGACTCTTTGCAATCGGGTAATCGCGGCTGCGTAGTTCTGTGAATCGTAATCAAGGCGAGCAAGCCAGTAGAGGTAGAGCGAATCCTGCGGATGGGTGGTGGCGAGCTTATCCAGTTCCGGGCGCGCCCAGTCACGATGGTTGACTTTGATCTCGGCCATCGCAAGAGTGAACCTGCTGCGGTCGTCGAGAGAAATAATGGCTTCCGCCTTTTTCCAGGCGATCACGGAATCTTGAAATTCGCCATCGAGGAAGAAGATCCCTCCGGCCAGGACAAGGACTTTTGCGGATCGAATTGATTTTGCATCCTTTTCGGCTTCATCGAGAAGAATGGACTCGGCACGTTTGTAATCTCGACGACGAAACGCGTCTTCGAGCTCGAGCCGGCGCACGTCCGTGAGCTGCAGACCGGATAGGTCGGGCGATGCGCCCTGTGGGGCGGGGTTTTCCTGCTGGGGGATGCAGTCTTGCGGCGGCAGGGGAATTGGCAGCCAGGCGCCGAGAAAAATGGAGACAGCGATGAAACCAGATATTCTCATCGGGCTTTTGACGGTTCCCCCTGCAGGTGCTGCGGGCAGCAACGCACGAGACACTCTCAATAACAGGCTAGCTCAACGGCTAAGGCGAAGACGTGGCCATGGCGGCTTCAATTTTCGTTTTTGTCGCCGCCGCTATTTTGCTCTCCGGCACAAGGTTCAGCTCGAGATCGATTTCCGCGAGGGCTTGGTCAAATTTTTTCAGTTCGAGCAAAATCAGCGCCATCGCCAGATGAAGCTCGGGCATTTTCGGGTCGGAGCGGGTCGCCTGCTGGTAGGCAGCGAGGGCTAGATCATACTTTTCCTGAATGACGTATTCTTGCCCGAGAGCCTGATGCAAGCGCGCAGAATCCGGATTGATCCTGGTGATTTGGCTGTAAGACCATCCGGAGAGCTTCCCCCAGGCGGTCCCCAATTGAAACGAGTACTCCGGTTCCTGCGGAGCCAACTCCACAAGCTTCTGGAATTCCTGGACGGCGGCTATCCAGTTATCAGTGGCCTCGTAGGCTTTCGCCAGCTGCAGATGGGCTTGGGGCTCTTTCGGCATCAGGACGACGGCGCTCTTGAGTTCTCGCACAGCCTCGGAATTTCTGTGGAGGGCCAACAAACTAGAGCCGAGCAGCAATCGCGAGGGGCCATAATTCGGCTGGAGAGAAAGCGCTTGACGAAATCGGGTGACCGCTTCCGCGTGGTTGCCGCGCAACTGAGCAAGGACACCGAGGTTGTGATAGATAAGCGGATGTTTGATTCCCTGCCGCAGGGCATCGGAGAAGACTTCATCGGCGGTATTCAGATCGCCGGACTTCAGCGCCTGAACGCCCGCGCCGATTTTTGTTTCGAGGGCCGGTGGCAGGTTCTCTTGCGCGAGGGCACTGGCTGCGATCCAGAAAAACGGCAAGAGAATGATCCCAAGGCGCGGGACTCTCAATGGAAGTACAGCAGAGAGCACCGGATCGGGCCAGCTACTCGACATGGTGATTCTTGCCGCGAATCCGGCACTGCGGCCGGCTTGATTCGAGCGCGTACGATTGAAAAGGGCAACCATGCAGAAAACATTGGTGTGCAAGAGATAGTATAAAACAGTGCGATGTTTCAGTCCCATAGTAATTATTTAAGCGCTTACGTATAATCGTGCCGTTGAATTTTCAGATCCTTTCTGGAAACAGGCTCAGCTATTGGTTGACTATGCGATTGCGCCGGCCGATTCCCGTTGTGGCCCTGACCGTTTCCTTGTGTGCCACGCATTTTGGCTTTGCCAGCTCCAGGCAAAACCACACGAGCGAAAGAGATCAAAAAATCCTACAGATTCAACAGTTGATCCAGGATCACGATCTGGAAGAAGCCAGCCGCGAAATCCTTGAAGCGGCGAAACAGTATCCTTCAGACGCCGGTTTCGACAACTTGCGGGGCATCGTCGCGGCACAGCAAGGCAACTACACGGCGGCGGAAAAGAGCTTCCATGAAGCCCTGAGGAGGGAGCCGAAATTCACAGGCGCTTCCCTGAATTTGGGGCGGCTTTATCAAGAGAACTATGTCGTGGATTCACAGGCGCGGCGGAAAGCGCTCGAAGTTTACTTGGGAGTGCTGGCGTACGATCCCAAGAACGCGGAGGCAAATTACCAGAGCGCGGCGCTGCTGTTGGAACAAGGGAAGTACCGGGATTCACTCGACCATATTTCGCAGCTCTCCGAAGAAAGCCAAGCCAACGCGCAGGTTTTGTCCATCCTTTGCGGAGACTATGCTGGGCTCGGCGACAGAGAGCGGACGGATGATGCTGCGGCGCGTCTGCTCTCTCATCCAAATTTCTCCGAGCCGGATGCGCAACAAGCGTTGTTGGGCCTGAGAGCGGGAAAGCGCAACGACCTGGTTATCTCTCTTCTAGAGGGCTTGCAGAAACGTCAGCCGTTGTCGCTTGAAATGCTGCGCGCGCTGGGTTTGGTTTACGAAGGAACGGGGAGGCTGGGGGAGGCACGAGCGGCGCTGGAAAAATCCATCACACCGGAAAGTCTTAGGGTTGGTTCGTTACTCGAGTTGGCACGGGTCGCGCGCAAACAGCTGGATTATCAGGGCTCGTTGGGTTACCTGGCCCACGCGCGAGATCTCGAGCCCAACAACGCCGGCATCCATTATTATTTTGGTCTGGTGTGTATGGACCTGAACCTCGTCGCGGAAGCGCGTAATTCCTTCGAGAAGGCCGTGCAGATCGAGCCTGAAAATCCGGAATACAACTATGCGATGGGGGCGGCTTCAACGTTCCGGCACGATCCGGGGGAGGCTGTGCCGTACTTCGAGAAGTACCTTAAGTTGAAACCGCAAGACCCGCGTGGAACGCTGGCGCTGGGAGCAGCGCTTTTCCGTGCGAAAGATTATGACGCCGCCGTTCCGCGACTGAAGAAAGCTGCCATGATCCCCGAAATCGCGACGACGGCTCATTACTACCTTGGGGCCATTGCGCTGCAGGAGCGCCGGCTAGATGAAGCTCACATCGAGCTGGAACTAGCATTGAAGAGCAAACCAGATTATGCGGATGCTTTGGCTGAACTGGGCCAGTACTACTTGGTGCAGAAAAATTACTCGGAGGCAGAGAAACAAATTCGACGCGCGCTGGATATCGACGCGGATCACTACTCGGCAAATTTTTACCTGCTGACGCTCTACACGCGCACCGGGGATGCGCGGCAGGAAGCACAGTCTAAACGCTTCGATGATCTCAAGAAACTCTTGGCGGAAAAGAGGCAGGAATTCCTGCGCATTGTTGAAGTGCGGCCTATCGAAACTCCATGAAAACGCTTCGCGGCATGTTCCCATTTCGGACTTTCCCTTCTGCGCTGCACTTTTTTTGGTTGCTTGCGCTGGCGGTCATGATTTGTTCGCAAGCGCATGGCCAGTCTTCAGGGTTGGCCAAGTGTACGCGAGCCTTTTATCGCGGTGATTATGTGCAAGCCGCGGAATCAGCAGAGAAACATCTGCGCCAGCATCCGAATGACGGTCCCGTGCGCGTGATTCTAGCGCGGGCAGAGCTTGCCCAGGGAAAATTCCAACAAGCATTTGAAGGGCTTCAAAAAGTTCTGGCGTCCGATCCGAAAAACATTGAGGCGCTCTACTATTTATCGATCATTGCCCGGGAGCTTTCCCATCGGGAATATGAAAGGCTTTTCTCCCTTGCACCTGACTCCGATCGGGTCCATCAGCTCCTTGCCGAAGCGGCGTTGGCAGTCGAGAATAAGAGCGAAGCAGAAGAAGAATTCCAGAAGGCATTGAAAGCCAATCCACGTTCCATCGAAGTGTCCACGGAGTTAGCTGAACTGAAGCGCTCCCAATCAAAATTTGATGAAGCGATCGTCTATTACACACAGGCGGAACAGATCGGCCCGTTGAATTATGAAATCGCGTATGGTTTGGGCGCTTGCTACACCTACATGCAAGAGTACTCCCGGGCGATCGAATGGTTGCGCAAGGCTGTCACTTTGGCTCCAGATTCCGCGGCAGGCCGGTTTGCGCTCGGGAACGCGCTGTTTCAAAATGGCCAGTCCGACGCGGCCATCCCGGAATTGAACGTTTCGCTCCAGCTCGAGCCACGGATGAAACAAGCGTATTTCCTGCTCGGACGGGCCTATTCGAAAGTCGGCCGTCTGGACGAAGCCAAGGCCGCCCTTAAGAAGTTGGACGAACTAAACCGTGCTGAAATACCGGGTCAGGAAAAGGTTCCACCGGCGACGCCAATCCAAAACCGGGCACGCCCTAAGTAGACTCAAGGATGATTTCCATGGCTTGAGTGTTTCCGCAGCAGGTTTATTTGGAAACTTTCACCAGCACTGTGCCGTGGGTTGGCACTTCGGCCGAGTAGGAGTTCTGCGCAGTGCCAAGATCCTTATGAGCCAGAAGATTGCGGAGTTTCGCAGAGGCGGGAGCGTCGATGGCGCCAAAGTAAATTGCGCTGAACGGCTGCAAGCGTTCCAGCCCGTCTTTCGGGATCATCGCGCCGTGTTGCTTGTAGTAGTCCGAGCCCCAGGGAAACACTTCTACTTTCAGGTGAAAAAGGCCAGGTTTTTGGGCAAGTTCCTGCAATACTTCCAGACCAGCAGCGATCACTTCCCGCCCGATGCCATCCACGGGGATGGCCGCAATTGCATATTCTCCCATTTCACACTCCTAGAACAGACTAGCTGATGCGATGTCGTGGATGGCCCACGTTTCATCATCGTTTTTTGCCTCAAACGCAATTATTCTTTAAGGAAGAAAGCCCAGTCCCTTTTTTTGGGTATACTACGCAGCGCAAATTGTGAGCCGCGAAAAACCATAAATCCTTCAGGATACGTCCGCCGATCTCTGCGTTCTTAGGAATTGAGGGAACATGCTCGTCACATCTCCCGACCTGGCGGTCGCTCAGCGCACACGGAAACGAATTACGTGGCGACTCCTTCCCTTTCTGTTCCTGCTTTATGTCATTGCGTTCCTGGACCGTATGAACATCAGCGCCGCAGCTCTTCAGATGCCCGGTGACCTGGGCTTCAGCGACCGCGTAGTTGGTCTAGGCGCTGGCATTTTTTTCCTTGGTTATTTCTTGCTGGGCATTCCGGGAGCTTTGATTGCAGAGCGATGGAGCGCAAGACGATGGATCACGCGCATCATGATTTCCTGGGGAACCCTGACGGTACTGATGGCCTTCATCCGCACGGCCTGGCAGTTCTATTTCGTTCGATTTCTCGTGGGGGTTGCCGAAGCTGGTTTTTTTCCGATCGTCATTGTGTACCTATCCCACTGGTTTCGAAACGAGGACCGCGCCAGAGCCGTGGCAAGGTTCTACGCTGCCAATCCTCTCTCCTTTGTCATTGGCTCTCCGCTTGCCGGTTACTTGCTCGGAATCTCTTGGCTGGGCCTGAGGGGCTGGCGATGGTTATTCATCCTGGAAGGGATTCCGGCGATCGTGTTTGGAGTGATCACCGCTTTCTATCTCACGGACTGGCCGCGCGAGTCGAGCTGGCTGCGGAGCGACGAGCGCGACTGGATCACCGAGCAGTTGAGCCGGGAAAAACAAGAGAAGCAACAGGTTCGGTCTTACACCGTCTGGCAAGCGTTAGGTCACCGCGACGTTCTGCTGTTGACGTTTGCCTACTTCTTCGCGCTAACAGGAAATTATGGCATTGCTTTCTGGCTGCCAACCATTTTGAAGCGCGTTTCCGGTCAGAGTAACTTGCGAGTGACCCTGCTTGCGGCTTTGCCTTATCTTGCAGGTTTTCTAGTGCAGCAGTTCAACGGCTGGCATTCCGATCGAACAGGAGAGCGCCGGTGGCACGCCGCCCTGCCTCTCTTAATGAGTGGAGTGACACTTTCCTTGGCTGTCGTACTTGGATCGAACCTCCCTCTCTCCGTCATGCTATTCACGATCGTTGGCGCCTGCTATTTTGCGTTTCACCCTGCATTCTGGACAGTTCCAAGCGCTTTTCTGGGCGAATCCGCTGCTGCAGCATCGATCGGCTTGATCAATTCGGTCGGAAATCTCGGAGGCTTTGTCGGCCCCCTAATCATGGGCTACCTGGTCACGCGTACCAATTCCTTTAAAGCAGGTCTGTCGTACTTGGTGGGGAGCCTTTGTCTCTCAGGCATACTGATGCTTGCCATTGGAGTGGGGCGTCGCCGCGTTGTTTCCGCGTAATAACCTGAGCTAGGACTCCGAGCCTCCGGAACGCCGATCGCCCTCGAGCCTTTCGCTGCCGGCGATGTTAATGAATCTCCGGTTCAGGGATGGGAGCCGTACCTTCCAAGAAGTCGAAGTCGCATCCCTCGTCAGCCTGCTTGATGTGCTGCATGAATAACTTGCCATATCCGCGCGGATAAATCCCTTCTTTCGGCCGCCAGGCTGCCCGTCGATGCGCTAGCTCATCCTCATTCACGCGCATATTCAGTTGCCGGGCGGGCGCATCGAGTTCAACAATATCGCCTTCTTTCAACAGCGCAAGGGGGCCACCGATGAATGATTCGGGCGAGACGTGCAGGACACAGGCACCGTAACTCGTTCCGCTCATTCTCGCATCGGAAATCCGTACCATGTCGCGTATTCCGGCTTTCAGAAGTTTTTGCGGAATAGGGAGGTTTCCCCATTCGGGCATTCCCGGCGCGCCTTTCGGGCCCGCATTACGCAGCACCAACACGCTGTTTGCATCCGCGTCGAGGGCAGGATCATCGATTCGTGCGTTCATTTCGTCGTAACTGTCGAAGACGATGGCGCGACCCGCGTGCTTTAGGAGCCTCGTTTCGGCGGCGGAAGCTTTGATCACCGCTCCGTTGGGAGCGAGATTCCCATACAGAATCGCCAACCCTCCGGATGTAAGAACAGGGTTAGCTAAACTGCGAATAACATCCGGATTGTAAATTTCAGCGCTGGCAATATTGTCCCCAAGCGTTTTTCCAGTGATAGTCAAACAGCTTAGGTCTAACTGGGGGGCTAGCACTCGCAACAACGCTGGCAATCCACCGGCGTAATAGAAATCTTCCATCAAGTACTTGCCGCTCGGACGCAAATTGGCCAGGATGGGCGTCTTCCTGGAAAATTGATCGAAACGGTCGAGCGCGATCTTAATCCCCGCCCGCCCTGCCAACGCCAGCATATGGATCACTGCGTTGGTAGAACCCCCCAGTGCAAACACCGTCGCAATTGCGTTGTTGAAAGAGGCGTCGCGCAAGACCTCCCGCGGCTTCAAATCTTCCCACACCATTTCAACGATGCGCCGGCCGGAACGGTTGGCCATCTTGGCATGGTTGGAATCCACTGCAGGTATCGCGCTCGCACCAGGGAGAGAGAAACCCAACACTTCGGCCACGCTGGTCATAGTGGATGCCGTGCCCATCGTCATGCAAGTTCCTGCCGACCGCGCGATGCCGTCTTCAATCTGCGTCCAGGATTGCAGATCGATGTTTCCCGCGCGCCGCTCTGCCCAGTACTTCGAGACATCCGATCCGCTGCCCAAGATTTCGCCGTGCCAATTGCCCCGAAGCATGGGTCCTGCGGGAACATAGATCGCGGGCAAATTCATGCTGATGGCGCCCATCAAAAGCGCCGGCGTCGTCTTGTCGCAGCCTCCCATCAGCACACAGCCATCGGCTGGGTAGGAGCGCAACATTTCTTCTGTCTCCATTGCCAACAGGTTGCGATACATCATCGTGGTCGGCTTCTGAAAAGTTTCGCCGAGGGTGAACGCCGGCATCTCAACAGGAAATCCCCCGGCCTGCCACACGCCCCGCTTGACATCTTCCGCGCGCCCCCGAAGATGACTGTGGCACGGATTGATGTCGCCCCAGGTGTTGATGATCGCGATCACGGGCTTGCCCGCATAGTCAGCTTGCGTACAACCCATGGAAGCGGCGCGCGAACGGTGCCCGAAGGAACGCAGATCATCCGGGCCATACCAGCGATAACTCCTCAATAACTTAGAATCTTTTGGCGACATAGAATCCCTTCCGAAATCCTGGGGCTCAATTTCGTAAACCGTAGAACTTTGAAATCGCTCGGTCAACTTCCAATCTTCCTTCGAAAGCCGCGTATTGTAGAAGGCCTTAATTTGCGCTGTCAAATTCTAAGCCTTAAACGCTGGATTCGGTCTTTCTAAACTGCACTTGTTGGACATTGTCCGCTCTGATTGTGATGTAATGACCTGCGCTGCTACTCCGATTCACATGAGAAATTACACCATTCTAATCCTTACCGATCCGGCTGAGCGGCAACTTGCCATGTTGGAGAAGCCACTTGCGGGCGTGAAACTTATCGCCGGAAATTCGGTCGAAGCATTTGAGCAAGCCACGATCCACGCCGACGTGCTCTTCAATTGGTCAGGCTCACTTGCCCTGTTCAGAAATGTGTTTGGAATGTGCCCAAACCTGCGTTGGGTGCATTCCCGCTCTGTGGGTCTGGAGAGAACGCTGTTCCCGGAGCTGATGGAAAGTTCCGTGCCGCTTACGAATGGGACCGGCGTATTTAGCGCATCGTTGGGCGAGTTTACGCTTGCCGCGATTTTGTATTTCGCCAAAGACTTCCGCCGCATGATTCGCAATCAGAAGGCTGGCGTATGGGAGGCCTTTGACGTCATGCCCGTGGCGGGCCATACCGTCGGAATCGTCGGATATGGCGACATCGGCCGCGCAATCGCCGCAAGGGTCCGGCCGCTTGGGATGACAGTCCTCGCCGTCAAGCGGCATGCTTCGCGGCCACGCGGGGCGGATCTGCTGGTCGAGCAGACCTATGGCCCGGAGCAGCGTATTGAAATGCTCTCACGCTGCGACTATGTAGTTGTAGCTGCGCCGTTAACTTCAGAAACGCGAGGAATGATCGGCGAACCGGAGTTCGCGACGATGAAGCCCATGGCCGTGGTGATCAATGTCGGCCGAGGCCCAGTGATCAACGAGGAGGCACTGATCAGCGCGCTTTCCAATGGCCGAATCAAGGGCGCGGCGCTGGATGTTTTCGATCATGAGCCGCTGCCGCAGAACCACCCCTTCTACAGGCTGGAGAACGTGTTGCTTTCTCCGCACTGCGCCGACCATACGCCCGACTGGCTCGACCAAGCGATGCAGTTTTTCATCGCACAATTCGAACGATTCCGCAAGGGTGAGCCGTTGCTCAATGTCGTCGATAAGAAGCTGGGATACTAACTGGAAAAACCCGATACAGCCCTCCGCAATGTGCCGGTTTCAATTTAGCGCTTGGATCACATGGTTGTTTAGCAGCCGCATGGCATACCAAGACTCGGATCGGGAAACGCTCTAGTCTTTCTAAACTCATTCTTAAGAAAATTTGAAGGAACGCAGCTCACAAAACATTTGGAGACGATGCTCGCCTGTTGTAGTCTCCGACAGGAATGAAACCTCTTTGTGCTGTTTTGCTCGCGTTCCTGGCGGTCCCGTGTTGCGCTGCGGACTTGACCGGAAACTGGGTGGTCCGCGATCCCCTGCCGGACGGCACTTTCCGAACTACTTATCTAGATCTCCATCAGGAAGGCTCTCGCATAAGCGGCACCATCCGAGTCACTCAGTTTTATTACAAGATTATCGAGAGCACAGGCGGGCCAGATGGCTTCACGCTCACGGGCAGCATGGTGGACAGGACCAATGAGCGCCGCGTGAAATACGAAGGCAAGTTGGTGGGTGACGAGTTGTACGTGGCGACCCGGCGGCGCCCCGACGCCGAGCTCATCCAGATGGTCGCTCACCGCGCGCCACCCAGTGAAGGCGCGTATCCCGCACGCCTTCCACTGCCGGCGATTCATAAGGTGGCCGATAACGGCCTCGCCAAAGCCCCTCCGATGGGGTGGAACAGTTGGAACAAGTTTGCAGGGCGGGTGGATGACCCCGCTGTCCGCGAAATGGCCGATGCCATGGCCAACAACGGGATGAAAGAGGCGGGCTATCAATACATTAATATTGACGACACCTGGGAAGCAGGGCGCGACACACGAGGGAATATCACGACCAATAAAAAATTTCCCGACATGAAAGCGCTCGCCGATTACGTGCACAGCAAAGGTCTCAAGATCGGCATCTACTCTTCGCCAGGTCCAAATACCTGCGCGGGATACGAAGGCAGTTACGGCCACGAGGAGCAAGATGCCCAAACGTATGCCGCGTGGGGCATTGACTATCTTAAGTACGACTGGTGTGGTGCGCGCAACCTCTACACCGACCAAGAGATGCGCGCGCTATATCAAGTCATGGGCGATGCGCTTCTCAGAGCTGGGCGTCCCATCCTGTACAGCCTTTGCCAGTATGGCCGCGCCGAGGTGTGGAAGTGGGGCGCCGACGTAGGCGGCAATGCCTGGCGCACCACGGGGGACATCCGCGACACTTGGGACTCGATGACCACCATTGGTTTTTCGCAAGACGAACTGGCTCCGTGGGCGGCGCCTGGACACTGGAACGATCCGGACATGCTTGAAATCGGCAACGGCGGCATGAACGACGACGAATATAGAACGCACATGAGCTTGTGGTCGATTCTTTCTGCGCCGTTGCTCGCTGGAAACGATCTACGCAACATGACTCCCGCCATCCGGGAGATTCTCACCAATCGCGAAGTCATCGCCGTCAATCAGGACAAAGATGGCAAACAGGGCCAGCGCATCACGAAATCAGGAGACCAGGAAGTCTGGGCCAGGCCGCTCACCGGCGGCGCGCAGGCCATTGGACTATTTAATCGCGGCGGCACGCCCGCACATATCACCGTCAAGTGGTCGGACCTGGGCCTGAAATCTGCACCCGCGCATGCAAGAGATCTCTGGGCCCACAGCGACCTGAAGCTGGATGCCGGGGAATACTCGGTGATGGTGCCCGCCCACGGCGTGGTGATGCTCCGCGTAGCTAAGTAATCAGAAATTGCGACCGTAGGCATCCGCACCTAGTCGATGGGTCCGTGCTCCACCAGTAAGCAACTATGGACGCAGATGATTTGACCATCGCGTCAAGGCCGTCTGACCTTCCTTTGCGCGAATGGCTAAACTTCGGCCCCGCCCGGGGACCAAATGGAGGCCACTACAAGATGATTCAGGATGTGGTGGCCAACGAGATTCATTGGAAAGGCGAGTGCGTCTCGGCGGTGTGTCGCGTTCGGTAGAACTCGAGTGTGCCGGCGTTAAGCATGCGTTTGCTCTGTGCCTCTGCCAATAACAGTCCCCGCTGGTTCCGGCTTGAGGAAGGGGTAATCCGTGTAGACGACAGGCGAGGGATGGGGGATTTAGATTCTCCCACACCGGTTCATTTAAAAATACACGATTGCGACATGTCCGCCTAGAACTTGCCATTGGAATTCTTACCCTCCGCTGGAGGGGAGATCGTTTCCAAGACATCCCAATGCTCGACCTGCTTGCCTTCTTCCAGGCGATAGAGGTCATAGAAAGCCGTGGGTTTGCCGTCAAACAGGCCTTCGCTCACCATGAGAACGAAGTTGCCTTGCCCCAGAACCTTGTGGGCGCTTTCGGTAACGTTAACGAATTCGCTTGACAAGTTTCGCGCATCTAGTATTTAAATACTACCCATCGAAGGGTCCCCGTCCGGAATAACGTTATTCAGCAAAGAGGTGGTCCCGTGGAAAAGCGCATGATTTCATTCTTGGTGGTCTTGTGCTGCTTGATCCTTCTCAGCGGAGGATCGCTCCGAGCGCAATCGATCTACGGCACAATCACCGGAACGGTTTACGATCCGTCCGGAGCGGTAGTGGCCAATGCGACTGTGATTCTTAAGAACGTGGCTTCCGGCGACGTTCGGAAAGGCGCCACGAACTCCGACGGATACTTTTCATTCTCTTCCGTGCCGACGGGTTCGTACACGCTGGCGGTTGAGGCCGCTGGCTTTCAGAAGACGGTGACGGAGGGCATCGGACTTAGTGGCGCGGCGAGCCTGAGCTTTCCGATTAAGCTGGCGATCGGGAGCGCCACGACGGAGGTCAAGGTCGAAGGTATCGCCGACCAAATCATTGCCACGGACTCGGGCGAAAAATCGATTACGCTCACCGAGAAACAGTTGCAGGATTTCAGTATCGTTGGCCGCAACGCCGCGGAGTTCATCAAGATCCTGCCGGGCTTTGCGCCGCGCAACAACGGCGACGGGCTAAAGAGCGGAACGGATTTCTCTGGCGAAGTGATTGGTATTAATGGCAACGGCGACGGCGGAAGCCAGAGCCCGCTGAATGGCGCCTATGTGGCCAACGGAGTTGGCACAGGCAACGTCGACATCACGGCGGACGGGGCCCATGTGTCGGATCCCGGTTGCAATTGCGCGACGCCGGTCAACCCGAACACGGACATGATCCAGGAATTCAAGGTGCTGACGTCGAACTTCAGTGCGGAGAACTCCAAAGGTCCCATCGTCATCAATACGATTGCCAAATCAGGCGGGCGCGATTTTCATGGAGAAGCTTACTTCAGTGCGCGCGACTATGTAATGAATGCGAACCGCTGGATTAACAACTCCACGGTCCCGATTACGCCCAAGCCCGCCAACAAGTTCTTGTTTCCAGGAGGCAACATCAGCGGTCCTGTGCTTCTCCCCCACTCGGATTTCAACGGGAACCGCGACAAGCTGTTTTTCTTTAGCGGCTTCGAGTATTACTACCAGACGCTCGACACCGGGCTCTTGGGAGCGACCGTACCGACAGCAGGGATGCGGAACGGTGACTTTAGCCCGGCAGAGCTTATGAAACTAGGCACCAAGACTGCGAGCGGCGGCGCTCCCTCGCAGTTAGGCCCTTGCCTTTCTCCTACTGTCAACGGCACCTGCAATGATCCAACGCCTGCCAACCATATAATCCCTAGGGACCATATTGACCCCAGCGGGCAGGCGTTGATGAATATTTTCCCACTTCCAAACGCCGATCCGAACCTGAACAACGGCGACAACTACATCAAGGAAATTGCCTTCGACCAAAATTCCTGGCAGTGGCTGTCCCGCGTGGACTATAGCATCAGCGATAACACCAAGCTATACGTTCGCTACAACCTGCAAAAAGAGACGCAGCAGTTCCCGATTGGACTGTGGTGGCGAAATTCCGCCCAAGTACCTTACCCCACACCTGTTCTGGGAAAGAACAAATCCGACTCGATTTCGGCGAGCTTGACGCATGTTTTCAGCCCAAGCCTTTCGAATGAATTTGTTTTCGGCTACACGTACATTGACTTTCCGAACGTGTTTCAGAATGCGACCAAGGTCAGCAGGAAGACCCTGAATATTCCATTCACTGGCCTCTCTCCCAACAACAACGTTGACCAGATCCCCTCCATGACTAGTTGGGGAGGCGAAATGGCCACGATATTGAATCCGGGCGGTTTCGAGCTTGGCGGTGGCGAGGGCCTGTTTGCCAAGAAGCATCTTCCGTCATTCAGCGACAACGTCTCGAAGGTTTGGGGCACGCACACGGCGAAGTTTGGCGCTTACTACGAGTATGTGATTAACAATCAACCGAGCAACGGCAACTCAAACGGCCGAATCGTGGAAGCCAGTTGGGCCGGGCCCACGGGCAATCCTTACGCCGACTTGATTAGGGGCTATGCCGATCAATACGAGCAACAAAACAAAAACATTTTGCACAATGAGGCCTACAAGGCGATCGAGTTCTTCGCTTTGGATAGTTGGAAGGTAACCAAGCGCTTGACCGTGGACTACGGTCTCCGTGCATCTCATCTCGGCGGGTGGTACGACCGGCAAGGGATCGGCTTCGCCATTTGGAATCCTGCCCTGTACGTTCCGGGCTCGCTGCAGACCGCCGGTACTGGGTTTGACTGGCACCAGAAGGACAGCAAGGTAGCGCTCTCCGGGTTCCCGAATCGCGCCCTTTACTATGCTCCTCGCTTCGGCTTGGCCTACGATCTCTTTGGCACGGGTAAGACCGTGCTGCGGGGCGGCTGGGGGCAATTCCGTTATCACAACGCGCAGTTTACGCAGGGTCTCGACCAACCTGCTGGTGTGCAGGATCCTACCTTCGGCAACGCGCAAACCTTTGCGCAAATCATGGCAACTACAGCCGCGACGCAACCCTTTAACACGGGTGCCGTTAGTGGCACTGACGACCAGAGCCCACTGACCACGAGCTATAGCTTCAGCATTTCGCAACGGCTACCGTTCTTCTCTTCGCTGCTCGAAGCGTCCTATGTGGGAAACCAGAGCAAGTATGGGCTGAACCAAAACGGCGTGGGGACCAACGCCAACGTCATCCCGGCCGGCCGGCTCTACAAATCTGATGTTGTGGACAGCACGGGGAATCCAATTGATCCCTCAGCGTTGAACAACGGCGGCGAATATGAGTTCGGTCCTTTTTCCATCTATCAGGTAATAAGCGTCGCCAATCATAACCTTTCTTCCAATTATAATTCGATGCAATTAAGTTGGGTCCGCCAGAAGGGGAACTACGATATATCCGTTAATTACACCTTCAGTAAATCGCTTGGTATCGTCGGTTTGGATCAGATGAACCTTAAGAATGATTACGGAGCAGAACCCTTCGATCGCCGCCACCTATTCAACGCAGCGTACTCGATCGAGCTTCCGAAGCCTATCCACAACAATAAGGCAATGGAAGGCGTCGTCAACGGGTGGCAGGTGTCGGGCATCACATCCGTACAGAGCGGCGTCAATCTCACGGCGAATTCCAACGGCTCCAATCCTGGATTCAACACTAGCGGCAATATTACAGGTTGTGACAGTGCTCACAATTTTATGCTTTGTGCGCAGAACGGATTCGTGCATTCGCCGATCACAAACCTGACAATCAATGGTACGGACCAGATTCCGTTGATGCCCATATTGACATGCGATCCGACGAAGAACCTTGGCCCGCATCAATGGCTGAACGGGAACTGTTTCGGCCTTCCAACAAAACCGGGACAAAACGGGTCGATCGTGCTGCCTGAGTTCTTTGGGCCGTGGTTCTGGACGAGTGACCTGTCACTCTTCAAGAACTTCCAAATGGGCGAACATAAGAAGTTCCAGTTCCGCTTCTCTGCCTATAACTTCATGAACCATCCCCTGTGGAGCTTCACGGGGATTGGCGTGGGGGCAAGCAATTTGTTCCTGAACTTCGGTCCGGGTGCGACTCCAGGTAGTCCGGTGCAGACCAATTCGAGCTTCGGTGTGGCGCCCATCAAGATAGGCAATCGCATCATTCAGCTTGCATTGAAGTTCTACTTCTAGTCCTCTCTGGCGGAGCGCCCGGCTACTTTCTAGCCGGGCGCTCCGTTATACTGCTGTAGGGCCAAGATATGGGAAGCCGTTCAGCTTCGCGCCTGTCAGTTTGTGTGATCCGGCGGATGCTGTACGGCTTTGTTTTTTTTGCGTTATCCAAGCCTATCTCGACCGGTCAAGCGCAGAGGGCTCCCGGAGAGATCTTAAAAGAAGCGGCGTCGCTTCACCGGGCAGGCCAGCTAGAACAGGCGATTGAAGACTACCGTTTATTCCTGGAAAAATATCCTGATGTTGCGCCCGTTCGCTCGGACCTGGGAGCGGCCTTGGCAGGCACAGGGCGCTACGAAGAAGCCATCACAGAGTATAAGCGCGCGCTGCAACTGAAACCCCTCCCGCAGGTCCGGCTAAACCTCGCGCTAGCCTATTACAAGACCACCAAGCTTTCCTTGGCCGTTGCAGAGCTGAAGAAAGTGCGCGAGGAAATGCCGGGGGATCTGCGGCCCACGATGCTTCAGGCGGACTGCTATCTGCGGCTGGGGGAAAACAAGAAGGTGATCGAGCTATTGACTCCGGTGCAGCAAACGAACGGGGACGATCTGGCGATCGTCTACATGCTCGGCACGGCGCTGGTTCGTGACGGACAAACGGAGAAAGGGCAGATTCTGATCGACAGGATTTTGAAGAATGGCGATTCGGCAGAGGCCCAGCTTCTGCTGGGCACGACCAAGCTGATGGTGAATGATTTCTCAGGAGCGCTGGCTGATCTGCAAAAGGCGGTGGAGCTGAATCCAGACCTTCCGGAGGTCTACGCCTACTACGGTACCGCGTTGCTCTCGACGGGGGATCAAGCTGGGGCGCAGGAAGCTTTCGAACACGCCCTGCGAGATGATCCCAACAACTTCGATGCGAATTTGAGAATGGGACTGTTGCTCCGCAAGGACGAAAAATACGACGAGGCGCTAAAGTATATCCACCATGCGCTGGAGATACGGCCTGGTGATGTGGGGGTCCGCTACCAGATAGCTTCCATTGAAATGTCGGTCGGCCAAGTGAAAGAAGCGCGCGGTCACCTTGAGTCGTTGGTTGCGGAGGCGCCAAATTTTACGGAGGCGCACGTGTCGCTAGCGACGGCCTACTATCGCGAAAAGAGGAAGGCCGACGGTGACCGGGAGCGCGCCATCGTCGAGAAACTGAACGCCGAGAAGCAAGCTAACGAAAAAGGGGTAAAGGTCGCGCCATGAAGCCGCTGAGGTTGGGCCTTCTCATCGCTGCCCTTCTTCCATCTTACGTTGCGGTGGCGCAAAGGAAGAGCACTCCACAGGGGAAAGCAGCCGGCGCGGCGAATGCCTCCGGCTTCGAAGCGCTGGTCAAGAAAGCAGAAGCTGCCCGGGAAGCAGATCAAGCCGACGAAGCCATCCGCCTATATGGGCAAGCGGTTCGTATGAAACCAGGTTATGCGGAGGGCTGGTGGTATTTGGGCATGCTTTTTTATGAGGCGGATCAGTATGCTGACGGCCGGGCTGCCTTTCGCCATGTGACGGGCCTGAAGCCCGAAATGGCTCTGGGGTGGGCGATGCTGGGCTTATGTGAATTCGAGACTAAGGATTTTGACAGCGCTCTGGCCCATCTGGAGAAGGCCGATCAGCTTAAAATTCCGAGCGAGCAAGGTTTTTATGATGTTTCCAAATACCATTTCGCGCTCTTGTTGATACGGTCGGGGCGATTCGAACCCGCAGTAAAAGTCATCGGTGATTTCGCAAGGCAGGGCAAGGATGGCCCGCAATTCACCGAAGCGATGGGGCTTGCGGCGCTTCGCAAGCCACTGCTGCCCAACGAGCTCCCGCCGCTCGAACGAGAGATGGTTTTGGACGTAGGGCATGCGCTGTGCGACTCCGCCGCAAGGCGCGCAGCGGAAGCGGAGCGGGAGCGCCTGGAGCTGTTGCGCAAATATCCGAACGCGCCGCAAATACATTACCTCTCCGGCACAATGGTGCTGGAGAGCGACTCCGACAAGGCATTGGAGGAATGGAATGCTGAGCTAGCGATTTCGCCCGAACACCCACAAGCACTGGTGAGTATTGCAGCGGAGTACCTGAAGCGTGGCGAGTATCAGACGGCGCTGCCTTCCGCCGAGAAAGCAGTCGAGGTGAGCCCCGGCTATTTTGCGGCTCATGCCATCCTGGGGCAGGTACTGGCAGAGGGAGACTTGGATGTATCCCGGGGAACACATGAACTTGAGACTGCGGTCCGGCTGGCTCCCTGGCAGCCACAGGTGCATTTCGCGCTGGGGACCGCTTACGCCAAAGGCGGCCGGAAAGCGGATGCCGCGAAGGAGCGGGAGGAGTTCTTGCGGTTGAGAGGACAGAACGAAGTCGCGGTTTCGAAACCGTGATGAGATGGCGCCGGCAACTTCTGTGCTTGGTTCTTCCTGCAACCGCTGCAGCGCAAACCAATTCGCGTGACGTGTCTGCGTGCGCCCCATGTCATGCTCAGGCGAGGTCACAGCCAGACACATCTATGGCGCACGCGCTCGAAACGGTTGAGGAGTGCAAGATTCTCATCGATCATCCTGTTCTTACTGCGAAGGTGGGCAGGTACTCGTACCGGATCGAGCGCAAGAGCAGCCAGAGCAGCTATTCAGTTTCGGATGGAAACAAGACCGTGACGTTGCCCATCCGATGGGCGATGGGAGCGAGTTCCGCAATTGGCCAAACGTACGTGCTGGAGAAAGACGAGGAGTTCTATGAGAGCCGCGTCAGTTATTTCAGCGAACTGAACGGACTCGGTCCCACATTGGGCTCCGAGGGTTCTACGCCAACTGATCTCAACGAAGCCGCCGGGCGACTCATGGGCCGCGACGATAAACTGCGCTGCTTCGGGTGTCACGCTACGAATGCGACTGTGGGAAGGCAACTCACGCTGGGCAAAATGACTCCTGGAGTGCAGTGCGAGCGCTGTCATGAATCCACCGAAGCGCACCTTGCAGCGATGTTGCTCGATAGTTTCGAGCTGGGGACGGCAAAGGATTTGTCCAAACTACATGGACTGTCCGCCGAGCAAGTGTCTAACTTCTGCGGACAGTGTCACCGGACGTGGGAAGAGATTGCCCTGCAGAGTAACCTGAGCATTGCTAACATTCGCTTCCAGCCTTACCGACTGACGGGCAGCAAGTGCTACGATGCGGATGACGCACGAATTGGCTGCCTCGCGTGCCATGACCCGCACCACGAGGTGAGCAACAAATCGGTCGACTACGACGCAAAATGCCAGTCGTGTCACGGAGGCGGGAAACCTGGCGCGAAGGCCTGCACGGTCTCCAAAGACAAATGTGTAACCTGCCATATGCCGAAACTCGAGCTGCCCGGTGCACACCACAAGTTTTCGGATCATCGAATTCGAGTCGTGAAGCCAAATGAAAAGTATCCGGGGTAGTGCGCGAGGGTTAGTGGGAATTAACGCGTGGGCTGGTCCGCACGCCGCTAACTGGGTTGCGATTGTGCCCTGGGAATATAGAACTGGCAACCCGCGAGGGCATAGCGAGTCAGCGACACTTGTTTTCAAGGAAAGGAAGCGAGCAATGAAAAGTTCCTACAGAGTTATCTGTATCTGTGTTTCGGCCATCGCGTTATCTTTCGCACCGGCCAGCTATGCCCAGCAAAATCCGACTGCACCCCCGCAAGGGGCGGCCATAAAGAAGGCCAGCGAGGAAGTCCTTCTAGATGTGGTGGTACGCGACAAGAAGGGGCGTCCCGTTAACAATCTCAAACCTGAAGATTTCCAGATATTTGACAATGGTGAGCAGAAGAAAATCATCGCGTTTCGCCTGGTGCAGGGCGGTGAAGCGGTGGCCGAAGGCGGTTCGCGCACGCAACTCGATCCGCTCCGCCAGATACGCTTGGTCACGATGATCTTTCAGTGCTGGAACAATGACGCCCGACGGCTCGCCCGTGACGCGGCCGTGGGTCTCCTGAAGGGCGAGCTCCCGCAAAATGTCTACATGGCCGTCATGACCATCGATCGCAAGCTGGAAGTTCTTCAATCTTTCACCAATGATCCATTCTTACTTCGTAAAGCGATCGACCGCGCGACCCGAAGTGAGAATGCAGATTTCTCCTCGGATACTGCCATCGTTCAAAAACAGCTGGAGCAAATGGTCGGTCCGGATACGAACGGCGCGCAGTCCGCCCAGGGGCAAATCAGCAATGAGAATGCCGCACTCGCGGCTCAGGGACGATCCGTTGACGCCGCGGCGATGGCCAACATGGCCATGGCCCAAATGGTGTTGCAAATGCTTGTAAGCGAGCAAAGCAGTGGAATAAAGGAGGCCGGTCGGGTGAATATATTCGCTTTGCTCGACGCGGTGAAGGAGCAATACCGCCTGCCGGGACGGAAAACCATACTCTATTTTAGAGAAGGTGGTTTCGTAATACCCCAGGGGATGGAAGAGCCGTTCAAGAGCGTTATCAGCGTGGCTAACCGTTCGAACGTCAGTTTTTACGCGGTCGACGCTCGTGGTTTGACGACGGGAAGTGCCAATTCTGGCGCAATGAACGCGCTGAACAGAGCGGCTCGATCTTCTCAAGACCAGATGGCTAATGACGGCAGCCAAGCTGTTAGGTCCGACGAGGCGAAGCTCTTTGATACGGGCATCGAGAGTACGCGCGCGAACGCGCAAAACACGCTGGCGAATCTCGCAGAGTCCACCGGAGGAATGCTGATCGCCAACACTAATGATTTGGGGACCCCACTTCATAAACTCGCCGAGGACATCCAGACCTACTATGAGATCGGGTATGCTCCGGAGATCAAGAGCTATGACGGATCATTCCGTAAAATCGCGATAAAGATGAGTTCGAATGATTTGCGCGTGCAATCGCGATCCGGGTACGTCGCCCTACCGCCCGCGCTCGCCGCTCAAGGCAGCGTGCTACGCGCCTACGAGGTTCCGCTTCTTACAGCTTTGAGTTCCCCGGAGCTGCCCAAAACATTTGGCTATCAATCCATGCCTATGCACTTTCGAGGTGCGCAGAACCAATCCGTGTGCGACCTAGTGCTGGATGTGCCGCTCGCCAATTTGACGTTTCAGAAGAGCGGCACGGATCAGTCGGAAGGCCGGCTGTCCTACGTAGCTTTGGTGAAAAACGGGAGCGGCGAAGTGATTAAGAAGTTTGGAAACGATATCCCTATCCATGTGCCCCACGCAGAGCGCGATGCGCTCACGGCAGGACACTTCATTTACACGGAACACTTCGATTTGCCACCTGGGCACTATACGCTCGAAACTGCGGTGCTCGACGGGGAGGGTAACCGAATTAGTGCTCGTAAAAACAGTTTGATGATGCCGTCGCTCTCTACGGCGCTGACCATTAGCAGTGTCAGTGTCGTCCGTAACATGAAAGACAAAGATGCCTCTACGGACCAGGCTGACCCTCTGCTGATTGGGGCCCGCGTGGTTTCGCCGACGCTCAATCCGACCATCAGCAAGGCAGGCAATTCCGGCATATCGTTTTATCTGGTTATTTATCCTGACAAAAGCACTTCGCAGCCTCCCCGCTTGTCCATGGAATTCAGCAGGAACGGGCAGATATTGGGAAGCGGCTCGCCAGAGATTGGCCAGCCAGACAAAGACGGGCGGATCCAGTATCTGGCCACTGTGCCGATCGCGTCGCTCGAGCCCGGTGAATACACGATACGTTTCAATGCAATGCAAGGCACCGCGACGGCCGAGGAACTAGCGACGTTTATTTTGAAATAGGATCCCTGAATGAATTTTTCCCGACGCGGGTTTTTGCGACTTGGCATGGCACTCGGCACTGCCAAGGCGCTGCCAATTCCCCCTCCGATTCTAGAAGCATCTGAAGCACCTTTGTTTCGTGAGGTCGCCCCGTCGTCGAGCGGCATCGGGTGGGTCCATGAGAATGCCATGTCAGACAATCGCTACCTTCCTGAGACTCTGGGGCCCGGTTGTGCTTTTCTCGACTACGACAATGATGGCTGGATGGACATCTACCTGGTGAACGGCGGGCAGTGCGATTTCTGGACCCCCACTAAGCCGGTCCGCAATGCACTTTACAAGAACAATCGCGACGGCACGTTCACCGATGTGACCGAAAGAGCGGGGGTGGCGGGCGGAACTTTCGGAATGGGCATTGCCATCGGTGACTACGACAACGACGGGTGGCCGGATATCTTCGTCACATCCTATGGACGTTGCATTCTCTACAAGAACAATCGCAACGGCACGTTCACCGACGTGACTGAGAAAGCCGGCCTTGCTACGCCCGGCTGGACCACCAGCGCGGTATGGTTCGACTTCGACAATGATGGCCGTCTTGACCTCTTCATCTGCAGTTTTGTTGACTATGGCGCGAAGCAGAAACTCGCCTGCGGCGATAACCAGCTCGGAAACCACTATTACTGCATTCCTAGAGTTTTTCGCGGAACTTCGAGTTTTCTCTACCACAACAACGGTGATGGGACGTTCTCTGAAGTGAGCAAAGGCACGGATATAGCGCGGGCGACAGGCAAGGCGCTTGGCGTGGTGGCGACGGATATAAACAACGACGGGCGTATGGACCTGTTCGTCGCCAACGATACGGTCCAGAATTTTTTGTTCGTTAACCGCGGTCCAGATGCATCCGGAAAGACCCGCTGGGAAGAAATGGCGCTGCAGGCCGAGGTAGCATTTAGCGACAACGGCCAGCCTCGTTCCGGTATGGGCGTCGACGCCGGCGATCTGGACAACAATGGCTGGCAGGATCTCTTTGTGGCGAATGTCGATCAGGAAATGTTTTCGCTTTACCGAAACAACAAAAACGAGACCTTTAACGACGTCGCACACTCGCACGGCGTTGCGCAAGCCACCAGGCTTTTGAGCGGCTGGGGAGTCAAGTACTTCGACTATGACAACGATGGCTCGCTCGATCTGATCCTAGCCAACGGCCATCCGGATGACATGATCGGTCGTTACTCGCGGCAAGTTCGGTACAAGGAGCCACTCCTGCTTTTTCATCAGGGCCCAGACGGCAAGCTCAAAAATGTAAGCTCAGAAGGAGGGACGGCGTTTGAAAACGCCTTCGCTGCGCGAGGCCTGACCGTGGGCGACTACGACAATGACGGCGCGCTAGACGTGCTCATCGCAACCAACGGCGGGGCTCCCGTGCTGTTGAAAAACAACGCGGCCAAGGGGAACAATTGGCTGGGCCTCAAGCTAGAAGGCGTGACGTGTAACCGTGACGCCATCGGGGCGCGCATTCTATGGAAAGCGGGCGGTAAATCGCGCCAGCGCCTTAAGAACAATGGTGGCAGTTATCTCTCTTCGCATGACCTCCGGGAAGTCCTCGGCATCGGCGCCGCCGCTCAAATCGATGAGCTCGAGATCCATTGGCCCGCGCCAAGTAAACGCATCGAAAAGCTCACCAGCGTCGCCGCAAACCGGTACATCCATATTATCGAGGGGAAAGGCATAGTCTGAAGTTTGCTTTGCTGCCCCTCGCTATCGCCTGCGTCGAAATAACGACAGTCGCCAACTTTGTGCGGATTTATTTTCGGCGTAATCTCGCGGCAGAATGTGCGACCACGTTGCACCGTTTGGAATCGCCATCGGTGGGGGGGACGGGTTATAACTTCACGGTCTTCCCAGTCCTCGCGGCCAAGTAGACAGCCATCATTACATTCAGGTCGCGCAGGCCTTCTTCGCCCGGCGTGAGCGGTTCCTTGTTTTGCATGACGCATTCAGACATGTGATCCATCTCCAGAGCAAAGTGGTCAAGCACGGGCAGACTCCTTTCCTCGGTAACGCCGTCGTGGTGAACTCTCATTCGCAACCCCTGGTAAACGGTGGCGGGCTCCATCTCCAGCCAGCCCTTTGTGCCTACTACGCGGTAGTGACTCTGCGAGTCGTAGCCATAACTGGATGTACAGTTCGCAAGAATTCCGCTCGGGAAGCGCAATTGGAAATTGATGTTCTCTTCCACTTCCGTGAAGCGCGGGTCATTCGGGGCGCTGTACATCAGCGCGTTTACCTCGGTAGGCTCCTCTCCGGACAAATAGCGAGCGGCCTGCAGAGCGTAAATGCCGATGTCCATCATGGAGCCACCACCCGCAAGGTCCTTCTTCAAGCGCCACTGATCGGGATCGGTGACCCTCCACCCGTTGTTTGCGAGAATGACCTGGGTTGGTCCGAGTTCCCCCGAGCGCGCAATGCGGATGGCCTCTTTGTTGTAGGGTTCGTAGCGGCAGCGGTACGCGACCATCAGCTTTCGGCCGGCTTTGCGCGCCGCATCGATCATCTTCTGGCAATCGTCAGGTGTATTGGCCATGGGCTTTTCCGTCAGCACGTGTTTGCCCGCCTGAAATCCGCGAATTGTGTATTCGGCGTGCATTCCGTTTGGCAGAACAATGTAGATGATGTCTACTTTGGGGTCGTCCTTAATCGAATCGTAGTTTTGATAGTTGTAAATGTTTTTGGGATTCACTCCATATTGCTGAGCCAGTTTGTTTGCTTTGTCGGGGTGACCGCTCACCAGAGCTGTAACGCTGGATTGTTCGCACTTCGCAAAAGCGGGCAGGATTTCGTGAATGGCGAGATTGCCCAACCCGACGATGGCCCACCCTAATTTCTTGCCCGGGGAATCTGGAGCGGCCGCCTCTTTCGTTCCAGCTTCCCTCAAGAATGCTCCTGCCACATTGGCTGCGACAAAACCCTGGCTAACCTTGGCAATGAACCCGCGACGCGAGAGTTCTTTTCCAGAGGAATCTTTCATGATTTTGTTCTCCTTCATTGCGGACTGCGTTGCTTCCGAATTTCTTCCAAACGCTTCTTCAAATAATCCTTATATTCCTGCTGCAATTTCGGGTCGGCAGGAGTGGAATAAATCTCGCGCGACTTATATTGCATTTCGTCAAACTTCTTTTTTGTCCATTCATCATGAATGCGGATTTCATCCGCGCGGTCGAGTACTTCCTTTACCAATTGGGGAGGAACGAAATATACGCCCTCTCGGTCACCCACGACCAGATCACCGGGCATTACGGTAACGCCGCCAATTCGTACCGGAACATTGATGCCCGTCAACATCACGTTTCCTATGGGCGTGGGATCAACAGCCCTGAAATAAGCGGGCATAGCAATCTCTGAAATTCCGTTGAGATCCCGAATGCTCCCATCGACGACTAGGCCACCGCTATGCGTAGTTTTCATCACGTAATAAAAAAGGTTGTCGCCTACGATGGTTCCATTCACTTTCTTGCCAAACAGGTCCACGATCAACACGTCGCCTGGTTGGAGCATGTCGATGGCCAGTTGATTGGTCAGCGGCCCAAGACCGCGTTCCTTGGCTTTGGCCGAGGCAATCTTATTTACATCTGGGCGGTCCGGCATGAACTGAACGGTGAATGCCCGTCCAACCATTGGTTTTTCAGGATGCAGGATCTGAAATCCATCGGCGTACTGGTTGCGGAAGCCTTTTTCTTCCAGAACTGCCCAGACTTCTTCCGAGGAAAGTTCCCGCGCTCTTTCTATCAGATCGTCCGGGACCTTGGGACGGCCGTCGGGGAGACGTTCGAAGTTGCTCTGTGCCGTGTAGTCGGCTAGCTCCTGCTTGGAGAATGTCAACAATTGCCCGTGAAGGGGACTAGGCGTAAGCAGGACCATTGCGCAGAGTCCAAGAACAACCGAAATCACTATTCGAGTGCAAGAGTCATGCACGGTCTTCATAAAAAATTACCTCCGAAGGTAGAAAGACAGCGACTCGACAAACATGACGAGTACTATCACCCGCGCCAGCAGGCGGCAATCTTTCGTTGCGCCCGAAACTCTCAAAAGAATAACAATTTGTCAAACGGGAAATCTTGTTTTGGGCATATATTCTCTGAGATGATGCGGGTCGGTAGCCAGGCCGATAAGACAAATTCAAAAAACTCTACGGATTCAAAAGGACAGCGCGCCATGGGAAAAAACGGCGGGAACACCTTCGATCGTCGCGAAGTGCTGAAGACCTCGGCAATGGCGCTGGGCGGTTTGGTGTTGGCAGGGGAGCGGACGGAAGCCTTTCCCAAGGGCGTCAATACCAACTCGAGCCCGTCCAAGCTGAAGATCACAGATCTTCGCGTCGCGACTCTTGTAAAACCCGGCCCGAGTCCTTGTCCTCTCATTCGCATCGATACTGATCAGGGTGTTTACGGCCTCGGCGAAGTCCGGGACGGAGCAAGCGCGACCTACGCACTGTTCCTGAAGAGCCGCATTCTCGGTGAAGACCCGCTGAAACTCGACAAAATTTTCCGCAAGATCAAACAGTTTGGAGGGCACGCCCGGCAAGGCGGTGGCGTGTGCGCCATCGAAATGGCACTGTGGGACATCACCGGAAAGGTTTACAACGCACCCGTCTACGCGCTGCTGGGAGGTGGCAAATTCCGCGACAAGATCCGCCTCTATGCAGACACCACGGAATCCGATGATCCCAAGGTCTACGCGCAGCGAATGAAGGAGCGAAAGGAAGGCATGGGCCTCACCTGGCTCAAGATGGATTTGGGTGTCGAAATGGTTGCGAGCACTCCCGGCACGGTCACCAATCCTACAGACCTAAATCAATGGGAAGCAAATCAGCTGCCTCATCCTCTGCTCGGAATGGAAGTCACCGACAAAGGCATTGCAATGCTAGAACAATATGTCGCCGCCGTGCGCGACGCCGTCGGAATGGAAATTCCACTTTCCATGGACCACCTCGGGCATCTTGGCGTGAAGTCCATCATCCGACTGGGCAAGGCATATGAAAAATACAACTTGTCGTGGATCGAAGATGTCATTCCCTGGACTTATACTGACTTGCTCAGGCAAATCTCTGAAGAGAGCCCTACGCCCATTCTGACTGGCGAAGATATTTATTTGAAGGAACCGTTTCAGGTGCTGTGTGAGAAGCGCGCAGTAAGCAAGATTCAGCCGGACCTCGCCACCGCTGGAGGCATCCTGGAAACTCACAAAATCGGAGATATGGCCCAAGAATACGGCGTGCCGATGGCTCTGCACTTTGCTGGGACGCCGGTCTGCTGCATGGCGAACGTGCACTGCGCTGCAGCCACGCAGAATTTCTTGGCCCTCGAACACCACTCCCTCGACGTGCCTTGGTGGTCATCCATTGTACAAGAAGGAACCAAGACGCCAATCGTCAATCGTGGCTGGATCGAAGTACCAGACAGGCCCGGCCTCGGCGTAACTCTGAACGAAAACGTAGTTCGCCAACACCTGGCGCACGGCAGCGGTTATTTCGAACCCACCCCACAGTGGGACAACGAACGCTCCTGGGACCGCCTCTGGAGTTAGGAAATGCGCAACTGGAACTGCGTAGAGCAAACCAAACTGGCATCCACGGAAATATCCTGCCCCGTAATGTGCGTAGCTTGGTGGGACAAAATTCTCGAGTAACAGGCTCCGACGCGGCCGCAAGAGGCGAAGCAGCGTTCCGAAGCACAGGCCGATAAATCTAAACATGGCTAGGAGTTATGACAGAACAGTGACGCGGGGAAGGCCATGTAATTGATTTCAAAGCCGGCCAGAGTTTTGGCGAACCGCAACCGTCCGGAATTTCGATTGCGAATCGGCTACCTCGGTTGGTCAAGGACTCGTCGGCTGCTTCGCATCTTGCATTTATGCACCGCAAGCGAAACGTGCACTGTATGCGAACCTCGCAAAAGCCTTATTTGCAAGGTTTTACGCTAAGTCGTTGATTCCACGGCTGGGGGACGTCTCGATATCCTGAAAACGAATTTTATGGATGACACCTCCAATCTCTACCACAATCTCGGTGAGGCTACTTTTGAAGACGCCACCCGCCGGGCAGGTCTCGGTGTCGAAAATCGATTTGTGAGCTGGGGCGCGGGGATCTTATCTGTCACACTCCAGATCATGAACTTGTTAGCCAGGGGTTGCTTTGAGCACCGGACTCTTCGAACTTTCGCGGCTGTCACGTCTTGGGTTTTGGAAGTTCCATTTTTCAATTCGGCGTAGCCTTGCCGTGTATAAGTGCCGCCAGGTCAGCGTGTTAGGATTTACTAGCGGAATCTTGGGAAGTTCCTGTTCTGTCATTGGACTACGCCCGCTCGGTGTTTCTGATTGTATTTCACGGATTCCCCGTCTGTATACCGGTTTGAGTGATTCTCCTTCAGGGTCGAGGAATGGCGCCGCATGGTCGAAGAACTCGTCCCAATATCATTGCTCAGCGCACGTTGATGATAAATCAAGCCCACGAGGTCTTTGCTTCGGAATACTGGTCGCCTCTCGCCGTTATCTGTATCTGTGTTAGTATAAATCTCGCATGAGCGCCCAAGTTTCTATCAGCGGTTTATCGGCGTGCCCCGGAACACTGATCGGCATCGTCCGGAATCCCCATATTGGCGGCTTTGGCAGGGCAGCTGCTACCGTATGCTCCGCAAGCGAAACGTGCGCCGCATGCGAAACTTGCAAAGGCCTTATTTGCAAGGCTTTACGGTAAGTTGTTGATTCCACGGCAGGGGACGTAGTTCAGGTGGTTAGAACCCTGCCCTTTGCTGCACACTGTCACGGGCGCTCCTGCCCTCCCTTCGACAAACAGAAGCGCAGAACCTTCACGACCTTGCGGTCACCGGATTTTGAGTCCAGTGCCTCTGCCAGTTCCGCCACTCCGGCATGGAAACTTCGAAGCTAGCCAGAGGCCAAATCGGAAATTCCGGTCCAAAACCCTTGGGCAGCCTACGCAAATTACCTGCCGGAAATTGCAGTTTATCCCCTATTGCCTGCCAGGTAGGCCGTGGTAGAAAAACATTGGGAAGTGCCGCGTAAGGAGCGCTTCGGCGGCCCTAGACTGTTCGAGGCACGGAGTTCCTCAATCCCCAGCCGCGGGGACCGCTTTCACTTGTAGTGCTGCTGGTGCCAGCACATCAAGCCATGTGCAAGCAGGAGGTTGGCCTTCCAAGACTGAGACGAACCAGCATCGAACACACCGGCCAGCGGGGTGCAATGAAAAAATGTTGCCCTGGCAAGTGGATGTGACAACGCCTATGCCGACTGGCAGAATGGAAAAACGAATCGCGAAAACGGTGATCCTGGAAATTTGTCTCTACGATGAACCAGGGCTTAAAGAAAGGACGATCACAGAAAACGTGAGTCCCCGTGGTGCACGCGTCCTTGTTGAGCAGGAATGGCGGCCGAGGCAGCAAGTGCTCGTTATCTCTCCAAATGAGGGGGTGCGGTCGCGAGGACAGATCGTTTACTGCGAGCGCGTGGCTGAGGGTAGGTTTGCTGTCGGGCTGGAACTGTCAGTCGGGGCGGAACGATGAGAGAGGCCTCCCTTGCTGTAAAACGCCACTCTTTTTAACATTCTACAGGTAGGGGTCATGGCCAGAGCCCATCCCAACCACCCGCTGGGTGGCTCTGCTGCCTGCGCTATCCGCACGAAACTCCTGATTGGTATGAGCCGTGGCACATTCCGGACATTTCCACGAGCGGAAACTTCTTTTCGCTGGCTCAACCTTGGCGAGGTACATGAGCTGTCCATCCTTGGGACAACGGACGCATGGCTCCATCTCTCGCTCGGTAGCAGTTGCGCCCTGTGCAACGATGAAGTACCCGCGCGAATTTGCGTAGTGGACTAGACAGCCGTGCTCCTGGCATGCATACAGGGTCGTCTCTGCCGACTCGTCACGGAGTTCCAGCTGAGCTCGGCCAATCTTCATCTCAACGTGATGTTCGTAGCACAGCACGTGAGGCTCCTTCTCGTACTCTTCTTTCGCTTGCCAAGTCTAGATGGACGCAGACTTTGTGCCCCAGTGCGTGGCTAGCAAACTCTGATCCACTCCCAGATAGGCATTCGTAAGTACGTTTATCTTACAGATAGTAAGAAACTTATGGGCGCAAGCCGGAGGTAGCATGTATTTCCAGGTATCCTGGGAACGAGAAAAGTCTTGCACATTATGATCAATTTTCAACTGCCCCTCCCTTTGCCTAGCAGAGAAGGGTGAAGAAATAGCCAAGAAATATACCTGCCGGGAAGACCGACGACGCCCTCAAGAGGCAGCTTTGCAGTCTGGAAGAAGAGCAGGCGCGGATAGCACGCCAGCTTTATGAGTTGAACTTCGGGAGATCATTCTGTCAATTCCGGCTGAAAATTCCCCATTGTACCGGTCGAAAATTCCCCACCCCTGAACCTCATGAATGGGCCTCCTTGGCCTCGGACGGAGTGGAGCCCAGCGCCGTCTTTTGGCGCGCTTTGGGCGGAACGGAGTCC
>DATHIB010000097.1:0-3130 GCA_035490055.1 Candidatus Limnocylindria bacterium | reverse complement strand
CATTCCTCCCGTCGCACAGCGTCAATGAACATCCAGAGTTGAAACGCCGTCATCAGCAAAAAGACCGGGTTGGTGAGCACGAACTGCCAGTTGGCCAAATCGGAAATCAGCGAGGCTAAAAGAATGGCATTTGAGTCAACCGCCGCCAGCATGTGGCAAGGCTAAGCACCCTGTCCCCGCTTGCCAACAAACTTTTTGCGCGTCGCCGCCGAAGGGGATCGAGGTAGGGACGCAGGTTGCCCCGCGCCCCCCTCGCAGATCCCGGCGAGCGGTTTTCCCGCACCGGGCTCTTCACGACGACTCACTCACGCACGCGCCGGACGGTAAGCAGCACCAAGTAGGTTGACCTGACGAGTCTGCTCGATGGGCCTATCCGTGCGGCAAGGCAGCTTCATCATCCCGCGTGCCGTTTCCACCACTCGCGGCGGTGGCACCTTGAAGCGCTTCAGGAGCCGATTGAACGCCTGCCACGTGCAACTGCGCCGCTGGCTCCGCCGATTCAGCCACCGGTACAGAATGCGGCTGGTTTCGTAGGCGTAGCGGCTCAGGCTTTTGGAGTTACCTATGATGCCATAGTAGTTCCAGTGGCCTGTGTACTTCGCGACGAGCGTTTCCATCAACTCCCTCAACGGGCTGTGTCGTTCAGCTTTTATCCATTCGGTGAACCGTTGCACCGCCCCTCGCAATTTCTTGCGGCTGGTGCGGCGTTGGACGGTGGGCTGCCCCCGTCGGCCTCGTCCCCAGGAAAATTCAAACCCCAGGAAGTCGAACCGCCCGTTGTGCCGTCCACCCCACGGCCCAAAACGTATTCGCTGCGTCTTGTCCGTGGCCAGTTCCAAGCCGAACTTGCTCAGGCGCTCTGGGAGCGCCTGCTCGAACGCCTCGGCCTCGTGTCGGTGATCGAAGCAGCAGACAAAGTCATCCGCAAAGCGGAACAGCCGGCTCTGTCCTCGATACTTCTTTCGCATCCGCCGCTCGAACCATAGGTCCAGCACGTAATGCAGATACACGTTGGCCAGCACTGGGGAAACGCTTCCGCCCTGGGGCGTGCCGCTCTCCGGGTGCTCAATGCGTCCGTCTTCTTCAAGGATGCCCGCTCGCAGCCATTTGCGAATCAGGCCCAGCAACGCTCCATCATTGACTCGGAGCCCCAGCATCTTTAACAGCCACTCATGCCGGATATGCTCGAAATAGCCTTTGATGTCTGCCTCTACAATAAACTCGATCTGTCCCCGCTGTAACGCGTCGGTCAGAGCGCGCACCGCTTGCAGCGGATTGCGTCCGGGCCGATAGCCATAGCTGCAGTCCAGAAAGTCCGCTTCGTAGATGGCACCGAGGATTTGAGCTGCTACACTTTGCACCAGCTTTTCCTCCAGCGTTGGGATGCCCAAGGGCCTGCATTTACCGTTACCCTTGGGGATGTACTTTCGGCGCACCAGTCGGGCTCGATAACTCTTGTTTTTCAGCCGCCGCACCAAGTCGGCCAGATTACTGTCGAGATTCTTTTCGTATGCCTCGAAAGTCACTCCGTCCACTCCGGGAGCCGCATCTTTGCGCAAGGCATAGAAGCTCTCTCGGAGACTATCCTGGTTGAGCAGCCGGTAGAGTCCGCCAAACCGGTGCTTGGGGTCTTGCGCTGCCTTGTTGGTTATGGCCCGCAGGGAGGTTTGCCAGCTTGATTCCGTCGTTCTTACGGCGCTGGTTTCCTTTGCAAGCTGCATCGTCGTGCCAGCCCCTTGGTCCAGGTTGGGGCAGCGCTTGCCTGACCCCGGACTACTATGGGCTGGTCTGATTCCCTGCTCTACGCCCGTGGGGAGGTCTTCTTGTCGTTGAGCCTCCTGTCCCGATTGGCCCCCGCAGTTGGTGCGTCGGGAGGCGGCAGGGCTTCCCAGTTTCCGTTCGGCTCTTTCTTCGCGTGCCACGCTCTTCGACCCCGGCAGGTCTCCGGAGACCTCACCTCTAACGGTCTCCTCCGTGTTGGCTTCCGGTGTTGCGACATCGTCTCCACCTGCATGTTGTTGTGTCGTTTCGAGGCTGGATTGCTTTAGCGAGGTGCGACTCCCGCTTGCGGCCTGCGAGTTTCCCTGTGTACGCTTCCAGGCAGTCGTTCGGCTGTTGGCTTCCTCTGGGGTTGCCTCGGCCTGTCCTTCTGTCCGGCAACACTCGGGCTTGGGGGGCTGGTTAGGCCTTCCCACCTGGTTCTTTCGTTCCGGGTCACTGTTCATGTTTTCGTGTTGTCGTTCATGTTCAGTCTGGAGGGACTTTCACCCTCAGAGCCGCCAGACTTTCACTGGCGCACCGCATCTTGACACTACCGCCATATCGAGTCAGGTCTGCAAGATTTCTGAAGACCCCTCACCCTGTCCCTCTCCCCATCCGATGGGGAGAGGGTGGCCTCCAGGCCGGGTGAGGAGAACAAGTGCGTCACATCAGCTTGGTGGTGGTGCCGGGTTGCACCCGTGGTCAACGAGCTTATCTACTTTGTGATTGCGCAGGGCAGGAGGTTTCGCATAATGTTCGATCGTACCCAAAAAAATTTAGCCGAAGGTCTTATGAACCGGACAGAGCCTGCTCCCGTCATGCTGGTTGTCTCTGGAATTCTGCTGCTGTCAACTTCAATGCTTTGCTCGGCGAGTTTCATCCAGAACCCCAGTTTCGAAAGTAACTATAACGAAGATTCCCCTCATTACGGGCCGGTTGACAGTTGGGTGGGAGGGTCAGGCGTCAACGAAGATGCCGGCCCGTTCCATAACACTGGAACACCAATCCCGGACAGGAGCCGGGTCGGCTTCAAGCAGGGAAGCGGCGACCTGTCGCAGGATATCGCGGGTCTGACCGCCGGCAAACAGTATTGGATCCAGTTCTTCTACGACGCGCGAAATTGCTGTGGCGGCACCATCGATATCGTGACCAAGTTTCCCGACGCCGACACTGTGCTTGACCGCATTGCCAACGTGCGGCCGGCCGTGCTGAGCTCAAAACCTTATTATGCCAGGAGCGTCCCCTTCGTCGCGGCCTCCGATAGCGGCACCTTGACTTTCACAACCACCGCCAGCGGGGATGCAACGGCACTCTTCGACGGCGTCACCATCGTCGAACGTGACACAAACAATGTTGTCGTCATGAACCC
>DATHIB010000096.1:0-24533 GCA_035490055.1 Candidatus Limnocylindria bacterium | reverse complement strand
GCCCGTTATCCGCCAAGGATCGGCAGACACTGGGCGACATAGCGCTATTAATCTGTCCGTTCACATCCACGCGGCGGCTTCCCGAGGCGTTTCTCTGAGCTAGCCGTTTTCGACGCGCGCTTTTATATCGGAGTACGCTGCGTCGATGAGCCCGGTTAGCGCTGCAGCGTTTGTGGACGTTTCCGGTCTCAGCTTCACATGGCGCATGAACTTGCCGGTGCCTTGCAACAAGCGGGCCGGATCGGGCAGCGCTGCGCCGTGAAAGAAACCCACGTTAACGTGCGAAGTGAAGACATTGACGTAGCCGAAGGGCGCATCTCCCAAACAGGCAACCGGACAGCCGTCATGCAAGAGCTCCCGGACTTCGTCCCCGCATTTTCGCATCACGCCAAACCAGTGATGCGCGATGGCTCCCAATTCACCTGCATGCTCTCTCATCCAAGCATCGATGGCGGGAGCCCGCTCGACAGCGCCGTTGAATCGCAGCAATTCCGTTCTCATCGTCGCGACTTTGGAATCAGCGGGGGTGTTCTCTCATGGCGTTTTGAGAGGTACCTGCTGGTTCCAGGGTGCCACACTTTCCTCATACTCCATGGGATCGCCGAAACCTTCGGTTTGGACGCCGAGTTGGCGAAGAGCGTCCAAGGCCATCAATCGGCGATGCGCGTTGAATGTCATGATATGGGCGAAGACGCCGCCGAACGTGAAGGTCTCAGCGGGTTCGCACAGAGCGTCGACGAACGTATCATCCCAGGCGGAGCGGTTCCGGATGTCACTGAAAATACGATGCAGTTCGGCATCGGTCTTTTCGAGCCTTTGCAGCATCGCTTGCGGGGAGCGCTGCGATTTGGGAGGGCCGTTCCTATCCATATCGGCTCCGGACAGCGCTGCGGTCCAGACCTCTTTCGTGAAGACAATGTTTTCTAACAGCTGCCTTAGAGTCTTATTCGACTCCCGCCAGGGCAGCAGCTCTACGACCGTGGTCAGCGGCCGATCCAATTGTTCCTCTGTCAAAGTACCCGCGTATTCCAACAAACGCCGCGTGTGCCAAGAGTCGTTGCCTGCAAAACGATCGAACAAGTCCATGTCTCTTCCTCCTTTTGTTGAGGAACCAAGGGCAAAAAAGTGAATTTTGTTGGACGCCGGCAAGTGGAAGTGCGGATCACGCATGCGCCGGTAGAGGCTGGGAGAAGTCCGAAAAGCTTTTCGGAACGCGCGAGTGAACGCCTCCAACGAACCGTAGTTGGCGTCCAGGGCGACGTCCGTGACCGACATTCCGGTGTGCGCCAGTTGATATGCGGCTCTTTCCAACAATAGCCGCCGTCGCATGGCACCCGGAGTTTCTTCGACCACTGTTCGGAACAACCTGTGGAACTGAGTGCGGCTTTGGTACGCTTGGCGCGCTAGATCTTGCGTTTTCGCCTGAGTGTCCAGGGAGTTCGCAACAATTGCACAGAGGCGGTCTGCCGTGTCCTGACCATCCGCTTTATTCATGCGTCCGGTTCCTCATCTTGAGCGAATCATAGACAAGAGATGACACCTGCCGCCTGATAGTACGTACCAATCTTCTACCCTAGAAGGCGGACCAAAGCGAATCGACACATGGATACTCGACGCCGTGCTTGCACGATACCTCCCGACAACGCCGCAGCGCTGACCGAACCGATCGTTCTCCGGTGGTCGGCAATGCGGAAGTAATCCATCATGCCGGTGGCAATTCTGGTGGCAGTTAGATTGGCAATTTCTGGCAAAACAAGACGCGACCGGAGTAACTGGAATTCTCACATCTGTTTGAAATGACGGGCTTGACCAATTCCGGCAGTTCTGGGCGTAGTTGCGAAAATGGCTTAAAAGGCCGAACCCGTTGGTGCCACGCTTGAGGCTCGTTTCCTTATTGCCGCCTTTTGCCGCCTCGGGAAATCGCTAAGTCATTCTGAGCAAATGGGATGGTTGGTAGGGGCGGTGGGGATCGAACCCACGACCTAAAACTCTAAAGCCTTGCCGCTAGCGGCTTCTCACTGTCGAACTGCATTGAAAAGACAAAGAGAAAACCGGTTTGCCAGGTTTGCCAATTAAGAGCCCGGTTGAAATAGCTAAGTGATTGTGGCGCCTTGCCTTAGCTTATTTTCCCCACTGTTCGCAACGAGGAGGCCGGGGGTTCGAATCCCCTCTCGTCCACCAGATTTCAAAGGACTTACACTATTTTTGACAACCGGGTGGTCCTCGTTTTGCCAGCTAACGAGGGCGCCGGGAATTCCAAGTGATTGCAGCAGCTTACTTTAGCTTGGGAGCGCCTCGTTGACGTCGAGGATATCCGCCTGCCTGTCACACAAGAGGTCGCGAGTTCGAGTCCGGTCTGACGCCGTAGTTCATCTGGATTTTTACTTACCGCTATATTTTTTTGCGTAAGACGCGGCGGACGATCAACTGTCGTACTAACGGCCGTTGACTTCCTCTCCGACGATCGCGACGTCAGCCTTCGACGAATTGAGCGGATCGGGCTTCCACGAAAAGCCGATCGAAGGAACCTCAACTTCCGCTTCCAATTGGCACGAGGCCCGAGTCCCCTGTGAACCGGAAGCGCTTGGAGGAGTCGTCATACTTCACAGGCTCTCCGGTTGATTTCCAAACCATCTTGAAGGTCATTCGTGCGGGAGTGGCTATCGAATCCAGGGCTGAACTCAAGAGGATACTAATTACTGTAAGATCCATTCAGCTGGTTTCTTGACGAAACGGAAGCCATAACGGGGGCAAGGCGTATCGCTCGATTCGGTTCGAACCACGCGCGCCGTACCCGCGTAGTGTTCGCCTTCGTTGCATAAGAAAATATCTAGGATCGCATCCTTTTCCAAAGCGGCCGTGCAACCACACAAAAATCCGTTTGCGCTTACGTTCTCGGTCGTAGTGAACAGCTCAAACGGTATTCCGTACTTATCTTTTCCTCGCAGCTTCAGAATCACATTCAACCGGACCCGTGGCTCGGCTCGGCGCTCTGCTCTCTTGTCTCGTAGTACAGCGGCCAGGCAAGCCCTCAGCTGGTTAAAATCAACTGGTTTTTCAAAATATCCAGCTGCGCCGAGATTCTGACAAAAAGCCTTGTATTTCGATGCGGCCTCTCCACTGACGATGAAAATTGAAATCTGTTGAGTAAAGCTGAGGGCGGTAAGGGTTTGACACACCTCAAAGCCGGAGAACCTCGGCATCATCAAATCGAGCAGTATAGCGTCGGGCTTATGTTGGAGCGCCAGTGCGATCGCTTGTTCGGGATCTCCCGTGTCAAAGATCTGATAGGTGTCTTCAAGGCGATCGCGGAGAAGGCCTCGCATGGCTTCATCGTCATCGACAATCAGGATTCGCGGCATGTCTGTTACCTACTCTCTTTCCACCCGAGGTCTCGGGCCACCGATCTCATGCTCCTCGGCTACCCCGAGGACCTCGCGCACCTTGTTGGTCAGGGTTGCATGGGTGAAAGGCTTCTGAAGGAGTGTGATCCCGGAATCTAACACCCCGTGATGCACGATGGCGTCATCCGTGTAGCCCGACGCGTACAGTACTTTGATTCCCGGGTATATTCGGGTGATGCACTCGGCCACTTTCGGTCCGTCCATCCCTGGCATCACTACGTCGGTAAGTAAGAGGTGGATCGGCCCAAGATGCTGCTCAGCTACTTGGATCGCCTCGGCACCACTTCCCGCTTCCAGTACGGTGTAGCCACTGGCTTCGAGAAGCTCGCGCGCCAGCTCGCGCAACGGTTGCGCGTCTTCCACCAACAGGACGGTTTCCCACCCTCGCCCAATTTCCTTACCGCCTTTGGCCGGGTCCGATGCCGTCATGGCCTCCTCAATCCGAGGGAGATAAATCTTGAACGTAGAGCCCCGCCCCGCCTCGCTGTAAACCCAGATATAGCCCCCGGTCTGCTTCACTACTCCATAGACCGTCGCCAGACCCAGACCGGTTCCCTTCCCCAGTTCCTTGGTGGTGAAAAAAGGTTCGAAAATGTGCGTCTGAGTTTCACGATCCATGCCACAGCCTGTGTCGCTCACCGCAAACATCACATATGACCCAGGAACGACCGCCGGATGCTGGCGTGCATAGACCTCGTCCAGTTCTTCGTTGACGGTTGAAATGGTCAGCTTTCCTCCGTGTGGCATCGCGTCGCGAGCGTTCACAGCCAAGTTCATGATGATCTGTTCGATTTGCCCTTGATCTGCTTTGATGCGTCCCAGTTCCGGCCCTGGAACCATAATCAGCTCGATATCCTCGCCAAGCACCCGCTGAAGCATCTTCAGCGTATCGGCCACGACCGCGTTCAGGTCCAAGACCTTCGGCTCGAGCACCTGCTGGCGGCTGAAGGCCAATAGTTGACGAGTCAATGTCGCTGCGCGCTGCCCCGCCTTCTTAATCAGTTCGGCCTTCGGCCTGAGTGGGTCACTCTGACCCAGTCGTTCCTCGAAAATCTCACTGTAACCAATAATCACTCCCAAGAGATTGTTGAAATCGTGAGCAATGCCCCCGGCAAGGCGCCCAACAGCTTCCATCTTTTGCGCCTGGCGCAGCTGCTGCTCCAATTGCTTCCGCTCACTGATGTCAAGAACAAATGAGACGCATTCGATGTCTCCATCCGCAGCTACGCGAGTGGTAACTCCAATCAAAACGGAAATCCGGCTACCATCCTTGCGAAGGAATTGTTTCTCCCACGGAGGAGCAACCCCTGTGGTCCTGAGTTGTTCGACTGCACGCTGGTCAGAATCGTGATACTCGGGAGGGGTTAAGGTATCCCAGCGCATCTCGCCCGAGATAAGATCTTCCCTGGTATAGCCCACGAGCCCCAGAAAGGCGCCGTTTGCGTCGATAAGTTTGCCTTTGAGGTCGCCCGTCGCAATCCCGATGATGTTGGATTCGACCAAGGTCCGAGCCCTTGCTTCACTTTTCAGGAGATCCTGCTCGGCTCGTTTGCGTTCGGTAATGTCCTCCCCCGAACTGAGGGTGCCGATGACGCGTCCTGCATCATCTCGCAACAACGAATTGCGCCACCCGATCATCCTTTCTTCGCCGGATTTACTGAGAACCGGGTTCTCGATGTATGCCAGGTCTCCGGCAAGGAGGTTGTCGAATGATCTTCTGAGCACATCCTGCGTTCTCGCTGGGAGGCATGCATCGATCCAGTCGCGCCCAAGTAACTCGCATTCTTCCCATCCCAGGATGGAGCATCCTTTACGGTTAATCAGGGTGATCCGTCCTTCTAGGTCGAGAGCGAGCAGAATTACGTCGATAACATCCAGGTATTGCTGTGCTCGGTCCCGCTCCTTCCGAATCGTTACCTCCGTTTGTTTGCGCTCGGTGATGTCCCGGCCAATGGCTGAGGCACCCGAAATCCGTCTCATATCATCCAGGATCGGTGATACCGTCAGCGCAATGTTGATTTGCCTTCCATCCTTCCTGATCTGGATCGTTTCGAACTGCTCGACCTTCTCTCCTCGCTTTACTTTTTCCAAGATTTCTGGAATCTCCATATATCGATCGGGGGGAGCAAGAATCTTCATCGACTTGCCAACCATCTCCGCCGCCGAGTAGCCGTAAATGCGCTCCGCACCGGCGTTCCAACTGATAATGATACCTTCGAGCGTCTTACCAATAATCGCGTCATTAGAACTCTCTACCACGGCGGCCAAACGCGACAAGCCACCTTCACGTCGCTTGCGCTCCGAAATATCGCGGCCGATGGACGAAGCGCCCACAATTCTTTCCATGACATCCCGGATGGGCGATACTGTGATTTCAATATGAAATACTTTTCCATCCTTTCTTACGCGCAGGGTCTCGAAATGATCGACGATTTCGCCCCGTTTCAAACATTCCAGCACTTCGGGAATTTCATCCGGGCAATCGGTGGGAACAAGCATGCTCACGGGCTTCCCGATGGCCTCGTTAGCCAAATACCCATATATTCGCTCCGCACCGGCGTTCCAACTGGTAATGATCCCGTCGAGCGTCTTACCAATAATCGCGTCATCGGAACCCGCAACAATCGAGGCTAATCGGCGAAGATCTTCTTCGGTTCGACTCCTGTTGCTGATATCGCGGATGGCACTGCAAATCAATGTTCCGCGCGGCGTGTCGAGCGGGCTCAGTCTGATCTCGGCGGGAAATTCGCTGCCGTCTTTTCGCAAACCAAAAAGGTCCAGCCCCGCCACCGTCTGATGGGCAGCCAGGAAGCGAGGATGCTGATCGCTATGTTGACCTCGGAAATGTTGGGAAATTAGAATTTCCGCGGGTTGATCAATCAACTCGTCTCGGCGATAGCCAAAAAGTTTCTCCGCCTGCATATTGATCAGGACAATCGTGCCTGAGCGATTGACGATGACGATGGCATCAGGAGCCGCTTCGATCAGGGCCTGATACTCCATATTTCCACCCTCGTTTTTTCCCACGTGAAGCGGCGGCGAAATACGTGCGGACAGGTCGCGTAGGTCCGTCATTGGCGGTTCGATTGTAGTTGTCTTCATAACGAATCCATCATGTCCTTTTCAGTTTGATAACTGCGTCGATGCCTGGCTGCACGTTCGCCGGGCAGGTTGTCACAGCCCAGTGACCCGGTGCAGCAAATTCATTCACTAAGACGCTGAGCACTATTGCTCTGTTGTGCTTCACGCGCGCAAAGAACTTGCCTTGACTATCACTGTAGACCACTCGACTGCCTGCAAGCTGGATGGCCGCACCTTCAACGGTTTGGCCGTGCTCATCTACCACGGTGCCTGTGAT
The DNA here is from genome assembly GCA_035490055.1 of Candidatus Limnocylindria bacterium. Lineage (GTDB taxonomy): Bacteria > Acidobacteriota > Terriglobia > Acidiferrales > UBA7541 > Acidiferrum. The sequence goes on along the minus strand of DATHIB010000096.1, from coordinate 17,771 downwards.
GACGAACTTGCCGCCAGCGCTGTAGCTGTGCTTCTCCGTGGCAAGCCCCGCCAGCGGACCCTGCACGTAGGTGGAAGCATAAGTGGTGTACTTCATGTGCATCTGTGGGTCAACGGTAGTACCAAGGCTTACCACAGTGTCATGAATGCGCAGAGAAGCCTGTACGGTGGTGGTCTGCTGGAAGCCCATCCCGCCAAACGGAAAAAAAAACACGGAGTGGTCAACTGACACGCTGAGCTTATTGCCATGATATCCACCACCGAACGCATATGTGGTCTGGCCATGCATCTGGTTAATAATTCCCATGACTGTCCACCGTCTGAACCTCTCCTGCACGGTGTGCACCAGCATCGTATGGTGATTCGATTCATAGAAGCTGGAGCGTGCCGTTGTGCTGCCAATACGCAGACCCACACCTGCTGATGCTCCGGTGGTCTGGAGAGTCTTGTACTGCCCATCCAACACCGAAGCTTGCAGCGTTACCCGGCCAAGAGCGCTGAACGCACTAAGACTGTTTGCCGTCACGCGGTCAGTCAGAAAGTAATCGTTGTGCGTCGCTGAGAAGCTAAGACTGCGCAGCGGCAGGTAGTCAACCTCACCGCTGAAGTATTTTTGATTCTGAAGTAGACCGCCAGAGCCTGAGACACGGAAGACGTGAGCCTGATAGGCCAGACCCTGTACCGCCGTGCGCCGGCCGCCGTCAACCACCGCTAACGATGAGAAGAGCAAACCGTTTTCAATATGATGTTGCAAGAAAAAGCCCACACCGACATGCTGAGCTGTTGCAGTGTTCATGAACGGTGCCCCGTATCCAATCCCAGTGGAACCCGCGAACGCGGCGACGCTTGTATGCTCGCTGTTGCGCTGAACGAACAGACCGCGAGTGCTGACACCCAACCCCGCACCGTCGAAAGAATACCCAAAGCGCTTATCTCCCGCTGTAACATCCAAGCCATGAAATTTGAAAGTGTCAGACGCGCCGAAAACAAAACGACCGTCAGCGAATCCCGCTGAAGCAGTGATGGTGCTCATAGGCAGGTAGGCTGTGACTTCACCGCCAGACCCGCCAAGCAACGTGCTACGACCAGCAGACAGTTGAAGAACCTGTGCGCTAGCCGGAACGCTGAGCAACAACACGCAGATGAGAAGACGGCACATTAGTTGACCGTGACGCCTGCCGCTGCGCGCACGCTCTTGCGGCAATCCTTTTGCTTTTCGCATGCATAAACTGTGTGCGGGAGTTGTACGCGGACCCAGATGCCGTCAGGCGTGTGACCAACCACCATTGAAGACAGCAGCGTGACAGAGCACGGAACGACGGAGCACTTCAGTTGGTATGAAAAAGTGTGAGTGCCCTTCGGAGCGACGCGCGCTGAGCCTTCGTCAAGCTTCAGGTCAGCAGCCGCGTCAAGGGTGCGATACGTTGCATGTCCCTGAGTGTCCATGCTGAAGCTGCGGGCTTCCACGGTCACCGCGAGAGGTGTCAGTCCGTTGTTTGTAACCGAAAATGCGCCGTTGCATTTCTTGCCGCATTCCACGATGACCGGTGAGACGGTCTGGGCAGAAACGGGCAATCCGAAAAACAAGAGTTCTAGGAGTGCCAAGATCAAGCTTTTTTTCATGGGTTCCATTCTCCTTGGAAGAAAAAACCGGATGCGTCCGAAATGGCGCGCACCCGGCAGGTGTGCGAAGAAGTTACGTGGCCTGAGCACTGATAGTGATGGTGCCCGTGTAGCTGGCTACAGGGAAGTCAGTACCGCTGCTCAGTAAAAGCAGGATGTTATCTGAGTGCGTGCCCTGTGCCGAAACGCCAATGCCCGCAAAGATCTCTGGGCAAATGCCGCCTGGGTTCGCTGCCGCCACATTGACGTCGGCTCGCGTGCATGCAGTGGCTGTACCGCCATTGATAGACGCGAGAATATTGCTGGTTGGGATATTCAAGGTGCCGTTAGTCAAAGCAGCCGTATTGGTTGAAAAGTACGCGACGGTGAAGACATTTCCGCCACCTACGGCGAGGTTCCAACTAGTTGTGACCGCGATTGGCGCAGAGGCGGTGGCGTGTCTGAGGTCCGTTGGGTTGAAGACGATGCTGCTAGGTGATGCCGCTACCGTCAGCGAACTTTCAACCGCAAACGACATTGTCACAGCCGCTGCGTTGCTGCTTGTCTGGGCCTTCGACTGAGGCGCGGAAAAGAGGCTCAGCAGAAGTGCAGTAAGGACAAAAGTTGCTTGTTTGAAGAACTTCATTTTTGTGCTCCCTTATTAGTTTCAATCTGACTGCGCGGCCCGAAGCAGCCGCAAAACTTGTTTGTGTTACGCTGCACGAAGTGAACGATCTGCTTCCTTCGTTTCGAGTGCAGAATGGACTGAGAATGAAGGCACCTGAGAAGGTGTGGGGGCAAGGGTTAACTTGCAAGGTCCATCGAACAGCGCCGGCGTTTCAGCGGCAAGCCGTTCGATTCCACTTCTTATCGATTCAAAGATTGGTGATAGAGTGCATGAAGGTCGCATGTCGGGTCATCTCCGAGGTGCAGGTTAGGGGCTGCCCGGTGCTTCCGGCACCGTGTTAGCCGCGCTTTGACGCTAAAGTCACAGTAAATATATTGCATTATTAAAGATATGGTACTGAAGTTTAAAAAGTGGTTAATATGATACCTGTACCAATATGACCTGCGGACACTGTACCGTCGCTGCCTGACTACCTTGGGACGAAGTGGACTTTGCGAGCCCTGGCCGCTGTGCTAGGACAATAAGTTGGGAAACCAGGGAGGAGGTCAGCTTTTTTCACTTTTGACGATTGTGCTTGGATCACGGCGCTCGGGAATAATTCGCTTGCCTGATAAAATCTAAAAGGACAGGTAACATCGCAATTGCCCGATCATCCACAGACCAAGCCACGGAACAATTGATCGGATGCGACAAGGACGGGCTGCGGGCGCGAGTCTCCGACTTCGGACTCTCTGGAAGTGTCAATCCCAATCCCTTTGCTAAGTAATATGAGTCTGACACAACTCTATGTAATCCATCTCAAAATCGGTTGTTCAACAAGCTGCTAAACAGGCTGCACAACGTGCTGCCTTGTCGGACCGGTAACTAACTGCAGTGGGAGCCGAACAGATTTCGGAGACTTCGAAAGCCACGTTAGTTTCGTGGCAAGTTTTGCGGCCTCAGAGTGATGGCCATAGATTATCCACGTCGGGCGGCGACGACTGCATCCGTTAGCGTCGAAAGCCATTGAAGAGGACAGTCAATACATGGATGGTGAATGGGTATATACTGGCGGCGATTAGGGCATCACCAATGTTCGCTTGCTTTGGCCCACCTTCCTAGCCGAGAAAAAAGCAGGCCTACCGTTTCCATCTAGTGCAACTTGCCCAGGCAGTGGCGACCTTAATGTCTAAAATGTCTAAACAGAGATTCAAGTTACGTGAGAAACAAATTGAAGGGCATGCCCTGAATCTTTCCGAAGCAGATATTGAGGCGATCAATCTCAGTTCCAAAGTAGTAGTAGCAAATCGAAAGTTGCAGAAGGCGCTTGGAGCAATCACGGGTTGGCGCCTCGCTTCCCAAACCGGGATCCCCAAGAATAAGTTCAGGTTGATTGTCGCGTATGAGGATGCTTTAGGCGACCTAGGGGAAGCTCTTATGCGGGCGACCCTCAAGCGAATGCAGGGAACTCGGCCCAGGCGGTAAAGGGCATTTACTTACTATTTGTCTAAAAGCTCGGCCATTGTAGCTCCCAAGGCCTTCGCCACAGCCCGTAGAGTTTGGAGGCGAGGGTTAGCTGCGGGATCGTTTTCAAGTCGCCAAATCGTATGGGTGGTCACACCTACCTGATGCGCGAGATTTTCCTGGCTAATTCCCGCTTTTATTCTAAGCCGCCGTACGTTTGCTCCCTCTCGGGACCGGTGATAAGCAGATTTCATATTTCACAAGTAAAATTCTTTATCCGCGCTTCGACAAATTAGCTCCTCACCAGCGTAGAGGCAGTCGCAGCCATTTAAGCTAACTTAGAGCACGTTTCATTCCTATACGTTCTTACAGGACTCTAGTTGTGTAAATGTATATATAAATGCGGTCTTTTATATTGCCCTATATAACTTACACATGCTAAATCCAGTTCCGCGAGCGTCACTGGGATAGGGGCGGCGCGGCATCACAAGCCGCGTGATAGCTAGAAAAATGCCATCCCGGGAAATAGAACCAGAGGAGCAGGAGAGACTAATCAAAGAGTCTGACGTAAATACACCGATGGCGTTCTGGGAAAAACCCCCTGTAAAACAACTCATGCAGGTCGAGATGGCTGGAAAAATCGCCCAAAGTTGTCGTAATTGTTTAGCGCGTAGGGACAGTTAAGTCCAGAGGCTTGGGCTGAGAACAGTGATGAAGCATACCCTGTGCTCCGCAAAAAATCCATACACCGCGAATTTATAGTCACAAATTCGCATGCGACACACAGTTGCCCCTCCCAGCACACTGGTGGCAATGCTCCCAGCTCCATGAGAACAGCTCATTCCCTGCTTCGCCTGGTTTCTATACTTCTCGATCTGGCCCAGGGCGCTCTGCAGTTCCTACTGTTGGGGACGCGTTCGAGCGCTGCCCTCAAAGCGGAGAATATTTTCCTCCGTAAACAGCTGGCCCTCTACCTGGAGCGCGAGGCTAAGCCGCGACGGGCGACCGACGCTACTCGGCTATCTATGGTTCTACTCTCGCGGCTTTTTGCATGGCAGAGTGCCTTGATCAACGTCAAGCCCGAGACCTTCCTCGGCTGGCATCGGAAGGCTTTTCAGTTGCTCTGGCGATGGCAAATCGAGGCCTCGCGGCAGGCCACGACTGCGCGAAGAGGTACAGAAATTGATCCAGAGAATGGCTCGGGAGAATCCGACGTAGGGAGAGGAGCTGATTGCCGCGGAATTGCTCCTCAAACTACACATTCGCGTCTCGCCTCGGACGGTCCGACGCTACATGCCTCTCGGCACTGGACCGAGGAAACGCGTTCCTTCTCAACATTGGATGACGTTCGTACGAACGACTTATCGGTTTCATAACGCTTTGCATCTACAAAAAAGTGATACGTCTTTGGATGCTCATTCATGGACAACCTCGTGGTAAAAAAAACATAGCATGACTATGGCCAGTCGCAAAAGACAAGGCCCGAAAGCTGCTTCAGGAAACATGCAATGCCGCGGCGGCGTTTCTTCCGCGGTGCGGCTTGACGATAATCTCCACGTCGTGATCGAGCGCAACGAGAAAGCGCAGCAATCGTTCCACCGAGAACTGCCGAAATTCTCCGCGCAGCATGTTTGAGACATCCGGCTGTTTGATACCGAGCAGCTCGGCGGCCTCAGCCTGCTTAAGGCGGCGGCTTTTCATTATGCTCTCAATCTTGAACACAAGCTGCGCCTTTACCAGATGTTCTTCTGCATTAGGAATGCCGAGATCCTTGAACACGTTCCCGCTTCCAACTTCGTATCGCTTCTTGCTCATGCGTTTCCCCCTTCGGCTATTTTCTCGGCCTCGCGCACACGCTTTTCGATTAGCTCGACATCTCGCCGAGGTGTCTCGCGCCCCGTCTTCGATTTCTTCTGAAACGCGTGCAGGACATAAACGGTCCCTGCGTATCGCAAGGTATAGACGGCGCGGAATGTGTCGCCGCGAAAATCTTTGACCACTTCCAAGACCCCTGCCCCGCCAAAACCACTTAGCACCTTGGCGTCGTGGTGCTTGCCACCTCGCTGGGCAACGTAGATGGCATAGCCCATGTGATCCTGGACAGGATCGGGAAATGCGCGCAAATCCCTGCGGCTCGACCCCACCCAGACCACCGGCTTGAGAGGCAGCTCCTCGGTCATTAAGGTCAATATAGTGATTTCACTATACTATGTCAAGGGCGCAGCTATCCCTTTGAAGATCAGCGAGGAGCTACGACAGCCTTCCGATGTCGCTCCGGGTTGCGGTCTTTGCCAGTGAGTGTATTAAGATGTTTTCGGCATGAGCGCACGGATATTTATTAGCGGTTTATTGGAGGTTTTGGCAGGGACAGCTGCTACTGCAGGCACCGCTGGCAAAACGTGCGAGGGCATGCAAAACTTGCAAACGCCTTATCCTCTAGGGCTTTACGCTAAATCGTTGATTCCACGGTTGGGGACGTAGTTCAGTTGGTTAGAACGCTGCCCCCTTCCCGCACACTGTCACGGACGGTTCGGCTCTTTCTTCGAAAACATTTGACAGCAGCAGCGCAGAATCCCACTTTCAGCTCGCGACGGGTCTTCGACAGCCAGTCGGTGTGCGCGAACCGCAATTGCAGGAGTGTTGCCAGTGTTTCCGTGGGAGAAACTTTGGGTGCTGCATCAGCAAGCTTGAATCGCGGCGCTCCTGCTTCTCATCGATCGGAATTTCAGTATGCCGAGGACACATTATCTCGCGCGATCAGTTCGCGACTGAGGTTAAGGAGTTCTACTTCTGTGGATTGCTCCGGTCCTTTGAATCCCCGGGGAATAGCCATAATTATAGTGAAACAGGCCGCGATAGGTTACAGGCAAGAGGCTACAGGTGACAGCGGAAATCGCTCCTGTCGGTCCTCAAGGTCCTCGAAGATTGGCGTGCTGGGCGCTTGGATTTTGAGCTAAACTGGAGAAACAGGATAAGAAAAATGGCGCTTGATTGGTCACAATGCCCCGCGGTCGAAAGCATTCCGGGAAAGGTAAGCGGCGCCTGGGTACTTCGTGGCACCCGCATGCCGGTCTCCGTCATCTTTGAAAATTTGGAAGCGGGTGCCAACATCGACGACATCATGGATTGGTTTGAAGGTTTGGATCGCAACCAGATTATCGCCGTTATCGAATTCGCTGCCCGCAGTCTTGACGAGACTCCTTCGTCCGCTCTTAGGCGCTGATGTTCGTTCTCTATGACCAGGGTACTCCTGTCCCTATGCGTCCATTCCTCAAAGAACATACGGTCCAAACAACCGCGGAGAGAGGGTGGGACACGCTCGAGAACGGCGAATTGCTAAAGGCCGCTGAGACCGCCGGATTTAATGTGCTGGTCACTCCCGACAAAAATATCCGCTACCAGCAGAATTTGACGGTTCGCACAATCGCGCTTGTCGTGCTGGGCAATCCGCAATGGCCAATACTACGCCTGCATATGGAGCGTGTCGTCGCTGCGGTGAACGCGGCGGGTCCGGGCAGTTACACCGAAGTCGAAGTACCTGAATGCTGACACCGGCCCCCAGAAAGGCACCGCCGCTCTCTTCCTAGTTCGTCTCTTGCAGCACTCTGCGTTGGTATCGGTTCCGCATGAGCGCAGTAGTTCTTACTGGCGGTTTATGGCGCTTCTTCCAGAAAAACTGCTATTGGAGGCAACCCAGGGGGACAGTGCGCCCCATGCAAATCCTGCAAAGGCTTTATTTGTAGGGTTTCACTGGTTTCACTCTAAGTTGTCGATTCCACGGTTGGGACTGGTTCAGCTGGTTAGAATTCAGCTAGTTCTTGTGCCCAATCTCCCACTTTTGCCACATTTCGTGATTCGCAATCATTGGCAGGAAGACGCCCCCTACAACAGACCGCGCCTGGAATCCCTGTTGCCTTCCATCAGTCGTCCAGTACCAATCGGTTAAAGGTACCCGGCTTGGAGACGTCCTGATAAATCGCTGGAGGGGTAGAATCATGCGGTCAAACTCCTGCCGGTTGTGGGCGAGCGTGGCCGTCCAGACCTCCCAATCCAGCTTCGTGTAGTCGCTTCGGTTGTCGAGTGGCAAACCAAATTCATTGAGGTGCGCCTTGTAAAACTGCGACTCCGTTCGGGCAACGCTCGGCGGGAATACGTTGAGGTCGAGAATTCGATCCCACACGAGATTGTATTTCTGACTCCATGTCCCGGGCTTATCAAATGCGAGGCGGAAATGATCACCATCCCCCGCCAACTGTACCCACCTCTCCGCCATATTGCGGCTCACGTCGCGAAATTCGAGCGCCTCGGCCTTGCGGTTCGTCTTGTCTGCCAAAGCTGCGAAACCTGCCAGCGCCAGGATCGCTTTAATCGACAGATTCGAGTTATGTGCCAGGTGGCCAGAGAAATCGTCCGTGGAAAGCTGATTGGCTGGATCCATCCCCTCGTTTCGAAGATATTCCGCCCACCGTTGTAACTCGGGCCAATAGCGGTTGGCGAAATCGGCATTGCCCTCCGCCTTGGCCAGTGCGGTGAACATCAAAACCATGTTGCCGCTCTCTTCAACCGGCATCTGATTCTCTTCTGTACGTTCTCCTCCCCCGTACACCTGCCCGTTGGCCTTGGGATATGTGCCAAGGTCGTGTGGTGCGAACGGAAAGCGCCAGCGCCCTGTTCGCGTGTATTCCATCAACGGGCGCAATTCCGCCTTCAAGAGCTCGGGGTTGAAGAGCAAGAAAAACGGCGAGGAAGGATAGATGACGTCCACGGTCGAAATACAGCCGTTGCTAAAGTTCTCTTTCGGAAACAACATTGGCTGGCCATCGACGTCCACGACCAGCTTGTGAGCCGCAATCGTCTGCCGAAAAGCAAGGGTCGCGAGGTCGGCGTATGCTTCACCGCCGACCTGCCGCAAGTCGGAGGCGAGTCGCTCATCGAACTCTCGCGAGCGCCGATCGATTGCCGAATACTCTCGTTCTGCGGTCTCCAGGAGCTCGCCTATAGTCATACCCTTTCGACGCCAGTACGGACGCATCCACCGTCTCAAATACTCAATAGAATAGAGATCGTCGTAACCGACGAGGATGTGCCGCGAAACCGATTCTGAGCCCACGTGGCCAAAATCAAACGAGGCAGCTAGAAGGGCGCCTTCGCTGGCGCGCCGCGGCATATCGAGGTCATCGCTCACAAACGGTTTGCCCGCTGCGAAGATTGACTGCGCAGTTTCCTTCGCCTCCGTCGCGGAGCTGGCCCCAGACTGGTCCGGTACGGCGAGCAGCACCGAACCCCAATCGATCCGCAAGTTGTCGCCAGCCTTCTCTAGGACTGGTTGCCGAAAATTAGACGCGCGAAGAACCGTCATTCCCCTCAGTCGCGAACGAGACCACAGGACTTCCTGCGTCGGAGTATCCGTCGCCAGCACTGGCGATACTCCGAACAGGAGTTGAACCTCGTGTGAAGCACGGTCAGTGGCTGTAATAGTCGCCGTGACATAGCTAATTGGGCGTGCCATGACATCCAGCTCAAAAGGCAGTAGCGGAGAGAGGAACACAACTTCCAATCGGATGCCAGCCTCCTCAAAGCGGTACGTGGTGCGTGTGGCGGTCACCTCTAGGGCAGTCTGCCCGATACTGGGAATGGACTGGGGCCAAGTGCCCATCCATCGAAGAATCTTTCCATCAATTTTTACCAGCCCGATTAATGGCTGTACTGTGCCAGTCCAATGACGTGTTTGACCGTCTGTCAATCTGTCATTCATGGACCAGACGCTGAAGTACGGGTCATGCGTCAAGAGAGGAACCGCGGGCACGCGGACGGATTGGGCAAAAGAATCGACAAAAACCGAAGAGGCACAGAATAACAAAACGAGCCGGAAAATCAATTTTATGCGCAAGGAAGCCTCCAAGCAAAAATCGACTGATCACGCGTCTATCGGACAAACTGGAATAATAATCTTGTTGGGCAAAAAACTCTGTTGCCATGGATCGCAGGGACCGTTCCTTAGCTTTCAAGACGCCGGATCATTAGCCATTCGGCGAACTACGAATGTCCTCGGTGCGCGTTTCATGTACGGTCCGGAGAACTTAGAAATGGACGCGCTCATTTCGGACCTGGCTCGACTTCAAATATCTTGTAGCGATCTTGCAGCGCTTCCTTCTCCCGCGACTCCCTCCGTAATTCGGCTAACCTCTTGATCAAATCGGGCGGTTCTTTTTTGTCATCTGACCTGCGCAACGCCTGAATGAGGTGATACAGGGCGGTCTGGTCGGAGGGCAACAAACGGAGTGCCTCTCTCGCGTAGTGTTCAGCAAGGTTGATTTGATTCGACTTTAGAAAGAGGCCAGCTAAGGTCTCATGAGCGAGCACAAACTGAGGGTTCAGGTTGACGGCTTGTTCGCTCTCGCATATTGCCAAAACTCCGCACATCCCTGAATCCCTTTCTCGTAACAATGTTACAGGCGGCTGTACACGCTATCCATTCCAATCGCATTTTGAATTTTGCAACAGTCCGGAACATTTAAAGGAACGGCACAATCTGGCGCAGGATGTGTTGCGGAATACCTAACGAGTTTCTCCTCCCTGAACGGCTACTTCCTTCCGATAATCTCTCGAATGAATTCAGCTTCCTCCTGTCTATAAGGAATGCCATCTGTCCGGAATATTTCGTGAAACCAAATGGCGGGCTCGCGGTCCGTATAGGGATGCTGCCAGGAGTCCCATGGAAGATAGGTCTGCGTTTTTCCAGCTACCAGGCCCCAATTAATGGCGGCAACGTGATATTTCTTCGCGATGGGCAGTGAGCCCTGGAACGTGCTGCCATTTCCGCGTGCCATATACTCTGTGCAAAGAATCGGCCGGTGATAGGGTTGCAGCCAGAGAATGCGCTTTTCGAACTCCTCGGGCTTGTCGTAACTGTGGAAGGAAATCACATCGGACATCTCGATCTGGATTTTCTCCATGGCGTCCAGTTTGTCCGGCGAGGACCAGCCGTCCTTCCACACTCCGCTCGTCAAAGGCTGAGTTGGGTGCGCCTCGCGCGCCCACTCAAATACCCTCGGTAGAAGCGCTAGAATCAGTGCGACCTTGTTCTTCGGTTCCAAATCTTCATAACTTCCACGGTTTATGTTGTCTGGCTCATTCCATACGTCCCACCCGAGCACGCGCTTATCTCGTCCAAAAGCGCCGACAATGCTTTTCACGTACGCTTCCAGCCGGGGATATTGTGAAGAATCTCGTAATGCTTCCGCTCCCGGACTCTGTACCCACCCGGAATTGTGCACCCCTGGACGCGGCTCGTGCTGTTTGCCAAGCTGCGGGTTGGGGTCCAGCAGGAATCGAACAACACGAAAAGCGACTTAACGTGGTGCTTTTCCGCAATCTGGAGGAAGGTGTCGATACGCTTCTTGAAGCCAGCGGGATCCTGCTGCCAAGTCAGGTCGTGCAGAAAAACACGCATGGTGTTGAGCCCAATCGATTCCGCCCAACTGAGTTCCTTATCGATACCCGGGCGATCAAACGTGTCCGCCTGCCACATCTCCAGCTCATTGATTGCCGACGCAGGCGTGTAGTTGCTTCCAACGAGCCAAGGGTGTTTCGCATACCACTCGTTGGCGGCTTTTTCCGTCCAGCGTTCCGCATGCGGCTGGGATTTCGCTTGCGCGCCAGTCGCCAGGCCCATCGTAATGGCCAAGCCAATCCACAAATATTTCAACATTTGCATCCTCATGGTCTTCCTCCCGCCCCTTCGTATGCTCGCCGCAGCAACAACGGAGTGACAACGCTTCCGATTCAGTCGGCACCACCGATCACAAGGACGCGCTCGGTTCATGTATTTCCTTGAGTTTCTCTGCCAGATTTGCTTCCGGCGGCAAGTCCGCCGTCGAGATCCACCGCTTCAACACCCTGCGATGCTGCGCAGATGTAGATGTCCGGCCGACGATCTGTTTCGGACTCGTATTCAGCGGCAACTCGGCGCTGAAATTCCATCGCATCGGCAGCGTCCACCAGATTAATCGTGCAGCCGCCAAAGCCGCCGCCGGTCATACGCGCACCATATACGCCACGCTGCCGCGAGGAAATCTCGACCATGATATTTAATTCACGGCAACTGACCTCATAATCAGTCTGAAGGCTGCTATGCGAATCCGCCATCAACTTTCCAATCTTTCCAATTTCGCCGGTTTCAAATGCCTGCGCAGCTTCGCGGACACGAAGGTTCTCTGTGAGGACGTGGCGGCATCTCTTGTAGAGGGTGTCCGTAAGCCGATGGCGGTGTTCTTCGAGTTGTTCGAGCGTAACATCTCGCAGTGCTCGGATCACGGGCAAAACCCCGGCAAGACGGCGCACGGCTTCTTCACATTCTGCGCGGCGTGCGTTGTATTCGCTAGCCCCCAGTTCATGCTTGACCATGGTGTTGCAAATGACCAGTTGCAGATTAGGCGGCAGGCGAAAAACGCGGTAGTCGAGGGACCGGCAATCGAGCATGAGCCCATGGCCCGCGCGCCCGTGGCAGGAGATGAACTGATCCATGATGCCGCATCGTGCCCCAACAAATTGGTTTTCCGAGAGCTGGCAAAGTAGTGCGAGATTTGTGCGGTCAATCGCGAGGTGCGCTACATGGAGAAGCGCATACCCTACCGATACTTCGAGCGCTGCCGAAGAGCTCAATCCCGCTCCTAAAGGTATTTCCCCGGATATATAAAGGTTCGCGCCACGAAGACAATTCCCTGCCTGTTCCAGCGTCATAGCAACTCCCAGCGGGTAATCCGCCCATCGGTCACAACCACGCAACGGGAGTTTGTCGAGGTCTGCCTCAATCAATTCGGCAAAATTCTCCGAGAAGAGAACAAGTTTCCGGTCCGTGCGAGGAGCGATGGCCACCCAGCACGAAAGTCCGATGGCAGCAGGTAAAACGAACCCGTCGTTGTAATCGGTATGCTCGCCGATTAGATTCACGCGGCCCGGAGCACGATAGACAACCGCCGAAGTACCAAAGCGAGCCTGGAATTTCGCGAGCAGCTCAAGAGCCCTATTCATCCATATTTCCGAATGCCAGGATTAGGCGAAATGAACTGGTAATTTGCATGATCTCCACCGGGCAATCTTGCAGAAGCAGGTTGGGAGGGGCGAGATCGTAGTGGAAATGTGGACTGTCGTTCTTATCGAGGATAGGCAAGCGGGTCGTGGAATTAAGCTTTGCAGGAATGAATACACGGCCATGATGATCCGATCGATGCTGGTTAAACCCACATGTCCGAGCTCCTCGATCTGTTTGCTCGAATTCTGCCAATCGCCTGAACCAGCATTTCACCCACCACGCACCATGCGGGAATTCTGTCTGGTATTGCTGGACCTCGATAGATTAAAAGAGATTAACGACCGATACGGTCATCTGGCGGGAGACCGGGCGCTCTGCAGGCTGGCGCACATCTTGGCAGACTGCTGCCGGTCCGTAGACACCGCAGCGCGGCAAGGCGGGGACGAGTTTGCCCTGGTCCTGCCTGAGACCGGCCTAGCTGCCGCGAAAATGGTAGGAGACCGGATTTGCGGTCTCGTTACGAAAGATGCAGAAGAGCCAAGACTTTCCGTTAGCGTGGGAGTTGTCAGTTATACAAAGGATGCCGATACTATCGGAACCCTACTCCACGCAGCGGACCAGGCTCTTTATGCCAGGAAACGCTGGCAGGCAAAAGCTGCCCGCGTCTCTTAGTTGCTCTTGCCACACTTAAATCCCGAGTCGTTGTAATCGGGAACGTCAATTTGATATGAACGCGGCCTCCAAAGGAACGCCTCCGATGGATGAATATCATTCCCGCTCACGTGCTAGGTCACAAATACTCAGGCTGCGTCGTAGTTCCGAGGATAGGATCCAATATTCACTGCAAGCAGAAGAACAGCTTCTTCAATCGATTTCCGCCCGTGTACCCCTTTTGGAAGTTCTCGATAGAATCTGCAGCGCTATTAATTCTCAGATTGGCAACATGGTTTCGCTCATTTCCCTGCCGGACGACGATGTAACCGATGATGCCGCAATCGCCCGGATCGCAGCGCTTTTTGGTTTGCATGCTTTTTGTTCCGCAGGTGTTGTTGCGGAGAATGACGAACTGCTTGGATCTCTGGAGATGTACAGTTGCGTGCAGCGCCGCCCGTCTGCCCGCGAGTTTCACTTGATTGGACGCGCAACGTGTCTGGCCGCAATTGCGATCAAACGTCACAATGAGGCAGGCCATCATGGCTATGGGCTAGTGCCAGGACGTGTGCTCGAATTGCCAGTTTCCATGAACTAGTCCCCAAGCGGAGGACGGGCATGCACCCCGATAAATACATCCTGAAACATCGAATTGCCCCTGGGAGAAGGCGCTACAAGCGAGTCGAGGCCCGCCAGGGGGTGTGGGTCTATTGGGGCTGTGAAGAACTTGAGGATATTTCAGGAGTCCGGGATCTGAGCTTGGGAGGTCTGTTTGTCGCGACCCAAGAAACGCTGGCTGTGGGAGCGACGCTCAGGCTTGACTTTCTAGTCCAGGAAGGCGCGATCAGGGCCGCCGGTGTTGTGCGGCACGCAGAGCCCGGACGCGGAATGGGACTGAAGTTCACGTCAGTGCGTGGTGAAGATCTCCAGCACCTGGCGAAATTGGTGAATCGCTTGTCGGCTCATTCTAGTTTTCAGCATGCAATGAGGCAACCAGCTGTCTACTCCGGAAGGGAACAAACTTCTTGATACCATACCATTCCGGACACTCTCCGTGTACCGCGGTTCAGCGTTCCGCTGTTTTCTCGGTTTTCGACGATTCGTAGAATCAATAACCTACGTAGTATCAATCTTCGCAAGCTAAGCGCCTTTTGGCTTCACCGCGCGCCAGAAAGAAACTGCTCCGAACATCTCGTGCTCCGCGAGCCCGTTTAAGAACCAGCGATTCGCGATTGCATCTCTCCTCCCGAGACCAAGAAGGCGAAACTTGCGGGGTAAATTGAAAGCTCGCAGATGAGGGGGGCTCGGCCTCCGCATCTAAGTTTTGTTTCGAGGCCACCTGCGGGTCCGTGAACGAATGGTTTATGTGGACTTTCTCGTAGAGAGTGTCCAAATGAGGACAGACTCAAGGCTTTCTCGCTTGTAATATGCCCCCTCCGATGGCGAGCGAGAGCACGCCACAAGGACCGACCGAAGAGACCGGACCAACATCCGGCTCCGTAGGAATCTTCGCCCTTTAGGGAGAGGAGGATGTCAATTGCCCTAAGCCTAGAAGGAACAACCCAAAACCATTTCGCAAAAACCAGCGAGATAGCCACAGCACCCTCTATTCAAAAATCTGACGGCTCAGAATTGCGAGGCCAGCCTATGCTCGGTAGGTGAGCACGGGAGAGGAGCAACTTTTTCGGACCTGGATGTTGACCGAGCACGCTGGAGCCGCGTATGAACCGAGTTTGTTAGCAATAAAAAATCAAAGGGAGAATTGATGAAAGTAAAGTTGCAACGAGCAGTAATCCTCTGGTGCATTGGACTATTCTGTGTCCTTTCTGCTTCAGCACAAACTACAGCACCAAGTGTGAGTTTCACGGTTCCGATCATCTCTTCCACGGATGTCGCCCTCAATCAGAAGATTGCCGTTATGTTCAGTGAGGCGATGAATCCTGCAACGGTCACCAGGGCAACCTTTACATTAAGAAGAGCTAACAATGAAGAAGCTGAAGATGATGACCGCGTGACGGGCGTTGTCAGTTACGCCGGGGTGACGGCAACCTTTACTCCGAGAAATAACCTTGCTCCTGACACTAAATACACCGCCAGGGTCAGCCATCGGATCAGGAGCTTGACAGGCAATGAGCTGGCCGAGAACTTTAGCTGGAGCTTTACTTCCGGTGCGACTCTCAGCACAGCTCCACCAGCGGTGAGTTTCACCATTCCCCCTCTAGTCCCTCCGGTAGTGACGGGCGCCTTGTCACCAGTCGCTGCTTTGTCACCAGTCGCCGCTGCTGCTGTCACCGTTGTTGGCAATGGCGGAACTGGCGTGCCGATCAGCGGAGCAGTCGCGGCCACTTTCAGCGAAGCGATGGACCCACTGACTATCACCGGCTCCAACTTTACATTGACGCAGGGGGTTACACCCGTGGCAGGCGTTGTCAGCTATGCTGGCGTGACTGCTACGTTCACACCGACTAGCTTTCTCGCGCCGCTGACCGTCTACACGGCCACGGTAACAACCGGGGCGAGAAGCCTGACAGGCAATTCTCTGGCTGCTGATTTTAGCTGGAGTTTCACCACGGGCGTGACCCCGGACACGACACGTCCACTTGTGAACGCTACCGTTCCGGCCAATGGAGATTTAGGCGTGCCTGTCAACCAGAAGGTCGCCGCCGTCTTTAGCAAAGCCATGGATCCGTTGACGGTCACAACGGCAAACTTCGCCCTGCGGCAAGGGACCACGGGGGTACCAGGCATCGTGAGCTACGTCGGCCTGACCGCGACCTACATACCGATAAGCAGTCTCGCGCCAAACACGGCATACACAGCGCAGGTGACAACGGGAGCGAGAGATTTAGCAGGCAATGCCCCCGCGGCAGATTTTACTTGGAGTTTTACGACCGGTGCGACTCTGGACACGACGCCACCGATTGTGACTGTTACCGTCCCGACCAGTGGAGCTACAGGGGTAGCGGTCAACCAAACGGTCAACGCCACGTTCAGCAAGGCGATGGACCCCTTGACGGTTACTGCGGCTAATTTGACGGTGACTGGTCCGAGCGGGGCCATAACAGGAATCGTCGCTTATGATGTCATCAGCCAGATTGCGAGCTTCATACCGACGAACAATCTTGCTGCCAACTCCGTTTACACCGCTACAGTGACGGGAGCCAAAGACTTGGCAGGAAATGCTGCCGCTAATTTCAGTTGGAGCTTTACCACCGCAGCAGTACCGATACCAGCCGGTCCGGCACCTGTCGCTCTTGGAGCTGCATCCACATTTGAAATTTTGGCGGCCTCTACGGTCACCAACACTGGACTGACCACGGTCAATGGGGACTTGGGACTTAGTCCCGGCACCGCGGTAACGGGATTTCCTCCTGGAATCGTCAACGGAACGATCTACGCTGGCGTTCCGGCTGCTGCCTTGGCACAGCTCGACTTGACCACCGCGTATAACGACGCGGCGGGACGAACCGTCGGCGCTATCCTGCTCACTGATGCAGAGAACCTTGGTGGCCTAACTCTTGCACCAGGACTCTATAAATCCAATTCCTCGCTAGCAATTTCTAGCGGGGATCTCACGCTCGATGCTAAAGGCGATGTCAACGCCGTCTGGATATTTCAGATGGGTTCGACGCTTACCACGACCGTTGGACGTAAGGTAATCCTGGCTAACGGAGCTAAGGCGGCCAATATCTTTTGGCAAGTTGGCAGTTCGGCCACTTTAGGAACGGGCTCTGTGTTCGAAGGAAACATCCTGGCTCTGGCTTCCATCACCGTAACGACTGGAGCAACAGTGGATGGACACTTGTTTGCCAGGACGGCTGCGGTGACGCTGGATACCGATGTTGTTTCAATTCCGGCACCGTAGATCAGAATCCCTTGGCCGCGTGACACCTGCTAGCGCGGAGCGGGAAGGAAGCAGGTTTTTTCTATGGGGGTTGGTGATGAGGGATTTTACCATCGAAGAAATTGCCGAGCTGGCGGACTGGGCCGAGATGAAAGAACGAAAGAGCGTGAGGCACAGGGTCAGGATGCCAAGAAAGCATATGCAGGATTGCGTCAGAGGGCTGACTGGGTGATTCGTCATGATGTCAAAGAGCGTCTCGCATCGGGAAAGTCATCAAAGGTGATGAATGCATACATAAGACGGAAAGACGGAATGAAGGTGACAAGTGCGTGTGTCGGAGATGTATCTGAAATGTTCGGCCCGCTGTTCATCTCAAAAGCAAGCAAGCATTCCGGCTTCAGGATGCTTTCCAGGCTCTGCGTGTCGTAATACCTGAATCCGTCGTGAAAACGTAGGGTGAATGTGATTTTTCGCCCTATTTGACGCAGTTTTTCTTAACGTTCGGCTGTCTGACTAATTCCTAACGCTCTGTTAGGATTTAGTCAGCATGCGGTATTCACCTAGAAATAT
>DATHIB010000095.1:0-37879 GCA_035490055.1 Candidatus Limnocylindria bacterium | reverse complement strand
TTGGACAGTCGACCACGCGAACGCAATTATCGCCCTTCGTTGTTCCCAGCTCAGTGGCCGCTGGGAAGAATTCTGGGAACAACGCGCCGCTGGCTGATATCCGGCCGGTTTTTCACCTACAAATTTGTCGCACACCCCCACTCCGGCGTTTCATTGACAGGGGGTTGAGGCGGCGAGTATCCTTATTAAGGTTGCAGCGTTTTCGACGCCCGCAGCATCTGTGTCCCATGTAACCGCTCTGCGGTTAACCTCCTTGCACTAACCCAGTTAGGGAATCAGCAAGGAATCTATTCGACTGAACGCGGGGCCGCATAGCGGCTACCGTAAGCGAAGTAATCTTCCGGAGGCCAACAACCATGTTTCCCGACCGCGACAATCAGGCCAATACGGCTGCCGCCGCGACTGCACCCGAAGCCGAGACCGCTCCGAACAGCGCGCACCCTGAAACAAATTCAACGGTAGAAAGCGCGACAGAGCAAACTGCTCCTCCCGCTGCAACGGAACATGCCGAGGCGTCAAGCGCGGGGCAAGAGAAGCCTGCGGGAGCAACGCCGGAACGGACGGGTGCCTCTACCGATGTCGCGGCGGCCCATGCCGCAGCCGAAGCAAACCGGGACGCGCACGCAGCGAACGCCGAATCTGCTACCGCCGATGAAGAAGCGGCCGGCTCGGAAGAGATGAGCAAGCTGCTGGAGCAATACGACGAGAAGCAGGAAGCGGCCGCGTCGCACGAGGTCATCGAGGTCAAGGTTGTTGCGTACACGGAACATGGCGTGGTGGTGGACCTGGGCGGAAAGACGGAAGGGCTGATTCCGGCGACGGAATTCACGGACACGGAAATACCGCGACCTGAGCCGAACAGCACGATTGAAGTGCAACGCACCGGGGAGCACAAGGACGGCTTCACGATCCTGTCGTACCTGAAAGTGCTGCGCCGCCGCACGTGGGAGAAGATTGAAGCAGCGTTCAAGGCCAAGGAAACGCTCACCGGCAAAGTTGTGGATCGCATCAAGGGCGGGCTGGTGGTGGATATCGGCGTGCGTGCGTTCCTGCCGGGCTCGCAGTACGATCTGCGGCCGGCGCAGAACCTGGACGACCTGACCGGCACGGAAGTGCAGGTGCGCATCACGAAGTTGAACCGCCGCCGCGGCAACGTGGTAGTGAGCCGCCGCGCGCTGCTGGAAGAAGAACTGCATTCCAAGCGCGCCGAATTGATGGAAACGCTGAGCGAAGGCCAGATTGTGCACGGCCACGTAAAGAACGTGACGGAGTACGGCGCGTTCGTGGATCTTGGCGGAATCGACGGGCTGCTGCACCTGACGGATTTGAGCTGGGGCCGCGTGAAGCATCCTTCGGACCTGCTGAAGCCGGAGCAAGAACTCGACATCATCATCCTGAAGTTTGACAAGGAAAAGCAGCGCGTATCGCTCGGGCTGAAGCAATTGGCGGCCGATCCCTGGGTGGGCGCCGCGGAGAAATATCCGGCGGGCGGGAAGGTGAAGGGTAAAGTCGTCGGGGTCGTGGACTATGGCGTGTTCGTCGAGCTGGAACAGGGGATCGAAGGCCTGGTGCACGTTTCCGAAATGAGCTGGAACAAGAAAATCCAGCACCCCTCGAAGGTCGTCAAAGTTGGCGAAGAAGTGTACGTGGTGGTGCTGGACATCAAGCCGAGCGACCGGCGTGTTTCGCTGGGAATCAAGCAGGCACAGGCAGATCCCTGGCTGCTGATTGCAGAGAAGTATCCGGTGGGCACGGTGGTGACGGGGAAGGTGCGAAACATCGCGGAGTTCGGCGCGTTCGTGGAGATCGAGGATGGCTTTGACGGTCTGGTGCACGTCGGAGACGTAAGCTGGACGGGCCGCGTCAAGAATCCGCACGAGGTGTTCAAGAAGGGCGAAGACGTTACCGCCAAGGTGCTGAAGATCGACCCGGAGAACCGCCGCGTATCGCTGGGCATCAAGCAGGTCAACGACATCTGGGGCGACTGGTTCAAACAGCACAAGGTCGGGCAGATCGTGAAGGGCAAAGTTTCGCGCATCGCCACGTTCGGCGCGTTCGTCGAATTGGGCGAAAACATCGAAGCGCTCTGCCATAACACAGAGATCGAGGAGCGCAAGCGCCGCGACGAAGGCGCGTCGAGCTTCCATCCGACAACCGGGCCGCTGAAGAGCGCCGGGCCGCTCGAGCCGGGCAAGGAATACGATTTCAAGATCATCAAGATCAGCCCGGAGACGCGGCGCATCGGACTGAGCTACCGCGCGGCGGTGAAGCAGATCGAGCGCAAGGAGATTGAACAGTATCGCTCGACGTCGAAGTCCTCGTCGACGGCAACGATCGGGGACGCGCTGAAGTCCAAACTGTCGGCGCGTTAGCTGATTCAAGACCGGACCGGCGGGGGGCCGGTCGTCACATTTTCATTTACCTGCGGGTCATTTTAATGATAGGAAGGGGGCACTCCGGCGAGGGGCCAGCCCCCCGTAAGCCGTTTGGTTCCACTGGTTAGGACAAGCGCAGTGCGTCAGGTGGTTCTGGCGGCCTTAGGACCGCCGGCGCTCCTGACGATCTTGGGACGGTGGACGGACTCAAGCGGTTTTTGACCTAGAGCTGCGCGACGAGGCATAGCGACGATGACCAAGCAACCCACACTCACGAAGGCCGACCTCATTGAAGAGATTCTGCGCATCACCGAACTCCCTCGCAAGGAGTCGGAGACCATCGTCGAAACGATTTTCGATAGCATCATTGGATCCCTGCAGAAGGGCCAGAAGATCGAGATCCGGGGATTCGGCAGCTTCCGCACGCGGGAGCGCCGCGGACGAATCGGCCGCAATCCGAAAACCGGCGCGAAGGTGGAAGTGCCAGCCAAGAAAATTCCCTTCTTCAAACCCAGCAAAGAGTTGAAGGACTTTGTGAACAGCGCAGAGGCCCAAGCCTCCGCCGCGACGCGCGCGGGCGGCGATTCACCGCGCCCGTGAACCCCACGATCTCTCGTCGCGGTTCGGTTTCAACTCAGATCAACTCAAATCGATTCAGGTAAATAAAGAGCGCAGACCCTTCGGCAGTTTGAGCGTGGAACAAGCGGGCGTGCTGCCGATGCGCCCGTTCTGCGTTATGCTGTGCGCGCAGCTTTTCAGAAAAAGGAAGCGATGCGATGGACTATATCTGGACTCCCTGGCGCTACCAGTACATGGCGCAGGTGCTGGCTGGAAAGCAGCCGGAATGTATTTTTTGCGATGCGGTAGCGCGGAAGGATGATGCGGAAACGCTAATCGTCCATCGAGGCGAGAAATCGTTCGTGATCCTGAATCGCTTTCCTTATACCTCCGGGCACGTGATGATCGTGCCCTACGCGCATGTTGCGGAATTGAATTTGTGCGAACCGGGAGCGCTGGACGAAATGATGCAGTTGGCGCAGCGTGTGGAGACGGCCCTGCGCGCGAATTACAAGCCCGATGGGATGAATCTGGGAATGAATCTGGGCCGCGCTGCGGGCGCAGGCGTGGTTGGACATCTGCACCTCCACGTGTTGCCGCGCTGGATCGGTGATTCGAATTTCATGACGGTGACGGGCGAGACGCGCGTGCACCCGGAAGACTTGAAGACCACCTACGAACGACTCTCCAAGGCGCTGGCCTGATTCGCGAAGCCCGGTGCGCCGCGATAGAATGCAAATTCAAACAAGTATTTGGCCGGACGGGAGTGAGCGACAGTGGACCTCGAACTGACGGAAGAACAGAAACTGCTGCAGAAAACCGTGCGCGAGTTCGCGGAGTTGGAAGTAAAGCCGCTGGCGAAAGAACTCGACGAGACGGGGCATTTTCCGCGCGGGCTGTTTAAGAAGGCGGCGGAAATCGGGCTCACCGGCGTGGCGGTTCCGGAGGCGGAAGGCGGAGCGGGCTTTGACCACGTCGCCTACAGCATCGTGATTGAAGAGATTTCGCGTTGCTGCGCCTCGACGGGCGTCATTCTGTCCGTGCAGAATTCGCTCTATTGCGATCCGATCCATCGCTACGGGACGGAAGAGCAGAAGAAAAAATTCCTGCTGCCGTACGCGCGAGGTGAAAAGATCGGCTGCTACGCGTTGACCGAGCCGCAGGCCGGTTCGAACGCCGCCGCGCTGCAGACGAAGGCCGTGAAAAAGGGCGACACCTACGTGCTCAACGGCACCAAAGCCTGGATCACCAACGGCGGCGCGGCGGACGCAGCAATTGTGTACGTGAACACCGAGCCGGCGAAAGGTGAAAAAGGCATCACCGCGCTGGTGGTGGAAAAAGGCACGCCGGGATTCAAGGCCGGCAAGGAAGAAAAAAAGCTGGGGATCAACGCGACGGCATGCAGCGAACTGGTCTTCACCGATTGCCTGGTGCCGGCGGCGAATCGCATCGGCATCGAAGGAGAAGGTTACAAACTGGCGCTCTCGACGCTGGACGGAGGCCGCATCGGCATCGCCGCCCAGGCCACCGGCATCGCGCAAGGCGGATACGAGGCGGCGCTGAAGTATTCCCAGGAGCGCATGGCGTTTGGCCACCCGATCTCGCAGTTTCAAGCCATACAGTTTATGCTGGCGGACATGTCCACAGAAATTGATGCAGCCCGGCTGCTCATTCGAAAAGCCGCGTGGAAACAGGATACCGGCGCGCGTTTCAGCATGGACGCAGCGATTGCCAAACTGTTCGCCAGCGAAATGTCCACGCGCGTTACGCACAAAGCCATCCAAATCCACGGCGGCAATGGCTACAGCCGCGAATACCCCGTCGAGCGCAACTACCGCGACGCGCGCATCACCGAAATTTACGAAGGCACCAGCGAGATTCAGCGTCTGGTCATTTCCTCCTGGGTTCTGAAGTCCTAGGCGCCCCGTAGTATCCTGACCGTGTGCTGGAACTCGACTGTGGACTTGAATTTGACCGTACACGGGCGGAAGAACAATTCTTCCCTGCCCTGCCACCGCGCGCAGCGGTTTGCCTGATCGAAGCGCGAGAAGAAAAAGCCGAGCCGTTCCTGATTCGCACGCAGAATTTGCAGAGGCGTCTGCAAAGGCTACTGGGGCCTGTTGATCCGGCGAGCAAACGTCTGAACCTGGGCGAGTTTGCACGCAGCATCCGGTACCGGCTGACGAGTTCGGCGTTCGAACAGACGCTCACCTATTACCAGAATGCAAAACTACTTTTTCCCAATCGCTATCGCGACCTGATGCGCTTGCGGCCGGCAGCGGTCCTCAAGGTGAATTTGCGGAATGCTTATCCACGCTGCTACGTGACCCGCCGGATTCCCGTCGATGAGGCTGGCGTGCCCACGGGCGGCGCGTATTACGGGCCATTCGCATCGCGGCGGTCCGCGCAAGCATTCGCCGAACGGATCCTCGACTTATTCAAAGTGCGGCGCTGCCAGATCAAGATCCGCCGTGATCCTACGTTTCCGGGCTGCCTGTACTCGGAGATGAAAATGTGCCTCGCGCCATGCTTTGCGGGCTGCACGAAAGAAGAATACGACGTCGAAGTACAACGGCTCGTGCAATTTCTCGAAACGAGCGGGGGATCGGCGAGGTCTACTATCGAGGAAGAGCGTGAGAAAGCCAGCGAGCAATTGGACTTCGAGCAGGCAGCCGCCTTGCACAAAAAAGTAGAGAAGCTCGACGAGGTTTTGCGCGGGAGGCCGGAACTCACGCGGCGGATTCAGGACCTGGACGCGGTGATTCTGCAGCGGGCCGCGGAAGAGCAAACGATCGGCGTCTACGGCGTGCGCGGCGGAAGACTGGCAGAGCCGTTTTTCCTGCGATTCGCGGAGATGGCGAGTCAGCCGCGGTCCGCGGAGCAAATCTTTCGCGAACATTTTGCAGCGGAGCCCGCAACAACTGACGGTGATCTTGGGGAGCACCTATGGCTGGTGGCGCGCTGGTATTACAGCAATCCGCGCGATGGCGAGATTTTCTTCCGCGAAAAAGACTGGCCCTATCGTAGGATCCTTCGGTCATGCTCGCGGCTTCTTGCGCCGAAGACGAACGAAGCTGAAACGAATCAGACACCAGGGCCGGCTCAACTGCCCGAAGGAGCGTCATGAGCAAATCCGCCACCAAAGAAGGAACCACGCGCTACGCTCAGAAGTTCCGAGGCCGCGCCGCCGAGGGCCATTTTCGAGAAACGCAGAGGCTGGCGCTCTCCTCTATCGGAATCGGCACGTACCTCGGGCAACCGGACGCAAAGACGGATGAGGGCTATGCAGCGGCGGCCGTCGCGGGGGTGGAAAGCGGAATCAATGTGCTCGACGCCGCGATCAATTACAGATTTCAGCGGAGCGAGCGAAGCCTCGGCGCGGCCATCCAGCGGCTTGCGGCGCGCGGCATCGAACGCGAGGAAATCGTGGTGTGCACGAAGGGCGGTTACCTGACGCCTGATGGGGCCATGCCTGGCGACCCGAACGAATACTTCTTCCGCGAATACATTCAGCCGGGAGTTTTCACCGCGAAGGATATCGCGGCCGGCAGTCATTGCATGACGCCAAAATTTCTGAAAAATCAGCTCGGGCGCAGTCTGAAAAACCTGGGCGTCGAATGCGTGGATGTCTATTACCTGCACAATCCGGAGACGCAGCTCTCTGAAGTGCCCAAGGAAGAATTCCTGAACCGTGTCCGCCAGGCATTTACCTTTCTCGAATCGGCGGTGGAAGCCGGCGAGATTCAGTATTACGGGATGGCCACTTGGAATGGCTTCCGGCAAGATGCGCACGCGCGCGATGCCTTGCAGTTGGGCGAAATCACGCAGATGGCGCAGGAGATTGCGGGGGGCAGGCATCACTTCCGCTTCGTGCAACTGCCGTTCAACCTGGCGATGACGGAAGCGCTGACGCTGGGGAATCAATCCATACGTGGACGAGACCGGACGGTGATGGAAGCGGCGAACGATCTGGACATTACCTTGATCGCCAGCGCTTCGCTGTTGCAAGGCCAAGTGGCGAAGAACCTGCCGGGTTTTGTCGCGGAAGCGCTTGGGCTGGAGAACGATACGGAACGGGCGCTGCAATTCGCGAGGTCATCGCCGGGAATTACGACGGCGTTGGTGGGGATGTCTCGCGCGGAACATGTGAAAGCCAACGCACGGCTCGTGGGCGTGCCCCCGGCCACGGCCGAGGAGTTCAGCAAACTTTTTTCGCGCGGCGAAGGGGCGTGAAGAATAAACTTAACACGGAGTTCGCAGAGGACGCAGAGTTCAAGGAGGAGGAAAAGAAACGGAAATCCTCCAGCTCTAATGACGGAGGCGCAAAACCTCGCCGGTCAACCAGGCGTTGATGGCGCGACCCACTTGGTCGAGTTTGCCGGCAAAGAAATGATCAACTCCTTCGACGACGACGAGATGATTGTCGCCGGGGAGAGTGCGGATGAGCGCTTTGACTTTTTCGATGGCGCCGTGCTCGTCGTTGCTTCCGTGCACGAACAACTTGGGCTTGTTGCAGTGGCGCAGGAATGAGAAATCGGTGTTGTTGACGGGAATACCCAAGCCGATCAGGTGAGAGACCCGCGGGTCTTCGCAACCGGCGCGCATGCCCACCCAGGAACCGAAACTGAATCCCGCGAGTAGCAGCGGGACGCCAGGAAACTCGGAGGCAAGAAAGTCCAGCGCGGTACGGACATCACCCTGCTCGCCGAAGCCGCGGTCGTGCCCGCCTGCGCTGAGTCCGGCGCCACGAAAATTGAATCGCAGAACAGGAATGCCAATAGCGTCCAGGGATTTCGCCGTCTGGTAAACCACTTTGTTGTGCATCGTACCGCCAAAAAGCGGATGCGGATGGCAGACAACCGCGGCGAGCGGCGGATGCGCGGCGGCGGACGGGGTCCAGAGAATCGCTTCGAGGCGTCCGGCAGGGCCATCCAAAAAGAAATTGCGGGATTCGTGTGTGCCGGTCATCGAAGCGCCATGGACAAATTTGCAGTTTAGCGCATCGAAGGAAAAAGACCGAATGCGGCCGGCAATTCCCGGCTCGTCTATTCCACGCGGTAAACACCGATGTCGAGGGCGACGCTGCCCGGCACGGAAGCGATACGTATGACCTTGGAGCGAAACTCGCCAGCGCCATGCCAAGGCGCGGAAGTCGAGGCTTCAAATGCGATTCTCAAGTAATCACCGGGCGCGTATTCGCGGTGACTGCGAAAGCGCATGCCCTTCGCCGAAAAATCGATAGTCATGGCTTCTTCAAACCAGGGAATCCGTTCGGGATGCACGCGGACGGGAATCGCCAGCACCTTCCGCATGCTGCCGCGCCGTTCGGGTTCGCGACGATGGGCGCTTCCGTTGGATGAAGCGTGCGCCTGCTCTTCGAGATGAAATGCCACTGCGAATGTTGCCGGGGCATCGGAGAGACCAAAGGCACGGGCGAGCTGATCCAATTTTGCAGAGCGTTCCTGTTCCGAAGCGCTTTCTGTTTGAACTTTCTCGCGTGCGTTCGTGGAGCGAATGACCTCGAGCACTTCGCTGCATCGTGCGACGCGCGCCAGGATCTCCGGCTGGCCATCGGAAAGCGACGCGTCATAGGGAAAGGTGACCCAGAGCGCAACGCCCGGAGCGTGGAACTCCTTGGTGGAAACGAGCAAACCGCTGCGCGAGACATCGATCGTTTCTCCTAATTCGATTTTTTGGCCGAAAGGCGTAGTCCAGCGCATCCGCACCGGAAGGCGCATGCGCACGCGACGGTGCTCGCGGCGGCTGTCCATAGGCGTAACAGTACTGCCCATGGCACCAGTGTAGCGCGCGTGTATTTAAACCGCCAAGACCTCGTACTAGGACAAAAATACCCGATTTTCGCGTTGCAGTTTGCCCGAGCCGATGTTAGCTTTGCGCCGAAACGCACAGCCCCAGGGGGTATAAATGGTTGATGGAGCGGAACGCCGCGAAGCGCGGCGATTCACGATGAGCCTACCGATGCGGGTTTTCCCGCGGGAGTCTAAGGGACGCGAGATGGACGCCCACACGCGGGATGTCAGTTACCGCGGACTCTATTTCCTCACTGATGCCCATTTCCAAGTTGGCAGCGAAATTGAGTTCGTCATCACTCTTCCACAGCAAGTCACGCACTCTGGCGATGTAAATATCCGCTGCCTGGGAGAGGTTGTGCGTATCGAGCCCACCGAGAACGGCAGGGCAGGCATTGCGGCGAAAATCTCGCGTTATGAATTCGTGCCTGCCGCGGCAAACGCCGCGTAGGATTTCTTCCCCCACTTCTCGGGTAACTCCCTGTTGCGGCAGTAACTGAGTACAATACGCTGGAAGAATGTTTGTGCTGGGGGAAGCCATGTATCACTACGACGCCAAGATTGCGCTCGAGGAATTGCAGGAAGAGGCGCTGCTTCCGCATCCCGTAAAACTGCGAGACATGATTCTACGGACGAAGCTGGGCCCGCAGGATGCGCAGCTCCTGAATCACGATTTTCAGGATTACCTGACACGGTTCGGGGACTTGCAAAAAGTCGCGCGAGGCATCCTGGAGAAAATCGCCGCGGGCCAGCGCAAGACATGCTGATGGCGCTTGCCTTCGCAGGAATTCCCAGCAAATGAAAACGAAGCCGCGGGTATTATTGCTATCCGCAACGTCCGGCGCGGGACACGTTCGCGCCGCGCAAGCCCTTGAAAAGGCTTTCCTGGCGCGGGGCGATTGCGCCGTGGAGCACATCGACGCCTTACGGCACGTCAGCAAGCTTTTCCAGCGCATTTACGACAATGCTTATATCTCGATGGTGCGGCGCGCGCCGGAGTTGATGGGCGTGCTCTACGAGCGCACGGACCAGCCGTGGCTGCACCCGCGGCGGCGCCTGGCGCTGGACCGGCTGAACACCGCTACGATGATCCGTTTGTTGAAGCGCATCCAGCCGGACCTGTGCGTGGCGACACATTTCCTGCCGGCGGAGATCATCGCGTGGCTGATCGCCAAGCGGAAGTTGCGCGCGCACAATGCCATCGTCGTCACCGATTACGACGTGCACGCGATGTGGCTTTGCCGCACGGTGGACCGCTACTACTTGGCCATCGATGAAGCCGCGGAGTATCTGGCGCGCATCGGGGTGCCACGAGAAAAACTGCGCGTTACCGGTATTCCGATTGATCCTCTCTTTGCGACGCCCATGAATCGATCCGCTGCGCGGAAACAATTGGGGCTCGACACAGATGCGACGGTGATACTCATCTCAGCAGGCGGTTACGGCATTGGTCCCGTCGAACAACTGGTGAAAGACTTGCTGGCGCTGCAACGCCCGTGGCAAATCGCCGCGATTGCCGGAAAATCAGAGAAGACCCGGAAGCGCTTGGAGGAATTGGCGAAGGAGGCCGGCAAACTGTCTTCAGGATCGCCAAGACTGTGCCCCGTGGGCTTCACGACCGAGATGGACAAGTACATGGCGGCGGCAGACTTGATGGTGGGCAAGGCCGGCGGGCTAACGACGTCGGAAGCGCTGGCGCGGGCGCTGCCCATGGCACTCATCGAACCGATCCCTGGCCAGGAAGAACGAAACGCCGATCATTTGCTGGAAGCAGGAGCAGCGATTCGCTGCAACAACTTGCCTGCGGCGGCGTGGAAAATTGCGGCGCTGCTGAATGATTCTGCAAGATTGACGAGAATGCGGGAGGCAGCCAGGAGCCTTGGCCAGCCAAGGGCCGCCGCGTCCATCGCCGAAGATGCGTTTACGCTGCTAGACTGATGGAGCCCGCGGAGGGATTGGGGCAAACAAATCTCCATGCGACGCCATACACTGTTGATTGATGCGGACGACACGCTCTGGGAAAACAACGTATTTTTCGAGAAGCTGATCGAGGATTTCATCAGCATCGTCGAGCCCTACGGCTATGCCCGCGCATACATTCGCCACATCCTCAATGAAACGGAACGCAAGAATATACGGCAGTATGGCTATGGGGTGCGCAGCTTCGGGCGCTCGCTCGAAGAAACCTATATAAAACTCGCGGATCAGATGGCGAAACGCGAAACACTGGCGCTGATTCATGGCCGCGTCATCGACCTGGAGCGAACGCCGCCGAAAATTCTGGATGGAGTGCCGGAAACCCTGGCGTATCTCACCGAGCGGCACCGGCTGATTTTATTTACGAAGGGCGAGCCCGCGGAACAGGCCGCCAAGGTGGAGCGATCCGGATTGCAGGGATTTTTCGAATTCATCGAAATCGTTCCTGAGAAAGATCCCGAGATCTATGGCGGACTGGTTCACAAACACAAAATCGTGAAGACCCACGGCTGGATGATCGGCAACAGCCCGCGCAGCGATATCAATCCGGCAATGAAGATCGGCCTCAATGCCGTGTACATCCCGCACCAGCACACCTGGACACTGGAACACGAACCGGTGGTGGCGGGCTCCGGAAAACTGGTGATCCTGCCTGCGTTCCGGGAACTTCGCGGTCATTTCTAGACGTGTCCTGACGGGGTCCGGCCCGGACTGCCTGCCCAAATTGGACGTTGTACCCGGCGCGGTATGCCCGAATCTAATTCCTTGTGACTCCCACGAAGGAGAAGCCCATGGCCACAACAACAATTTCCCAGCAAACCGACTGGCGGCAGGAGTGGTTCGAGATTGAGGACGCGACGTACTTGAATTTGGCTGGCGAGTCGCCGATGCCAAAAGTTGCAATTCGCGCCGTGCAGGCCGCGCTCGAAGCAAAGAAAAATCCGCACCACAAAGCAGACTCCACGTTCTTTGAAGTGCCTAACCGTATCCGTGCCTCCCTCGCGAAGCTGATCGGGGGCCAACCCGAAGAAATTGCAGTTACGAGCGGGGCGAGCGCCGGTGTGGCGGCGGTTGCTTACGCGCTGACGTGGAAGCCCGGCGACGAGGTCATCACGGCAAAGGGAGAGTTCCCTTTGCAGTACACCACGTGGAAACCGATGGAAGAACGCGAGGGGCTGAAGCTGAAAATTGTTTCTCCCCGCGAGCGGTTCATCACCGCGGATGACCTGATCGCGGCGATCACTCCGCGGACGCGGCTTGTGTCCGTGAGCATGGTGCGATACGACGATGGATCGCTTCTCGATGCCCCGCGCGTTGCCGATGCGTGCCGTAAACAGGGAGCGCTGTTTCTGCTGGACGCCAGCCAATCCTGTGGCGCGATTCCCCTGGATGTGAATCAACTGGGGGCGGACTTTATCGTCTCCGCTGGGTACAAGTGGCTGCTGGGTCCATTCGGCACGGGATTCTTCTGGGCGAAGAGCGAGCATCTCAATATCATCAGGCCGGGACCATTCAATTGGATGGCGGTGGCGGGCTCGGACAATTTCGCAGCGTTGAACTTCGAAGATCCGAAGCCCGCGGCAAGCTCGAAGCGGTGGGATTCGCCGGAGTGGGCCAGTTATTTTAATTTTAATTTGGTGGCGATGGACGTCTCCGTGGATTTTGTGGTGCGCATGGGACCAGAGCTGGTCGCGGCGCACAACCGGAAATTGATTGAACTGATGTTCGAGCGTTTGCCCAAGGATCGCTTTGTGATTGCGAGCCCTCTGGATGCCGCGCGTCGCGGGCCATATGGATGCTTCGCCGCACGGAGCCGCGAGAAAACAGCGGAGGTTTACCAGCACCTGCGAAAGGAAAATGTTGTCGTAAGCCTGCGCGAAGGCAACATTCGCGTCTCGCCACATTTGTACAACACCGAGCGGGACATCGACCGGCTGATCAGCGTGGTTACTCCGTGAGCCAGCAGGAAAGCTGGCCGAAGATTGCGGTCGTTGGTGCCGGCGCCGTGGGTGGATACTTCGGCGGATTGCTGGCGCGCGCGGGTGCGCGGGTAGTGATGATCGGGCGTCCAGCGTTTGTGGAAGCTGTAAACAAGAACGGGCTTTTCCTGGACACATTGCAATTTCAAGAAAGTGTGCGAGTCGAGGTGTCCACCGAACTCAGCGCGGCGCGCGGCGCGGAGATTGTCCTTTTTTGTGTGAAGACAACGGACAACGCCACGACGGCGCATGCGCTGGCTCCGCTGCTCGTTCCCGGCGCTCTCGTGCTTAGCATGCAAAACGGCGTGGACAACGTGGAACAGATTCGCGCTGCAGCAGCGATCGAAGCTCTCCCGGCTGTTGTTTACGTCGCAGCTTCCGTACCCGAACCCGGCCGCGTGAAACATGTCGGCCGGGGTGATTTGGTGGTCGGGCCGGAAAACGAGAAGACGAAGCGAATCGCGGCACTTTTTTCGGGCGCTAGTGTGCCTTGCCGCATTTCTGAAAATATCGAAGGCGAGCTCTGGATCAAACTGGTGTGGAATTGCGCGCTAAATGCCGTCTCGGCGCTGGGCCGCGCGAAGTATGGATTAATCGCCTCCAGCCCGGATGCGTGGAAAGTGGTCGAGATCGCGGTCTATGAGGTACTGGCCGTCGCGCGGGCTGCGGGGATTCATCCGCCTGGCTTGGAAGACCCCAAGGTGGCGCTGGCAGGCGCACTTAAGATTGCCACACAGATGGCGGAGGCGCTTTCCTCGACCGGACAAGACTTGAATCGCGGGAAGCGCACGGAGATTGACTCGCTGAATGGCTACATCTCCCGCCGTGGCGCGGAGTTGGGGGTTCCGACTCCTGTAAATCACGCGTTGTACGCCCTCGTCAAGCTGGCCGAAGGCCGTTCGTAGAAGCGTAACTCTCCTGCCCGCCCGTGGGGAGGCTTCTAGTTAACAATAACCGAACCCTCTCCCCCCTGTTTTCGTAAAATGTTGCATCTAAAGGGCTTAGTAATACAACAAGTCTTTTAGAATCAACACTTGTGAAGGCAATAATATACTTGAGGCCAAGTATATTATTGCCCTTGTGAAGCCCCGCCGAAGTGTTGATTCTAAACTATAGTTCCGTGGGACTTTTTCGTCCTACTCCTGGTGCTGATTCTAAAAGACTTAGTGCTGCAGAATTAAGTGGGGATTGGACTCTTGAGGAACAAATTCCCGAGCAAGAAGGCGTCAGACGAAGAGGCAGCCTCTAACCCATTCACAGGAAAGCACTTGCGAGTCGTTTGTTCCTTCCTTGCATGAGCCGCGCATCGCGGCTCGGTTGCTAAGAAGGAAAGGCGGGAGCAATCTCCCGCAGTCCACATGGAGTTTTCTACAAGGTCAATTATTGGACGGAGCTAGGAAAAGTCAATAGAAAAGGAGAGGGCCGGTGCGGGAAGACCAGGGGGTTAGCGCTTGGGCGGGGCATGGAAGGGGATGTGGACTATGGCTTCTAGTTCGACCGGGGCGCCTTGTTTGGTGGCGGGGCGGAACTTCCACTGGCTGAGGGCTTCCATGGCGTTGGCGTCGAGCTGCTCGTCTATGCCGTGCACCAATTGGATGCTGTCGACAGAGCCGTCGCGGCGAATCACGGCGTAGAGGACGACTTCGCCTTCGACATGCTC
Organism: Candidatus Limnocylindria bacterium; assembly: GCA_035490055.1. Classification (GTDB taxonomy): domain Bacteria; phylum Acidobacteriota; class Terriglobia; order Acidiferrales; family UBA7541; genus Acidiferrum. The sequence goes on along the minus strand of DATHIB010000095.1, from coordinate 23,520 downwards.
TTTGATTAAGGTTGGGGGATACTTCGGGTCGATCTTCCTTACAGGCCCAGGGGCGGAAACGTCCGAGGAGGCCAGCCGAGGACCTTCGGAATTTGCGCGCAGCTCGGAAAAATTCAGAATCCAGCTTCCCGTGGCGCTGTTGAGGTTAGGCATGTTGACGAGCATCTTGTAGATCTTTTTCGAGGCGAAGATCTGCTCCGGCTGCGCGCTGGCCGGGAGGGCCGCGAAATTCGGAGGCCCGGTCCTCGCGGGTGCATCATCGATCTTCGTGTGCGGATCGGGCCTGGTGATCAGGGCGTGCGGAACGGGTGCGCTGATTTTCGGGGATCCCCCCAGGCCGGAAATTTCATTGTTTGCGGGCGGATGCCCTCCACTGATGCTTACGTCTATGTCATTTTCCCCGCCGCCGTTGCCCGTTGCGGTTCCCGCACTGCTCTCCGGTCCGCCGCCTGCCCTCCCGTTTGCGCCGGGCATTCTGTTCGGTGAGCCTCCCGGTACGCCAGGTTGCTTGCCTTCGGGTGAAATAGAGACGCGCGCGGCGAGATTCCCTTGCGGCGGTTGCACAACGGGTGCGGCCGGTCCGGGTGTGGCGGAGAGGGCGATAAATGTTGCGCCATTTCCGTTTGGAACGCCGGATTGGGCAGAGCTAACTTCCGGTGCGGGTTCTATTGCACTCGTTTGCGTGCGCTGAACCACGCGTGGGGTGGCGCCGGAGTTTAGTTCCAATTTAGGACGCGCGGGAGCGTTTGGAAGCATGGTGAGCGCGATATCCGAGAGTTTTTGGTCCAGTGTTGGGAGGTCGGGAGCCGGGGCGGAGGTGAACTTGACCCTGCGAAGCTCGCGGGGGCGAAGTTTGGAGAGCGTTTCCTGACTGATCTGCAAACCCGGACGCGCGGGGCCGGGCATCTGCTGGAATTGCGCGATATTGGGGAGGTTGGGAAGAATTTTGGGCGGCTTCGGAGGAGCGGCAGAATTGATCAATGTCTGGCGCGGATGCGTCGGATGCACAGGATCGGTGAAGATGCGCTGGCGCGGATGGAAGGCGCCGGCGCCTTCGGGAGGGAGAGGTTTAGCGGCAGGCTCGCCGCGCGGACTCGGCTTGGCTTTGGAAGCCTTCATCTCCACCAAAGGAAAATCATGGATCGGCCCGGACCAGGTGAGTTCGGTGTTCTCGAACGCGGGGTAATGGGGCGGCGCGGCGGGGAGCCGCGGGAACGGCACGACGATGAAAACGAAGTGCCACAAGGCGGCGGCAACCAGAGCACGGCGTGGAATGCGCCCCTCGATCCAGCTATCTCTAAAAAATCCCCCACGCAGAAATCGTTTGGGGACATTTGATCTGCTGAAGACAGCGATCAGGCTGCTCCCGATCCCCTGGTGAAAACTTCCCCAGGCTACTTCGAGTTTCGGCTCGCGTCCTGCCAGCAGACGCGTGGGACCGGCAGGCTTGGTGGCCTGTCCCAAGAGATCGAGTGCCCGGCCGACCTGGCTCAAAGAAATTTCCCTCTCGACTATTGTAAGTTGCCCGCCCGGCTGGGCGCGGTGAATCCCACGGGTCTAAAGACCCGCCACTACAAAGATAGAAACTCAGGCTTCGCTAGACCCTAGACCAAGGATGCGCAAGCACCTCATCATAGATGAAACTCTGCGGGCGGGGGTTTACTCGTCAGAGTTATTTTCGCCGCCAGCCGCGCCGCGACGGCGGTAAAAACTCAGGGCTGCATCGCCCTGTCTGAGAACGCGGAACCTCCGTAGTGCGCCGGCTTCTTCGCGCAAGTCAAACTTACGACTATGCTCGGCGACCACGATCGAGCCGGGTGCGAGAAGTTCCGCGGAACCAAGAAATTCTAGCACGCGGGAGTAGTCTTCGGCAGCAGCGTAGGGCGGATCGAGAAAAATGTAGTCGAAACCGGGGGCGGAGTGCTGCTTTCGGGAAGCCAGCATGGCGAGGCCGCGAAGAGCGTCTACGGCCAGTACGGTCACGCCGGTGTTAATGCCCAGCGATTCGAGATTTCGGCGAATCAGAGTTGCGGCGGGAGCGTGATTCTCGATGAACACGACTTCGGCGGCACCGCGGCTGAGGGCCTCAATGCCGATGGCGCCGGTTCCGGCAAAAAGATCGATGAATCGAGAGCCGGACAAATTGGGAGCCAGCACGTTGAAGAGAGTTTCGCGCAGGCGGTCGCTTGTGGGCCTCAGCCCGAGGCCCTTGAGGCTTTTCAGGATGCGGCTGCGGAAGATTCCGGCGATGACGCGCATGAGTGCAGTTATTAGTTGTCAGTTTTTGGTTTTTAGTCAAGGAACAAAGAATCGCGGCAGCGGACCTGCTTGGGGTGTACAAAAAGTGCCGTTGGTTTCAAATCCCGGTTAGCGACACGAAACGGGCACCTGACCGTGATTCTTTTACGCGCAGGGGATACGACGAGAGGATTCATACCATGAATCGGATAGGTATCCTGCTGAGTAGACTAAGTCTGCTTCTTCTCCTGGTTGCTGCTCCGGCCGTCCTCCGCGCAATTGCACAACAGTGGCAGGAGAGTGTTCCACCTTCCCTGGTTTCTTTCAGCGCGGAAGACGACAAATTTGCTGATGCTGTGCCCTTGCCAGACTGTGTATGCAAATTGTTAGCCGCCGATGAGCACGTGGTCAATACGCCCAAGTACGATCAACTGCCCGCTGAGCAACTCCCGGCGGATTGGTTCATCGCGTCTAGAGCTGAGCTGGGCGAGCACAGCGGAATATACTTTGCCGTGATGGGCGCGGGCGTGATGCCGAGGTGCAAATATCAACCCTTTCTGGATTTTTGAGCGCTCACCAAAATCCTGTAACTCTGTGGAGGATGAGATGGTTGTCGCAGTGGACGTCGAGCGACGGCTAGCTTTGGCGAATAATCCCGATCGGCAAACGGTAGTACCGGAAGGCCAAGAAGCATCGCCGGACACCTACGAACTCTATTTCAATGACGAGTCGGGAAACAACCTAGCCATCCTCTGAGTTGAAGATAAGGATGAGTGAGGCCCGACCCCCCGCACTTCTGCGGAACGACATCTTGACCCGGGTTGAAATAACTTAAGACTGGTCGGTTCAGCCGATGCGGGCGAGGTGGTAGCGGCGCTGCCATTCGGGGGGGAGCTGGCGGAGGAGGCGCTGCATGGTGTCTTGCTGGGCGGAATCGGCGGCGAGGGAGAAGGCTTCGCGGCGGGCCAGTTCGAGGAGCTCGCGGTCGCGCAGGGGGTTGGCGATGTGGAAGCCGAGGTCGCCGGATTGGCGAGTGCCGAAAAACTCGCCGGGGCCGCGGAGGAGGAGATCGGTTTCGGCGATTTCGAAACCGTTGGAGGTGCGCACCATGGTTTCGAGGCGGGCGCGGGCAACGTCGTCTTTGGCGGCCGCTGAACGGCCCACGGTCATGCGCGCGGGGGCGACTAGGATGCAATGGGATTTTTGCGCGCCGCGGCCGATGCGGCCGCGAAGCTGGTGGAGCTGGGCGAGGCCGAAGCGCTCGGCGTGCTCGATGACCATGACGGTGGCGTTGGGGACGTCGACGCCGACTTCCACGACGGTGGTGGCGACGAGGATCTGCGCCTCGTTCTTGCGAAAGCGCTGCATGACTTCTTCTTTTTCGTCGCTGGAGAGGCGACCGTGCAAGAGGCCGATCTTTAGCTTGGGAAAAACTTCGCGCGACAGGCGCTCAAATTCTTCCACGGCGGCTTTCAGCTCGAGCTTCGATTCCTCGATGACCGGATAAACGACGTAACCCTGGTGGCCTGCGGCGACTTCGCGGCGGAGAAATTCCCAAACGCCGGGGAGATGCTGCTCCGTGGTCATGCGCGTGACGATGGGCGTGCGGCCGGGCGGGAGTTCATCGAGAACGGAAACGTCGAGGTCGCCGTAGAGGGTGAGCGAGAGGGTGCGCGGGATGGGCGTCGCCGTCAGCACGAGAAAATGCGGCGCGCGGCCATGCGCGGCGGCTTTATCCATCAGGCGCTTGCGCTGGAGGACGCCGAAGCGATGCTGCTCGTCAATGGCGACGAAGCCGAGGCGGGCGAATTCGACGTTGTCTTCGATGAGCGCGTGGGTACCGATGACGAGTTGCGCTTGGCCGGTGCGAATGCGATCGAGGACGGCGGATTTCTCCGAGGCTTTCAGTCCGCTGATGAGCAGCTCGACGCGATAGCCGGCTTTGGCGAGGATGCGCCGCGCGGAAAGAAAGTGTTGCACGGCTAGGATTTCCGTTGGAGCCATGAGCGCGGCTTGCGTGGCGTTTTCGATGGCGATCACCGCCGCTTGCAGCGCAATGATGGTCTTGCCGCTGCCGACGTCGCCCTGGAGGAGACGATTCATCGGGGCGGGCTTTTCCAGGTCGGCGGCGATTTCGGCGAGAACGCGTTTCTGCGCGGCCGTGGGCTTGAAGGGCAGGATGCGCTTCAGCGCTTCGCGCACGGCGTCTTCCCGCAGGCGGAAGGCGATGGCGTTTTCCTTGCGGGTAGCCTTGCGGTCCAAAGCGAGGCTGAGCTGGTACAGGAAAAATTCCTCGAAGATGAGCCGCCGCTGCGATGGTGAACGAAACGAGTTCAAGGCATCGAGGGATTCGCCGGGTTCGGGAAAGTGCGTGTGGATCAGAGCTTCGCCGCGCGAGGGATAGCCAAGCCGCGCTCGCAATCCTTCCGGCAAAATATCCGGCATCCTCCGATCGATGAGCTGCACCGCGGCGTACATCGCGCGGCGAATCTGCCGGGAACCGAATGTGCCAATCGCTTCATAGATCGGGACGATTCTGCCGACTTCGGTGGAGTCCAACTCTTCGTTGCTGAGCACTTCGATCTGCGGATTGATCATTTCGAGGCGCGCGGGCCGCAGCTTATCGACTTCCGCCTTGCCGTGAAGAATGAGCAATTGCCCGGGCTTCAAGCGCCCTTCGAGATAGCCCCCGTGGAAAAACTTGCAAGGCAGTGAACCGCCGGCGTCGTCCTGCACCAGCAGGTGATAGATGGCGTCGCGGCCGCGCATGCTGCGCACCGCCTGGCCGCTCATCACGCGCGCGCGAATGGTATACGTGCCGTTTGGCTGAATGTCTTTCACCTTGGAAAAATGGATGCGGTCTTCATAGCGAAAGGGGAGGTAGCCCAGCAGATCCTCGAGCGTGTACATCCCGCGCTGGGCGAGCAGTTCGGCGCGCTGCGGGCCCACCCCTTTGATCATGCGCACTTCGGTGCCGAGGTTCATGGTCATTGACATTATGTTTATATCATTCCCACTACGAACATTTTCATGTGCGGCAACAAAGCGGCGGAACGGCAGCCGTGAAACTTGCGTCCCCACCATCCGTATCTATAGAGTGATGGTTCCGCGTCCCAAACGAGGAGGTTCACGTGACGGGAGACCGTCTGACAAGTTCCGACAAGCGCGCGCTGCTCCTCTGGGTGGTGGCGGGTATCCTCGGCGCGCTGTTCGCTTACAAGTATTTTTTCCGCGCTTTCCCCGAAGCCTCCGTTAATTTTCAGGTTTCCCGCGAAGAAGCCCTCCGAAGAGCGCAGAAATTCGTCACCGGCCTTGGCGAGAACGCCGGCGGCTACCAATCCACAATTGTCTTCGCGGTGGACGACAACTCCAAGGTCTACCTGGAGCGCCAGCTCGGGTTACAACAAGCCAACAAGCTGATGTCCTCCGAGCTGAATATCTGGTTCTGGGACGTGCGTTTCTTCAAACCGCAGCAGGAGGAAGAATTCCGCGTTCGCGTGAGCCCGGCAGGACAGATCGTTGGCTACGATCACAAAATCGAGGAATCACGGGCTGGGGCGTCGCTCGACCGCGCCACCGCGCAATCCACGGCGCAGAACTATCTCAGCGCGAAACTCGGACTCGATCTGAGTGGCTGGGATCTTCTCCCGGAGGAAGCCAATTCGAACAAGCGGCCGAACCGCCTGGATTGGGAATTTACTTGGGAAAAGCACGGCTTCCGCGCGAAGGACGCGCCCTACCGTCTGCAAGTCACCTTGCAAGGCGACAAAGTCGGCGGCAGCGAAGAATTCCTGCACGTTCCCGAAGCATGGCAGCGCAGCCACCAGCAACTTCGCGCTTCGAATCTTTTTTACAACCAGATCGCCATCATTCCGTACGTTTTGTTGCTCGGCAGCGCGCTGTGGGTGGGCATCACGCTCACGAAGCACGGGCAAACAAGCTGGGGCGGGGCCATCAAGCTGGGCGTGATCGTCGCGGCGCTTTTTTTCCTGATGGAGCTGAATGAGTGGCAATTCACACGCGCCAGCTATGACACCCACGATCCCTATAGCGGATTTGTCCTGCTCCGGCTCGGCATCGCTTTGTTGTCGGCACTTGGCACGGCGCTGATGGTGACGCTGGTGCTCCCTGGCGGGGAGCCGCTCTATCGCTGGTATCTGCCGAACCGGATGCAGCTTTCGAAGGCCTTCACGCTGCGCGGGCTCCGTTCGAAAGAATTCTTCTCATCGGCAGTTGTCGGGCTGGCGCTGGCGGCGGCACACATCGGCTTCATCGTGGCATTCTATATGGTCGGCAGCCGTTTTGGAGTTTGGGCGCCGCAGGATTTGAACTACTCCGACGCGGTCAACACAACGTTCCCGTGGATCGCGGGCGTGGCCATCGGCCTGATGGCCTCAACCAGCGAGGAATTTCTGTTTCGCCTTTTTGCCATCCCGTTCGTAGAGCGCGTGACCAAGTCCCGAGTCCTTGCCGTCATCTTGCCGGCGTTTTCCTGGAGTTTCCTCCACAGCGCCTATCCACAGGAGCCTGGCTATATTCGCGGGATTGAGGTCGGCATCATCGGCATTGTGGCGGGAATTGTGATGTTGCGCTGGGGCATCCTCGCGACACTCATCTGGCATTACACCGTGGATGCGTCGCTGGTCGGATTGCTGCTGATCCGTTCGAACAGTCTTTACTTTAAAATATCCGGCGTGGTCGTGGGCGCCGCCGCGCTTGCGCCATTGGCTTTTGCGTGTATTTCCTACCTGACTCGTGGCGGATTCGAAACTGGCGAAGACCTTCTCAATCGCGCGGCTCCCGCGCCGGAAATCGATCTGGCCAGCGAACCTGCAGCCGCAACTTCTGAAGTCAAATCAGGCGGTTACGACGCCCTCTCTCCCGGCATAATCGTTTTCCTTGCGGTCTGCCTGCTTGTCGGCGGCGCGCTGGCTTGGCGGCTCAAGCCGCAGTCCATTGGCGATTACCTGAAGCTGTCGATCGACTCGCGAACGGCTCGTGCGCGCGCCGATCAAGTCATACGCCAGCGTGGCGTCGATCCAAATGCGAACTACCGCGCCGTCGTGTTCGTCAACAATGCTGATCCATATGCAAACGAATATTTGCGGGAGCGCATCGGCATTGCCGGAGTCAACGCCATCTACTCCGGACAAGTCCCAGCTGCACTCTGGCGCGTGCGCTATTTCCGCGACAGCCAACCGGAAGAGTTCGCCGTGATACTTAAGCCCGACGGGTCACTACATTCGGTGTGGCATAAACTGGGCGAAGAAGCGCCCGGCGCATCGCTCGACAAGGACCAGGCCTTGACCCGCGCCGAAGAGTTTCTCCGCCTGGAAAAAAACCTCGACCTGAAGGGCTGGTCTTTGGTTGGAGACGAGTCAAAAAAGCAGCCGCACCGCGTCGATCACACCCTCACCTGGGAGCAAACGCAACCCCTCGACTCCGCGCAAGCGCCGGCCGCAAACTCCCAAGATCACGCTCATGCACGCGTCGAGCTGAAGGTATTGGGAGACGAGGTCACAAATTATCGAACCTACGTGCACATCCCCGAAAGCTGGGAGCGCAAACAAGAGGAGCGAAGCCTTTCCCGGATCATCATCTCCATCGTAATTCCTATCCTGTTTTATGCCGGACTGGCCCTGACGGCCCTGATAGTGTTTTTGAAAAACCTGCAGTCGCCATTTGCGCACTCGATCCCCTGGAGAAGAATCGCATTCTGGTCGATTTGGGCTTTCGCCGGCTATCTCGCCGTTTTCGCTCTTGGGAATATCCTCCCCAGTGCGTTGAGTGCTTACGATACGGGCAATCCACTCAAGCTGACATATGCAGGGATTGCCATCGTCGCGCTGCTCGGCGCTCCTCTCTACGTCGGCGGAATCGCGCTGCTCTTCGGCACGGCGTGGTATTTCGGCAGCCGTGCGTTCGGTGAAGAACGTCTGCCAGGCTGGGCCGGGATGCCACCAACTTACTATCGCGATGCGCTGTGGATCGGTGTGGGTGGGTCCGCGGGGCTGTTCGGCCTGCAACACCTCCTTGCGGCTGCTTGGACCCACTGGCCGACGGTGCATCGCTCGCTGGGGGCGTCTTTCGGCCATGACTTCGACGCCATCCTCCCTTTCGGCTCGATTCTTGGCGGGACAGTGGTGCGCAGTTTGTTTTACACTGGTCTGGTCGCTGCGGTGGCGTCTTTCGTTGCGGCGCAGCTACGGCATCCTGGGCTACGCGTATTGATTTTCCTGCTGGGCGCGCTCGCTCTCACCGGCGGAAACTGGGGAAGCGCCGCCGACCTTGCGCAAGGATTCCTGACGCAACTCATCCTGCTCAGCGTTCTCGTCTTCGGCGTGCGCTACGTTATGTGCTTCAACATTCTCGGCTGCTTCCTCATCATTGCCGGCACTTCCTTGTTCGGTGGGGCCGCCGAACTGCTCTCTCAGCCGGATTCGTTCTACCGCGCTAACGGCTATGCGGTTCTGCTCGTGCTCGTTCTCTTTTTCGCCTGGCCCAGCGTGGCGTGGCGCATGCGCGTTTCGGCCAGGGCCGTCTGAGCAGCCGGCCCAGTTCTCTGAGGAACCAATTGAGGACTCAAATCTGGCCCTGCGATCCTCAATTGATTGGTTTTCTTGAAACAAAATCCACAGGTGGACCGTTGATATAGTGGGAAGCGGTGCTCACCGAAGGGTGTAGCCGTGCGTCCAAATTGGGTGGTCGCGTGGTGCCGACCGTTCGGACGCCTGCTGTAATTTGAGCTAAGGTGTTGTTTTACAAGCGGCAACACCGGCGCGCGCGAAAAGAAAGCGAAATATGCCGCTCCCCAGATGGGCTTTGGCTTTGGCCGATTACAACGGTCGCTCGGGTAGCACAGACGCCGCCCTGGCCTCGGTGATCTCCTTGTCCCACCTCGACGAGCGAGCCCTGGTTGCGGAAGCGCAAACGGGAAGTCGTGCGGCTTTCGAGGAATTGGTGCGCCGCTTCGACCGGGACGTCCTGCGCCTGGCCCTGAATCTCATGAAGCGCCCCGAGGACGCCCGGGACGTCTACCAGGAAGCATTCCTCAAGGTCTACCGCAATCTTCACCGTTTCCGCTTCGAGTGCAGCTTTTACACCTGGCTCTACCGCATCGTCACCAACGTTTGCCTGGACCATCTGCGCCGCCGTCAGGCCCGCCCCGAAGATCAAGCTCCTGAGCTGAATTCCGGCCTTCACGAGGAGGGCATCACCGATTTTTTCGAGCGCCAACGCGAGCAACGCCCGACGCTGGACCCCGAGCGCACTTTCATCGGCAAGGAAATCAAGGCGCGCATCGCCATAGCCATGGAACGCCTGTCCCCTCGCGAACGCATTGTTTTTGAGATGAAGCACTATCAGGGACTGAAGCTCCGAGCCATCGGTGACGCCCTGGGCACGACCGAGGAAACCGTGAAGAATTCGCTTTTCCGCGCCACGCGCAAACTCCGCCATGAGTTGGGAGGCCTGCGATGAGCGCTTTTGAAAAGAGTGTGAACTGCGACGACGTTGCACTGCTCCTGGTTTTCTATGCATGTAATGAAGTCAGCGACAGGGAACGCAAGCACATTGATGCACATGTGGCGAATTGCGAAGCGTGCGCCGCCCAGCTTGCCGAAGAGAGCCAGCTCCAGGAGGCCATGATCACTGCTCCGCAACCCGCCGATGAACTCGATTCTTCCGGTATCCTGCTCTCGCAGTGCCGTAGCGAGCTTGCCGAGGCCTTAGACGATCTTTCCGCGCCTCCCATCCAGGAACACTGGCGTCCCTTCGGATGGCTGCGCCGCTCGATGGCGTTGCGCCCCGCCTGGAGCGGCGCACTTCTGGTCCTCTTCGGGATCGTGGTTGGAGTTCAGGTTCTTCCGTGGCTGCGGAACGGCAACAATGGCAACGCCAACGGTCAGGCCATGAACGTCATGGCCAAGCCGCCGCTCACGAAAGATCAACTGGATAATATGGAGGTTGCAGGCATCAATTTTTCTCCTTCTTCGGATGCCGGTTCTCCCAACGTGCAGCTCCATCTCAGTGCCGAGCAGCCGATGGTTCTCACCGGGAGCGTTGATGATAGCGATATGCGTCATGTACTCACTTACGTCGTTGAAAGAGGCGAGCGTTTTGACGCCGGTGTCCGCCTCGATTGCCTCGAAGCGCTGAAGGCCGCTTCGCGGGATCAGCAAGTGCGTCAGGCGTTGATCGCCGCGGCTCGTAAGGATCAGAATCCCGCAGTGCGCATGAAGGCCCTGGAGTCGCTCCGCGATGCGTCATCGGATGATGACGTCCGACAGGCTTTGCTCGATGCGCTGCAGCATGACGCCAACCCGGGCGTGCGCGTTGAAGCTGTCAATGTTCTTGTTGGATCTTTGCAGCACCGCGAATCGGAAGAGACGGTGCCCGAAGCCCCCGAGGCCACCCCAGTAGTGAAGCCAGGCCGTGCGGAAGAGGACCAGTCCGTGGAGCGAGTGGTTCGCGCTCTGCAACAGTTGCAGCACCGGGATCCCAGCCGCTACGTGCGGTTGCGCAGCGCCGCTGCCTTGCGGCAGATTGGGTCGCGCGAAGTGCAGTAACTGGTCAGAAATTTCGTTCCACGATGAACAAACGTTTCCATCAAGTTTTTTCCCCCGCCGCGCGCCGTTTGGCGCTGTTCCCGGTCCTGGCGATCCTTTTTTTTCTAACACCGCTCGTGCCGCCGGTCTTTGCGGCCGAAGCTAAAGAACCAGCGGCGATCGAACGTACTCAGCCTTCTGAGCCGGGTTCGCAGCATGCCTCCGTTGTTCGCAGCGGCGTGATGAGTACCAAAGATGGTCTGACGCTGCGGCTGACGACCGATCTCGGTTCCGTCAATATCGTTCCACTTGAGGCCGGCGTCGCGCCCGTCGTGCGCTACACCGTGCACATCGAAACCGATGCTCGCGGCCCCGCCGCTCAGCAACTCCTTGATACTTACTCTCTCAAGGCAAAATCGATCTCCTCGGGAGTGGAAATCACCGGCATGCTTTCGCCGCAAGCCGCGCGCTCAGCTGATGCCCAGTTCTGGGTGCAGTTTGAGGTCGCTGTGCCGCGCGGCTACAGCATCGAAGTGAACACCGAGGCGGGCGACATCACGACAGGGGACATTGGTGGGATCGCCGCCCTTCACACTCAAGGCGGAAATATTAAGACGGGGCGCATTCTTGGTTCGGGACTCCGCGACGCTTCGTCGGGGCGCTCCGCTGCCAAACTGGAGACGGAAGGCGGACACATCCAGGTTCTCGATGTCGCGGGTGACCTCACGTCCTTCACTGGTGGCGGACACATCAACGTGGGCAACATTGCGGGAGATGCTTCGCTGCGCACCGGAGGCGGCCATATTCGCGCCGGGCAAATCGGAGGGCGCGCCGAACTGGAAACCGCCGGCGGCAACATCACCGTCGCTCATGCTGGGAATTTCGTCAGCGTACGTACCGGTGGAGGGCAGATCGATTTCGGCGAAGTGCGCGGCTCGGTGCATGCCCAGACCGGCGGGGGCGGGATTCGTGTCATGTACGTTTCCGGTCCGATGGAATTGGAATCGAGCAGCGGCAGCATTTGCCTGACGCGAGTCGCCGGGGCCTTGCAGGCGGCCACTTCCGGCGGAACGATTACGGCCTGGATTAATCCAGATCCGCCTTCCGGAGGCGGAAACGTGCGGCTCGCGGGCGCATCACAGCTTGCTTCCGGAAACGGCGACATCCTCGTGTTTCTGCCGCGGAATCTCGCCGCGAACATCGACGCTACCGTGGCAAACGGGGGCGAGCGCCACATTGAAGCAGATCCGGCCCTGCACTTGACGATGCAGGCGTCCACCAATGGTTCCGGTCCCCTGCATGCGATGGCTGTTTTGAATGGTGGCGGCGCCCCGCTCAAATTGCGGACCACGTCCGGGAAAATTCGTCTGCAGTTCCTGGATTCGGAGATTGCTCTTCACGAATCGCTCGTCCGCGAGCAGGTGGACCGCCTCAACAAGAGACTGACGGAAATTGGGTTCTCTCAGGCGCCTTTTCCCTTCGAAGTAGGGCCGACAGCCCCGGCCCCAAGCGAAGCGCCGGGTTCACTCGAAGCCAAGGCAGACTGGCTCGAAAGCTGGCTCGTGAATTTAGAAATCACCTTCAGGGGAGGCATCACCGAGGACCCTGACGATTTCCAGAAGCGGCTCGTAAATTTTCCAAAGCCCTCGTATCCGGCGCTTGCGCAACGCGCTGGCTTGCAAGGCATAGTAAGGCTCCAGGTGCGCGTGAAGAAAGACGGCAGCATCGAGGTGCAGAAACTTCTTGAAGGCGACCCGGCGCTCGCCGATGCCGCCATCGCCGTGGTCAAGCAGTGGCGGGCAAAACCGGCTTCGATTAACGGCAAGCCGGTCGAGGTGATCTCGACCGTGACATTTAATTTTCAGTTGCACTGAGCGGCAGCCGCCTCGGCGCAGACGAATTTCTAGTCCTCGGTTCTCGTTGGTAGCACGTACTCGAAGGGGGTAGAACGTTATGCTTCGTCCATCTCTCCGCGCGACTGCTCTATGCGTACTGCTTCTAGCCGTTGTTTGGGCCGTTCCCAGTTTTGCCATCAGCAAGGAGTTCAATCAATCCTATCCGCTGCAACCCGGCGGTTCCGTTGAGTTGCAGAACGTCAACGGAACCGTGGACGTGCAAGGGTGGGACCGTAACGAGATCGAAGTCCACGCGGTAAAGACCGCCAAACACAAGGAGTCCGATCTTGAACGTGTTTCCATCGAGGTTGCCGTCAAGCCAGACGCCATCTCTATCGCCACTCGCTATCCGCAAAACGAGGGTGTGGAAGTAGCGGTGGAATACACCATCCACGTTCCGCACGGCGCGCGCGTTGAGCATATCGGCACGGTGAACGGCACGCTGCGCGTTGCCGGTGTTGAAACCGTGGAAGACCTGCACACGGTAAACGGTAATATCGAAGTGTTTGAAGCTGGCGGGAGCGTTCGTGCGCACACCACCAACGGCAACGTCCACCTGGAGTTGGCGCATCTTCCGGACAAGACCGGCGCCACCGCTGAAACGACGAACGGCTCTCTGGTACTGGCCGTGCCGTCCGACCTGCAAGCGGATGTCGAAGCTCGCTGCCTGAATGGAAACTTCTTTTCCGAACTCCCTATTACGATGGAGAGTTCCCAGCGGCCCCGGGAGATGCATGGCAAATTGGGGCACGGCGGGGCTCCGATTCATCTGCGCACCGTGAATGGCGGGATTCGGGTGGTCATTCTGCGGTCGACCGTCTGACGATTTTCCATTTGCCGCGTCTAACCGCTAAGGAGGATGGGACGAAAATGAACAAACGAAATTTGCTTGCTATTGGGGGAGCTGTGGCCCTCGGTCTAGTGCTCATGGCACTGCCCGCCAGTTCCGCAAGACCGCAAAAGCCCGGTGATTCCACGATCGCACGATGGCAACAAAGGATCGATGAGCTGCAGGCAAAATTGCAGGCGCAGCTTGAGAACGGGCAAAATCATGTGGCAGAACTCGCTATCGCGGACGCGCTCGAGGAGTCGGGGCAGACTGTCGTCATAGAAGATCAAGAGCCCACGCGGATCGAAGTCCTGCCAAGCATCGAAAATGATGAGTTTAATACGGTGATCGGCGGCGACGGTTCGAGTTGGCTCGGCGTCGAGACACACGAAGTGACCGCCGATAAGGCCAAGGAGTTGAAACTCGCGGCCGAGCGCGGCGTGGTCCTGGGAAAGATCGTTCCGGACAGTCCCGCGGCCAAGGCCGGCCTCAAGGAAAATGACGTAGTGACGGAAATCAACGGACAGCGCGTCGAAGGCGGCGCGCAATTTCGCCGCATGATACATGAGATTCCTGCGGGCCGCAGCATCCAGCTCACCGTGTGGCGCGATGGGCGCATGCAAACCTTTAGCGCGACACTCGGTAAATCCGAAGAGCGTCGCCACGCCATGAAGATGGTGGCGCCGACGCCCGGGACCTTCGCTTTCCGCATGCCGGAGATCCCCGAAATCCCTTCGATGGAATGGGACGGCGGCAGGTTCCTCGGCGGGCAGCCCCGGCTGGGCATTGATGCCGAAGATCTAAGCGGACAGCTCGGCGCATTTTTTGGCGCTCCCGATGGCGAGGGAATACTCGTTCGCGATGTCAACTCCGGTTCGCCTGCGGAAAAGGCCGGCATGAAAGCAGGCGATGTCATCATCTCGCTCAACAGCGAGCGCATCCGTTCCGCCGGCGAGCTTCGCGAAAAACTTTCGGAGAAGCGCGAAGATAAGGATCGCACCGTGAATCTTGGCGTTCTGCGCAACAAGAGTGAGGTTTCGCTCACCGTTGAATTGCCTGCACCCGCCGCGCACACCAAACGCCTCGTCTCGCATCGCACCAGCATCTAGTAGCGAAGGCAGATTCGCGAAGGCCCCCGGCGGAGACTGGCTCCGCACTCATATACAGTCGGCTCAATCTCAATCGATCGAGTTTGTCCGGGTGATTCCTCGGAATCTCGCGGACGCGTTCATGTCTCTTCTGGTGGCGACGCGGCGAGCGACGCATCGAACGCGGCGTAGTGATGGTGGGGCTCATCCGGTTCGTTGAGCGCGGTTCCATCGCGCTCCACCCAAGCGTGTGCTTCAAACTTTTCCTTTTCTTTTCGAATGCCGATGCGCAGGTGCGACGGTATTCCCTGCCGCCCGAGAAGCCACCAAAGAGTCAGGGATTTTGCCAGACAGGAAGGATGAACCAGCCCGTGCCGGTCCGCGGCATTGACCATGTGCGCGGTCACCGCCGCAACCTTGCTCGCAAGAGCGGCGGCAGGCCCCGGATTTGCTTTCGAAAGGAATCGCTCGAGCGCCGCCTGCGTAGCTCGGAAACCGCGCCATCGCAGACTCAGGGCGACCAGCGGCAGCAGCACCACGGCGCGCAGAAAAAGTTCCTGCGCTGGGCGCCCCAGCGCGCTAAATCGCCGGAGCCGTTCCCACATCAGCTGGGAGAACTTGGAGCAACCCGCTATCCACGAGCCGGCTCAGAAGTTCCGTGAGGTTGGAGCGGAGCAATTCCGGTTCGACATCGAATTCTGCAAGAAGGTCCTGGTAGGCCGCGTCAATGTTCGGCGAACCCGTCACGAGCTGCCACATTCGCGTGCCAGTCTCGTCCAATCCGAAGTACTGCTCCGTCTCGAGATTCAGCAAAACCGATTCCCGATCCAAAATGCGGACCAGAACGTGGGTTGGCGTGGCGGCTCGGTCCGCAAATGAAACCATCGGTACAGCTCCTCGGGGGAATCCCGGCTCTCAATTCCACCGCGCGCGGGAGGCTTGCCCTTCGCAAGGCATTCTACCGGGGATTGCGGCACTTCGCTATATGCCTGCGAGCGGGAGAAGTTTCCTCTCTCCGGCGCGCCCCCGAGCAGAGCTCCGATTGCCTTCGAAAGGAAGACCGGCTTGTCTTTGCCTGCTCGCTTAGCCGCACAAAGATCACCGGCACACTTACTCATAGCTGAAAAAAAGCGGGCCCCGCTTAGCGGAACCGGCCCGAAAAAACTGCCTTGATCTTGATTAGGACTTCTTTTTCTTCAGATTGACTTTGGTGTCGATGCCCGGAGCCATCAACTGGAGCTGTTCGAGTCCCTGCTTGGCCTGTTGGCCCCATGTTCCGTTGGGGTCGAGCTCGACCGCCTTTTGGTAGGCTTCAATGGTTCCCGGCGCGAACTGCACCTCTTCTTTATCGCCAACTTTCTTCGTCGTCATCTTGTAAACCAGCGAAGCTCCCAAGAGATACCAGGTCTGCGCGTTCTTTGGATCGAGTTCCGCGGATTTCTTAAAGGGTTCGACGGCGTCGCCGAGCCGATTCGCGTTATACAGACTGATCCCAAAGTTGCGCCACGCCGTCGCGGCATTCGGCGGGTCCAGTTCCGCGCTCTTGGTATACGCAGCCTTGGCTTCCTCGATCTTTCCCGCGCGTGCCAGCACGTTGCCCAGATTGTTGTAATATCCCGGCACGTCGGGCTTGGCGGCAATGGCCTGTTGGTACGCTTGAACGGCATCATCGTTACGGCCCGCGGTGTCGTAAGCTTCTCCGAGCTTGAACCACACCAGATGCGCGTTGGGATCCTTCTCCACGAGGTTCTTCGAAGCCTCCTGGAATTCCTTGACTGCCTGCTCCGAAAGTTCATTCAACTTTTGCTTGAGCGCATCGCGCTGGTCCGCGGGCGCCTTCTGCAGATCAATCTTCGCCTGCTTCTCTTGATCGATAAGCGCGTTGCCCGCCGTGAAGTGCGCTTTGAGCCCCTCCATTTTACTTTTCGTTTCTTCCGCCTTCTTTACCTGCTCTTGTGCCTCGGCTCCCTGCTTGGAGACGATGTCCTTGAAGTTGAGATCGACTTTCGCGTCTTCACCGCTTTGCACTCTGGTCTTGGCCTCGAATGGCGCTTGTTTGTCATTTGGCGGCGGGAAGACAATAAATACGCTGTAAATGCCAGAGCGCAAGTTAAGCAAGCTAAATTTGCCTCCGCTATCCGTCTTGGTCTCCTGCTTTGCACCCTGGTCGCTTACCGCTCGAATCGCAACCTCGGCCCAGGGCTTCCCGTTCACATCCAGGATTGTGCCGCTAATCGATCCTGTCTGGGCCCCGGCATGCGGTGCCAGTAGGCATAGCAGCGCCGCCACAAAAATTGCGGCCAGCGCTCCTGACTTTTTGAAACGCTTCATGCTCCATTCTCCTTTTTCACCGGGGAGCCCCACCCGGAGTATCCGGGCTAAGTGCGCCCTATTATCTCTCATTCGGGCCAGATTCCAAGTTCAGCGCCCGGCAGAAACGGTTCGGCGGTAAGGGATTGGATCCGGCACGCCGGCTTCCGAAAATGCGCGCAAGCGCAGCATACAGCTGTCGCAAACGCCGCAAGCGGTATCTTCGTTTTGGTAGCACGACCAGGTTAGATGCAGTGGCGCGCCCAGCTCGATGCCCCGCCGTATGATCTCGCTTTTCTTCAGCCTGATGACCGGCGTTGCGATTTCGATCTGCGTTTCCGGCCGCGTGCCTACGCGGATCAATTCCTGGAACACGCGGTAGTATTCCGGCCGGCAATCCGGATAGCCGGAGCTGTCTTCCGCCACCGCACCAATGTAAATCGCTCCCGCGCCGATCGCTTCCGCCCAGCTCACTGCCACGGAAAGAAAGTGTGCATTCCGAAACGGAACGTACGTCACGGGAATGGCGCTGCCATGCGGGCCGGGCGCACCTAATTCATTTTCCGGAACGGAAATGCTCTTGTCGGTGAGCGCCGATCCGCCAATGGCGCGAAAGTGTTCGAGTTGCACCACCAGCCGTTCACGCACGCCGTAGAAATTCGCAATATCATCGAACGCACGCCGTTCGCGTTTCTCTGTGAGCTGCCCGTAGCTGGCATGCAGCAAAGCGATGTTTGACGCGCCGTGGCCTTCGCGCGCGATCGCCATGCTCACGCAGGAGTCCATCCCGCCACTCAAAAGCACTACAGCTTTTCTCTGATCCATGCCTATCACCACTTCAACCACTCCCCCCGCGCTTGGTATCCTTTAGTTCCTTTGCCTCATTGACCTATTTACCCACCTGGGCCGTAAAGCCCCGGCGTTCAGGCCGGGGATATAAGGCTTGCTTTTTGTTTCGCTCCACTATAATCTGCTCTCGTCCAAAAGACCTATGGGCGGGCAGCCCAAAAGTTAAGCCTCTTCGTTGTCCTCGCCTGAAGTAAGGGCGCTGTGGGAGGAACCCGCCGAAGCCCTCTCGCAAAAACCAGCGAGAGGCCGTAGGAATCCTCTTCCTTCAGCGAGAGGAGGATGTCAATTCCTTTTCCTTAAACGCCTTTGGTCGCCGGGTCCCACACGAACTTGTGCAGTTGCAGCCCCAGCCGCACCGGCAGGCCGTCCGCCAGAATCCATTCCACGAGCATGCGCGGCTCGAGGCCGGGCCACTTCCCTTGCGGATCTTCGAACACCGGCGAAAACAACACCTGTTTCACCCGCTGCGCCAAGCCGTGCTGTGACGTAAAGCTACGCGCAAATTCATAGTCGCGCCGCGTGGACAGCACGAACTTCACCTCGTCGTTTCCGGACAGCGCCTCGAGATTGCGCATCTCGAAGGTATCCGGCTCGCCCGAATCAGGGCACTTCACGTCCACAATCTTGATGACTTCTCGCGGCAGCCCTCCGACGAAGCGCTCCCCGCTGGTTTCGATCATGACCGTGTACTTCGCAGCAAGCAGCATCTCCGCGAGCGGATAAATTTCTTCCTGCAATAAAGGTTCCCCGCCCGTCAATTCGACCAGTGGAACAGCAGCTTGTGAGCCCGGCATTTCCTCGCGGCGCCCCGCCAGTTCGTCCACGCGCGCCAAAACCCCCTCGACGCTCATCTTCTTCCCGCCATGGAATGCGTACGCGGTATCGCACCAGGTGCATCGCAGATTGCAACCCGTCAAACGCACGAATATGCACGGCAGGCCCGCGCGTGTGCCTTCGCCCTGAATCGATTTGAAAATTTCCGTGATGACCATGATTTTGGAAAGCGGCAACTCCGGCCATTGCAGCCTATACGCGGTTGGAATTCGCCTTGCGCCCGCTCCGGCGCGACAGCCAGTAAATCATTCCGAAAAAAAGAACCATCGCGACAATCAGCCGCGGATAGCCTGGCGCAATTCCCATGTATCGCAGGACAACAATGTAGCCCGCCGCCACAAGCAGCGCAGGAATCATAATGATAAAAAACGATCGATTCATCGGCTCACGCGTTTTCCAAGGGACTAGGCCCTGGGCCGGTACTGCGCCCGGCTCGTATCCGTTTCCCACAAAATGACGTCCGTAACCCGCGCGCCCGGCGGCAGCTCCTTCAATTGCCGCGTGACCTCATCGTAGAAATACTTTGCCACGTTTTCCGCCGAAGGATTCACGGTCTTGAAGGGTTCGAGATCGTTCATGAACTGGTGGTCGAGCCTGCCCATGATCTCGCGGATCAACTGCTTGAGCCGTGTGAAGTCCACCAAGAGCCCGATCGAATCGAGCTGCGGCCCTTCGAGCGTCACGCGCACGCGATAATTGTGGCCGTGCACGTTCTCGCACTTGCCTCGGTACCCGCGCAGGGCATGTCCTGCAGAAAAGGTCTCTTCTACGCTGACTTGAAACATTGCTCTCCAAAATGGCGCTACCCGCGTGTGGCGGATCTCCCTAGATCGTGGCCCTTCAGGAGGGACTTGCCGAACTGGCCCCGATCCGCTTGTGCGTGACTTTCACGCCGAGAAACCGGGCGACATCGGCGAGTTCGTGCGTCACACCGTATCGTGGCAGCGACTCCAGGAAAATTTTACCATAGGGCATGCGCTGGAGGCGCGTATCCAGCAGCGCCAGCACGCCGCGGTCCGTCTTCGTTCGAATCAAGCGCCCAAATCCTTGCTTCAGCGCCAGGACCGCCTGCGGCACCTGAAATTCCGCGAACGGGTTGCGGCCGTCTTCCTGAAGAGCGCGCACTCGCGCCGCCACGATTGGGTCACTCGGCACCGCAAACGGCAACCGGTCGACGATGACGCAGGATAGCTGTTCGCCCGGTACATCCACGCCCTGCCAAAAGCTTGCCGTCGCAAACAACACCGCTCCCTCGGTGTTCTTGAATCGCTCCAGCAGCACGGAGCGCGGCGCCGTGCCCTGCAACAACAGCGGAAATGACACGCGCGAACGCACCCGTTCGAACAAATCATTCATCTGCGAATAACTGGTGAACAGGCAAAACGCCCGGCCCTGGCTCAGCTCCAGCAATTGCACGATTTCCTCCGCGGCTTTCGCTGGGAACCCCGCGTCGCGGACGTCCGGCATTTTGCGCGGCAGGTAGAGCAGCGCCTGTTTGGGAAAATCAAACTCCGGCGGCAGCGCGCGATCCTTCGCGTGATCGATTCCCAGGCGCTGGCGAATGAAGTCGAAGCGCCCTCCGACGGTGAGCGTCGCGGAGGCCAGAATTACCGAGTCGAATTTTTCAAAGAGCTGTTCCCGCAGTATCTGGCTGACGTCGATCGGCGTTGCCGTCAGGAATACGCCTTTATTCCTGCGCTCGTACCAATAGACGAAATTCCGCTCGTTCGATTCGAACAGGAAGGACAGCTCCTGGCGCATCTCGAAGCTCCGCCGCGCGATGCGCGTCAGTTCTTCCGGCTTGGCGGTGAGTGCCGCAAATTCCGTCTCCAAGCTTTTCAGCGACGTCACCAGCGCATCGTAAGCTTCGCGGTTCTGCTCCAGAAACGCTTCGCGCTCGTTTCTCAGAAACGAGAACCGCCCGTCGCGCGGCGGAAACAATTCGAAAAAGCCGCGGCTGCGTTCCCTGATTCTTTGCGTCTTTCGCAGTAACGATGGCGTGCCCAGATGCAGCAAGCGCAGCGTTTGATCGGCATCGCGGGCCAGCTCTTCGAACCGGAAATTCGAAATCTGCCGCCCGAAATAGTCGCTGGCCACGTCTTCCATCTCGTGCGCTTCGTCGAAAACCACCGCCGAGTATTCCGGCAAAATGCCGCCGAAATCGTCCTGCTTTAGCGCCAGGTCCGCAAAAAACAGATGATGATTTACGATGATCAGGTCGGCTTCCTGGGCGCGCTGGTGCATGCCCGTCACAAAACAGGGATTAAACGACGGGCAGTTCTTGCCCGTGCACGTGTCCCTTCTCGCGTCCAGCTTCCCCCAAAGCTCCGAATCATCCGGCAGGAAGGTCAGCTCCGCGCGGTCGCCGGTCTCCGTCAATTTCGCCCAATCCTTGATCTGCCGGAAGGCATCCATCTCCTCCATGCCCCTTAGCAGCGTTTGGTCCTGCATCTGATTTAGCTTCGAAATGCACAGGAAATTCGAGCGTCCTTTCATCACCGCCACTTTCAGGTTTGGCGCAAAATGTTTTTGCAAAAAAGGAATATCCTTCTGGTAGAGCTGTTCCTGGAGCGATTTCGTCGCCGTGGAAATCACCACCCTCCGTCCGCTGCAAATCGCCGGCAGCAGATAAGCCAGCGTTTTCCCAGTGCCCGTGCCGGCCTCCACAATGGCGTGATGATGCGTTTCGAACGCATCGTGTACCATTTCCGCCATTTCCAGTTGCCCGGGCCGATGTTCGTAGTCGGAGCTTACCGTGGAGGGGTCAAACCCGCCCTGCATGCATTTTTCGAGGAATCCTCCCGGGCCAAACACCTCCTGCATCGAGGGTTTCGCCGATTCCTTAGCGGCCGCCGTGGGGTCATCCTCGAAGGGCACATACCCGCGCTCGGCAGTCTTTGCCGTACGCTTGACCTTCGCCCCAACGGAATCCACTGCCGAATTGGATGCACGCTTGGCCAGAAATCCGCCTTTACTCTCACCTATCGAGACTGAGCGACCAGTTACGATAACATACCCTTTGCCTTCGCTCCGTCAGCGGCCCACCCTTTGGCGGCTGGACCTTGTATCTCTCTTAATTCAGGACATTTAAGAACTGGACAAGCTGGGTGCTTTTACAGTGCCCTCCCGCTCACCCACTGCGTTACACTCGGCAGCGAAGATTTTGAGCGTTTTCCTTCCAGGGGGGGAACGCAATCTAACTTGTCGTGGGGTACCACATGAATCGCAGCAAGTCTCTTTCGTTTCTTCCCGTACTCTTGCTCGCCGCCTTGTCCCTGGCTTCTTGTAGCGGCCCCTATAAGCCGTGCACCGTAAATTGCGGTGGCACCGGAACGGCTACGGTGAGCCTCACTCTAGTCGCTGATACGCTCCCGCCGAATCCATCGATTCTTTCTTTCAAGGTCACTATCGTTGCCATCACGCTCACGCCCACAAGCGGCACGGCCCTGACTTTTCAGCCCCCCTCACCTATCGTCATCGACTTGATGCGTCTGCAATCCGATACAGCTTTGCTCGGAAGCCTGACCAATGTGCCGTCCGGAAGCTATACAGTTCAGGTTTCTCTCTCCAGCCCGGAAATCACATTTTTGAATGACACGTCTTCAACCATCACTGCAAACGGCGTGAGGTGCCTGAGCAACCATGTCTGCACTGCTACTATCACGTCCGTTGGCACTCCCACGATCGGTTCATTCACACTCAGCGCAACTTCGGGCGGCAAGCAAGGCATTGAGTTCGACTTCAACCTGAATAACGCCATCTCACTCTCGAGCGGAACTCTGGCAATCAATTTCAATCCCTCCTCTCCCAGCCCGGGGGTCCTCACGGCCTTCACTTTGCCACGGACGAACGCCAATCTCGGGGCAAATCAGCTCGAGCTCACCGAGGATTTCACCGGCGTCGTGAGTATCAGCGGCAGCAACGTAACGATTACCTCGCCAACCCGTGGCACGCTGACTGCGACGAGCACTTCAAACTCGTTCTTTGACCCGAGCCCCGATGGCGTCATTTGTCCGACACCATCCACGATTTCCTGCGTCGTTGCCGGCCAGATCGCCAGCGTGGACGCTTTCCTCAAATCGGATGGCACGCTCGAACTAAAGGAATTCGAACCCCTGAATGCAAACCAGCAAGACTTCGTCGAAGGTACCGTCTACGCCGTCAACACTCCTACCCAATTTGCCATCGCAGTCACCGATAAAGTTCAGCTCGCCACCAACTCCCTCATCAGCGGACTCAACACTGGGGATCTCCTCACCGTAGATATCACTACGCCCACCTTCCTCGTTGACACCAAAGGCCTCGCCGTACCTGCCGGCAGCCTCGGCCAATTTCAAGGGCAGAGTGACACCAACGCAGTACATCCCGGCCAGACCATCGCCCTTCATGTCACCGTGTTCGTTGCAGCGAATGGCACTACCATCGCGGCAGCGACCGCAGATACGGTTATCCTGCGCTGGTCGCGGCTCATCGCCACACCCACCACAGCTTCTGCCACCACCGTCAACGTCAACGCCGTTCCCTCGTACTTTAACATTACGCCCGCGTCCGTTTTTCCAACCCAAGTCTTCTCAGGCACCCTGGGGAGTCAGGGCGTTACGAATCTCGATGGCATTACCACTGCGGCGAACCTGATCATCGGTGCGCCTGTGGGACTTCGCGTTCTTTATTTGGAAAATACGACGAATTCCGCGCAGTTCCCATTTATGGCCGCAAAGATCCGGCAACATTAACCCGACTTCCGCGGCCGAAGGTCATTTTTTCGCTTTTTAGACAGACAAGTCCTCTCGTTTCAGCCAAACCCTACTGGAAGTCGTAAATAGTGACGAATGTAAATTGTATTTCTCTTGACATGATTGTTGTATATGGTATATGTAGTGTCCTGTGTATCTCCGCAAAACCAGCAAGACTCACAAGGGCAAAACCTACAC
>DATHIB010000094.1:0-46040 GCA_035490055.1 Candidatus Limnocylindria bacterium | reverse complement strand
GCGTGTCGATTGGGAAGGCCCCGTCTGACATACCGACCTTGAAGCCGTACTGGGGAAAACTCACCGTACGGAATTTTAGGGAGGGCGATGGAAACGTCGGCATCATTCGAAGCCCGCTACGCGCCATCGCTCTACCCGACCGCAGGCCCTAAGAGACACTTATGAAAAACATAGGGGGGGGGTAGTTATGGTTAACTAGAACGAATTTCTCTGGAACTCCTACACGGATTTCGGCGCGCGCAACGAAAAACGCTCTTTCATTCTGAAAACTGGGAACCCTCTCACTTCGCTGGTTCCTATGTCGGTGGAAAAAGCGACGAGCGAGAAGATGCCCGTTACATCCCCTCGTAGTTCGGTCCGCCGCCACCCTCCGGCACCACCCAGTCGATAATCTGGTAGGGGTCGGCGATGTCGCACGTCTTGCAATGCACGCAATTCGCGGCGTTGATCTTCAGCTTCACCCCGCCGCTCGTTCCCTTCACGATCTCGTACACTGCAGCGGGGCAAAAATACTGGCACGGGTTACCGTACTCTTCAGCGCACTTCGTCGCGCAAACGTTCAAATCTTTCACGACAAGATGGCAGGGCTGATCTTCTTCATGCCGCGTCCCGGAGTGATACACGTCCGTCAGCCGGTCAAACGTCAGTTTGCCATCGCCCTTGAATCTCTCCGGAGCCGGCCGTCCGTTGATTTTTTTGTACGCCTCATGCCCCGCGTGCGCCCGCATGGGATCGATCAGCCCGCGCCCGCCGGTGATTTGCTGGAACGCTGTGTGAAAAAATCCACGCAGCATTCCATGCTGAAACGACTGATGAAAATTCCGGACCTGCCACAATTCTTTTTTTATGTAGCTTTGCTCGATTTTCTTCGGGAACGCGCTCAGCGCTCTTGCCGAAGTGTCGCCTGACTTCAGCGCCTCGAAAATCGTTTCCGCGGCCAGCATCCCGCTTTTCATCGCCAGGTGAATGCCCTTCAGCCGCTGCGAATCGAGAAAACTTCCCGAATCGCCGATGATCAGCCCGCCATCAAGGTAGTTCCGCGGCATCGCATACCAGCCGCCGTAGGGCAGTGACTTCGCCCCATACCGCACGAGCTTTCCGCCATCGAGAAGTTTCTTGAGGAACGGATGCGTCTTCCACGTCTGAAAGGCGGCGTGCGGATCGAACAGCGGATCCGCGTATTCCAGCGCGAGCACCAGACCGATCGAGACGCGGTCGTTCGACAATCCGTAGATCCAGCCGCCACCGTACATGTCCATCGAAACTGGCCAGCCCAGCGTGTGCGCCACGTAGCCGGGCTCGATTCGCCCCGGCTGCACGTCCCACAATTCCTTTATGCCGATCCCGTAGCTTTGTGGATTGATGTTGTCGAGCTTTTTCTTCTCCACAAGCTTTTTCGTCAGCGAGCCACGCGTGCCTTCGGCCAACACCGTAACCTTCGCGCGCAGTTCGTAGCCCGGCGTGTAGTTGTCTTTTGGCTTGCCGTTTTTGTCGAGGCCTTTGTCTTCGGTGATGACGCCAGCGATGCCGTCGCCGCTGTAAACAAGTTCCGCGCCGCCAAATTCCTTGAAGAGGTTTACACCAGCGGATTCCACCAGTCCGCCGAGCCACTTTGTCACTTTGCTGAGCGACACAACATAATTGCCCTTGTTCTTGAACGGCGGCGGCGTAATGGGAAACCGGAAGGACGAGCCTTTCGTGAAAAGCAGCGCCGCATCATCGGTTACCGGCGTGTCGAGCGGAGCGGATTTCTCAAAATCCGGCACCAGCTCCGCCAGCGCCTTCGGATTCATGATCGCGCCCGAAAGCTGATGCGCTCCAATCTCGCGCCCCTTCTCCAAAACGTAAATATTTTCCGCGGAAAGCTCGGGTTTTCCGCCCGCCACATTGTGTTTCTTGAAAAGGTTCGCCAGATGCAACGCGCAAGCCAGCCCTGCCGGCCCCGCGCCAACGATCAATACATCTGCTTCGAGTTGTTCGCGCTGTGCGGTCACGATTTTGACTTCGGCGATCTTATCAAAGAGTTTCGGTGCGCGGGGCGATTAACGCAATTTCTCAAATTCATCCAGAGAAACTCCCAACTGCCGGAGCATCTTGTAGAACAGTGGTGGGCCGATTTCGCGGCCTCCATGCGCAGTAATGGTCACGGCACGGCCATCCGGGCGGTTCCATGGCTGCCTGTCTGACGGATCAAAGCAAATCCGAGGAGTCGAGCGACGCGCTGAAAATCGCGCGCCGTCGCACTAGGCGTTTACGATCTCGGCGGTGTCGGCGGGAAGTTTCAGGCCTTTTTCGCGATACTCGTCGGCGATCATGTTGAAAACCTGAGTCAATTCTGCAAGCGCCGTCTCGCGAGTGTCCATCAAGGCATAACAACCAGGGATTGCAGGGATTTCAGCAACCCAGGAGCCATCTTCCTGGCGGTAAAGAATCGTCTTGTAATCTTCAAGTTTCATGCCGTTTCTTTGAGTATACGATAAAGAGCGCGTCAACCTGCGATTAGGCGCTCTTTGCTTTTTCAAGGGCTTCGGTGAGGGCGGGCATGATTTCGAAGATATCGCCGACGACGCCGTAATCGGCGATTTCAAAGATTGGCGCGTTCGCATCCTTATTGATCGCAACAATCGTGCGCGCGCCTTTCATGCCTACGACGTGCTGAATCGCACCGCTGATGCCCAAGGCTAGATAGAGTTTCGGCGCAACGGTTTGTCCTGAGCTGCCGATTTGCCGCTCCATCGGGAGCCAGCCTTCATCGCAAATCGGCCGCGATGCGGCGATCTCGCCGCCCAGCGCTTTCGCCAGCGCTTCCGCCTGCGGAATATTTTCAGGGGCTTTGATGCCGCGCCCGATGGCCACGATGAGCGGCGCTTGCGTCAAGTCCACCGCTGACTTCGCTTCTTTGAAGAGATCAAGCGGCTTGGTGCGAATCTGCTCCGCGCTCACGGACACTTTCATCGCGTTCACGAGCGCCTTTCCCGAGGGATGCGCCGCGAGCAAATCCGCGCGAAACGCGCCCGACTGGAACGACGCGAACCACGGAGCCGCTCCCGTAAACGTAACGTCCGCCACGGTTTTTCCTTGGAACATTTGGCGTATGAAAAAGAGCTTGCCGCCCTCGCTGCGGTAGCCGATGCAATCGCCGATCATGCCCTTGCCAAGCATGGCCGCGAGTTTCGGCGCGAAGTCGCGCACCTGGTAAGTATGCGGAAACAAGACCAAATCCGGCTTGGCGCTTTCGATCACCTGTTTCAGCGCCACACAAAATCCATCCGGCGTATATGCTTCCAGCAAATCATGCTCGACGCTCAGAACTTCGGCGACATCTTTCGCGGCCAGCTCGTTCGCGAACGGCGCGACACCTTTGCCAATCACCAGCGCGCTTACCGTGCTCGACGTATCCTTCGCGATTTGCTGCGCCGCCGCCAGCGTCTCGAAACTCGCGTTGTTCCACTTCCCCTGCCGCAGTTCGGCGACAACAAGAATTTTCATGGCTAGATCACCCGCGCTTCAAACTTCAACTTTTCGACCAGCTTTGTTGCCACTTCCTTGGGCGTGCCGGTCAGAAATTCGGTTTTCTTGGTTTTCGTCGGCACGTAAATTTTTTCGATTTTTTGAGTGGCTTCGGCGGAAACACCGAGCGACTCCCGCGTCATCGCAGCGATCTCTTTCTTCTTGGCCGCCATGATGCCCTTGAGCGTCGCATAACGCACTTTGTTTATGCCTGATTGAATCGAAAGCACCGCCGGAAGCGGGCACTCGATATGCTGGAACCATCCCGCTTCCAATTCGCGCTTGAGCTTCAATTTTCCGTCCGCGACCTCGATGGCCATGATGAGCGTCGCGTGCGGCAAATCAAGAAGCCCGGCCAGCAGCACGCCCGTTTGTCCGAATCCGTGGTCGTCGCTCTGTAGACCGGTGAGCACAAGGTCCACTTTTTCTTTTTTAACGGCAGCCGCGAGTGCCTTTGCCGAACCGAGGGGATCGAGCTGCGCGAAGTTGTCGTCTACGATGTGGATGCCGCGATCGGCGCCCTTAGCGAGAGCTTCCTTGATTGTTTGCTTTACGCGCTCCGGGCCCATGGACAGAGCGATGACTTCCCCGCCATGTTTTTCCTTCAGGCGCAGCGCTTCCTCGAGCGCGTAGCTGTCCGGCTCGTTCATCTCGAAGCCGATGTCCGATTCCTTGATCCAGTTCCCGGCAATCGCGAGCGGCGCGTCCTTCGCCGGAACCTGCTTGATGCACACGATGATATTCACGGAGCTCTTCCTTCTTCGATTCTAAAACCCAATTACGACACACGCGGAGGGGATGCTACTTGCCAGACCACCGTTTGAAAATCAGCGCGGCGTTTGTGCCGCCGAAGCCAAACGAATTCGAAAGGG
Source organism: Candidatus Limnocylindria bacterium (assembly GCA_035490055.1). Taxonomy (GTDB): domain Bacteria; phylum Acidobacteriota; class Terriglobia; order Acidiferrales; family UBA7541; genus Acidiferrum. Next base: position 41,658 of record DATHIB010000094.1, on the reverse strand, counting down.
CATATTCGACCGAAGCCTTGCGCGCGTGATTCGGAATGTAGTCCAGATCGCACTCGGGATCGGGCGTCTCCAGATTGATGGTCGGCGGCAGAATCTGGTCGCGGAGCGCTAGAACACTGATGCCTGCCTCCAATCCGCCGGCGCCGCCCAGCAAATGCCCGGTCATGGATTTGGTCGAGCTGATGGGCACCAGCTTGGCGCGTTCGCCGAACAACCTTTTCAGCGCCCGTGTCTCGATGACATCGCCGAGCGGCGTCGAAGTGCCATGCGCGTTCACGTAGCCGATGTCTTCGGGCGTCAGCTTCGCGTCCTTGATCGCCGCGCGCATCACGCGGTACGCGCCGTCGCCGTTCTCCGCCGGCTGGGTGATGTGGTACGCATCGCCGGACATCCCGTATCCCACAATTTCGGCGAGGATCGGCGCATTGCGCTTCCGCGCGTGCTCCAGCGATTCCAGGATCAGAATCCCTGCGCCTTCGCCAACCACAAAGCCATCGCGCCCCGCATCCCATGGGCGGCTGGCGCTCGCCGGATCGTCGTTGCGCGTCGAAAGCGCCTTCATCGCGGCAAAGCCGCCCACGCCCATCGGCGTGATAGTAGCTTCCGTGCCGCCGCCGATCATCATTTCCGCCGCGCCGCGCTCGATAATCTTGAACGAATCGCCGATGGCATGCGCCGATGCGGAGCACGCCGTGGCCGTCGCGGAATTCGGCCCGCGCGCGCCGTAACGAATCGAAATATGCCCCGAGGCCAGATTCACAATCGCGGAAGGAATAAAGAAAGGAGAAATCCTGCCGGGGCCGCCCTGTATCAGTTTGATGTGCTCGCGCTCGATGATATCGAACCCGCCGATGCCCGATGAAACGTAGACGCCCACTTCATCCAGATCCGACTTTTCCGGTTTCCAGCCGGACATTTTCACGGCAAAATCCGCGGCGGCCAGCGCCACCTGGATAAACCGGCCCATCTTTTTTAGTTCTTTTTTCTCGATCCACTGGAAGGGGTCGAAGTTCTTGATCTCGCCGGCGATTTTGCAGTCGAAGCCGGTGGTGTCAAATTGCGTGATAGTTCCAACACCGCTCTGTCCGGCAACGAGGTTCTTCCAAGTTTCCTCCGTGCCGATGCCCAGCGCGCAGACCAATCCAACGCCCGTGACGACTACCCGGCGAGTCAAGTCTTTGATGCTCCCTGTTGAGGTGTGAATTTCGTGGCTTACTTACCTTTGGCGTGTTTGTCGATATATTCGACGGCGTCCTTCACGGTGGTCATTTTTTCGGCGTCCTCGTCCGGAACTTCGATGCCGAATGCTTCTTCGAACGCCATCACCAATTCCACCTGATCGAGCGAATCCGCTCCCAGGTCGTCCACGAAAGACGCCGTGGGTGTCACTTCCGCCTCATCTACGCCGAGCTGCTCGACGATAATCTGCTTCACGCGCTCTTCTACGCTGGCCATTCCCATTCCTCCGCGATCGTTAGTCGCACTATCTATAGACTTCTGTGTTGTTTTCCCAGGCTTGCTTGCCTGCACTTCGCGCGCGGAGTACAGCCGCGCCAAAATCGTTCGTTTGGGCCCCTCTGAGCAACCTGCCCATTCTATTTACCCTGCCCGCCAAGGTCAACTTTGGCGGTACCAAGCGAGCCAACCCAGGAGTCACAAGACTTGCTCTGCTCGCTTGCTGTTGACGTCGAACTCCCAAATCTCAACGTCTGGTCCTCAAGTGTCCACTACGCCTTGATGTAGTGGGACGCCAAGCTTACGTTTCGCCGGAGATGCTTTAATACAAACAGAATCTTACGGTAGCGAACTGGTGCGACGCTAAACAAAAGCATTACTTCATTCAGCCCTCTAATCTTGGCGCTCGGCGAGTTTCCGCCGCTCGTCCAGGTATAAGACTTGCACTCTACCAGGACGGGCGGATCTTCACTGCCCAAATCAAATTCATGGGACTTTTTCAGTCTAAACCCTACCGGTACGTCGAACCCCGATTGCAGCGCAATACCTGTCTGTGCAAAAAATAGGCGCGCGGCTTCTTCAAATTCTCTTCCCACGTGAGTATTACTAATCGCACCAACTCGTTGGAAATTGTTCTCCGCGTCTTTACTCACGCCAAATACATTCCGCCGTTTACGTCCAGGACGTGGCCGGTGATGTAGCCGGCTTCGTCGCTGGCTAGAAAGACGATTGCGGCGGCTACGTCGCGGGCGGAACCCATGCGGCCCAGCGGTACGCGCGTGTTCAACTCTTCTTTTACCTTATCGGGCAAAACGTCCGTCATGGGCGTCTTGATGAAGCCGGGAGCGACCGCATTCACGGTGACATTGCGCGAAGCGATCTCGATTGCGATGGCTTTCGTCAGCCCAATCAGGCCGGCCTTTGCGGCCACGTAATTGGCCTGCCCGGCGTTCCCCATCTGCGCCACGATGGAGGCGATATTAATGATGCGCCCCGCGCGCGCGCGCATCATGGTCCCGAGCGCTTGTTGGATACACAGGTGCGCGCCTGTCAGGTTCGTTCGAATCACGGCGTCCCAATCGTCGGCCTTCATGCGCATAGACAGGCCGTCGCGCGTGATTGCCGCGTTGTTCACCAAAATATCCAGCCGTCCGAATTTTTCGATTACCTGTTTGAATCCTGCCTTTACCTGCTCCGCGTCGGCCACATCCATCTTCACCGCCAGCGCTATGCCGGCTGCCGCGACAATCTCGCCAACCAGCGCCGCCAGCTTCTCTTCATTCCGCGCCGCGACGGCGACCTTTGCGCCCGCTTCTGCTAGCGCCATTGCCGTGTCGCGTCCAATACCCTGCGACGCTCCCGTCACCAGCGCGACTTTGTCCTTCAGACTGAACATCGGCTCTCTTTGTCGCACGACCACACTTGGATGGGCTGCGAATTCTTTACGCGGGACAGGCCAAAAGCCTGTCCTACTAGGCTGCGTCCGACCGAGCCCCGGCGATTTTCTCCACCGTCGCCGCGAGGCTCTTTTCGTCCTCGACGTTCAGGGTCGCCACGGACCGTTCGATCTGCCGCAGTAATCCCGACAGCACGCGCCCCGGGCCGACTTCCACAAACGTGTTCACGCCCTCATCGATCAGCAGCCGCACGGACTCTTCCCAACGCACCGGCGCGGTGACCTGGCGGATCAGCGCCTCGCGCGCTGCGTCGCCGGTTTCAATCGTGTCCGCATCCACGTTGGTCACCAGCGGGACGCGCAACGCAGCAAACTCCGTTTGCTTCAAGTCTTTTTCCAGCTGCTCCTGCGTCGGCGTCATCAGCGCCGAATGGAACGGCGCGGAAACCGGCAGAATCACGGCGCGCTTCGCGCCGAGCTGCGAGGCTATCTCCACCGCGCGCTTCACCGCGCCCGCATGCCCGGAGATCACCGTCTGCTCCGGCGAATTCAGATTTGCTGCCGAACAAATTTCGCCTTGCGCAGCGCGCTTGCAGGCATCGGCAACCACAGCCGGCGACAAACCCATAATCGCGGCCATCGCGCCCACGCCTGCAGGAACTGCATCCTGCATGTACGTTCCACGCTTGCGCACGAGCTGCACGGCATCCGCAAATTTCAGCCCACCCGCCGCCACCAGCGCGGAATACTCGCCCAGACTGTGCCCGGCCACGAAATCCGGCGTCAACCCTTTTTCCGCCAGCACGCGATATACGGCAACGGAGCAGGTCAAAATCGCCGGCTGCGTGTTGGCCGTCAGCTTGAGGTCTGCTTCGGTGCCTTCGAAGCACATCTTCGAAATCGAGAAGCCCAGCGCCTTGTCGGCTTCGTCAAAAATGGCCTTCGCTGCCGGATATTTTCCCGCCAGCTCTTTGCCCATACCCGGGTATTGCGAAGCTTGACCCGGAAACACGAATGCGACTTTGCCCATCGTTAATCCTCTTCTTGCGCCATCACGCAATAACCGCGGCGGCCGAGAGCTCCTGTTCGATTTTCTCGTTCATGCGCGCGCGGGCGAGTCCCGCCGCGACGCGGATAGCGTTTTTCACGGCGTTGGCGTTCGAACGCCCGTGCGCAATCACGCAAACGCCGCGCACGCCCAGCAGGGGCGCGCCGCCGTACTCCGTGTAATCAATCGTCTTTCTGAGCGCCTTGAAGGCGCCTTTCGAAAGCATCCCGCCCACCTGCGAAACCAGCGAACTGTTCATGGACTTCCGCAGCAAGCCGAAAATCTGAAACGCCAGGCCTTCGCAAATCTTCAGCGCGATGTTGCCCACGAATCCATCGCTTACGATGACATCGACGATTCCTGAAAAAAGATCCCCGCCTTCGACGTTGCCAACAAAGTGCACGGGACTCTTCTTCAGCCGGGTGTAAACCTCGCGTGTCAATTCGTTGCCCTTGATCTCTTCTTCACCGACGGAGAGCAATCCGACGCGCGGCCGCTTGCTGCCAAACGTCGCGCGGTAGTAGACCTCTCCCATGACCGCGAACTGAACCAAGTGCTCGGGTTTCGAATCCACGTTTGCGCCGACGTCGAGCAGCACAGAAACGCCGCCCTTGGCGTTCGGAAAAGGCGCGGCCAGCGCCACGCGATCCACCGATTCCAACGTTCCCAGCAAAAACCTTGCCACGGTCATCACGGCGCCGGTGTTTCCCGCGCTGACCATCCCGTCGGCCTTCGCCTCGCGCACTAGCCGGGCCGCTACGTGGACCGAACTGTCCTTCTTCCGCCGGAAGGCCTGCGCGGGATGATCGTTCATAGTGATCACTTCGCTAGCGGGCACGATCTCGATCGGCAGACTTGGCGCTGCATGCCTCGCCAGCTCCGGGCGGACCACGTTCGGCTGTCCCACGAGCAAAACCCGCACGCCAAGCTCCCGTACGGCCAGCACACTGCCTTCGACCTCGGGGCGTGGCGCGTGGTCTCCGCCCATGGCGTCAACGGCGATGGTGATCATGGGATTTTTGTCCGCAGGCTAAGCGAGAGAAACTTGAAATCCTTACGACGCCGGTGCTTGCGCCGCTTTGCCCTTGTAATGTCCGCAATGCGGACAAACCTGGTGCGGCTGTTTCATTTCGTGGCAATTCGGACACTTAGCGAACGCAGGCTTCGACAAAAAGTCGTTCGCCCGTCTGGTGCTCGTCCGTCTTTTGGAATGCCGTCGTTTTGGGTTAGGCATAGTAATACACCTCGTTGCCGCCTCCGTGGGCGGGTTATACCGGGCTTGTTAGCCCTGGAAAACTATTGTTTCTTGAGCCAGTCCTGCTTGAGGCGCGCGAGAGGGGCCATTCGCGGGTCCGTCGCGTGGGTCTCACAGCGGCACTCTTCGTGGTTCAGGTTCGCACCGCAATTCGGGCATAGTCCCCGGCAATCACTCTGGCAGATCACCTTCAACGGCAGCGCCAGCAGCAACTGCTCCTTCAACACGTCCGCCAGGAAGAGTCCTTCTCCTTTGTAGAATCCAATCTCGGTCTCGTCGTCTTTCAACTGGTCGATGGTCGGCTTCTCGACCTTCGGCACCGGGGCGTAAAACAGGTCGAACGTCCGGGTCACCTCTTCCACCACCGGCTCGAGGCAGCGTGCACACACGAGCTCGATCTTTGTCTCGAGATTCCCCTCGATCCGAATCTGCGATTCCAAAAGCTCGGCCGTCGCCGTCACTTCCAGCGGCTCGATCTGCTTGATCTCCGCGGAATGAAAATCAATGCTGCCCGGAGCATAGGTCTTCCGGATGCGCAGTTTGCGGACGGCTAATTCCTTAACGTCAAGGAACATGTCTTCAGCGCCTCCAGCGCGTACGCTCATGCCTTACCATTATTGAGTCGCCTCCCCGCCAAGTCAAGGAAACGCCCCTCCCTTCTTCCCGTTTTAGCACCCTGTCCGTCACGGCCCGTTCTAGTACCTCCAATTCCGCCGGTCAGACCGCGCTCGTCTCCGGGGTCAAGAGCACACAAATAACGGGTGGCCAACATCGGCCGCCTGTTCCTTTTCCGTCCTTCTCCCGGAGGTTAGTCGCAGCTGAGGACATTCAGTCGCATTTCGAATGTGTTCTTAAGTGGATAGCAATGTTTTTTCGAAACGTCTATGACTAAAGGACCGGAAGAAGTTCTTGCGGACAGTGGGTATTGCTCGGAGGGAAATCTGAAGTACCTGGCGAAGAGAAGGATGGAAGGGTTCGTGGCGACGGAAAAGCAGAAACACGGTGAGCGGAGCGAGCCATGCAAACGGGGACCATTACCGAAAGATGCCAGTCGTCGTGTGGAGCGGATGGGGCGTAAGTTGAAGACAAAGGTGGGAGCGGCCGTTTACGCGAGACGGAAATGTATGGTTGAGCCGGTGTTTGGGCAGATCAAGCAGGCACGCGGATTCCGGCAGTTTCTCTTGCGCGGTCTGGAGAAAGTACGAGGCGAGTGGGCTCTGGTCTGTATGACTCATAATCTTCTGAAGTTTCACAAGATATGTTACGAGTGAAACGAGGAAGAAACTAAAAGAGGGTGGAAAGCGGGAAAAGAATGCTCCCCAGAATGCCAATCCTCGGGGCGGTCCATCATTACGATGACGCCCACTGTACCGGATAGCCCAATATGGATAACTTCGCGCGTAAGATCAGTCCTCAGAATGTCAATTTTCGGACGGACTCCTAGCGTGGCCGTTCGGGATCGACGCTCTGGTCAAGATAGATCCACAGAACACGGGCAAGGAGGGTGATCGTCGGCGCAAGCGGCAAGAACAACACGGCGGCCCAGAGGGTGACTTTCGTAATCCACCACCCAGTCAGAAACCACAGCAGCGCGGCGATTGGCGCCATGATCGAAACTCCCAAGACGTAACTGATGTACATGGCTCCCAGAAAATAGCCCGGTTCCCGTTCAAATTTGAGGTCACAGATGGAACATCGCTCGCACATCTTCGGGAATCCGCGGAAGATGGAATAGCGAAAGATTCTGCCCATACGGCAGCGGGGACAGCGCTGTTGAAAAATGCTTCGCAGCGTTGACGGCTTTGTGGCGGATTCCATCAGCAGCGGGTTCTAAGCTATCAGATAAGGAAGAACAACGGCGGGCGTTAGTTCCTATGGCCGGGAGAATCCGGGCGGCAAATCTTTTCACCCTTGCTTTTCGCGCCGGTCGTTGCGTATCCCAAACGAGATCCTCAACCTAATCTGCTGCTTCCACGCTTCTTCTTCAATTGTTTCGCCGCAGCACCAGGCATCCCGCGATCATGTCGTGCAGCGCCTGCTTTCTTTCCGTAAATCCCGCCATGATGTATCCGATAAATGCAGGCACCATGTTGGTGATGATCTTGGCAAAGTGCCTCCCCGTCGCGCGGCCGAAGCTGACGCGCCGTCCCGCCATGTCCGTCACCACGAGACCCAGTACCTTTTTCCCGAGCGTCGCCTGCCATTCCGAGCTCTCCATTAGCGCGTGGTACAGCCACGTCAAGAGCAGGCTGACTGTCGCGGCAAGGAATAGAAGTCCAAAGAGCATGAAGATGCCAACATCATTCATGTCTTCGTTAGGATGGATCTCGCCGATGAATCCGCCCAGTCCTGTCAGAAAAATAAGCGGAATCAAAATCAAGACGAAGCCTATCCCCATCACCGCGTTGTCGATGAGGAACGCCAAAAACCGCACCCAGAACCCCGCGTACTCCACGCGCGGGACGGCGGCATATCCGGCGTACGCGGGAACGGCCGCCACACCGCCCGCTATCGGCGCCGCAACCGGCGAACTCATCATCGGTGCCCGCGCTACTGCGGCGGCAACCGCGAAGGCTTGTCCGCAATTCGAGCAAAAAGCCGCACCATCCGCCATCACTCTTCCACACTTGGAACAGTACACGGCACTTCCTCGTTTCCTTCTTGCCCTTCGCAACGACCCGCAAGAATCGCAGCCAAATCCTACTTTTAAGTACCGGTAGGGTCAATCTTTCACCGCACAACGCCGGAGCGGCAAAAATTTCATAGCACTAGTACCCAATTTTCCTTCTTCGCTACTGCCTGCTACTCCGCGCATCTCCTTGATTTCGCATGTGTTTATCAGAAAACGATAATCTTTTCCAGTTTTGGCTCATTTCTTGCCCCCCAGAGTGGCCCCGGTCAAAATTGAAAGGGAGGAAATTCTATGCGATTCCGTACTTCACTCTGCCTAGCCACTCTGTTTCTCGTTTGTTTCACCATTGCGGCCTGGTCCACACCGCTCCCCGCCCAGACTGCGGCAGATTCCCTGCAACCCGCACCCGATAACCAATCGCTGTCGGGACCAATCGCATCAGTCGGAGATGCGGAATTCTCCGTACAGGTGACGAAAGACAAAGATGTGAATACCGTCCAATTCCTGGTCGATGGCAAAACGAAAGTCGAGGGCAAACTCGCCGTGGGCGCGCAAGCCACTGTCGAGTATCGCTCAGACGCAGGCAAGAACATCGCCGTTCGTGTCATCGTGACCCCGGCCTCCGGAATGAGCTTGTACTGACGAGATATGCCGCTCATACTCTAGAAGCCGGTTACCGGCAATCGTAATTCTAATGCGGCCGCCCACCCAGCCCCCCGCGGCCGCTTTTCAATTTTAAAAATTGAGGAGTCATAATGCGCACGACTCTGAAAATCATTCTGCCCTTGATTGTCAGTGTCGCATCGGTGTCTCTATTTTTCGCGGCGCACCAAGTGCGGACGGAGAAGCGCAATTTGCGCAATGACCTCTCGCGCCGGGCGGAAATTCTCGGCGAAAATCTTCAGGAAAGCGTCGAGACGTTGCTCGAGCCGCCGCCGGAGAAGGACTTGCAACATTTCATCGAGCGTTTCGGACAACGCGAACACTTGAAAGGCGTCGCTGTATACAACTCTGCTGGAGCTGCGCTGGCGATAACTGCCGGTCTCCCAGCGGCCTTCAAGATGCGGCCCACGGCTGCAACTCGCGCCGCACAAGAGGGCGCCGGCGTAGGTGAATTTCTGAATGCCGAGCAAACTGCTTCCGTCACCGAAGATTCGCATGGGCCGATTCATATTTATGCGTTGCCGCTTCATCGCAATAGCGAAATTGCGGGCACGCTGGCTGTCTTCCACGACACAAGTTACATCGACAGACAGTTTTCCGGCGCGCTTCGCGATTCCCTGCTCACGGCATTCGTGCAAACCGTTCTGATCACGGGGTTCGCGCTGATTCTTGTCCAGTGGACTTTCACCGTGCCGCTGACGCGCACGGCAAAATGGCTTCGCGCACAGCGCACCGGCCAGCCAAACGCGCCGCCGGCGCTTTCGAAGGGCGAAATTCTCGACGAAATCCATCACGAAGTGACGCATCTCGCACGCGACCTGAACACGGCGCGCGCGGCCGCGGAAGAAGAAGCGCAGTTGCGCGATTCGAACGCTTCACTTTGGACTGCCGAACGCCTGCATGTTAGCCTGCGCAACAAACTTCAGGAAAAACCGCTCTTCGTTGTTTCGAATCGTGAGCCTTATATGCACGTCTACGGCGAAAAGGACAAGTCCATCAGCGTAATCATTCCCGCGAGCGGCGTCGTCACCGCGCTAGAACCTGTTCTGCGCGCCTGCAATGGCACCTGGATCGCCAACGGCTCTGGCAGCGCCGACCGCGAAGTCGTCGATGCGCACGATCGGCTCCGCGTTCCACCCGATCGCCCGAGTTACACGCTGCGCCGGGTATGGCTCAGCGACGAGGAAGACAAAGGCTACTACGAAGGTTTTTCGAACGAGGGTCTCTGGCCGCTGTGCCATATCGTGCACACGCGCCCGATCTTCCGGCCCGAAGACTGGCTGCAGTACCAAAAAATCAATCGCCGCTTCGCGGACGCTGTTTTGCAGGAAATGGAGGGCGCGGAATCGCCGATTCTTTTCGCGCAGGATTATCACTTCGCGCTGCTTCCGCGAATGGTCAAGGAAGCACGGCCCGACGCGCGCGTCGCGATTTTTTGGCACATTCCGTGGCCGAATCCGGAAGTCTTTGGCATCTGCCCGTGGCAACGCGAGCTTGTCGATGGTTTGCTGGGCGCCGACCTCATTGGCTTCCAGATCCAATCGCACTGCAACAATTTTCTGGAAACCGTGGACCGCGCGGTCGAGGCGCTCACGGAATGGGATCGTTTCGCAGTCAATCGCCAGGGCCACGTCACCCGGGTGCGCCCGTATCCCATCAGCGTGGCGTTTCCGGAGAATTCGCATGGTGTCGATCAATCGCCCAGCCCCGGCGCAGAGCGCGCCGCTTTGTGCGCTGAAATGAGTATTGAGGCTTCCCTTCTGGGCGTTGGCGTCGACCGCGTGGACTACACAAAGGGGATTCTCGAGCGTTTCCGCGGCCTCGAGCGCTTTTTCGAATTGAACCCCGCCTACCAGCAGCGCTTCACTTTCGTGCAAATCGGGGCTCCCAGCCGCACGGACATCGAGCGCTACAAGAATTTCCTGGCCGAAGTCAGTGGAGAAGTTGAACGCGTCAACTCACGCTTTCAAACGTCGCGATGGAAACCGCTCGTGCTTCTCAGGAAACATCATTCGCACGAAGAGATCGCGCGCTTTTTCCGCGCCGCTTCTTTTTGCATGGTCACGTCTCTGCATGACGGAATGAATCTCGTCTCCAAGGAATTCGTTGCTTCGCGCGAGGATGAACGCGGCACCCTGATCCTCAGCACCTTTACGGGTGCGGCGCGCGAGCTTTCCGATGCGCTACTGGTCAATCCCTACGACGTCTCGCAACTCGCGGATAGCATCCATCGCGCGCTGGAAATGTCCGAAGAGGAACAGTCCACGCGCATGCAGCGCATGCGTCACAACGTGCGCGAGCACAACATCTACCGCTGGGCCGCTCATCTTCTCTCGGATCTCACTGAAATTCGCATCGATATTCCAGAACGTGAGGAGACACCTCAATTGTCATGAGCACCCCGGGTCATTCCGCCGGTATGAGGAGCCTACGATGACGCTGTTTTTGCGGAATGGGAGGAAGCCCTCGCATGAACGCAGTTGAAACCGCGTTCGACTTCGTCACCGTTTCCTATCTCACGCGAATCGGCAACCAATCGGCCGGCACACTCACCGAGTTGCTGACCGGGCTCGAGCATTGCAGCGACGCGTCCATCTTCCATCACACCTTTCAAACCCTCGGCACCCATCACTTCCTTACCGAGGGTTTTTCCAACGATTTCGCGCAATGGGTGCTCGTGGACACCAACCGCAACGATCTCGCAGAGCAGCTCGCCGCGCTCGATATTCGCGACTACGTTTCCATCGCCGCCCTGCGACGCGATCTCTGCCGCCTCGTGGGCGAGTTTTGCGCGGCGTTTCCCCATTATGCGGGACAGTCCGCGCTGGAGCGCTTCTACTTTTGCGAAAGCGTCGAAGTGACCGCGCCCCTGGGCCGAAGCGCTCGCACGCTGGACGAGTTTCGCGATGGCATCGCGCATCTCAGCCACGCCGGTTTCTACTTTCATTTCATCTCTTCTCGCCTGCGGCTGCAGCTCCAGACGAACGATTTTTCCTACTGGCTGGCCGGCGGTCTGGGGCTTGCATCGCTCGCCGAAAACATCAATCACATTGACATCTACACGAACACGCTGGACAGCACGCGCGCCAAACTGCTTCGCCTGATCGACCGCGAAAGGAGAAAGGCATGAGCGAGGCGCTGACCCTCACGCGCATCCCACTGGACGACTACGCCGGGCTCCGTGGCGCGGGCGAAATCGAAGAGCTGCGCGCACTTGCGAAACCGTTGCGCGGCCGGAGCATCGAGATGATCAATTCCACCGCCATTGGCGGCGGCGTAGCGGAAATCCTCAATCGCCTGGTACCTCTCGCGGAAGAGCTGGATCTCCATTTCAAATGGGACGTGATGACCGGCGGCGAAGATTTCTTTGACGTCACGAAATCTTTCCACAACGCCCTGCACGGCGCACCCTATCATGCAAGTCCGAGGGATTTCGAAATTTTTCTCGCGTATACCCAACGCAATCGCGCGGCTCTTCCTCTCGATTCCGAATTCGTGGTGATTCACGACCCCCAACCGGCGGCTCTGATCGACGCGCGCAAACCGGGCTCAAACCACTGGGTATGGCGTTGCCACATCGATCTCTCGCACCCCAACCGGGCAGTCTGGGATTTCCTGGAAAAATTTGTCTCCCGGTACGACGGCGCCATGTTTTCTTCCCCCGAATTCTCACGCCAGCTCCCCATCCCGCAGTATCTTTTCTATCCGGCCATCGATCCACTTTCGGAAAAAAATCAGGATCTCGAACCGGAGTTCATCGCTCAAGTCCTTGCTCGTTTTCGCATCGATCCCATGCGCCCCATCCTCACGCAAATTTCCCGTTTCGACCGCCTGAAGGACCCGGTTGGCGTGATTCGCGCGTACCGTATCGTGAAGCGGTATTTCGATTGCCAATTGGTTCTCGCGGGCGGCAGCGCCTCCGACGATCCCGAGGGCGCTGTCGTGCTGAAGGAAGTGCTGCGTGAAGCGGATAACGATCCGGACATTCGAGTGATCGAGCTGCCAGCCTGGGCGCCGCTCGAAGTCAACGCACTGCAGCGCGCCTCGACCATCGTGATTCAGAAAAGCCTGCGCGAAGGCTTCGGCCTCACTGTTTCCGAAGCGCTGTGGAAGAAAAAACCGGTGGTGGCCTCCGCGGTTGGCGGCATCCCGATCCAAATCATTCATAAGCATACCGGCTTGCTGGCGCATTCCGTGGAAGGCACGGCGTATCAAATCCGTTTTTTGCTTTCCCACCCGGAAATCGCGGCAAAACTCGGCGAACACGGGCATCAGCACGTGAAGGAGAACTTTCTCATCACGCAGAAGCTGAAGCGCTACCTGACGCTCTTTCTGGCGCTGGCCCGGGGATCTTGAGAGTCCGCTAATGCCGAGGCTCATGCTCAGGTGAGGAATCATGGGCATACAAGCTGGCAACTCTGAGCCTCGAAGGCTCATCCAAATCTAGCAGGTAGAAGCCTATCCCCAGCCCGAGGCCAGCCCCTGCTTTCTGCAATTCCGATTTGTCTGTCCAAGGAGAACACGAATGAAGCGCGTCGCACTTTTGCTATTTCTCGCAGGTTGGCTGGTGCCGCTGGCGTCGGCTCAGGATCATTTTCAGCTTGGGGCCTACGCTGACTATTTCCGTATATCGCAAACGAAGACCAACCTGGCGGGGCTAGGAGTACGCGCGGGCTACAAGGCATTTTCGCGCATCATGCTTGAAGGCGAGATGAGCTATGACTTTGAACAGGCTTTTACCGAAAATTTTAGTACTACTCCGACTGCGACCTTCGTGCGGAGCAATCTACGCGTTCTGCATGGACTCTTTGGCCCCAAGATCGTGGCCGGCCACGGTGCGATTCGTCCTTTCTTCGCGCTCAAAGGCGGTTTTGTCAATTTCCGGCTGGATCCCCGGGCTGTCAACGGCGCAAACGTGATCAGCTCCATTGAAAACCTGCGTGCGAACAATGTGAGTGGAATGCTTTATCCGGGCGCCGGTTTGGAAGGACATATCGGCCCGGTCGGTCTGCGCCTTGAAGCCGGCGATGAGATCTACTTCGCCGGAAGCACTCATCACAATCTGCGCGCGGCCTTCGGACCGTTTATTCGATTCTAGGATCGAACCACCTAACCGAAGCTGAATAGAGATCCCTCAATCGCGAGGGAATGCCCGCTGTTTCGTTCTTGAAACAGCGGGGCGTTCCATTTTGAATAATCACACATCACTCTGCATTGCTGTCTGCGGCCCGTGCAATCTCTTCAGAGTATCCAGGACTTTCTTCAAGATTGACAGATGATTTCTCCAGTCATCAATGAGGCGTCGCAGATTTTCCGTGGCTAGAATCTCCAAAATGTTCGTGATGCTGGCGAAGTAGGAACTGATCGGTCATGCCGGCAATGTAATCGCAGACGATGACGTGGCGCGCTTCCATCTGGGCGAGTTCTTCATAAGAAGCCGGCATCGAGTGGTGCGTTCCCAGATAGAAGGCGAAAAGCTCTTCGAGACACTTCACGGAGCGGTCGCGGTCGTCCGCAATAGCCGAATGGTTGTAGATGTGTGAGAAAAGGAAGCGCTTAAGTTCACGATTTCGCGCGGCCGCAGCATCGCTGAAACCAGCGAGGCGTTTTGGGGCCCGGCGAATGCCGTCCGCGGATGAGGCACTAGAGGCGACAACGCGCTGCCCGGTAGTTTCGATGAGATCGGTGGCCAGTGCATCCAGAACGCGTTTGAGGGCCTCATTGAAAATGAGTTTTGTGCGCGCACCGCGATGCGTGGAATCGACCTGCGCGTAAACTTCGTCAAAAAATGAAACTTCCTTGCGCAAAACGGCAAGATCGAGGAGCTCGGCTTCGAGGGCATCGTCAATATCCGCGGTGTTGTAAGCAATTTCGTCGACCCAGTCGATGAGCTGCGCTTCGAGGGGCGGGCGCAAGTCGAGAAGGTATTCGGCAAGCTGCGGAAATTGCGCGGCGGAATAATCGCGCGAATGCTTGATGATGCCTTCGCGAACTTCAAACGTAAGATTCAATCCGGGAAAATCAAGATAGCGCTGCTCGAATTGTTCGACGATGCGGAGTGCGTGCAGATTGTGATTGAAACTCTCGCCTTGCGCGCGCATCAGTTCGTCAAGCTTGCGTTCGCCGGCATGGCCGAACGGGGGATGGCCGATGTCGTGAACGAGAGCGAGCGCTTCGGCAAGCTCGGTGTTCAATCCCAGCGCGGAGGCGACTGTGCGGGCAATCTGTGCGACCTCCAGCGTGTGCGTCAGGCGATTGCGGAAATGGTCCGAATAGCGCGTGGTAAAAACTTGCGTCTTGGCTTCCAGGCGGCGAAAAGCGCGGGAATGAATGATGCGGTCGCGGTCACGCGCGTAGGCACTGCGGTAAGGATGGGGCGGCTCGGGATAGCGCCGGCCGCGGGACTCTTCCGCGCGCATCGCCCAGGGAGCAGGAGTGGGAACTGGTTCGATGGGCCGCTCCGTAATGTTCCAGCTGATCCGCGGGAATGCCCGGGTGCCGAGCCGATCAGGATTTCGGCGAAAGCGCATCCAGGCCGCGATCGGCTTGATCCGCGATGGTGGTGTCCGGGAATTCCTTCTTAATCTGCTGGTAAATACTGGCGGCTTCTTTTGGATTGGAACTGCGAAGGATTCCGGCAAGTTCCAGCAGCACAAGCGGGCGCGGAACGAGGACACTGGACTTGTCTGCCAGCGCACGAAAGATTTTGACTGCATCATCGGGTTTGCCGGTGCGCGAGTAAATGACCGCCATCTGATACTGCGCCATGGAGGCGAGCTCTTTGTCGCTGCCGCCGCTGATCTTCTTCAACTCTTCGAGTGCCTGATTGTGGCGCTCGAGGTCCTCGAGACAAAGCGCGGAGTAATAGCGCGCGAGTTTTCCGGGATTCGTGCGCGGATATTTGTCGGCAACCTTGGTGAACTTCTGCAAAGCATCCTGGAGGCGCGCGGGTTCATCGGGATAGACGGGCTCATTGGGGTCGGCGGGGTCAGGAGCTGAACCGATGCGGCCCTGGTAAGCCTTCATGGCGCTATCGAAGGCGGCGGAGCCTTCCACAGTCTGGCGATCGACGTAAAACCGCCAGCCGCCGTAGCCCAGCGCCGCCACCAGAGCAACAAAGACGACGATGAGCGTGAACTGTCCGTGAGAGATAACGGCTTCAGCGCCGTGCTCGATGGTTTCCTTGATTTTGTCCTGCTTCAGTTCTTTGCGCGAAATGTGATCGGACACAAACGCTCTCCTGATTGGTCTGGAATTTGTAATCGTAACACAATATTCCGGTCGCTGGCGGGTCTGGAAGGCAGGCTGTGGGCACGGGGGCGCGGATTTACCTTTGCGCCCGAAAAATGTCCGGCGTCCTCCAGAGCGATTCGAATGGTGCTAATTTTAGAGGATGCAGACGGCGTGCATTCACTGTGGCGCGGAGCACTTGCTGAAGGATGGGCAGTTCGGCGGCCATTCGAAAGTGCAGTTCAAATGCTCGAATTGTGGTAAGACCACCATCGTGGAGATCAAGCGCCGTGTCGATTCCACCGTGGTTATGTCTCCGCTTCCCTCGTTTGCAAGGGCAAACGCCACGAGTTCGAATCTGAATTTGCCGCCGGCCGATCCTGGATTGCGGCTTCCCGAAAAAGCGAAGGTTGTTCTCAGCATTCTATCGGGACCTTCGAAAGGCGAGAGCCACACGCTCGCAAAGCCGCGTGTCGTGCTGGGCCGCAAAGGCGCGGACATCCCGCTGAATGACCCTGAAATTTCGCGGCAACACTGCCTGCTGGAAGTGAAAGAAACGTACATCAATCTCAAGGACATGGATTCAACCAACGGCACTTTCTTCGACGAAGAACGCGTGCGCGCGGCCATGTTGCAGGACGGTACCGAGTTTCGAATCGGCGGAAGCATGATTCGCGTGAATTTCCAGCCGAAGTAGCCGGGCTTCGCTCCTCCGTAAGATGGTTCCATCCGTGGTTCGATTCCCAAGATTGTCTTTGTGAGATACTAACGCCGATTCCAAAATTGCCCGGAGTCCGATGAACCATCTCTCCGCCTGCCTGATTACGTTCAATGAGGAACACAACTTGCCGCGCGCTTTGACTTCGCTTGCGGGAATCGCCGACGAAATTGTGGTGGTGGACTCCGGGAGCACGGACCGCACGGCTGAAATTGCAAGTACGCACGGCGTATCCTTCTTTGAAAGAACCTTCACCAATCATGCCGACCAGAAAAACTTTGCGGCCTCCTGCGCGAGGAATGACTGGATTTTTCTGCTGGATGCCGATGAAGAGTTGAGCGGTGAACTGCGCAAATCTCTAATGGAGTGGAAGCACCGCGAGCCGGAATTTCCGGTTTACGAAATGGCGCGCCTCACCTGGTACCTCGGCGCGTGGATCCGTCACTCGCGATGGTATCCGGATTTTCAGCGCAGGATCTACCTGAGAAACAAAGCCAGCTTTTCCGGAATGATCCATTCGGCCCTGCGTTTCGAAGGAAAGGCGGGCCGTCTGAGTGGAAACTTGTTGCACTACACGATCCGCACGTTTGCGGAGCACCAAGCGAAAGTCGAGGGCTACACAACGGTCATGGCACAGGAGTTGTTCTCCCAGGGTACGCGGAACTGGAGAGCGGCCATGTGGCTGGCGGCGCCCTGGAGCTGGTTTCAGAATTACTTGCTGCATCTTGGCTTTCTCGACGGCTATCGCGGATGGCTCATCTCGCGGATGGCCGCGCGCGGGACATGGCTGAAATTCAAGAAGCTCGGAAAGCTCGTCGAGGCCGAGCGTCGCGCTGGCGGAGCGCGGACGCCATGAGCGTGCTTTACGTGGATCTGGAGCGGGAATGGCGCGGCGGGCAAAGCCAGGCATTGCTGACGCTCCGTGGATTGCGCGAGCGCGGATATGCGGCCGAGCTGCTGGCGGCGCGGGATTCGCCGCTTGCGAATCGTGTATTGGAAGCTGGGATCACGGTTTATCAAGTTGCGCATTTTGGCTTGCGTGCCTGGGCTGCTCGTGCAATGCGCAGTTTGATCGCCCGGAGGCGATTCGATCTTGTTCATCTTAATGAGCCGCACGCGTTGACAGCGGCATGGCTGGCGGGGGCACACCGGCGGGTTCCCCTGCTGCTCTCCCGCCGAATTGGATTCCCGCTTCAGAGAAACGCAGTCTCGCAGGCACGCTACCGGGCCGTGGAACGGTTCGTAGCCAACAGCAAAGATGTGGCTCAAAGCCTGATCGATTCAGGTATTGCGGCAGAGCGAATCTCGATCGTGAACGAAGGCGTGGAAATCTTTCCATTGCGAACACCGGAACAACGAAGCAGCGCGCGGAAGCACTGGGGCGTGCGAGAAAACGAATTCTTGTTTGGGTGCGTCAGCGTATTTGTCCCGGAAAAAGGACAACGGCACTTGATCGAAGCACTTCCCCAGGTGAGAGCGTTGCATCCGGAAGTGCGGCTGCTGCTTGCGGGCAGCGGTGCCTGCCGCGCGGAACTGGAGGCGCTTACAAAACGTCTCGGGCAGACAGAAGCAGTGTTTTTCCCCGGATTCGTAAAGGATGTCGCGCAAGTGTACGCGGCCCTCGATGCTTTCGCATTTCCCTCGGAGTTCGAAGGTCTGGGAACCGCATTGCAGGCAGCGATGGCCGCAGGCCTGCCATCCATTTCGACGACGCGCGGGGCGCTCGGTGAGGTAGTGGAGGGCGAACGAACTGCTCTTGCCGTGGAGCCGAATGGCAAGGAATTCGCCGTCGCCATGCTGCGGCTCATCAATGATGAAGGGCTCCGAACAATACTCAGCAAAGCAGGCCGCCGCGAGGTGGAGCAACGGTTCTCCGCAGGACGCATGGTAGAAAACACGATTCAGGTTTACAAGGACGTGCTCAAGAAAAGGCAAGTGACATGAAACCACCGGAGCTCACAGTGATTCAGCAAGCGGTTCTCAAGCGCGTGCCCACCCTCGGGTTGCCGCTCGGTGCGCGCGTGCTGGATGCGCCGTGCGGCGGGCCGGGGGCGCTGACGCTGGCGCTGCTCGAGAGGGGATTCCATGCGATCGGAGCCGACGTCGATCCCAAAGCGGAATCAGGTCTTGGAAACGCGTTTGCGAAAGTAGACTTAAACGCGGTGCTTCCCTGGCCGGACCAAATTTTTGACGCGATTTTTTCAACGGAGGGAATCGAGCATCTGGAGAATCATTTTTCGTTCCTGCGCGAGATGTGCCGCATCCTGAAACCCGGCGGCATCCTGATTCTTACCACGCCCAATATCACCGCACTGAGATCACGTGTGCGCTTTTTCGGAAGCGGCTTTTTCGGCCGCGACTCCCGGCCGCTGAACGAATCCTCACGACATCCGCTTCATCATATTGGCCTCGCAACTTTCCCCGAGCTGCGTTACGAGCTTCACATGTCCGGCTTCCGGTTAGTGAAAGTGCGCCACACGCACATCAAACCGATAAGCTATTTATACGCGATCTACGCGCCCTCGATGTGGCTCTACACAAAACTAGCGTTTCGAAAGGAAAAGGACATGGCCCAAAGATCCCGGAACAAGGAAATTCTGGCGACCCTGCTCTCGGCATCCGTGCTCTTCGGGGAGTGTCTGATGCTGGTCGCGAGAAAGGTGTAGCCACAAAATTGCGAAGGATGAGGCCCCCAAAAAGGACGAAGCGCCTGGCAGTTCGTTCTCAAACCGCCAAGCGCTTCAGGCCTTCTTGTAACTATTGCACCAGTTTTCTGTCTTCTCTTGTTCCAGGCGTTTCCCTCCTATCCGCTCGCCGTTTTACGTCAAGCTATCTTGGGGATTGAACAACCCATCGCCCTTTTGGCTCGAGGAACTCCACGCCAATGACAAAGCCGTCGCCTTGCAGTGGTTGGCAGTAAGCAACCCGGGCCGAGGAGCGAAACTCTCCAGTGCGCGAGGCGAACACCAGGGATTCGCCTTGTTCCCAGCGGCGCACACTCACCACACGCGCGCCACGCGCACTCACATTCTCTGTAAAAGTCGATTCCGAGCCAGGCGCATGACGGTGGCCGTCAATCAGAACGGGGATTTCCATCGAGATGCGTCTTTCGGCTCTGTGAAAAGAAAATTTCTTCCCTTGAGGCATGGTTTTGCTCATCCTCAGAGGCACGCGGCAATGCGCGTGAAATTTTGAACGCTACTTCTGCCGCGGTGCTTCATGGCGTAGAGCGCGCGGTCGGCAGCGCCAAGAAGTCTCTCGGGCGTGTCGCCATCCTCCGGAAAAGCAGCGACCCCTGCGCTGACAGAAAGCGCAGGGCGCTCTGGTTCAGCGGAGAGACGCTCGCGGATTCGAGAGACGACGCGCGACGCGATGTCCTTGCTGGCTTCCGGCAGTACCACCGCGAATTCATCGCCACCGTACCGCGCGGCCGTGTCGATCGCGCGGGAATGGTTGCACAGAATCTTGCCGATACGGACAAGCGAGCGGCTGCCCGTCAGATGTCCGTACTGATCGTTGATGATCTTGAGGCCGTCCATGTCGAAAAGCACCACGCTAAATGGGCGCTGCGTGCGGCGGGAACGGTCAAGCTCCGCTTCGAGAACGCTGATGAGGCGCCGGTAATTCGACAACCCCGTGAGCGGGTCGGTAACGGCCATCGAGCGCACCTGCTCGAATAGGCGTGCCTGATCCAGCAACGCGCCGGAAAGCATGACCACATAGCTGCACGTCTTGCTCAACTCCGCCAGAAAGAACGGGCCATCGAAAAGCTGCCGTGAAAATACCGCCGATGCATGGCAGACAACATTGAGCGAAGCGACGATAAAGAGAGAGTGATCGAAGAGGCTGGCGGCGTCCTTCTTGTCTCTGTCGTTCTTGAGCCGCTGGCGAAAACAGACCGCGGCGATCAGGAATAGCGCAGTGGGAAGCAGATCCCAGGGACGAGACAGCAAGTTCGCGGCATGCGCGACGGGCGCGGCGGGTGCGGCCAGAAATGCGGCGCTCGTCATATAGGCAGCCAGGGCAACGACCAGCAACCCTGCGGCAGTTTCCTTGCTGGGCTGCCGCGCGGTTGGCATGTAGCGCTCGACGCCGATGGCGGCGAGCAATAGTACGGCAAGCAGCGTGCGGCTCACCATCCAACCGATGGGAATGCCGGAGAGCGCCAGGGCCCCGGAGATCAGCGAGCTGTTCAGGCCAAAGGAGCCGACAGTCTCGATGATTCCAGAGAGCACAAATCCGAAGGCGAGGATCAACGCCGTGCGATCATGGGTGCCACGGAACCGGACGAGGGCGTTGGCGGCGTAGCAGAAGCTAAGAAGAGTGCCGCCAACTTCTAAATAGAGATAGCATTGTGGCGAGCCTGCGACGCTGATTTGCCGCAGGTAGAAGATTACGGCAAGAAAGAGGACGAAGGACATCGCACCGGACGCGACCAACGCTCGCGTATGAGCATTCTGAGCGGTGACCGGACTGCGGTCGCTGCGGAGAAAACCGATGATTTTGCCCCAATCACCCACAAAAGCCCCCAAATGCCGACAAAAAGCTGCCAACTACCAAGGGATGCAAGTTTGTGCCCTTTTCTGAGTGGAAATTCACCCCCGTAAATAAATGAAACTAAATAACTTATTGACCTGTACCAGATAGGTGGGTACTCTTCGCGTGGCCGCGAGACGCCCAGACTACATACAATTTCTTGCATTAGCGGCAGTATCGTTTTTGTTTCGTTAGAGTTACCGGGCGAAGGGTCAGTATCAAGAAGGAATTCGAGACTGTCTCAGCCTGAGACAATCTCATCATTTGAAACAGTCGGCAGCATAGTTTCACAACCGCTAGAGTTTCGGCTTGGGGGCAGCCAGCTCCCGGGCAGCAACGGTATCGGCGAATCCACAGGTCTTATGCGAGCCATCGCAGAACGGCTTGTTTGCGGAGTGCCCGCAACGGCAGAGCCCAATGGTGGTCCGACCAGCCAAGCCAAAGGGTTTTCCCTCGGGATCAAGAATTTCGAAATCGCCTTCCACGCGGATGGATCCATTGTGATTGACAGTGATTTTCGTGGCCACCATTTTTTCTCCTGGACAACAGGAAGTATGCCCATACTGCCGTGCAGCGACAAGCGCAAATGAGAAGCGCCCCGGCCAGGCCGGAGCGCTTCTCATCACGCAATTCAAATTCCCGCAGAAGAATCAGTATTTTGGAACGGACGGATCAACCTCGTCGGACCACGCAAGGATGCCGCCCTTCAGGTTGAGGACTTTGCGGAAACCCGCCTTACGCAAGAAGTCCACTGCTTCGGCGGAACGCTTCCCGCTGCGGCAATGCGCCACGATTTCCCGCGATGAATCCAGTTCGTGGACGCGCCGCGTCAGCTCCCCCAGCGGGAGCAGATGTCCCTTGAGATTGCAGATCTGGTATTCGTGGGGCTCGCGCACATCGAGAATGAATAAATCATCTCCACGATCGAGCCTGGCTTTGAGCTCGCGCGAAGTGATCTCCGGCACTTCGACGGACGGGCCGGGAGCTTCTTCGCCGCGCACGCCGCAAAATTCGTAATAGTCGATCAGCTTGGTGATCGTAGGATGTGTTCCGCACATCGGGCAGTTCGGATTCTTGCGCAGCTTGAGCTCGCGGAATTTCATCCCGAGAGCGTCAAAGAGCAACAATCGTCCCACGAGACTATCGCCGCGGCCGAGGATCAGCTTGATCGTTTCCATCGCCTGGATGGAGCCGACGATTCCGGGCAGAACGCCGAGGACGCCGCCTTCGGCGCAAGAAGGTACAAGCCCCGGCGGAGGCGGTTCCGGATAAAGGCAGCGGTAGCACGGGCCATCGGGCATGCCGAAAACGGTAGCTTGGCCTTCGAACCGGAAAATCGAACCGTAAACGTTTGGCTTCCCCAGCAAAATACATGCGTCATTAACAAGATACCGCGTGGGGAAATTGTCAGTCCCGTCGACGATGACATCAAAATCCTTGAAGAGTTCGAGCGCGTTGGCGCTGGTCAGCTGGGTTTCGAACGACTGGATCTGAATGTCCGGATTGAGGTTCGCAAGGCGCGCGCGCGCGGCTTCACTCTTCGGCTTGCCGACGTCGCTGGTGCCGAAAGTGACCTGACGCTGGAGATTCGTGAAGTCGACGACATCAAAGTCTACCAGCCCGAGTTTGCCCACGCCCGCGGCCGCAAGATACAAACCTAGCGGTGCGCCGAGTCCGCCTGTGCCGATGAGCAGTACCTTGGCGTTCTTCAGCTTGAGCTGCCCCTCCATGCCGACTTCTGGCATGATCAAATGGCGGCTGTAGCGAAGGATTTCTTCGTTCGAAAGGCTCGCTGCCGGTTTTGCGCCGGTCTGCGGCTGTGTGGTCGTGGCCATTGCGTTTCTCTACTCCTTCAAATTCCAATTCGCCTCGGAGGAACAATAAGCGACCAGAGATTCCTCGCGAAGTTTAACGCTGCCCGGCCGGGGACCGCGACGGCGCCGCTAAATGTAACCCCCCCCGCGATGGACGGAATAATACTGATCGTATCTCCATCCTTCGTAGGTGTGTTCTCTTTCGCGAGATAACGAATGTCCTCATCGTTCACATACACGTTGACGAAGCTGCGCAGCTTGCCGTCTTCGGTGAATAGATGTTTGCGCAGTTCGGCGAATTCCGTGGTCAGATGGCCGAGCGCTTCCCCGACAGTCCCTGCACTGAACTCGGCCGAGTCACGCTTCCCCGCGTAGGGGCGAAGCGGCGAGGGGATCATTACTTTCACGGGCATTTCATTTCTCCGTTGTGCTGAAACCAGTGGCCGACACCGCGGCGCGGTGGCGAATCTCAATTCCTTCCGGTGAAAACTCCGCGCGGTCGTCGTTCAAACGCCACGAGGTCATGTCCTGGGGCGCGCCGTTCTGCACGCTGACGATGATATAGCTGTACCACGGCCAGGCGTGATCGCGGTCATATTCGCTCGGCCGCGCCGGATGGTCGGGATGCGAATGATACCAGCCGACTACTTCGAGTCCTTGCTGGCGTGCCGCTTTTTCCGCCGTGAGAACGTCTTCGGCGGTCACCGAAAAGCGGTTGCGCGGCGAATCGTCTCGCCGATTGACGAGAGGAAATAGCTGCAGGATCTCCCGCGCGAGAGTAAGAGCACCCTTTCCATGATCGCTCTCAAGAACAGCGCTCGAATCGCGTCCAAGCAGTGCGCCGCAGCATTCATGCGGATAAGTCTCCGCGCCATGCGCGCGGATTTTCTCCGCGAGCGATCCGCTGATCCAGAGTGCTGCTGCGTCCGCCATAACTATTCCTCGTCCCAAAAGCGTTCGTTCAGGTACTTCGCGGCGGAATCCGCAAAAACAGTAGCGAAAACGGCATTCGCATTCTTCGGAATTCCCGCCGCAACTTGGAAGCAACCCAGCAGCGCCGCCGCCGCGCTGGGGCTGACGAGCAAGCCTTCTTCGCGCGCCAGGCGCTTCACCAGCCGGTAAGCCTCTTCCGTGGAGACCGCCAAATTTTCGTCGGCGAGCGTGTCATCGTATATCGCCGGACGCATGGCCGTCGGCATGTGCTTCCACCCTTCCAGACCATGGAAGGATGCGTCGGGCTGCAGGCTCACGCAGCGGATTCCGGGATTGAATTCTTTGAGCCGCCGCGTCGTTCCGACGAAAGTGCCGCTCGTACCGAGTCCCGCGATAAAATGCGTGATGCGGCCGGAAGTTTGCTCCCAAATCTCGTTGGCCGTGGTGCGATAGTGCGCCTGCCAGTTCGCGGGATTGCTGTACTGGTCCGGGTAAAAATATTTCTCAGGATTTCCCGCGACGATTTCGTGCACTTTGCGAATCGCGCCGTCGGTACCTTCATCGCCGGAAGTGATCACCAGCTCCGCACCGAGCGCTGAGAGGATGCGCTTCCGCTCGTGCGAAGCGCTGTCCGGAAGGCAAAGCTGCACGGGAAAACCGAGCGCCGCGCCGACCATCGCATAGGCAATTCCGGTGTTTCCACTGGTCGCGTCAATAATGGTTTTGCCGGGTCGTAACGCCCCGCTGGCGAGACCAGCTTGAATCATGCTCAGCGCCGGCCGGTCCTTCACTGATCCGCCCGGATTGAACCACTCGGCCTTGGCACAGAATTCAATGTTCGGGAATTTCTGGCCGACGCGTTCCAGCCGCAACAAGGGCGTATTCCCAATGCGGTCCAGCAAGGATTCACCCGCCCGGCCCGGCTGAGCCCCCTCCTGAACCTTTGATTCGCGGGGAGATGCAGCAATGTGACCCGTGGTAATCATGCGCCTGGTTTCCAGTCTCTCCTCCCGGCCAAACGGGCGCGGGATATCCGACCATTTTACTTCGAATTAGATGCGCCAGCCTAGCCCTGAGATATAGCACGATACAAAGCCTCCCGCGATTGCGCGAGCGACGGCCACAATTCGGTCTTGTCTGAATCGAGTCCTACCTCCCACCCTGGTTATGTGCGGATAGTGGGTCAGTTTCTGGCAACCCATATTGCCCAATAGGCGGGCTGGCCCCATGCGCGCGAAACGCGCTTCTTGCGTGTTAAGGTTCCAGGAGTCGCTGGCGGATATTTAGGAGATCAGAATCGGAGAGCTTCAACGCGTCTTGCAAGTAATTGCCGAAGGAGCCATAGGTCTTGCCAATTTTGTCGAGAGTGGCTTCCAAAGTCTCCGGTTTTGCGGTCATGATCGTTTTCACAGTGGAGATGTCCGGCGCCTCTGCGAGACCAAAGGCCCTCCGAACTTCAAGTGGGATGCACCTATCCGCTGCACCTGTCTGCGGTCGTCTTTCTTATCATTTAGGCGAAAGAGATTAAAGGACCTAGTACAAGGCATGACGGGACGTTGAGTTCGACCTGAATGCCCTTTCAGATGAATTCCTCAGGTAATCCACTCTCCATCGGGCAGGCTCGCCGCCGAGATGACTTTACAGAATCCCGCCCATTCATTACTCTGAATCAGCCATGTGGAATGTCAAAGAGCGTTTCTCGCCAAAAGCAATCGAAAGTCTCGCGGCGCTGGGGTTTGCCGTGGGCAGCACGCGCGGCGTAGTGCGCGTCGAAAAATACGGCTGCGGCGCGGAGTTCCGTAAAGGCCCCGACGACCTCTATGAAATGACCGTTATTCCCACCATCATGCTGAAGGGCCGGTTCACGCGGCTGTGGGACGCCGGCTACCAGAAGTTTCTGCTCACCGACGACGGACAGAAATTGCCGGCGCTCGCGACACATCTCCAAAACCTGCGGAAGTTCAACGAAGAACTGCGCACGGCGCTGGGTGTTCCAACCTTTTACAACGAAGCGCTCGGTTCCGTCAGCCAGGTCAGCGTCTACGACCGCGTCAAGGGCCGCAAGGGCGACGTGCCCGACGAAACCGTCGGCGCACGCGAGGCCAGCGGCGGCCACTAGATTCGCGGATTTTCTGTGGCGAAATCTTAGCTGATGATTTCAGCCTGCCCCGGCATCTTGAAGCTGCCGCCGGAACTTCTCCGGATCCACACGATGCTTCGCCGCTTTCCTCTGGCCGATGAAGATCACCGGAACATCCCAACCGTAGCGCTCCTTTAGGACAGGATCGGCATCTATATTGACTTCCCGGAGGGCGGCAGCGAATTCTCGCAGTAGCGGCGCGATGGCAGACTTGGCTTCGTCGCAGAGGTGGCATCCGGGACGCGTGTAGAGAGTAACGTCGCGGGGCCCGGAAGCGGCAAGGCGGGCGTCTTCGGGATGAGCGCTCATCGTTTCGTTGCGAAGCTGCATCTTACCGGGGAGCAGGCGCCGTTGGGAAGAACCGGGCCATAATAACGGGGCAGTCGTCGAGGAGCGGGTAAAAGAGGCGGAGCGAAATGGGAATAGTCGTAGCGCTGATGGATGATTTGTTCTTCCAGATGAAGCTGGCGGAAACCGCCAAGCAGCTCGGCGTGGAAGTGAAAGTGGCGGCGAACGGCGAGGCGTTGATGGGGCTTATGGCGAGCGGGCCAAAACTCGTCATCGTGGACTTAAACGTGCGGAGCCAGCCGATCGCGGCCATCGAAAAGTTGCGGCAGACGCGCAAGGATGTCCGCGTGGTCGGCTTCCTCTCGCACGTGCAAAGAGAGCTTGCCGCCCAAGCGCAGGCGGCGGGATGCGATGAAGTTCTTCCGCGGTCAAGCTTCACGCAGAATCTGGCGGCGATACTGAGCGTGGCGAAGGATTGATGCGATCTTGCGCAAAACGAAAACTCGCGGACGATTTTTGTTCCTAAGCTGCGCCTGTCTGCTCGCAGCCGCGAACGCCCTCTCACAGGAATCCAGCTCCAAGCCCGGCGAAAGCTCCGCGAGCGCGCCGAGCGAAACGACAAATAGTGGCGGACCCACGGCCGCGCTGAAAGCCGTGCTCTCCGCAGCCTGCTCCCAGAATCAAACCGAGTTTCTCAGCTTTCTCACGGTTCGAAACAGGGAAGCGTTTTCCCGCATGACGCCGCTGGCACGCGTCGCGTTGATGAAGCGCTTCGTGCTCCTGAATGAGCCGGGCAGACCTACGGCGTCCGCGAATCCCGCGGGCCGGCCCATTCTTCGCTGCCAAACTCCCGACGTCACCACGGAGATGCAGATCGGCGGCGCCGAACTCCGCGACAATATTGCGTTTCTTCCCATGGAGCTTCGCAGTGCCACTGGTGCAAACGTTCACCAGATCACCATGGGTCTGGTACGCGAAGACGGCGAGTGGAAGCTGCTCTCGCTGGGCTTGCTGCTCCTAGACCTTCCCGCGCTGGAGGTGGAATGGGATGCCGCCGAGATGGAATCGACGGAAAGAGAAGCCATCGAAGCTCTAAAGAAGGTTTCCGCCGCCGTCGAAGCCTACCGCAACAAATATTTGCGCCTGCCCGAATCTCTGGCGAACCTAGGGCCGCCCTTTCACGGTGCGGCGAATGGCGAGGCTGCCGGGTTCCTCGATTCCGACCTCGCGAACGGAATGAAAAACGGCTACGCCATTCGTTACGTGATCGTCGGTGCGAGCACGCTCGGCGCTCCGGCAAAATACGCACTTGCTGCAACTCCGCTGCAGTACGGGCGCACTGGACGACGGTCGTTCTTCCGCGATTCGAATGGCGCCGTGCACGCCGCTGACCGGCGAGGCGCGGTCGGCAGCGAAGCAGACCCCAAAGTGGAGTAGAACCCCCTGCGAAGCATCCAGGCGAACGAATAAGAGAATGTTCCCAAAGATTTGTGCGCTTGGCCGCTGGCAAAGCCTGAAAATCTGCGCTCAGCTCCAGTCATTGTTTGGGCTTTGTTTGTGCTCCGCAAGACTTGGCGCTACTATCGTGCGATTCGCTATGCCCCGCAGACCACCAGCTCTATTCTTTCTGCTTTTCGCACTTTCTGTGCCCGCCTCCATTCGCGCGGCTGCCCAGTTACAAAACAATTTCACCTACGGGCCTCTTCCCGTCTTCGAGCTTCACAGCGGATTCTGGATCAATCTCCATCACACGCTCTACCACGAAGCCCGGCAGCGCACTGCCGCGGCGTCTCCGGACAAAAGCAGCAAGACCTCCGGACCAGCGCTGCACATCGAGCCGGATGCAAAGCCCACTCTCACGCCTGCCGAACAGCATCAGTGGGACGATGCCGTCGCCTACTACGTTTCGAATTACGCTGCCAAGGACCTGCTCTTTTCCACCGAGCTCATCCAGTTGAAAGATCAGCTCGGCGATTTCGAGGATTGCGATGAACTCTCCGGCAGGAAGCGAAAATTCTGCGACGCAGGCTTGCCCGCAAAGCTGACGCAGGTCCTGGAAGCCGCGGCGCCTATCTACCGCGCACATCTCTGGCCAGACCACGATCGCGCCAACCGCCGCTGGATCATGCGCGTTGCCCCGCTCGTGCGCGAACAGGGCGTGGGCTTGTCGGAACGGCTTGCGGACATTTACCAGACGCGCTGGCCGCGCGAAAAAATCCGCGTCGACGTCACAGGTTACGCCAATTGGACCGGCGCCTATACCACGGCCGATCCCCTGCGGGTCACCATCTCCAGCCTGGACTCACGCAATCAGGGCACCGAAGCCCTCGAGGTGCTCTTCCACGAAGGTTCGCACGGTATCGCCGAGCCTGTGCAGGCCGCCATCATCCGCGAGTGCCGCCAGCGCGATAAAGCCATCCCACGCGACCTCTGGCACGCTCTGGTTTTCTACACCACCGGCGAAGTGATCCGCCCGGTGCTTGGCTCTTCTAGTGCGACTGCCGGTGACCAGGACGGCGGCGGCCCAGGCGGTTACACTCCCTACGCCCTGCGCGAAGGCCTCTATCAGCGTGGCTGGAACGACTACTTCAAGCTGTTGCAGAAATTCTGGCAACCCTACCTTGACGGCCGCGCCTCCTTCGACGACGCCATCGCCCGTATGGTCTCTTCGCTTTAGCCTTCGGGATCCCATATGCCTTTCTTCCTTTGCGCCTGCCAATTGTTCGCCGGACATCAATATGCTAGGCTCTCTCTTGCAAGAAATCGTCCGGCCTAGCGCCACGCAAGCCCCTGCGACGCGCACGCTATCTTCCGTTCGTCTCCGATAGACTCTCTCCTCCGCGGGAAAGCCTCTCTGGGAAGGACCAAAGCCCGGGCGAGGCAACCACTTCGAGGTTGCACTTGAAAAGGAAACAGACACGCCCATGCCTGGCCCACAAACAGCCCCGAAGACCGAGAAAGAGCCGGTCGAGATCAAGCTGGCGCATTCCCCGGATTCCGATGATGCCTTCATGTTTTATGCACTTGCCACCCACAAGCTCTCAACGCCCGGTTATAAGTACACGCACATCCTCTCAGACATCCAGTCGCTGAACGAGGCCGCGCTCACCGAGGCCTATGACGTCACCGCCATCAGTTTTGCCGCCTACCCCACTCTCCGCGACAAGTACATCCTGCTCGATTGCGGCGCGAGCTTCGGCGAAGGCTACGGCCCGATCGTCGTTTCCACCAAGTCCCTGAAGCCGCAAGAGCTTGCGGGCAAGCGCATCGCCGTTCCCGGCCTGAAGACCTCGGCCTATCTCGCCCTCAAACTTTACGAGCCGGATTTTGAACCCGTGGTTATGCCCTTCGACAAAATCATCGACGCAGTTCAGAAGGAGGTAGTCGGGGCTGGCCTTCTCATTCACGAAGGGCAGCTTTTCTTCCCGCAGATGGGGCTGCACCGGGTTCTCGATTTGGGCATTTGGTGGCAGGAGCAAACCGGCTTGCCCCTTCCGCTCGGCGGGAATGCGGTGCGCCGCGCACTCGGGCCGGAACTCGGCCGCCAAATCTCCAAGACGATCCGCGACAGCGTCTCCTACGGCCTCGAGCACCGCGAAGAAGCCCTGAACTACGCCATGCAATTCGCCCGCGAAATGGACACCGAACTGGCCGACAAGTTCGTCGGCATGTACGTGAACAAATGGACCTTGGGCTACGGCGACAAGGGCAGGCAAGCCGTAAAAGAGTTGATCAAGCGCGGCACTAAGGCTGGACTTCTGCCCGGCCCGCCGACGGTCGAATTCCTCAGCGAATAATTATCGCCGCGATTCGGATGCAATTAAGCCAGCGCCGGATCATTTCTTTGGAGGAACCTCTTTTCGTGCGTGCAGATGGAGTCAGGTTACATGGAGGAAGAGACCTCCAATGGAACGCGTTGGTAGCCGAGTCGACGAGATTGCCGCGTGAGTCGAGCTTGGATTCGTCGTTGACGCTGAGCGTCGGTGGCGCGCCAGAGGGTGTGGTCGAATTCGACTTGGCGGGTGACGAGGGTGTAGAACAGGGTGGCGATCTTGCGGGCGGTGGCGGTGGTGGCGCCGGCGGGTCCAAGCTTGGCTTTGAGCCGGCGCAGGTATTCTCCGAGGGGCGTGGGGCTGCGATGTAAGGACTGCGCGGCGAGGCGGAAGATTTGACCGGCGCGGTTGTTGGCTTTGCGCATGCCTCGCCACAGGACCCGTCCTCCGCTGATGTCGTTGTCCGGACAAAGGGACAACCAGGAGATAAAGTGACTGGCGGTGGGCCAGCGGGAGAGATCTCGGCCAACCTCACTGAATAGGGGCAGAACGTTGGTTTCTAGCCCTGGGATCTGGGTCACGTCCACGCCGAACAGTTTGTACGCCTCAGTGCGAAGATCGAACTGACTTTCCACATGGCCGGCCTTTTTGCGACGTTTGGCCGCACTGCGATTGCACTTGTTGTCAGGCGGCAAGGGGGTCTGCTGGGGATCGACACGGGGGTCGAACTGTTGCAGCAGCCGTTCGATATTGGTTTCACAAATCACAATCTGCTCTTGATAGAAACGGTGAAATTGACGGAATTGTCCCAGGGTAAATAGATGCTCCTCGCGCCAGTTGCCGCACAAGGATTTCTCGATCACCTCCAAGCTGGCTTTCACGCGCGGATCCCGGAGCTTGGACAGCTCTTTGGGGTCCCGCTCTCCGGCGACAATGGCATCCACAATCGCCAAGCCGGTAGTGCCGGTAATGTCGTTGAGGACATGCTGGAGTTGCAGGTTCATCAGCGTCATGGCCTTTTGCATATGCTGCACATGCTGGGCTGCCATTTCCACCAGCTGGTGCCGATGACGTACGATCGCCCGCACCGCACAAACCTGCTCCTCGGGGCGGAAGGCCGCGCGCAAGAGTCCCACCGAATGCAGAAACTGAATCCATTGGCATTCATGCCAGTCGGTGCGGCACATTCTTCATGTGGCGAGCGTTGACCACACAGGGTTTCAGCCCGCGTTGCTCTAGCAGCTCATACAGCGGGATCCAGAATACGCCGGTCGATTCCATGGCTACGGTAGTCACACCGCAGACTTGCAACCAATCCGTTAAACGCCCAAGATCTTCGGTGAAGGTAGCGAACTTCCGCACCGGTTGTCCTTCTGGATCGTGGGCACGGCGACAAAAATCTCGCGTGCGCCGATATCCACTCCAGCCGCGTGGGGTTGCTCGACCGGGCGATCTTCCAGACTCATCCCTCTTCTTCCTGTCGATTTTCTGAACATAGGTATTGTCTCCATTGCCATCGACAGCCAAGCCGCGCATCTTGGTACTCTTTGGATGGGAATCAGACCTGAGTGATTTTTCAGTCTATAACCAATGGACGGGGCACGGAACTTGGGGCCAGGCTCCCATTGGGGCTCATCGCACCATTGACTGTATGGCCTACTTCTGCCGTTGGTCGGAATAGCATGCCGAAAAATTTGCTGATTCTCAAGTACCTCTACGGACGGGACCGCCCTCGCGGTTTGTTAGCTCCCAAGGAACAGACCCCGCTAGCCCCGCTAGGGCTCGCCTTGACGCTATCCCGCTAATCACTTAGTGTCTTTTCTCTAGGATGCGAATCCAAAAAATATCTTTGGCGACCCTCTTCGCCTTGCTGGCCGCAACTTTGCTTCTGACGCCCGGCGCAAGTCCCCAAATGATCCCAACACCTGGCGATCGCGCCGAGGTATCCAAACCTTGGCCGCAGCAGGCGGTCCGCGCTCCTCACGGGATGGTCGCCACCGACGAAGAGCTTGGCTCCCAGGCCGGCGTGGAGATCCTCAGGGGTGGCGGCAACGCGGTGGACGCTGCCGTTGCCGTGGCCTTTGCATTGGCCGTCGTCGAACCTGCGGCGGGCAACATCGGCGGCGGTGGCTTCATGCTGATACGCCTTGCCGGCGGCAAGAC
Organism: Candidatus Limnocylindria bacterium; assembly: GCA_035490055.1. Taxonomy (GTDB): domain Bacteria; phylum Acidobacteriota; class Terriglobia; order Acidiferrales; family UBA7541; genus Acidiferrum. Next base: position 9,614 of record DATHIB010000094.1, on the reverse strand, counting down.
GACTTTCTTGGACTATCGCGAAACCGCTCCGGGCAAAGCTACTCGGAATATGTACATCGGCAAGGATGGCAAGCTCGATGCGGAAGCCTCCGTCATCGGTTATCGCTCTGTCGCAGTGCCCGGTACTGTCGCCGGCCTCGCGCTCGCGCTAAAAACCTGCGGATCCATGAAGCTGGCCGACGTGATGGCCCCAGCCATCCTTCTGGCCGAAAACGGTTTTCCAATCAGCGAGAGACTCGCTCATGAATTCGAGCAGGAACGCAAGGATCTGCAACGTTTCGCTTCTAGTCGCCATATCTTCTTGAACGACGGCAAAATGTTTCGGCCCGGAGATACGCTCCGTCAGCCGGAACTCGCCGCCACTCTCAAGCGCATCGCCAGGAAAGGCGCCGCGGAGTTCTATAGCGGCGAAACCGCGCGCATGCTGGTCGACGACATGTCGCGGCTCGGTGGTCTCATCACGCTCGACGATCTCGCCAAGTACCAGCCGAAAATCCGCGAGATCCTGCAAGCCAAGTACGAAAGCAATGGCCATGCCTGGGAAGTCCTGACTTCGCCCCCGCCCAGCTCCGGAGGAGTCGCGATCATTGAGGCGCTAAACATGCTGCAGAGTGTGCCGCTCAAAGGCTGGGACGACGTCGAAAGCGTTCACATGGTCGCTGAGGTCATGCGCCGGGTCTTTGCTGATCGTGCCGCCTATCTCGCCGACCCGGATTATTCAAATGTCCCCGTCGCTGGGCTCACTGATCCCTGCTACGCCAAGGAAGTCTCCGCTACCATCGATTCTCAGCGCGCTTCCTCCAGCAAAGTCATCAAAGCCGGCAATCCTCACACGTGCGGCGTGGCCGCAAATAACGCAGCCATCAAGCAAACGCTTGTCAGCCTTGGCGAAGGCCCGCACACCACACATTTTTCCGTGGTCGATGCCGCCGGCAACGCCGTAGCCAGCACCTATACGCTCAACGATAGCTATGGCTCTCACGCCACCAGCTCCGCAGGTTTTCTCCTGAATGACGAAATGGACGATTTCACCACCCAGCCCGGCGTCCCGAATGCGCTCTTCGGGCTGATGCAATCCGAGGCCAACGCCATCGCACCCGGGCACCGGCCGCTCAGTTCCATGACGCCGACGATCCTCCTCCGCGACGGAAAACTGAGTTTCGTCACGGGCTCGCCCGGCGGTCCAACCATCATCTCCGCGACCTTACTGAGCGTCATCAACTGGATGCGCCTGGGCATGGAGCCTCAGGCCGCCATCAATGCGCCGCGCTTCCACCACCAATGGGTGCCCGACCGCATCTTGATGGAGAGAACCTTTCCTGACAGCCTGGAATCGGCATTGAACGCGCGCGGCCACGCCACTCATCGCGTCGGACACATGGGGCTCGTCAATGCGATCGCCATCGATCCAGCAACCGGCGACCGGCTGGGCGCAGCCGATCCGCGCCACGACGGCGATGCCGTGGGATACTAAGGGAAAGAGACTTTTCGACGGGATCATGCAGAGACTATTCTCGACGTACCTGTTCGTATCGCGAAAATTGACGCCGGAACTCCTGGAGCAAATTGCCAGGGCCGGCTTTCAAGGTCTCGAGATCTTCTGCGCGCGCAGCCACTTCGAATACTCGATGAAGCCGGAAATTCGCGCGATGGCCGGCGCGCTCGAAGCGCACCATCTGCAGCTCGTCTCGATGCACGCACCCACCAGCCGGGACATCAGCGCTATGCGCCAAAGCGGGATGCCGCTTTCCATCTGCGAAGTCGAGCGCGTTCGCCGCGTCGAAGCCATGGACGAACTGAAGCGTGCCATCGACGTCGCCGATGATTTGCCCTACGCGCGGCTCGTCCTGCACATGGGCGGTTCACGCGAAATGGCCGATCCGCGCAAGCGCGATGCGGCGTTCAGCACCTTGGAGCATCTGATTCTGCACGCGCATCATGCGGGCGTCACCATTTGTGTGGAGAACACCACCAGTGAGATGGGCGATCCCGCTTATCTCCGTGCTTTCGTCGACGAAACCCGCCTTACCGGATTGCGTTTCAACTTTGATATCGGCCACGCGCACCTCTCCGACTCTCCGGAGGACGAGCGCATCGAAAAAAGTTTCTCGCCGCTGCGCGATCTTGTTTCTTCCGTCCACCTCCACGACAATCACGGCGAAAAAGACGAACACCTCCCTCCCTACGACGGCACCATCGACTGGTCCGTCGCCATCAAAACCCTCCAGTCTGCGTCGCAAACTAGTCTGCCGATGGTGCTGGAATTGAAGGGAAAAACCGGTCCGGAAGCACTCACGGTCGCTGAGCAACTTGCCGCAGCCCGCAAGTCCATGGATCGCTTTGAGTTAGCTTGGTCTGAGTAGGAGCTTCTCCCTTTTGTGGTGGAAAATGCGGATTCCCGTGGCTTTAAACTGGCCTTGAATTCCAAAGGCAGGATTCAGCTGAAGGGCGATCTCACGGATTGGCTGGCGCGAGCAACGGCCGGCACGCGGGAAGCTCCGGTCACGCAGGAGATCACGCTGATCGCGCGTCAACTGCCCCTGCACCAGGATCCAGCCGATGGCATTCTGGTCGCCATAGCGCTGGCGTTGGAATTGACGCTGGTTAGCGCCGACACACGTCTCCGGGGTCTTGGAATTCTCAAAACGCTGGCAAACCGGTAAGCCTCACTGCCTTGCTCTGCCGGGCCTGCAAGAGAATTAGACTTCTCTGCTAAACTGTTCGTTCGGCACATAAGCAAATAACTTCGCCATGAAGACGATCACCATCGAGCAGGCAGGCAAGTACGACGGACAGGAAGTCACACTCAAGGGCTGGCTCTACAACCTGCGTGAATCGGGCAAATTGCTCTTCCCGATTTTTCGCGATGGAACAGGCATCATCCAGGGCGTCTGCGCGCAGAAGGAAAATCCCGAAGCGTTCGAATCGTTGAAAGGCCTGACGCAGGAGTCCAGCGTCATTGTCACCGGCAAAATCCGCGCGGAAAAGCGCGCCCCCGGCGGCTACGAAATCGGCGTCAGCAAAATTCAAATCGTGCAGAAAGTTCCAGAGAGCACGCCTTTCCCGATCCAGCTGAAAGAGCACGGCGTCGATTTCCTGCTCGATCAGCGCCACCTCTGGATTCGCACGCCGCGCCAGGCCGCCATACTCCGCATTCGCGCCGAAGCCATCCGCGCCGCACGCGAGTTCATGGACGGCCAGGGCTACACGCTCACGGACGCGCCCATGTTCACCCCAGCCGCCTGCGAGGGCACGTCCACCCTTTTCGAAGTCAACTACATCGACGACCAAAAAGCCTATCTCACGCAAAGCGGCCAGCTCTACGCCGAAGCCATCGCCATGGCTCTCGGCAAGATCTACACGTTCGGTCCGACCTTCCGCGCCGAAAAATCCAAGACCCGCCGCCACCTCACCGAATTCTGGATGCTCGAGCCGGAAGCCGCCTACGTCGAGTTCGAGGAAGCGATGTCGCTCGGCGAAGGGCTCGTCAGCGCCATTGTGCAAGGCGTGCTCAAGAACAAATCTCGCGAGCTCGAAACACTCAAACGCGATACCTCCAAGCTCGAAAACGTGAAGCCTCCGTTCCCGCGCATCAGCTATGAGGATACGGTTGCCTTGCTGATCAAAAACGGCAATCCCGCCAAGTTCGGCGACGACTTCGGTGGCGACGAAGAAACCATCATCTCCAGCTCCTTCGATCGCCCAGTGCTGATCCACCACTACCCGACTTCGATCAAAGCCTTTTACATGCAGCCGGACGCACAGCGCCCCGAGCTTGCCCTCGCCTTCGACATGATCGCTCCGGAAGGTTACGGCGAAATCATCGGCGGCAGCCAGCGCATCCACGATTACGATTTGCTCTTGAAGCGCCTGCGCGAACACAACCTGCCCGAAGAATCTTTCCAGTGGTATCTCGATCTTCGGCGCTACGGCAGCGTTCCTCACTCCGGCTTCGGAATGGGCCTGGAGCGCACGGTCGCCTGGATTTGCGGCGCCGAACACATTCGCGAAGTCATTCCCTTCCCTCGCATGATTTATCGCGTGTATCCTTAGGGCGGGGTAGTTCGGAAGTTTTCCCGCTGTTTCCGCAATTCTGTTGAGATAAGGACTGGCCTGGATTTTGTGGCAGGGTCTGCCGCTGCGCCACCCGCTCGGCCACTCACCAGTCATGAGTCACCAGTCACGGAGTCATCACATGGCCCAAAGAGTTCGCATCATCGGCGTCCCCATGGACCTCGGCCAAAGCCGTCGCGGCGTGGACATGGGCCCTTCCGCCCTTCGCGGCGCGGGCCTCCAGGCCAGCATCAAAAAGCTGGGGCTTCAGGTCGAAGACATCGGCAATCTTTCCGTCAAGCAGCCGGAAGAGATGCCCGTCGGCGAAAAGCGCGCCAAGTATTTGCAGGAAATTGCCGAGACCTGCGGCGATGTCGCCGCCGCTGCCGAAAAATCCTTAATTGAAGGATTTCTCCCGCTCGTCCTCGGCGGTGACCATTCCATCGCCGCAGGCGTGGCCGCCGGCGTCGCCAACTATTTCCGCAAGGAAAAAAAACAGATCGGCTACCTCTGGCTGGACGCGCACGGTGACATGAATACCCCCGATTCCTCTCCCTCAGGCAACGTTCACGGCATGCCGCTCGCCGCCATCATGGGTTACGGCGCGCCCGAGCTCGTCGACCTTCTGGGCTTCAAGCCTAAAGCCGAACCCGGCAATATCGTCATCGTCGGCGCGCGCGATCTCGACGCCCAGGAACGCAAGATCGTCAAGAGATCCGGCATCCACGTCTTCACCATGCGCGACATCGACGAGCGCGGCATGCGCGAAGTCATGGCCGACGCCCTCAAGTACGCCATGGACGACACCGCCGGCATCGCCGTCAGCCTCGATATGGACTTCGTCGATCCCGCCGACGCTCCCGGCGTCGGCACTCCCGTGCGCGGCGGCGTCACCTATCGCGAAGCCCATCTCGCCATGGAAATGATCTCCGACTCCGAGTCCATGGTTTCCCTCGAAGTCGTCGAGATCAATCCCATTCTCGACGAACACAATCGCACCGCGCTCCTCGGCGTCGAACTTGTCCTCTCCGGCCTTGGCCAGAAAATCCTGTGATCAGTCTTCAGTCGTTAGTTGTCAGTTATAGGTTCTACGAATATACTGCTCTCGGCCGCGGCGCCGATTCTTTCCCTCATTCTTTTCGAACTGACAACTGCTAACGGTCAACTGTGAACCTCTCTCAACCGCCTCCGTTGTCAATTCAGAACCCAACCAAAAACAACCGCCCCACCAATTCTGTTTTTTCATTTATAACTAAAAACTGACAACTGATCACTCCCATGACCCCTGAGAACAAGAGAAGACTCCGCGTCGGGATCCTCTTCGGCGGACGCTCCGGCGAACATGAAGTCTCCCTGGCATCGGCGGCCTCGGTGATTCGCGGCCTCGATCCCGACAAGTACGAAGCCTTGCCCATCGGCATCAGCAAGGAGGGCCACTGGCTGGTCGGCGCCGGCGCGCAGAAAATGCTGCCGGAAGTCTTGAAGAGTGGCCAGCGAGTGATGATGACCGCGGACCCCACCGATGCGGCGCTTGTAAAGCTGGACGGAAGTGGCGGCGGCCAGCGCATCGACGTCGTTTTCCCGGTGATGCACGGCACCTTTGGCGAAGACGGAACGATTCAGGGCCTGCTCGATTTGGCAGGATTGCCTTTTGTCGGCGCCGGCGTCCTCGGCTCGGCCATCGGCATGGACAAGGACGTCGCCAAGCGTTTGCTTCAAGTCGCGAAAATCCCCGTCGTACCTTGGATCACCGTTCATCGCCACGACTGGGAAAGCAATCCGGAAGAAATTCAAGGCGCCGTCGAACTGAAATTCCGCTACCCCGTTTTCGTGAAACCCGCCACGCTCGGCTCTTCCGTCGGCATGACCAAAGCGCACGTGCCTGAAGAACTGGCGCCCGCATTGAATCTTGCCTCCGAGTTCGCCATGAAAATTCTCGTCGAACAGTGCGTCATCGCGCGCGAAATCGAAGTCTCGGTCCTCGGCAACCACGATCCAAAAGCCTCGGTTCCCGGCGAAATCGTCCCGCACCGTGAATTTTACGACTACACCGCAAAGTATCTCGAAGAAGGCACGCAGCTTCTGATTCCCGCCGAGCTCAAGCCCGCGCAAGTACAAAAACTCCAGAAGTACGCCGTCGACGCGTTTCGCGCGCTGGAACTTAGTGGCATGGCCCGCGTCGATTTCTTCCTGGAAAAAGAAGGCGGCAAGATTTTTCTCAACGAAGTGAACACCATCCCCGGCTTCACCTCCATCAGCATGTACCCGAAGCTCTGGGAAGCCAGCGGCATTCCCTTCCGCGAACTCATCGACAAACTAATCGCTCTGGCCCTCGAACAGCACGCCGAAAAAGCCCGCACCAAATACCAGATCGAGCTCCCCGCCGGCTCCGGCGGCGCACTGGAAGCATAGGCAGGCAATGCCTCAATCTCCGCTCAGGGCCTTTCATCCTCACGGCTGCGCTCCTCGCATTCGCGCTTTGGTCATCCGAGTGTCACCAAGCCTGCCCGGTCGAAGGAGCTATCGCCATTGTCCAATCATGTAAACTACGCAAGAAGTGCGCGATTTCACCGGCCCGCGCGAGTAAATTGTTATTAACTCTGCTGCTTACGGGAGCTATGCTGGGCAAATTTCCGCTCGCTTGGAAATCGGCCCGCACGACACGGAGCCCGGGCACCGCGAGGTTCCCCGAAAGGTGGTCATGAAAAAACCGCTCTGGATGCTTGCCGCGATCCTGTGTTTTTCCGTATCCACGCGCGGTCAGGACCTCGATGCAAAGCTGGTGGACGCGGCTAAAGCAAGGAATACCGCGGAAGTGCAGAAGTTGCTCGGGGAGGGCGCGGACGCGAACGCGAAGGATAACGTCGGATGGACGGCGTTGATCTGGGCAGCCTATTTCGGCCGCACCGATACCGTGCGCACCTTGCTGGAGAAAGGTGCGGACGTGAATGCCAAGGGCAGGGACGGAATGACGGCGTTGATGAACGCGGCCTCTGCGGATTATAGGGACATCGTGCATTCCTTGCTCGAGAAAGGTGCGAATGTGAATGCCAAGGACAACGATGGATGGACGCCGTTGTTCTGGGCGGCCTTTTCGGGCCGTACCGATATCGTGCGCGCTTTGCTCGAGAAAGGTGCGAATGTGAATGCAATCGATGATAGCGGAAAGACGGCGTTGATGAGCGCGGCGGTTAGGGGCCATACGGATACCGTGCGCACCTTACTGGAGAAGGGCGCGGAGGTGAATGCGAAGAGTAAGGCCGGACGGACGGCCTTGATGAGCGCATCCGATTTGGGGCAACTAGATACCGTGCGTGTCTTGCTGGAGCAAGGAGCGGATGTCGATGCGAAGGACAGGAAAGGAGACACGGCCCTTCGACTGGCGGAAAAGTACAAGTATTCAACCATTGTTGCTCTGCTTCGGCGCGCTCCCAGAGTCCCCCCGAGAAAAAGCGCAGGAAACGCAACCGCGAGCGTGCCAACTGCCCCACCAACTGCGGCGGGCCCCACTTCAGCTCCGAAACCGCAACCGGCTTTGTCAGCTTCCACGGCCAGTCGGGACCCCAATAAGAAACTGCTGGACGCGGCCGAGGCCGGGGATACCGCTGAAGTGCAGAGCCTCCTTAGAGACGGTGCGAACGCGAATGCGAAGGGTGACTATGGAAATACGGCATTGATGGGCGCAGCGGTGAGGGGCCATACGGAAACTGCGCGCGCCTTGCTGGAGAAAGGCGCCGATGTAAATGCGAAAGGTAACACCGGGAGGACCGCTTTGATGGAGGCGGCGTTAGAGGGCTATACGGATACCGTGCGCACCTTGCTGGAGAAGGGTGCGGATGTGAATGCCAAGGACAACATGGGATGGACACCGCTGTTCTGGGCGGCCTTTTCGCGCCGTACGGATACCGTGCGCGCGTTGCTGGAGAAAGGCGCGGACGTGAATGCCAAGAATAAGTATGACGATACGGCGTTGATTCATGCAGCGTACGCGGGAGATACGGACACCGTGGCCGTGCTCCTGGAAAAGGGCGCCGATGTGAACGCCAAGGATGACATGGGAAGGACCGCGCTGATCGAAGCAGCCCGTCAGGGCCGTACGGAAACGGTGCGCGCCTTGCTGGAGGTCGGAGCGGATGTCGCTACTCGGGATAAGGAGGGAGAGACGGCCCTCTCCAAGGCCGAAAAACACAACTATTCCGATGTTGTTGCCTTGCTCAAGAACCCTGCAGGAATCTTGCAGAGCAAAAAACTGAGAAAACCATCAACGAACACGCCTGATGTGTCTCCGGCCGTAACTCCGCCCAATTCGTCTCCTGTCGCGACCGGAGATGAGGAACTAGAAAAGGAGCCCTCGGCACAGTCTTTCTACAGGATGGGACTCAATATGCGGCTGATCGAAGTTCTGTGGTCGCAAACGGGTGAGCTGGCCGCACGCTGCGCGGTTGGCCTTCAGCAAGACCTGAAAAAGGTGGCAGCCCCTGGCGATTTGATCGTACTCGCGAATCAAGCCGCCATCCAGTTGAAGTTGCCCCCGCGAGAACGTGATGGCTCTGTTCCAGTTCTGATACGCGAGCTTCGCATGCGTTTAGATATACTCTGCAAAGCGCAGACGGAGGGGCAGTTCTTTTGTACCGCTGGAGGATTCACGTATGACCTCACCCTGTTCGGCGAGGATGTGAAAGACCCGGGCAACGCCAAGGCGAGTGTCGAAGATAGCCGGCGCAAGACTCTGCTGGTCACCAGCACCTTGGCCGCGCAGTGTTCGGCGAGCCCGGGATGCAAAGAGCGTGCCCTTTTGTATTTTACGGCTGCAGCCAACATCCTCAAGAAAGAGCAACTTGTCCCCGCAGATGGGTCTCTGCTTGTAACCGTTTCGGAGAATATCGGTAAAGCACTTGGCAGCGGTGAGCGCTGACTCCGAGCGAGATTGCAACTGCTGGTGAACACACCAGTGACGGGCCAGCTCGATTGGTTTATCTATCCACACGCGGAAGGGAATGCCGCCCGCTTCCCACCAAGCACTGTAAGTTCCCGGAGGTAGAAATAGAAATTGATAACCGCCATCATCTCCTGTCGTCGTACGTGCGATCTTGGATTCCGGATTCGTCAGAGTCACCGAAGCCCCTCCAACATGCCCCCCGGAACTGTCGGTCACCGTGCCGCGGATCGAGGTCGTTGCCTGGCCCCACGCGATGCTCCCAGCAATCAGTTGGGCGAGCACAGCTAGAGCCCCGGCCTTTGCGATACCCCTCCAAGAAAAAAAATGTGAAATGTCCGCCAGCTGTGGTGTGTGGAACATAGCCTCTCCTCCACTCACGGATTCATGATTTTCAAGGCATAACATCGGTGCGAACCAAAACATTGCTAAAATTGTGTAAGGCTAACTACAGGCCGAAAAAGTGTCAAGCAGGAAGTTTCAATCGGGTGTGCGACAAATTTGTAGGTGAAAAACCGGCCGGATATCAGCCAGCGGCGCGTTGTTCCCAGAATTCTTCCCAGCGGCCACTGAGCTGGGAACAACGAAGGGCGATAATTGCGTTCGCGTGGTCGACTGTCCAACG
>DATHIB010000093.1:0-20188 GCA_035490055.1 Candidatus Limnocylindria bacterium | reverse complement strand
AGCGGACAGATGAAACTCCACCGCATCAACGGCTATCGTGACATCGGAGGGAAAGAAAAAGCTGCTGCTTAAAAAAAAGAATTTCATGACTTCACAGGCATAATGCGCTATTCACTTTTCTACAGGTTCCGGGACACTACCCCCTCCTATCAGCCGACACACATTGCAATCACCTCAAAGGGCGTCTGCCAAACCGTATATGTCCGGTCTGCGCATTGGGTCCATTAGCGTGGGGAGGCCCCGTTACCAACAGTTGTCATGAGTTTTGTATTGCTCTAGCCCCGGGCTAGCTCCTTATTTCACCCAGTTACAAGGGGTTCCACTCTTATATCGGAAAAGCAGGGAATGGACAGACTTGAAAAATTGCCGTCTGTGCAATATCCCGTACGCGGTAGGAATACACGCTAAATACCAGGAGCAACCCAGAGAATTGCCACACGCGACGGATTCCCCGTAACTGATTCAAAGATTTCTCTATCTCGCTCAACTTGGAATGGAAGGCGGTCTTCCGGGGTGTAGATGAGGCGAACGGCGAGATGAGGGACATCGTCCGGCCCAGCCTTGCATCGCGGCCAATGTCGCTCAGTCTCGCCGTTTATAGCTGCAGCCTACGGGTTATGAAGACAAATAGCTGTTCTCTTTTAGACAGTCCTGCGAAGAATACTCTCGGGAGGCCGGCGACACGTTTTTACGGTCAATTGCACTACAATCGGGATCGCCGATGGCGGAACTGTCCACCGCGAATTCCATCTCCAACGAAGATTGGCTCGAGAGGATCCGACGGCTGCCACTGCAGCTACTGTCGCCTGGCAGGCAGCTGTGCTCCACCGACAGACAAAGGATGGCCTCCTTCCCCGCCGTTTATAGGAGATAGACGTCAGGAGTTTCGCTGAAAGTTTTCTAGTCTTAGGCTAGGGGGAACAATTTTTGATACATGATTTGATGTTGCGTCTGGCGGGTTGCAGGGGCAAGATCGAACCGTGGAGACAACATTACAGTTAGAGTGCGCTTCATGCTGAAGATGAGAAGCGTGCCGCCCGCGGAATTCACGGCTCGAATTGGCTTGGCGCTTAGTTTGCTTTTCTGCATCTACCTAGTGGGAAGGCGAGGGATCGCGGATTGGTATTTTCGTCAAGAGTCACCAACCTCGGTTCAATCCGCCGTACAGTGGGACCGCGATAATCCGCAGTATTATGACGCGTTCGGCACCCTCACGCACTTCTACGGGACCACCAAAAACCTAGACGCGAGCGTTGCGTTTTACGAGAGTGCAACGCGCCTGAGTCCCTATGACGCTCACTTTTGGAGTGATCTTGGCGCAGCCTACGATTGGGCCGGGCGAACCGACGACGCGCTGAGCGCATTCAAGCGGGCCCTCCGGCTCTTTCCCAATTCGCCGGAAATCAACTGGAGATTCGCCAATTTTGCCTTTCGGGCTCACAAGACCCCAGAGGCACTGGGCGCGCTTCAGGTCGTCCTCGCAGGAAACAGCCCCGCCCACCGGGACGTGTTCCGGCTTGCCGTAAGCGCGACGCGGGACAATCGCGCGATTCTGGAGATGCTTCCTCCCCAGGCATCCGTATTCTTTGACTATCTGAACTTCGAAATGGAAGCGGGTGACGTGACGGCCGCGGAACAAGTTTGGCTGCGCCTGCTCCAACTGAAATTGCCATTTGACCTCCGCCAGACCTTCCCTTATCTCGACGCGCTCATCCAACACCGCGAGCCCGGCCGCCTGGCCGCCGCGTGGTTTGCACTGGCCGAACGCTTCCCCATGCAAATCGGCCCGCTTGTAAACGGCTCCAATTTAGTGAAAAACGGGAGCTTTGAACGCGACATTCTAGACGGGGGACTGGATTGGCGCGCTGTCCCCGTCGATGGAGCCGTGGTTGGGATAGATTTCGAGGGTGCTTTCGAGGGATCTCGCACGCTTCGCATCGAATTCAGCGGGAAGGGCAACCTCGACTATGGCCATGTATTCCAGTACGTGGCCGTCCAGCCGAACACGCGATACCAGTTTTCCGGCGCTATACGCGTGAAAGGGATTACCACAGACAGCGGGCCAAGGTTCCAAGTGTTCGATGCTTTTGACATGGGGAAGCTGTTCCTATCGACCGAGAATACCTTGGGCACGTCTGGCTGGTCCTCGGTGCAATTTGAATTCAAAACCAAGGCCGATACGCGCTTACTGGTCGTGAGGGTCGCGCGGCCCGCGAGCGAGAAACTCGACAACCAGATCAGCGGCACTGTCTGGATCGATCGTGTCAGTCTCACTCCAGAAAACTAGCCGTACCCCCCGAAGATTGCGCAGAGTTCTTGGTGGTTCGAAGCACTGTGATTCGGGTCAGTGCAGGGTTTTACCGGATTGAAGGTAGTGTTGCGTAAACCTAAGATTTAAGTGAATGATGGCAGGTTTCCTGCAGGATTCCTGATCTATGATTGCAGGGCATGCTGGGCACATTACATAGCGCTCGAAAAGCTCTCGGCGTCACCGAACGCCGGGCCCGGACACGCACGCTTGTTACCCCCCCGATCTACGTCGACCTGGGGAAGGTAAACGGCGGTCTCATCTACAACATGAGTGAGGACGGATTAGCCCTCTCGGCCGCAATGATTCTGGGTGGCGACGACCTTGTAAGCATGCGGATTCTATTACCGGACTCCGGTGGCTGGATGGAAGCAACCGGACAGCTAACCTGGAGAAGTAAATCAAGAAAGACGGCGGGGATAAGATTCGTCGGCTTGCCCGAAGAAGCGCGCCAGCGAATCGCTGATTGGCTTGCCGCCGAAGGCTCAGAGCGCGAACGTCAGCCTGAAGCAGAGATACTCCCAAGACCGCAACAACATCCCGCGGGGGATGCGCCGACAAGAACACCAATGCTGTCGTTGGCGGATCCTGTGGACTCCAGCACCGTTGACGAAGAACGGGTCCCTGAGCTGAACCTGCCGGAAGACTCTTCCGTTCTCACCGACCAACCGGCGGAGATTGTCGCGGAACTTTTTCAGCAAGCCACTCAAGCCACGTCAGACAACCTGGCCGGCGATGACTGTTCGACCCATCTTCGCGAACGCCGTAGTCATCCCCGGCAGCAGATAAGGCCTTTCAGTTACATCGAGCTGGGCCGGGACAACGGCGGCGTACTCCTTAACATCAGCGAAGGCGGTCTTGCTCTTACCGCGGCTATGATTCTGACCGAGGATGATCTCCCGACTATAAGGATTCAATTCACGGGGTCGAGGGATGAGATCGAAGCAAGCGGGCAGATTGCGTGGATCAGCGAATCAAAAAGAGAGGCCGGGATTCGATTCGTCAATCTGACGGAAGAGGCGCGCACGATAATCGCCAGCCGGATTTCTCAGCCGGAGTCGCCGAGTGAACTTCAGGCGCAAAGCGCCAAGGCTCCCGACGGCCCAGCAGTTCATCGGAAAGTACCACAGATTCCCAACCTCAGAATCCTTGCGCCCGTGGATTCACCCTCCGGTAGCGTAGTTCAAGAACACCGGCGGGTCTCGACTCCCCCGCCTCTTGCTGTGCCCCGTTTGCATGGTAACAGCGTAGCACCCGCATTGGCTGCATCGGAGGCCTTGCGTCCAAAGAAATCGGAGAAAAACGAATTCAAACGCAAATCGACAGCTGCAATTCATCCGATGACTTCAGAAGGAGGAGCCGAAAGACGGAGGAGACTTTTGGTGGCCGTCATCTTGTCCGGTGTAGCGGCGGTGGCCATAGGATGGATTGCAACGCCGCCTGCCGCCCGAAATGAAGCGGTTGGATTCATCGCACAGAATACCAAAGGCACAAATAAGCCCCTGGAGCCGAAGAACGACCTTCCCGCGCATGAGGCTACAGATGTTCCCCCTCTCCGATCCGAGAATAACGGGCCGCAAGCGCATGGGTTCGACCAGGTTCCCGCTGACCGTCCTCTGGATGGCTCCGGAGGGCACCTGGCGCCTGTGCGTCCGCAGGTACGCAACCTTGAGCGCCCTGCTGCGAGGCCCGCTGTTAATAGTGCGGTTCGCCGCGCTGAGAGCACCTTGCCGAAGAGTGACCCGGCAAAGCCTCCCAAGCACGCCGCTGTCGCTGTGCCGAATCCAGCCGGGGAGAATGTTCGAAGCCAAGTTGTGGAGGCTTCGCCTGCTCAACCGACAGAGAGCACCGCCACGCCGGCAACGAGCCTGTCCGAGAATATCCCGAGTGGAACGGCGGCGGCTGAGGTGAAAGAAAAAGAAAGTCCGCCGCCTGCTTTGAAGCAGCCCAATGCTCCCGTGTCTCCGACGTGGTCGGTAGCGGTCAGCACTGATCCTTATCCATCGATCCGAATCCCCGAGGAGATCAGTTCGCACAAACCGTCGATTGGAAGGAGCCTGCAAATAGGTCGCGCCATCTCGCGTGTTGAACCAGTTTATCCTGAGGACGCGAAGCGCCAAGGCATCGAAGGCACCGTGAAGTTACACGTTGTTGTCGGCGGCGATGGGTCCGTAGAGAGTGTTGAGCTAACGAGCGGCCCGGCTTTGCTTGCAAAGGCGGCCACGAGCGCGATTCGCGAATGGCGCTACGGACAAACATTGCTTGGCGGGCAACCCGTAGAAACAGAACAAGATGTCGTGGTCAAGTTTCGGCTGGCGGGTCCGTCAAACTCCAAGAACTAAAGAGAAGCTTCCGATGCAGCAGGATACCCAAAGAGGCCATCTAATCGATGTGCCGTGGCGATCCCGTTGGATATTGAAACTAGGCCTGAAGGCAGTGCGCGACGGTTCTACAAATAGCTTGGAAGCACGGGCAGATATTTCAAGGTGAAGAGGGGCTAATGGATTGCTTTCCGCCGCCGTGGCTTAGAGCCGCCACAGCTCCGGCTGCGCCTGCAGTTGCCAGCCCGAGAAAACCCCATCCCGTACGGCTACCCTTAGTCTTTTGGGCTCCCGAAGATGATCTCATGGAAAGTGATTTCCCAGGGGTAGCGGCCTGCTGCACCACTGGAAACAATTGTCCATTCGGGGCAACGCTCACGGACTGACCAAGCTGGAGAAACAGTCCCGATATTCCCTGCAAGGTTAATACGCCCATGGCTCCGTCCGAACAAGTCACTAGGAAAGAACCATCCGGAGCCCTGTCAATTGACGCCAGTGCCGTATGCTCTTTCATGGAAGGAACCAATACGTCGTTTCCAATTCGCAAGGTGAACCCGTTTGGCCCGCTAACGGAGTTCATCACCACCGCTCCTGCCTCCAACTCAGCCGTATATTCGTATTTGCCGGAGAAAAGGACCTGACTGCGTGGAGAGAGTTTGAGCGAGCCCTTTCCGCTCATGTTGAAGGTCGCGGAGCCGGATTCCCCCGTACGCACTCTGTCGCCAGAAAAAATCGTGATTTCGGCGGGTGCCGGGGAGTCATTCACATATGCCTCCCCCATGCTTGTTAGGGAGCCCAAAGACTCTCTCTCTTTTTCCTGCGGTAGTACCTGGGCGCGGCTCAATGCGGGAAGGAGTAAGAGGAGCACGACAAGCGGAACAAGACCAATAGAGATTGTGGGTCTTCGCGTCTGGCTTGCGGCGGAATGTCGCGTGGTAGTCAGAATCACCGGTATCTGCCTGACCGAAGAAGGTCGCGGAGGGCTGACAAAGATTAATTAACATTCCCACAGTTCATTGTCGATAGGGAGGTTACCTCTGATGGGAATCCATGGAAACCCTAGGACAGACTAAAGGATCCACCCCTATAAAGGGATTCGCTGGTGCAAGGATTGCCAGAGAATAGTACCCCAAACCCACCTTCTAAGGTTTTCACCCAGGCCGCGATTACAGACTAAACCCTATCGACTGATTCTTGTTCAGTCTCTATGCTTGGCCTGCTTGATGCGCGGCTGAAAGTGTCGGCTTATGCGCTCTCTCTTGAGCACAAAAGTGCGCTGGCAGAGCGCTCTTTCTAGCAAATCAAGAGCTCGGGGTGGTCGATTTGATGCCCGGTGAACCTGTTGATGTCCGGACGCAGGCCTTTGGCCAATGTAATTCATTGCCAGAACGTGTGGTTCGCCGGCGGAGAGCCGCGTTTACGAATTCATCGACTCGCCTGTCTTCCCTGCCGTTCCTAGCAAGTATCTTGGATTCTCTCTTTCCCGAGATTGACCGCAATGAACGACTCGAAACCGCGGTTGGCCGAGGCAACAGCATCCTCCGAGCGCGCCCCATCCTCAGCACGGGATTGTTCGTGAAGAGAATCATGGATCTTTTGTTATCCGCCGTCGCACTTTTGCTCCTCTGGCCACTCTTGCTTGCGATTGCCTTGGCCGTCAAGCTGGAGTCGCCTGGCCCGGTCATCTATGCCTCCCTCCGCGTAGGAAAAAAGGGACAACAATTCGTTTGCTATAAATTCCGGACCATGTTCGATGGAGCTGACGAGTTGAAAGATTCGCTGCGCCGATACAACGAGCGCCAAGACCCTTTCTTCAAAATCGCTGATGATCCTCGCGTCACCCCTCTCGGCCGCTATCTCCGGAAGTACAGCCTCGACGAACTGCCCCAATTCTGGAATGTCCTGAAAGGCGACATGAGCCTGGTTGGTCCACGCCCCCATCCCATAGACGATTACGTGCGATACCGTCCCGATGATCACAGACGACTGGAAGTGAAACCCGGCATAACGGGGCTCTGGCAGGTCAACGCGCGCGCGAATCCTTCCTTTGAAACGTGTATGAAGCTGGATCTTGAATACATGAAGCGCTGGGGCTTGTTGCTCGATTGCAAGATTCTGCTATGGACTATTCCCGCGGTGTTGGCGGGAGAGGGTCTGTAGGGAAGTTCGCGAGGTGTAATTTGATTTTTCGGCCTGGCCTGCGGAAACGGAACGTCCTTTTACAACAGGTCGCGCCGCACTTGAGCGGGAATGGCACGTTGGCGCTCGGGAATAGCGGTGCGAGCCATTCCTCCGTTTCCACTGATCACCAAGCTCCTTATGTCTTCATCCGCAGACAAATTCGAGGACGCATTATCAACATTTGGCTTGTACTCATTGTGGCCCTGGGAGCCGTAATTGCTGTTGGGGATGGGCTAACACGCGCCCCCAATCTCGAGTTGGAGTTGTCTCCGCCGCAACCCTTGGGATATGAACCCTACTATGCCGCTTTTCTGCTGGCGGGCGTTACCCTCCCACTGATGTTTGCGTATGTGAAGAAGGCACGAGTTTCGCTGGCTGAGGGATTATTCCTGTGGTTTGCATTTTGCACGACTGCATACGCAAAGGATTTTTCCTACCTTCGGTGGCCTGGCACGCCACTCTTCGTCACCGATGTGGTCCTTATTGTTCTGCTTCTTTCGATATATATTGTTCCGCGTCGGCGCTACTCTCACCTCCCACTCGTATTGAGTATCTTCCTGGGGCTTTTCATTGCAGCCGGCGTGCTGGCGGCTGCGCGAGGTTTCTTGGGGCGTTGCGACCCTATTTTGGTGCTACGTGATTCTGCACTCATCGGATATGCGCTCTTTTTGCTGGTTGGGTATCATCTCTTCAGCGGCTGGCTGGCGATAAGGAGAGTGGCGGCTTGGTTCCTTCTTGGCACAGCGTTGAGCGTCCTAAATGGACTGGCTTGGCTGGTTGTTGCTCCCGAGCAGAGGCGCTTCGTTGCCCCCGGGGTTTATGTTTTGGTCTCGCTAGTTGGTGTCCTAATAATGCTGGCGAACCGCCTCATAAGGCCGCGGGTCGGCTGGCTCTTCGTGGGAGTCTTCTCTCTTGGCTTGTTGCTCGCTAACGCGCGAAGCCTTTTCGTATGTCTTGCCATCGTGTTCCTGGTAGTGTTGTTTGTTCCAGGAATGCTTCGGAGGAAGCTTCGTTCTGCGCGTCTGGTTACAACTCTTGCCACCGCCGCCGTCCTGGTGTGCGCATTTGCGTTCCTATTTCTTCACCTGCAGGTTGGCCGGGACTTTACCACGCGTGTGGCTGACAATATGGCTTCGGGGATTCTCCATACAGGTGACGACGCTTTTTGGCAATTCCGGCTCACGGCCTGGAAAGAGGCCCGGAGGCGCTTTGAGCAGTACCCTCCCGCTGGGGAAGGATTCGGAATTCCTTTTAACTTTGAAATCTGGGACAACGATCCCCGGCCCCACAATACATTCGTGACTGTGCTCTACAAGATGGGTCTGTTAGGTTTTCTCCCCTTGTTTGCCCTTCTTGCCTATTTCTTCTGGTTTTGCCTGCGAGCGGTTCATCGCAATTCAGCGAACGGTCGCATTTCCTTCTTGCAAATGCTGATCTTGGCACAAGTCTCTTTCTGCGTGTGGGGGGGGGCTGATTCCATGCTAGAGAGCCCTTACCTGGCCTCTCTTTTCTGGGTGGGGATGGGCATCGGTCTGCATATTGCACAGAAGCTTGACTATGAACGATCGTTGCAGATCGTTTCATATTTTCCTCGCAGGAACGATGAAATATTTCAAAGCGCTCACCGTAAGGGAGCAGCCAGTGATGCAGTACTTCCGCTGTAATTCGTGAGTCGCGCTTGTTTCTATATGTGCTCGACCGCAGAGGAGAATACCTGGTTGAAGCGCAGTCTGATGGCAGCCGAAGGGAGGCGGAGTCTAACGTCCACGTCAATGCGACAGAATGATACCGGCACAAGCGCTGCGAGCTCGAGGGAAGCTGAGGCACGGGCGAGCTTACTAATTATGACACCACGCAAATGGCGGCTCGTCTGTGTCTTCGAGGCCCTGGCGCGATTCCTAAAGCCGCTGGTGCCCCCGCTACCGCCTGTGGATAATCCTACCGAACCACCCGCGAGCATCCTGGTGGTCGAATACTGGAACCTGGGCGATCTCGCTATCATTGTACCTTTCCTGAGGAACCTGCGGCACAGCTTTCCGCAGGCGCGAATTTCCCTCCTTGTTCAAACTGGCCTCGAGTCCTTTCTAGGAGGCCAAGAAATTGTGGATGAATTTATTTCCGTACGTGTGCCCTGGGCACAGCATTTCAATCGCTGGAAGAAATACAACCCTTTCTCCCGGCACTGGATATCCCTGGTCCGCTCGATCCTGGTCCTGCGGAGCCGCCACTTTGACTGGGCTTTTTCGGGGCGCATGGACATGCGCGACAACTTTATTCTTTGGGTCAGCGGTGCGCGCCGCCGAATCGGGTACGACATCGGAGGTGGAGGCCAATTTCTGACCGACCGAGTCAAGCCAGATCTGTCGCGCCCGCATCGCGCGCAGATTTGGCAGCATTTGCTGGATTCCATGGACGAATCGCCCAACCCGGAGCCCGGCAGCTTCCAGCTGAGAGACGCGGAGACTGAGCAGGCCCGGTCGTTTCTCCTCTCGCGGGGTATTCCATCCGATGCTTTTCTAATCGGCGTTCATCCGGGAGCGCGCATTCCCACTCGGCGCTGGAGCGAAGAACGCTTCGCCGAAGTCGCGCGCCGTATCCTGAGTGAAACCGACGCGCATGTCCTGTGGTTCTCAGAGCCCGGCAATTCGCACAATGTTCCTCTGATGGAGCGGATTCACGCAATGAGCCTCGATTTTCGTTCTTTTCTGGCCGTACTTTCTCGCTGCCGGCTTCTTGTTTGCAATGACAGCGGCCCGATGCATCTTGCGAACCTATTGAACGTGCCGGTTGTGGCGATCTTCGGTCCGCAGCGGCCGGAGTGGTTCGGTCCGCGCGGCCCGCATGATCGCGTGGTGATCCATCCGGAGTTTTCGTGCCGGCCATGTTTTGATTACTGCATTTTCGACCAGCCCTATTGTTTGCGGACGATTTCCTGCGATGAAGTATGCGATGCGATTAAGGACGTTCTTCGGCCGATGGAGCCTCGGGCGCCTGCAAGTGTGGGCGCGCTCATGGATGAATTAGCGTTGCCTATTTCAGGCGATTTTATGAATGAAGCCGCCGCTGTCCTGGATAGGACACGAAGGTGTGATGAATGAACGCTCTATCCGAACCAAGGTCAAATCGAAACGGACCTCCAGAAACTTCGTCCGCAAGTGTCTCGGGCCGAAAAACAAACCGCGCAAGAGCGGCAGAAGATAGAGTCATCGCGGCGAATGTGGAATTCTACAGATGGATTGCGGACAAGTATGAAAACTACGAACCTTATCTGTTTGACGAGGTTCTACAGAAGAGCCTGGAAAACGACCTCGACAAAATTGGTTCCTATTTCGCTTCGCTGGGACGCGCACCCTCGTGCCTGGAGTGTGGCGGGGGCACAGGGAACCTTACACTAAAGATGTGCGCGCGAGGATGGGACGTGACTGTTGTTGATATTTCGGAGCATATGTTGGATTTGTTGAAAGAAAAGGCGCTCACGAAGGGCTATTCGCCAGCGCTCGTCCGGAGTCCCATCGAGCGGTTCCTGGAAGTGAGCGATAAGAGTTTTGACCTGGTCGCCTTCAGTTCGGTGCTTCACCACTTGTACTCCTACCCGTCCGTGGTGGAACAAGCCGCCTCCCATGTGCGCCTCGGCGGCCTGTTTTATTCGAATTGGGATCCCACGATTCCGCGAAGTCGGTTCTGGACGCGCACCTTTGACTCCATTGATATCGCAGCTGCCAAGTTCATGCTTGACCTAGGAGATTTTCTGCCCGGGATTTGGCGCCGGACGCGAAAGCTCTTCCGGAGTCACGATTCTCAGTTCTCGCGGCCTGTGGTTAGCGCCGGCGACCTGGCGGAATATCATGCGAAGACAGGCGTGGACGACGCCCAAATTCTTCGGCTTCTCCAAGCAAGTGGATTCTCTATCGTTGAGCATCAGAGGTTTGCGACCGGAAGGACCATTGTCGTTCGATTCATGAACGAACGCCTTCGGCTGTTGGAAAGTTTCAAAATCATTGCGCGGCGTAATGGTGAAGAATTCTAAGGCGCAAAGTCTCGGGTCGCATCGCAACTTGTGTACCAATCGCCTCAGCACTCCTACGCCCTCATATCGCATGGAACGCTGAACAGGACTAGAAGTACTGAATGGTGCAACACTCAATCGTCATTTTGCAGCTATGCACGAGAGTCGCTGGCCGCAGCGAGCTTTGACCGGCTCGATTGGTGTGTCGTGGGCCAATGCGTCTCGGATGCCGATGGGAACAGTTCCTTAAGGCGCAGGATTGGTTCTTCAAAGAAGCGCCACGAAATTGAAGCAGCTATCGTGGCCAAAGCAATCTGCCCGGCGAACGCTACCAAGTTTCCAGCCAGTTTGTGGGCCTGGTAGAAACCCAGAGAGCCGATGAAACGGGCCCACAAAATGAAGAGTGGAAAGTGCAAGAGATAAATTCCGTAGCTGATTCTTCCTATATATCGTAACCAGCCGGCCGAGAGGCTTCGTCCAAGCAGAGAGGATCGCGGGTCAGAGGCCAGAGATACGCCTAACAGGCCAGCAAATGCGAAGGCCAGGAACGTGTAGCCTACGACGGAGCTGTTCCTGTGCATCAAAACTCGCGCCAGTATTGTGCCTGCCACACCAATCCCCAAAAATTGATACGCAAGAGTGCGCCATCGGACAAATGTGCAGCTCGGGGAGCGTAGCCAAAGCGCCGCCAGAGAACCAAATGCGATGGCATCCAAACGAGAAAGCGTAAAGAAGTGAACAAAACCGAGCGGCGCGCCATGAAAATGGAAGGAGAGCCTCAGAGATAAAGACATAACGACAAGCAACACCGAAACAATGGCTAGTGTTCGCTTTTTGAGTAAAAATACCAAGACGGGCCAGGTCAGATAAAACTGCTCCTCAACTGCCAGGGACCAGGTTGCTCCCAGACCAAAGGGATAAGTGTTACGATAGGCGAAGACAATGTTTTGCACGTAGAAGACAAAAGCAGGCCAAATGCTGACGGCCGTCGCTCGCATGGAAGGCGCAAACAGCGGCGCCACGACAAAGGCCACAAACAGGACCAGATAATACAGAGGCCAAATGCGGAGTGCCCGGCGCGCGTAGAAATTTCGAAAATAATGCTGAGACCCTTTCGAATCCGTAAGTATCCCGGTGATGAGAAATCCCGACAATACAAAGAATAGGTCCACACCAAATCGCGTATATTCCAACATTCTCGCGTGTGGCAATTCTTCGAGGAAACCGGAATGACCGATGAGAACCAGAAGAATCGCGAGTCCCCTCAGGCCATCAAACTGAGGTATATATCCGGGAACGAAAAACGATGTTGCGACAGGTGCCTTTCTCATAATTCGGGGAACCAGATTCCCTCCCGGCTCGCATTTCCCCATGATTTCAACTGAGATTCAAGAAGGGAAAAACACTCACTAGCCCTCCGGTAAAGACCCGAGCTTGAATCTGATTTTGTCGTTTTCAAAGGTTAACCATGGCCGCAGGTCACCAGTCTTTTCAATGCAACAAAAGAATTTATTGCCTTGACGCCGCACGATCGGAATGCAGTTTAATACAATCTGGAAGGCCCTCAGAACAGCAAGGAAAGTCTTGGCCCCCATGACCGACGTGATCGCGTGAATTCTGGTTTCTTTTCTCATGGACAGTTGCTTCTCATCGACGTTAAAGTCCCAATAAGGGTACATGTGTACGAGAAACTCGTATTCGGCCAGGTAGGAAGAGACTGTCTTACACAATTCATGTGCGCTCCAACGGTAGATGAAGTTTGGTACGCACGAATCTCTAACCCCACCGCTCGCATATCCATGATAGACGACCGAGAAAATCTCATGGGGAAAGGAGAAGCCGGCCCAGGTCAGTACGCGCATCGAGAAAGAATCATTCGGCTCCAACACAACAACATGCTTGCGCGCGACACGTAGCATTTCACACAGGGCTCTGTGCGGGGACCGACAATGGTGCAAGACTTCGTGAGCGAAGACGTAGTCAAACGAACCATCTGGCAAATCTACCTGCTCAACGTCGATTGCTAATAGCTTTACTTTGACGCTCAGATTTGAATGCGCATCTTCTTCGAGTTCTAACTGGAAATTCGAAAGAGTTATGTCTTTGAAACCTGCACCTATCAGAAGCTCAACGTCCTGCCAACTACCTCCGATCACTAGCAGCTTTTCATTGGTATCAATGTGGCAAGTTTTGAGATGGCGCAGAAAAACAGCCAGGAATTGGTCTCTACTCTTCTCGGAGCCCTCTAGCTTCACCGCTTGTGTCATGGCCGAAGTTGATCTCATAGAGCAACGCTGCCCTTTCCCCTCTTGTGGCATTGTATATAGAAACAGAACACCCGGCAGCCTTGCTTCCGAACTTCCCGCAGAGTTTCATTGGACGCAATTTCAACCATCGGTTTTGCTAAATCGTTTGATGGACCCATTTATAATTCCCAAGTATTTACAGAGCTCAGGATCATTTATAATTAGCCCACACTAAATGGGAGAATGAAAATGTTTGCCAGAAACCACTTGTCTCGACACAGTTGGTGCCTCAGCCTCAATCCGCGCATCCACCGTTTGAATTTCTGGCGCACGGTGCGCTAGCCATGGCCAAGCGCACTCGAGCGGCGCAGATGTTCGGATCTGAGACCTACTTCCGAGTTCTGGGAGTGCAGGTGAACGCCTTGCAGATCCCGGACGTAATTACTCGCATGGAGGGATGGATTCACGAACGCAACGGATGCCACTCCGTCGCAGCGACCGGCATGCACGGCATCGTCGAGGCGCAGCATGATCCTTCCTTCAAGGAAATCTTGAACACAACGGACCTGGTCGTGCCCGACGGCATGCCACTCGTGTGGTTGGGCCGCTGCCGTGGCCACCATTTGGCACGGCGGGTGTACGGGCCCGACCTGCTGCTGGCCTTTTGTGAAAAGACCAAGAGCCGGGATTACCGGCACTTTTTCTACGGCGGGGAGCCGGGTGTCGCCGAAGACCTTGCGAAGTCGCTGAAGAGCCGGTCTCCAGGGCTGAATGTAGTTGGAATGTGCTCCCCGCCCTTTCGGGAGCTGAGCGTGCAAGAAGAGAGAGAAATTGAGGAACTGATAGCTCGCGCCGCGCCGGACGTGGTCTGGGTGGGATTAGGGACGCCAAGACAGGACCGCTGGATGCACGTGCACAAAACTCGGCTGCGCGTGCCCGCGCTGGTTGGCGTCGGTGCGGCCTTTGATATGCTTTCGGGGAGACGGAAACAGGCACCTCGCTGGATGCGCGAACACGGTTTTGAATGGTGCTTCCGCCTGGTGCAAGAACCGCGGCGGTTGTGGCGACGCTATCTGGTCTATGGGGCACAGTTCATCGCTTATTTGGCGCTTGAGAGCTTGCGTCGGAAAGACTTCGAAGTAGGAGACGTGCCTAAGCGGCATCGCGCTTCGGGCAAGGAATGATGGGCTTAACCTGAGTTCCAAGGCCGAAGAGGGATTCCTCACTCCGCGGACTCTGTTCGGAACGAAACATTTGGGCAAGGAATGAAAAATCCCCTCAGGTCTTTACCCTAATTCCAATTCAAGTGTGAACCCTATCGACTACGATGTAAAAGCGCTCTAGTCTGGCAGCACTTGGCCAAGGCCTGGATGGGATGGCAACGCATTTTGATCGAGAAGAAGCAAATCCATATGGCTGTTCTTCCTGCGCTGGCGAGTCCTTTATTTGTATTGGCGCTCGATTCCGCCCAAGGTCTGGACACCGCCCTGCTTGCGGGTCTAAGGCGGCAACGCAAGGGTCAAGTGCTTGCCTACGCTTGTGCGGCGGTTTTGCTTGCACTGAGATTGATGTGTTTCCCTGATATTGGCTTGTGCGCCGCCGCTCCTGCAGGTCCCGGTCAGGACAGGCAACAGAGCTCGCCCGCTGGACAATCAGCGGCGCAGAAGCAGGATGCCACTCCTTCAAATCTGGCAACTACCGGGGACTGGAATCGTCGGCTAAAGGAACTACTGAATTCTCATCCATCGCCTTCAAATGTAAGTGCCCAGGAATATCACATCGGTCCGGACGACTTACTCAGTATCAATGTATTCGAAGCCCAGGAACTGAATCGCGACGTGCGCGTTTCCGCCGGCGGTGAAATATCCTTGCCCTTGCTCGGAGCAGTTCGTGCTGCGGGATTGACTCCCCGGGAATTGGAAATTGTCCTCCAGGACCTCCTCCACCGCGCGTATATGAAGGATCCCCACGTGAGCGTGTTTGTGCGCGAAGTGCAAAGCCATCCCGTTTCGGTAATGGGGGCGGTTAGACGGCCAGCGGTTTTCCAGATCCGGGGAAACAAGTCGCTACTCGAAGTTCTTTCCCTTGCAGAAGGGTTGGCGGACGACGCCGGGGATACGATCATCATTCTGCGAGGAGCGGCTTTAAGCGCGGAGGCGGGCACAGTTGCAGATTACTCCCCTGACATGGAGCAAAATTCGGAGGAGGTGCACAAGGACGGTGAAGCGAAGAAATTGCCAGCAATCCCGAACAATAACGCATCCGCATCCGAAGTTGCCGTACAGGTGAACTTGAGAGATCTACTGGAGTCGGCTGATTCTCACAGCAATCCCTTGGTTCATCCGGGCGACATCGTCAAAGTGACTCGCGCGGGAATTGTTTACGTAATTGGCGAGGTTCGAAGGCCCGGCGGATTCGCTCTTAAATCCAATGAGAATATTTCCGTCCTGCAGGCGCTGGCACTGAGCGAAGGCCTGACTCCCACGGCAGCGAAGAGCGGAGCGCGAATCATCCATACGAATTGGCAAAGCGGTGAGCGAAAGGAGACTCCGATCGACTTGGGGAAAATCCTGGCAGGGAAGGCTCGCGACCCTATACTCGAATCAAGAGACATTGTTTTCGTACCGAACAGCGTGGCGAAGCGCACGTTGAATCGCGGAGCAGAAGCTGCAACGCAAACGCTCGCCGGGCTCCTGATCTTCCGCTGGTAGGCGCATGGACGAGCAAAAGCAAGTTGCGCTTTATGGCAACGCTCAGCAAATCGAGCGGCGGGGACCGAGAGGCTCCGACGTTCGTGTTGTGGAGATCCCTGACTCTTATGAACTGCTGGAGCCCGACGAAGCATTCGACGTGCGCAGCTATGTCCGTATCCTGCGCAAACGCCTGGCCACGATCCTGATCGTGTTTTTCGTATTGTTTACCGTGGCCCTCATCGTGACGCTCAAACAACGGCCCGTATACCGTGCCCAGGTATTGCTGGAAATTCAAAAAGAGAATCCGGACATCCCGACCATCAAGGAACTGTATGAGCTCGAGGAGGTGTCCGACGCGTACCTCAGGACGCAGTACAGCATCCTAGGCAGCGAAAGTCTGGCACGGCGGATAATTGATCAGCTTCAACTGGAGAGTCTTCCCGAATTTAACTCCCGCAAGTGGTGGCAGCTCTGGCCAATCACGAAAAAGTCATCCCCGAGACAGGTTTTCGCAGTCGGACCCATGCCCGAGAGCCGCGATCGAGAGCTCTCTCAGCGAGTTCTCGAGCGATTCCAGGATCGGCTGACCATCGATCCCATCAGTCGAAGCCGCCTTGTGGCGGTGCGATTTGACTCGCGCGATGCGGAACTAGCGGCACGCCTAGCGAACACCCTTGCTGAGGATTATATCGATCAGAACCTGGAGGGGCGCTGGCAAGCAACCGAGAAAGCTGGTGCTTGGCTGTCGCAGCAACTGGTGGGAGTGAAATCAAGACTTGAGAAATCGGAAGATGAGCTGCAAAGCTACGCGCGGCGCAACGGCCTGGTCTTCCTGGAGACGGACAAAGGCACGAGCGAGAACGTGGTGAACCAGCGCATGCATGAGTTGCAAGAACAGCTTACGAAAGCACAGGCCGAGCGATACGAAAAGGAAGCCCTCTACCACCTGGTTCAAACGAGCGATGCCGGAGCCTTGCCAGGAGTGTTCGACAACAAATTGATCCAGGATCTAAGCGAACGGCTGGCGGAGCTCAAGCGCGAACTGGCGCAGTTATCGACGACATTTAATCCAGAATATCCCAAGGCGAAAGAAATTCAGAGCCAGATCGACGAAATAAAGGCCTCGCTGCGGGAAGAGCGCCAGCGGGCCGCCGATCGTATCGTGAACGATTATTCCGCTGCAGTGCGCCGGGAGAGCCTTGTGAAACACGCGCTCGAGGAGGAGCAAAAGGAAGTAAGTCTGATCGCCGAAAAATCAGTGCAGTACAACATCCTGAAACGCGAAGTAGACACCAACAGACAGCTTTACGAAGGACTGTTGCAACAGCTGAAGTCAGCGGGAATCTCCGCGGGCCTGAGGGCCAGCAACATCCGCATCGTGGATTCAGCGGAACCGCCCGCAAAACCCGTTAAGCCGAAAACCCTTCTGAATCTAGCTGTGGCCATGTTTCTCGGGTTAGGGCTCGGTATCGGCGGCGCGCTCTTCCAGGAGCGCATGGACGATACGCTCAAAGGCGACGACGACGTCGAGCGGCTATTTGGCCTTCCTTCTCTGGCCCTGATTCCAGTTGTGCCTCCATCAAATGGCGACCTGCAGGGTATTCATAGATTTCTCCCAAGAGATAAAGCCCTCATGCTCAAAGGGAATGGAGCTGGCAAAAACTCGCGCTCTTTCTGGCACCGCATTGATAGAGATGGAACCCAGCATGCCGCCCTCGTCGAAGCGTTCCGTAGTCTCCGTACCTCGGTCCTGCTCTCGACTCCGGACCGGCCTCCGAGCTCGCTTTTGGTTACGAGCGCGCAGCCTGCCGAGGGCAAAACCACTGTCGCGTGTAACCTGGCGATTTCGCTGGGACAGCTTGGCCACAGAGTCTTGCTTTTGGATGCGGACCTGCGTTTTCCCTCTCTGCACAAATTGTTCGGAACCAGTGGAAGCCTGGGCTTGGTCAGCTACCTTACCGGTCAAGAGGATTGGCGCGCCGTAGTGCGTCCCTCTGGGTCGCGTGGCCTTGATCTCTTGGTCTGTGGCCCCGTGCCTCCGAATCCTTCCGAGCTTCTTTCTTCCCAGAGCATGGGAGCGCTGATCCGGTCCGCGAGCGCGGAGTACAGCTTTATAATCCTTGATTCTTCGCCTATGCTTGCCCTGGCCGATAGCCGCATCCTCGCCCCGCTCGTAAATGGGGTGCTCCTGGTGGTAAAGAGCGGGACCACGCCTCGCGAGCAACTCATGCACGCGCAGTCCGGAATCCGCAGCGTGGGTGGAAACATGATCGGCGTCGTGCTAAATAACGTGGACATCCGCACTAACGGCTATTACAACTATGGCCAGTATGGTCCCATTGCCGACCCTTCTTCGCACGAAACTGTCGTCACGGTGAATTTCCAGATGCCGCCCCAACAAAAAGCGAGTGACTGATCCATCGCGGACCTTCTATGGTTCGATTGCTTGAAGTTGGCCTTATCGTTGCCGTGTGTGTAGCGGTTCTGGCCTTCGGGGGTACAGCGCCTTCGTTTTTTGCAGTAACGCAAGTGATCATCCTGGGGCTGGGGGTTCTCTTTGTTGTCTCCGGCCAGTTTTCGCGAGTTGCCTCCATCCACATTCCCATCGCGAGCCCTCTCTTCCTGCTTGCCTTGGTTCTGCTACAAGTCTGTCCGCTTCCCATCTCCCTGGCTCCCTTGCTCGGGAGATCGTGGGACGACCTGCCTGGCGGATCTCATTTCACAGTTAGCATGGCTCCGCACCAGACGGTGTCGCACCTTTTGCTACTGGTCACTTATTTGACGGTTTTCTTTCTGACCTTGGTCCTTTGCCGATACCATAAGGCGAAAAAGCGGCTGGTCTTTGCTCTTGTGTCGCTCGCAGTTTTTGAAGCTCTCTATGGTCTGATTCAATATCTCACCGGCTGGCAGCAGATCTTCACCTACGTCAAAAAATACTATCTAGAAGAAGCCACCGGCACGTATATCAATCGCAATCATTTCGCTGGGTTTTTGGAAATGATCCTGCCGTTTGCCGTGGTTCTTGCTTTGCGCTGGGCAGCGCTTCTGTCTAAGAACACCTCAAGCGGAACAGCTACACTTCGCAAAATTGCCTCCAGGACGGAGTTGCTTTCTCTGGTGTTGTGGCTCTTTCTTGCCACCCTCCTGTTCGTCGCCCTGGTCCTTTCGCGTTCGCGGATGGGGATTATTTCGATCCTGGTTTCACTCGTTGCCATTCTGGCGCTCGCTGGGACGGCGTCCACGCCGGCTCGAACAAGGGCGGCAGTCGCCACATTATTTTTTCTCGGCGTCCTCGGGCTTATCGTGTGGATTGGCATTGATCCGGTGATGAGCCGTTTTGAAACTCTCGGGCAGGAATACAATTTCAGCGGTCAGAATCGCATTTCGATTTGGCGTGATACGCTTGGGCTGATTCGCCATCATCCTCTTCTCGGAACCGGATTGGGGTCCTTTTCGGTGGTTTATCCGTCGGTCCAAACCGTTTTCCTCACTCTCCTCGTTGAGCATGCGCACTGCGACTACCTGGAGGTCGCGACTGACCTCGGTTTGCCTGGCGCTATTTTGGCCTTTGGCTCGATCTTCTGGGTGCTCGCCCAAACCGCCCGTCGGTACAGGAAAACGGAAGAGAGTTTCGACAAAGCCGTCTCTCTGGGTTGCATCGGGAGTATTGTGGCAATTCTCGTGCACAGCTTGGCCGACTTTAATCTCTATATCCCCGCCAATGCGTTGGTGTTCACAGTAATCGTGGCGCTGGCCTGGTCTAACGCACACCCAGAGGAAATGCCCGAGAGAGTTGCTTCGAAGTGATCTTAAATACGGTCGAGAGATTGAAGGAATCGTCAATTCAGATAACGTATTGCAAACCGATGTGGTAATTCCGGCCGGATGGGGCGTGTTCTACCCAACGAACCTGAACGAGTGTGGGGATTTGCGTGGGCACCCGAGGAAACAAGAGCCGGCCTTGAAGAAGTCCGGACTTCTCTGGAGCGCGCGCGGCGATCAGGCAAAAACCGCCGTCTGATATGTCTTTCACTCTCCCTTCAAAGGCCTGCGACTTCCGATTGCTGGGATGCAATGGCAACTGGCTACCTCGAAACCTTCCACTCGTTGAATAGCGCGGATGAACACGCTTTTTCTGCGATCCTGTTGGCATAGTAGCCCGTCAACCTAGCCCGAGTTTACCGCGCTCGCCTGATTTGATGTAATTCCCGCAACAGGGCTAAGTGCTTCCGCGCCCCATTTGGAGCGGTTCGCAGGCCCAACTCGCTTCAGCTCACGTAGCCAGTTTGTGTTCCTCTACCCCGGGGCATCTGCCTCCCAGAAGCCTTTTGCGCGAACCGTCCTGGCGGACATGGACCCGACCCAGCGCGAACTCGTCAAGATTCTCGATCTCGAGCGTTATCGCAGCCCGTAGGTCATACAACCCGGCATAA
>DATHIB010000092.1:0-3136 GCA_035490055.1 Candidatus Limnocylindria bacterium | reverse complement strand
GGTGCAGCTATTTTCGGATTTGCCGGAAGCGATTCAGAACACGAGCGAACTCTCCGCAAGACTCCAATACACCCTGGCTGATCTCGGCTACGAATTTCCCACCTATCCCGTTCCCGAGGGAGAAACGATGGATTCGTTTCTTCGCAAGCGCACGGAAGAAGGCTTTCAAAACCGGTATGGCGCTAAACGGGACGATGATCTGTTTGAACGCGCCAAGCGCCAGGTAGAGCGCGAATTGGCGCTGATCGAAAAACTGCATCTTGCCGGGTACTTCCTGATCGTCTGGGACATCATTCGATTTTGCCGCGAACAGAAAATCCTCGTGCAGGGCCGCGGTTCGGCTGCAAACAGCTCGGTTTGCTATTCCCTCGGAATTACGGCAATCGATCCGGTCGGGATGAAACTGCTCTTTGAGCGTTTTCTGTCGGAAGAACGCGGCGAGTGGCCGGACATCGACCTCGACCTACCGAGCGGAGACCAAAGAGAGAAGGCAATTCAATACGTGTATCAGCG
Source organism: Candidatus Limnocylindria bacterium (assembly GCA_035490055.1). Taxonomy (GTDB): domain Bacteria; phylum Acidobacteriota; class Terriglobia; order Acidiferrales; family UBA7541; genus Acidiferrum. The sequence goes on along the minus strand of DATHIB010000092.1, from coordinate 2,623 downwards.
GTACGGTGAGCTCGGCGCCGCAATGACGGCGAACGTCATTACTTATCGTGACCGCTCGGCTGCGCGAGAGGTGGGCAAAGCTCTTGGATTCGATCAGGACACTCTCGACCAGCTTTCGAGCGTAGTGAACAGCGGAGAATGGCGCGGTCCATCTGACAATTTCGAAAATCACTTTCAGCAAGTTGGCTTCGATCTGAACCATCCTCGCGTCCGAAAGTACTGGGAGCTGTGTGAATGCATTCAGGATTTGCCAAGACACTTGGGCCAACATTCCGGTGGCATGGTCGTCTGTCAGGGGCAACTTGATTCAGTTGTTCCACTCGAACCGGCAACGATGCCGGGGCGTGTCGTCGTGCAGTGGGATAAAGATGATTGCGCCGATATGGGCATCATCAAAATCGATTTGTTGGGACTCGGCATGATGGCTGTGCTCGAAGAGTGCTTGGAACTTATTCCCGAGCACTACGGTAAGCCAATCGATTTGGCGCAACTTCCTCCCGACGATCCTCCTGTCTATGAAACCTTGCGCAAGGCGGACACGGTTGGAATGTTCCAAGTGGAAAGCCGCGCGCAGATGGCGTCGCTGCCGCGCAATGCGCCAGTGAAGTTCTACGATCTCGTGGTACAGGTAGCCATCATTCGGCCCGGCCCGATTGTCGGAAAGATGATGCATCCCTACATGAATCGGCGGCAAGGCAAGGAGTCGGTCACGTACGCTCATCCATCGCTCGAACCGATTTTGGAACGAACTCTGGGAGTGCCACTGTTTCAGGAACAACTGCTGCGCATCGCAATGGTGGCGGCGAACTTCACAGGTGGTGAAGCCGAAGACCTCCGCCGAGCGATGGGCTTCAAACGGTCGGAAGAACGCATGAAAAAAATCGAAGCCAAGCTGCGGAGCGGAATGACTCAGAACGGCTTCGCCCCGCAAACACAGGAAGAAATCATCACGCAAATTACTTCATTCGCGCGCTACGGGTTTCCAGAGTCGCACGCAGCGAGTTTCGCTTTGATCGCGTATTCCAGCGCGTATTTGAAATTCCACTATCTCGCAGCATTCACAGCGGCACTGCTAAACAATCAGCCGATGGGTTTTTACAGCCCGGCAGTGCTTGTGCACGATGCGCAGTTGCATGGCCTCCGAGTGAAACCCATCAACGCCCTCAATTCTGAATGGAACTGCACCATCGAGCACACGATTAAAGGTGACAAGGATATTCCGTGCCTGCGCATTGGGTTCCGTTACGTGCGGGGGCTGAGGCATACAGCGGCGGACAAGATTGTCTCGGAGAGGCAGAAGCGCCCGTTCGAGGGGATTGATGATGTCGTCCGCCGTGTCCCGGAACTGCAGAAAGCGGAGCTGGTAACGCTCAGCGAAATTGGTGCGCTGAACTCTCTTGGAAGGGGACTGCATCGAAGAACTGCTCTGTGGCAAGTGGAACGCGCGGCACGGCTTGCCGGGCCGTTGCTGGATGCGATTCCGGAGCAAATGGAATTGTCGCCACTGCCTCAGATGACGGACGAAGACCGTCTTGTTGCGGATTTTCACGGGTCGGGCATGAGCACTGGCCCGCATCCGATGACGTATTGCCGGGAGGCTCTCTCCAAGCTGCAAGTAAAACGAGCGTGCGATTTGCCTCGGGTGCCGGACGGGCAATACACGCGAGTAGCAGGATGCGTAATCGCTCGGCAGCGTCCGGGAACAGCGAAGGGCTTCGTCTTTTTGAGTCTGGAAGATGAGACAGGAATTTCGAACGTGATTGTGAATCCTGACCTTTACGAGAAGTACCGCGCGGTGATCAACCGTGAGAAATTCCTTCGAGTGGACGGCGTCCTCCAGAATCAGGACCACACTATTTCAATCAAGGCATCTCGCGTCCAGCCAATCTCGATCACAGCCGCGGAAACGACCTCCCATGATTTTCGCTAAACTCCAATAAATCGCTTGCCAACTGGTTTGCGTCTGCAAACGCATGGAGCGCATCGAAATGGCGAGATCAAGATTCACATGAAACGCGGACGCGGCATTTGTTTTATGCTTCAATGAAGCACGGAAGCGGGGCAGAAATGTTTGAAGCGGGTTTTCAGCGCGTTCGGGTTTTCGGGAAGAAGTGTTAACGGTCGTCCATTGTTCGAGGATTGCGACGTGTTCTACAGCGGCGGTCGCAGCTTGCAAAGGGCAGCGGCATTGACCGTCAAACGATGCTGAGGATCGGCTCGCAGGTAAACGCTCCTGAAAAGGTTTGAGGAACGGCATGGCGTACCGCAGCGAAATCGAACGGGCCCTCGACGAGATGATCTCCGACGAAGGGGGGATGAAGTTTCAGGGCCTTGCAGTCATCAACGCAAGGCAGAAGTGGCCCCAACTTGTTGCCTTCGGGCGCAAATGGGATGGAGGGCTCGATGCACATGTGGATGGAGATTTGGCTCCGGACGGAATAGAAGTTGGTCTCGCTTCCTCAGTTACAGCGACGCTGAAAAAGGTTAACCCGACTTCCGCGGCCGAAGGTCATTTTTTCGCTTTTTAGACAGACAAGTCCTCTCGTTTCAGCCAAACCCTACTGGAAGTCGTAAATAGTGACGAATGTAAATTGTATTTCTCTTGACATGATTGTTGTATATG
>DATHIB010000091.1:0-23952 GCA_035490055.1 Candidatus Limnocylindria bacterium | reverse complement strand
ACCATATACAACAATCATGTCAAGAGAAATACAATTTACATTCGTCACTATTTACGACTTCCAGTAGGGTTTGGCTGAAACGAGAGGACTTGTCTGTCTAAAAAGCGAAAAAATGACCTTCGGCCGCGGAAGTCGGGTTAGTATCCCGTCAAAATCTCGAGTCTTCTTTAGTCGTTCGCCGGGGCAGCCGTCGATGCCCCCGGTCTCTGCTGCAGCCTCATGACCACCAGGAAAATAAAGAATAGACTTCCCAGCAGCACCAGCGATCCGAAAATCGTCAGCGTGTGAGGCGCGCCAATCCGCTTTGCCACTCCGCCGGCGATCAGTGCACCAATCGGCTGCACCCCCATGAACATCGTGGCGTACACCGCCATCACGCGGCTGCGCAGTTCATCCGGCACGCGGCTCTGAATGAGCGTGTTCGTCGCCGCCATCTGCGAAGTAGCCGCAAATCCCACCACAAAGAGCACCGTGGTACACAGCCAGAAAACCCTCGCTTGCGAGAAAATAATCAGACCCACCGCGCACGTCGTGGACGTCGCTGCAATCCATCGCGCAAGACCCCGGTAGTGCGTGCGCGCCGCAAATTGCAACGCTCCGAGCACCGCGCCCACTCCCGCCGCACTCATCAACAATCCCAGCGTGCGCGCGCCTCCCTTCAGGATGTCATTCGCGTAGATCGGCAGGAACACCGAATACTGCAGACCAAAGAGACTCAATATGCTAAGTAACAAAAGGGCGGATCGCACCGGCGCATCGCTCATCGCAAAGTGGAATCCTTGGACAAAACTTCTCAGCGGCGAATCCTTGCTGGCTTTTATTTCCTTCCGCTCGATCCGCATCATCAGCAGTGCCACGATCACCGCCACAAAGCTCAAGCCATTCAGAAAGAAACACCAGCCCTCTCCGACCCACGCGATTGCAAACCCCGCAATCGCCGGGCCCACAACTCGTGCTCCATTGAAAATCGAGGAATTTAGCGCAATCGCGTTCGGAAGATCTTCCTTCCCCACCATCTGTACGAAAAACGCCTGTCGGATCGGCACGTCAAACGCGTTCACTATCCCTACCAGAAACGCGATGACGATGACTTCCCAGTCGCGAATCAAATGCGTCAGCGTGAGCGCCGCAAGCGCGAACGCGAGAATCATCGAGCACGTCTGCGTGACAATCACGCTGCGCTGCCGGTCGTAGCGGTCGCCAACGTACCCGCCAATCGAGGAGAGAAACAGCATCGGCACCTGGCTCGCAAAACCAAAAACCCCGAGCAACGCGGCGGAACCCGTCAGCTTGTAGACCAGCCAGAGCTGCGCCGTCGTTTGCATCCACGTGCCGATAAGCGAAATGAGTTGTCCCGCGATGAACAACTGAAAATTGCGGTGCTGCATCGCGCGGAAGCGCGTTGAAGACGACGGGAAGCGCGTGGACGCGGCCAGGTTGACCGCTCGGCGGTCACTCTTCAAAATGATCTTCCTCCGCTCGTTGGATGCTCAGATTCTGGACTAGTCACGATGCCGTGGGAACTGCACTATTGTCAATGTGGCTTCAGATGAAGCATCGATTCGGGAGCTGCCAATTTGCGCTAGTGAGGCCGCAGCCGATTGCTCTCGCTCGTCCCAAATGCGATCTGAGTAAAAATGGATTAAAGGTGGGGCGATCGAGGGTCGCCGAAATTAGAGTAAGAGTAAAGAAAGACGAAGCATGCCCCAGGCGTCGGCTGCCAAGCCGCGTCTTGAACTAATAACCTAAGACTGAGAACTGACGACTGTCTTATTCGTTCGGCGGGTCCGGCGCCCCACCCACGTGCAGATGGCTCAGGTCACGAAGCGTGGCCTGATCTTCCTGGCTCATTCCCCGCGTGAAGTTCGGATCGTTCAGATGCTGATTGCGCGCTGACTCCGGCATGTTTTTCAGCACGCCCAATCGTTGCTGGATCGCGCGCTTGCGGTCCGGCGGAATCTGCTGCCACTTCGGCAGCACTTCATTGCGGACGTGGTCGCGCTGCGGCGGCGTCATCCTTTGCCAGACTTGCGCTCTGTCGCGCAACTCCTGCTGCTGTTGCGGGGGAAGCTGCTTGAATCGCTTCTCATCCCGCTGGAATCTCTGGCGTTCTTCCGGCGTAAAGTCACGCGAACCTTCCCTCGCATTCGGCGGACGGTTCCCGTTGAAGTTCGGCCGCTGGACGGACTGCCCACTCCCATTCGGAGGGCGACTCCCGCCCTCGCGCAAGTTCCCGGATTCCCGAGGCGGATTCACACTAGCCGGATTACGCGGCGCTTCGGCAATGCTCCGCCCTGGCTGCACCCTGCGCGCTTCTTGCCGTGGCTGCCGGCGCTCCTGCCTCTGCTCTTGCCTTCGCGGCTGGTTTCGCTGCTGCCCCTGTTGTTTCGGCGGTCTGCTTTCTTGACGGTTTTGCGCCCGATTCGGGCGCGAATCTTGCGCGGAACACTGCAACGCCATCCCTGCGCTAATCAGCAGCGCCATCAGCCATCCGAATTGGATTCGCAGTTTCATGCCACCTTACATCTCTTGATTCTGCTGAGTTGCGTCCTCTGCCTGCACCGGCTGCGGCAACTCCGTCAACGGCTCGAAACTCGAGATGACATCATAGTTCTCCAGCACTGGAATGTCCGCTTGATCAATCTGCGGCAGATTAGACCCGGACTGCGACCCAATCCACGCCATCGCCAGTACCAGCATCGACGCCGCAAACGCCACTCGCGGCGACGGCGCGAACCACGCCCACCAGCTCTGCCTGGCCGGCTCCGCTGCCACTCGCGCCCACACCCGCACATCAAACGCCGCCGACGGCTCGATCATCGGCACCTCGTCCAGCAACACATTCACCGCGCGAAATTCATTCACGCGCAACTGGCACACCGCGCAGGTCGAGAGATGCTTCTCCATCTCCAGCCGTTCGCCTTCCTTCAGGCGCCCGTCCACATATCCCATAATCTTCTTTTCCATCCGGCCACAACTCATGATGTCCTTCCCTCCCTGGTCCAACCCCTATTGCCTAGCCTGCTGCGCCACGAGGGGGGCTAATTCCACTCGCAGTGTTTCGTACGCCCGGAAGAGCAGCGATTTCAGCGCGCTCTCCGAGCATTCCAGAATCTTCGAAATCTCTCCGTAGTCCAGCTCTTGATACTTGTGCAGCAGCACCGCCGCGCGCTGTTTTTCCGGTAACTTTTCTATCGCCTGCCGGATCATTCTCCGCCGCGCCTCCTCGATCAAGTGCTGCTCGATGTTCGGGTGCTTCTCGGCGACATCCATCGTCTTTTCGTCGCCGTCCTCGGCATCCGTCGTCACCGGCGCATCCAGTGAGATTTCCATGCGCTGGTAACGGTTGTCCCGCACCGAATTCAACGCCAGGTTTGTCGCGATCCGGAAGAGCCAGGTGGTGAACTTCGCGCTCGGTATGTAATCTTCCCGCGCGCGGTACACTCGCAAAAAAACTTCTTGCGCCAGGTCTTCCGCCTGTTCCCGGTTCCGCACCATCCGGTACAAAAAATTGACCAACGGACTCCGATAGCGATGGAGTAGAAGCGCGAACGACTGTTCGTCGCCCGCCTTCACGTCCAGCATCAGTTGGACGTCCGACCTGGCCATAGCCGCCACACTGTATCAAACCCATGTAGTCTCAGAAAGTTGCAGTACTCGAGGGCGAAAGTACGACGAAACTACACGTGGAATAAGTGCCGCATTATCAACAAACTGACAACTCCCACAAACACCAACAGCGCCATCCGCCAATTCGGCTCACGGTTCACTTCCGGCAGCAGATCCGTCGCCGCCACATACAACGTGACCCCTCCAGAAAGCGGCAGCGCGTACTTCAACTGCCCCTGCAACGAACTCGTCAGCAACACTCCCGCCACCGTCGCCACTCCCAATAACCCCGCCGCCAGAATCGCGTTGCGCTTCCCCTGCCCGCTCGCCAATACTACCGAAGCCACCGTAAATCCCTCCGGCAGCTTGTGCAGAAACACCGCGAAAAACATCACTGCCCCCAGCCACGTCGAAACCAGGAACCCCGCCGCGATCGCCACGCCATCAAAAAACGTATGAATCGTCATCCCCACTAGCACGCTCGCCTGCGCGTGCTGATGGCTCACCTCTTCGCAGTGGGTCTCCTCACCAAAATGAAAATGTGGCGCCAGCGTATGTTCAAACAGGTGCACGAGGAAGTAACCAATCAAGACATACAGCAGCGCGCTCTCCCCTGACAGCTGCACCGACTCTGGAATCACTTCGACGAACGCAACCGCCAGCATGTACCCCGCGCCCAGCGCCAGAAAATATTGCAGAAATTTCCGCGGCCACTCCTTGTGAACAACAAAGTATCCCCCCACCAAATTCCCCGCCGCCGCAATGAGCCCAAGCCCTGCCGCCAGCCCCGTCCGAAATGCCAGATCATGTCCCATTTGGAGTGCGGCGGCTTGCCGCCGCTTTTCCGCCCACCTCTCCGCACGACTTCGAGCTAGAAGCGCATTCTTTACTTCATCCGCTGTGCCTAAATAAAATCACATCCCCCTCTTGCACGACGTACTCTTTCCCCTCCAGTCGCACCTGCGCCTTCTCCCGCGCCGCCGCCAAACTCCCCGCCGCCAGCAGATCATTCGACCGCACCACTTCCGCCCGAATAAAACCCTTCTCGATGTCGCTGTGAATCGCCCCCGCCGCCTTCACCGCCGTTGCTCCCTTTCGAATCGTCCACGCCCGCACTTCCGGCTCCCCCGCCGTAAAAAACTGAATCAGCCCCAGCAAATCGTAAGTCGCACGAATCAACCGGTTCAGCCCCGGCTCCTTCAATCCGTACGACGCCAGCAGCTCCGCCGCCTCTTTCTCATCCATTTCGGAAAGTTCGGCCTCCAGCCGCCCGCAAATCGCCACCACCGCCGCATTCGGCCGCCCCTGCAGCGCGCTCAATTTGTGCCGCTCCACCGCCGTGTCCAGCTTATCCGCCTCGTCGTCCCCCAGATTCAGCACATACAACACGGGGCGCGCCGACAAAAACAAAAATCCACCGATCGACTTCCTCTCCTCCGGTGTCAACTCCAGCTCCCGCAACGCCTTCTCCGCCTCCACATGCGCCTTGCATTTCTCCAGTGCCGTTTTCTCTAGCAGAAGCACCGGCTCGCTTTTCTTTTTCAAATCCTTCTCAAGGCGCTCCAGCCGCCGCATAATCTGGTCGTGGTCCGAAAGCATCAGCTCCAGGTCCAGATTCGTCGCATCCCGCAAGGGATCAATGCTCCCCTCCGAGTGCGGCACCGAAGGATCATCAAACACGCGAATCACGTGCGCAATCACGTCCACTTCGCGCAATTGCGCCAGCGCATCGCGCATGCGCTCCTTCTGCATCCCGCCCAAATCTACGTAATTCACCGTCGCATAGGTAATCTTCTTCGGGCTATACAGCTTCGCCAGCTCCACCAGCCGCGGCTCCGGCACCTTGGCCACTCCCACGTGCGTAGCCGACGCTCCGCCCTTGCCCTCGACATGCGCCTTTGTCAGGATTCGAAACAGCGTGGTCTTCCCCACTTGCGGCAATCCAATAATCCCTGTCTGCACTTGCGTCCCTTCAATCGACTATTTTCCGCCCGCACAAACTCATCATCCTAGCACACCATTCGCTGCTCCTTAGTTCCGTCCCGGTGAGCAACAGCTCAGTTTCCGAGATCTCGAATTCCCAGCTGGGATCCGAATCGCTACCCATCAAATCCCGGCAGGGAAAGCGCAACTTCCGACTTGAGGCTTCTGCCGGCGTTCGCTACCATGGCTTCGCATGAAATCCAAACTTAGCGGCTCTTTGGTCGGCGTAGTTATCGTCGCGGCGATCGGATCAGTCTTCGTAGCCCACTATGATGATTTTCTGCCCTACCGCTGGCGGACCTACGCCGCGCCCGATGGCACCTTCTCCATCGATCTGCCAGGCAAGACTACCCTCGAAACGCGCCAGGCGCCCCTGGAAAGCGGCGGCACCATGGCTTTTCACACGATCCGTGTCGCGTCAGTCAGAAACTACACTCTCGCCTACGTCGAACATACGAATGTAGGAGAGAAATCGTCGGAAAAAGCTCTGGAATCAGCGCGCGACGGCAGTCTTCGTAAGGCCGAAGGGACATCGCTCACGCAGAATCGAATCACGGTTCAGGGTTTTCCGGGGCTGGATATGCAGGCGCGTGCGCGCGGTAACACGTTCATGGACTCGCGCATGGTGGTTGTCGGTAACCGACTTTACATGATCAGGGCCGTTGCGGCAAGCGAGCAAGACCGGGAACGACCGGGAACCAAAGACTCTCCAGCGGATATTTGACTCTTTCAAGCTCAACCCAAAGTAAAAGTTCAAAGGAGCTGTCGCCCTGATTCTCCCGGATTTCCCTGAAAATTGCTAATCTATCCCCCCGTTTCCGGAATGGAGCACCTGTGACCGCAACACCCGCCATCCTCGCCTTTGACCTTGCCGAAGCCACAAAGCACCTCGCTGAACGCGACGAATGCCTGAAGCGTTTAATCGGAGAAACACTCCCGTTTCAAATCGACGTTGCCGACGCACAATCTCCCTACGAAGCCCTCCTCGAATCCATCGCCTATCAATCCATCTCCGGCAAAGCCGCCGCCACCATTTTTGGCCGCGTCAAAGCTCTGAGCGCCTCCGGCCGCGCTCCCACGCCGCAGGAAATGCTAAAGCTGCGCAAGCCCGTCCTGCGCAAAGCCGGTCTCTCCGGCGCAAAAATCCTGGCCATGAAAGACCTCGCCCAAAAAACCATCGAAGGCATCGTCCCCTCGTTCGAAGAAGCCCAAAAGCTCTCCGACGAAGAACTCGTCGAGCGCCTCGTCTCAGTCCGCGGCATCGGCGCGTGGACCGTCGAAATGTTTCTCATCTTCCGCCTCGGCCGCCCCGACGTTCTCCCCGTCCACGACCTCGGCGTCAAAAAAGGCTGGGCCATCACCTACGGCAAGAAGCACATGCCCAAGCCCAAGGAACTCCTGGCCTTCGGCGAACGCTGGCGCCCCTACCGCACCGTCGCAAGCTGGTACATGTGGCGGGCCTGCCAGCGCGCCGGCAACGCCGCCATGCGCAAAATCCGCCCCGCCAAACTCCGTAAGCGCAAGCACCAGCCCGCCAAGCCCAAACGCCCCACCCACAAGCACGCGTAGAGGCAGGCTTCAGCCCGGCTCTTTGTCTTCTGAGACTTTTTCGTCATTTGTTGCAGCCCAAGCCGGTCGCAACCATCTTTTCCCTTGACTGCCACTATCGACCCGAGCAAATGCGGCCCTAGATATTTATCCGTCTTGGAGTGCGGGAGCTCCTGCTCCGCTTTTTCATTTATAGCTTATCCTGATGTCGCAGATGAGCCGCGCCCTCCGAGAAATGCGAACCAGCAATGCCTGCGTTTCGGCACAATTCGAGTGCGACGCAACTTCTTTAGATGCAACACTTACAAAAAAAGGGGGAGAGGCCCCGATTATGGTTAATTAGCGTCCCTTTTTACTGCCCAGCCGCTAACTCCTTCATCATGAAATATATAGCTACCAATCCCGCCAACAACACGCCGCTCTCGAGCGAAACCGAAATCCGATGCAACCGGCTGAATTCCGCCAGCAACGGGCTATCCGCCGCCGTCGCCTGGATCGAACCCACCTGCACCCGCAGCGCCGCCATCTTCGGACTAATAGAATGTTGCGACACGACTGTGAGCCCAATCATCAGCACTACACACAGCGCCGCCGGCGTCGCCAAACTCGCAAACGTCCGCGTCCGCACCAAACGAGCCAGCAGAATCGCGATCCCGCACACCACTCCAATCATGTGCATCCACCACAATCCGTACCCGACCATGGTTCCCGCCTGGTCCCGGCTCGCCAAAATCCGAAACGCCCCTGGCGCCACCACGAAGCTCAGGAACACGTCGCTCCCCAGCCACAGGCTCAAACCTAGAAACTCGATCGTACGAAGGAAGGTTGACATGGAGAGATTTTAGCTAGAATGGCTCTTGGCGTGGAAGCAAAAGATGGTGGGCGACAAAGGACTTGAACCTTTGACCTCTCCCGTGTGAGGGGAGCGCTCTAACCAACTGAGCTAGTCGCCCGTCTTGCGCGGCCGCGACGCTTTGAACCGCCATCTATTTGTAACAGGAAGGACGCAGGTTTTCAACCAATGCCCGCCGCCACCTCCCAAGTCGTCTCGCAGCTCCAGCGCTCCATCGCGCGCGCCATCTATGGCAAGGAAGACGCCATCCAACTCGCGCTGATCACCTTGCTCGCTCGCGGCCATTTGCTCATCGAAGACGTTCCCGGCGTCGGCAAGACGACGCTGGCTCAAGCGCTCGCAAAATCATTTCACTGCAGCTTTCAGCGCATCCAGTTCACGTCGGATTTGCTCCCCAGCGATGTTCTCGGCGTCAGCGTCTACAATCCTGAATCGCGCGATTTTGAATTTCGTTCCGGCCCTATTTTCGCCAACGTCGTCCTTGCCGACGAAATCAATCGCACCACCCCGCGCACGCAATCCGCGCTTCTCGAAGCCATGAACGAAGCACAGGTCACTGTCGACGGCAAGACGCTTCCGCTGCCACAGCCTTTTCTCGTGATCGCCACGCAAAATCCCGTCGAGCATCACGGCACTTATCCCCTGCCGGAATCGCAGCTCGACCGTTTTTTGATGCGCATCAAAATGGGCTATCCCTCGCACGAAACAGAAAAGGAAATTCTGCGCAAGCGCGTTGGCGATAATCCTCTTGATTCGCTCGATTCGATCGCGGATGTCAGCGATGTGCTGGCCATGCAGAACGCCGTTGCCCATATCAAAGTCGACTCCAGCCTGCACGATTACGCTCTCGAGATCGTCAATCTCACGCGCAAGAGCGAGCAGCTCGCGCTCGGCGTCAGCCCCCGCGGCACACTCATGCTCCAGCGCGCCGCGCAAGCCCGCGCCTACCTCGATGGCCGCGACTATTGCCTCCCCGACGACTTCAAACAGCTCGCCGTTTCCGTTTTCTCTCACCGCGTTGTTGCCAGCTCGCGCCACGCATCGCTCCAGAAAAAATCGGAAACCACCGATTCCGTTCTTCGCGATATCGTTGAATCCGTCCCCGTTCCCTTGTGATCGTCTCGCCGTGAGCGTGCCATCAACCATCGCGCAACTCTGGGCCAAGGCCGACCGCCCTGCCGTGCGTGCGTTCCTCCTCTCGATCACCGCGCTCACCGCGGCGCTCCTTCTGGCGCTGTATTCCGGCGCCGCCGCGGAAATAGGCCAGGTCGCGCTCGCCAGCACTTCGGCCCTTGCCGCCCTCGCCATCGCCGGCTGGGTGGGCGTGACGCTCGTTCCAGTTCTCGCGAAGCGCACGCCGCTTCGCTGGATCGGTTACAAAATGGAGTACCGCATCACCTTTGAGGGGTGGATTTATCTAGGCGGGATTCTTCTTGTCGCCCTCGCGGCGCTGAACACCGGCAACAACCTCCTCTTCCTGATTCTCGCCAGCCTCATCGCCCTCGTTTTGATGTCCGGCATTCTTTCTTCCATCACGCTCTCGGGCATCGGAATGCGGCTCGTATTGCCCGAACATATTTTCGCCGGCCAGCCGGTCCGCGCCATGGTCGAGATTGAAAATGAAAAGCTGACGCTGCCTTCGTTTTCGTTGCGCGTCGAGGCCGCCAAAACAAACCAGGCCCAGGCCGCTGCCATGCTCGAAACGCCGGTCTATTTTCCTTACCTCCCAAAACATGACCGCGCGCAGCAAACCATTCCCGTGACGTTTCCGCGGCGCGGCGTCTATCGCCAGGAAGCTTTCCGAATCGTCACCCGTTTCCCTTTTGGCTTCCTGCGGAAAGCGCGCCAGTTGAACTTGAAAACCGAAGCGCTGGTCTATCCCTCCGTGGAACCGACCGCTGACTACCTCGAAATCCTTCCCGGCCTGCAGGGAGCGCTGGAAAGCGTCACCAAAGGCCGCGGTCAGGATCTCTACGCGCTGCGGGATTACCTCCCCACGGACAGTGCGCGCCACGTGCACTGGAAAGCTTCCGCGCGCACCGGTTCATTGATGGTCCGCGAATTTACCCGCGAAGACGACTGCCGCATCCTGCTCGTTCTCGATCCTCATCTGTCCGCCGAAGAATCCTCCAGCCTGAAACCGGGAATGTCTGCGACGAGCGAGCGCTTTGAGCGTGCCGTCAGGACCTGCGCCAGCCTGGCCTGGCACTTCTACGAAAACAATTCGCTGTTGCAATTCCGGAGCGCCGGTGTGGATACTCCTCTCGCTCCCGCCGACGAAATCATTTTCGCAATTCTCCAGCACCTGGCGATCGCGCAACCCCTGCCATCCGACCCCGGGCAATCGCTCATGGCCGACCTCGCGGCCTCGCCCGAACTTTTCAAAATCATCGTGACCAGCCAGCCCCACGGCTCCGTCCCCGCCTCCGTGTGGAGTTCCTCCTACGTCGTCTTCCTCGACGACCCCGTGCAGTAGGAGGGACAGGTATTTCTGCCTGTCTGCTTCGTCACCGAAAATTTTGGGGAAACGGATAGGCAAGAATGTCTGTCCCACTCAGCTGTGCGAGAATGTGCCTGCACTATGCTAAACGGCCGCGAGCTCGCCACATTTCGCAAAGAACTGCTTGGCTGGTTCCGTCAATTTCAGCGTGACCTGCCGTGGCGCCGCACTACGGATCCCTATCGGATCTGGCTTTCCGAAATCATGCTCCAGCAAACCCGCGTTGCCGCCGCGATTCCTTACTACGAACGATTCCTGCAGCACTTTCCGGACGTTCACGCGCTCGCCGCTGCGCCGCAGGAAGAAGTGCTGCGCCTCTGGTCGGGTCTCGGGTACTACAGTCGCGCGCGCAATCTGCACAAAGCCGCGCAGCAAATCGTTGCGAAGCACAGAGGACTTTTTCCAGCGCGCCTGGATGACGCCCTCGCCTTGCCCGGCATCGGAAACTACACCGCCGCGGCGATTCTGAGCATCGCCTTCGGCGAAAAATTCGCCGTGCTCGACGGCAACGTCGCCCGCGTCCTTGCGCGTCTCGGCGCGATTCGCGGCGACCTCCGTGAGTCGCAGCGTTGGCAAAAGCTGCAGAAAAAAGCGGATCGCTTGCTCGAACCGAAATCCCCCGGCGATTGGAACCAAGCCGTGATGGAACTTGGCGCGACGTTGTGTACTCCAAAATCGCCGCGGTGCCTCCTTTGCCCGGTCGCACAATTCTGCGAAGGACGCAAACTTGGCGTCGCCGAATCCTTGCCCGAAAAACGGAAGAAACGCCCAATGGTGCAAGTAACTCTTGCCGCTGCGGTATTCGCAGATGCAGAGGGCCAGACGCTTCTGTTGCCGCCGCCGAAAAATACAAAAGAGAAATCCGCCGCCGATCACGTGCCAACCTTGGTTTCAAAAATGTTGCACTTCCCAACGCTTTCGGTGACTGGGGAACCAGCCGGGAAACTGAGTGCGTTCCTCCGAAAACTTATGCCGGGCGCTCAAAGCCACAAATGGCAGCTCATCCGGGCCGGCAAAGTCCGTCACGCCGTGACGTATCGCGCCATCACCCTCTTGCCGTTCCTTATCAACGTTCAAAAACTCCCCCGCGTCCCCGGCGCGAGACAGGCTCCTCTAGACAACATCTCCCGCCTCCCCGTTTCCAATCTCACCAGGAAAGCCGCCCGCGCCGCTCTGGCAGTGGCGGCTTCCCTTCCGGCCAAGCACTGAGAGTTATCCTTTCGTCCACCCTCGTTTTCGCCCCGCCCCGCAGGTGCTACGATAAAAAAGTCGGCCATGGCCACATCCATCGCAACTCCGAGTGAGTCCGCCCTGCCCGCCGAGCGCTTCTTCCGCACCTCGCTTTCACTGCTCATCCTCACTTCGACTGTCACGCTCGTGAGCACCGGCAAGCTCGACGTCATCACCAGTTTTGCTGCTCCACTCATCATGCTGTACAAGGGCTTCCGCTCGTGGCATGGACGCCCCGCCGAACTTTCGCCGCGCTACGCAACCTGGTGCGTGCTCGCTTACCTGGCGTTCTTCCCGGTGGACGCCCTGTTTCTCTCGCGTTTCTCTGTTGGAAATTCATCCAATCCGCCGCTATTCGCCGCCCTTCTGGGAGTGGTGCATTTTCTGATTTTCGTCACCATCGTCCGCTTCTATAGCGCTGTCACGGACCGCGACGCGCTCTTTCTCTCGATGCTCTCTTTTGCCGGTATTCTCGCCGCAGCCGTTCTTACCGTCGATACCACCTTCCTGATTCTCTTTTTCATCTTTCTCCTGTTTGGTGTTTCCACTTTCGTCGGGATGGAATTGCGCCGCGGAGCCATCGGCGCGGTTTCGCCGGCACTCCGTGTACACCCCGAGCGCGATCGAAGATTGAATCGCGCGCTGAGTCTTTCCGCGCTCACTGTGGCCACGGGATCTATCGTCTTAGGTAGCGTGCTGTTTTTCTTTTTTCCGCGTTTCAGCGCCGGGTATCTCGGCCGCGCCAGCTTCAACACATCGCTCATGTCCGGTTTCACGGAAAACGTCGAGCTCGGTCAAATCGGCGAGATCAAAAAGAATTCCGCAGTGGTCATGCGCGTACAAACAGGAAAACCGATTGGTTACAACCGGCTGCGCTGGAGGGGCATCGCGCTTACGACTTTCGATGGGAGGCGGTGGACTACTTCGGATCACAATCCGCAAGAGTTGAAGCCCAAAGAGGATGGCTGGATTTACACCACGGATTCAAGGCTGAAAGCGGATGAGCCGGGCATGTTCTACACCGTGTACCTTGAACCTCTGGCCACCGATGCCATTTTCGTTCCCGGCATGGTCACCCGTCTTCGCGGAAATTTTACCGGCGAAGGCGGAAACTCGTTTGCCGCGATGCGCCGCACTTCTATCCTTCGGGATTTCACCGGCACGCTTTTGAACCCCTTTCACAATTACACGGCCGTACGGTATGCCGGTATTTCAAGCTTGCCTCCGCTCAATTCGGCCAAGCTCCGCGCGGCTTCAACGGACTATTCGCCGGATATCACGGAAACGTACCTGCAGCTCCCCGCGCTTGATCCGCGCATCCCGGAGCTTGCCAAACAGATCACGAAAAACGCCCGGACTCCATTCGACAAGGCGCTAACGATTGAGAGCTACCTGCGCGACCGTTTCAAGTACACCCTGAATCTTGCCGGGAAACCCGGAGACGATCCGCTCGCTCATTTTCTTTTCGAGACTCGCGCTGGCCACTGCGAATATTTTGCTTCGGCAATGACCATCATGCTGCGCACGCTGGGTATTCCTTCGCGTGAAGTCAATGGCTTCCTCCCGGGCGAATACAACGACCTGGGCGGAGATTACATTGTCCGCGCAAGTGACGCGCACAGCTGGGTGGAGGTCTACTTTCCAAACATGGACTGGCAAACATTCGATCCCACGCCGGCGGCTCCCGAAAACGAAACGGGCTTCCTCGCGCGCCTGGGGCAGTTTGCCGACTGGATGGAGATTACCTGGAGTGAATGGGTGATCGGCTACGACTTCGCCCACCAATTAGTCCTGGCGCAGAATCTGCAGCGGGACTCGCGGAATTGGAGCGAATCCGCGCGCAATTGGTTCGAACGCAAGCAGCGCGCGGCTAAGCGATGGATGAAGTCGTGGCAGCTTCAACGGGGCGTGCTGGGCTATTTGTTGCCGGTCGCGCTGGTGCTCTTTCTGGCGGCATTGCGTTTCAATCTTCTCACTGAACTGGGTCGGCGCGTCCGTTTGTTCTTTCAATTGCGCGGATCCAAAGTGGTCCGCGCCGATCCCCAGCTTGCATCGCGGCTCTACGCGGAACTGCTTCGAGTGCTAGCGCGCCGTGGACTGATGCGAAGTGTGTCGCAGACACCGTTCGAATTCGCGGCCGCCGTGGATTCCCCGAATCTGGCGCCCGCCGTGCGGGAATTCACGCAACTCTATGGCCAAGCGCGCTTCGGCGGCACGCCTTGCGATACCACTCGCTTGCGCCAACTCCTCGACCAGATTCGAACGGCATTGCGCGGGCGCTAAAGACAATTTATATCCTGCCAAGAAAGGGCGCAGCGGTGCTGCGCCCCTACAAATACGCGAATGAACGGCGCGTGTTACAATTTAAAATTGCGCAAAGGTGCAAATTTACAGCCTATGACCAAGGTCGGATTCGTCAGCCTGGGATGCCCCAAGAACCTCGTGGACAGCGAGGTGATGATGGGGATTCTTGCCCGCGAAGGTTACGAACTGACGCCGCGCGCCGATGAAGCGGAAATTCTGGTCGTCAATACGTGCAGCTTTATCGAAGCGGCGCAAAAAGAGTCCGTGGACGCCATTCTTGAAATGGCGGAGCACAAGAAATTCGGCGCGGCAAAAAAACTGATCGTGGCGGGTTGCCTGGTTGAACGGTATCGCGCGCAGATTCTGGGGCAGGTGCCGGAAGTGGACGCGGTCATCGGCACCGGCGAAGTCGAACGGATTATGGAAGCGGTGCAAGGCGAGCTTCGCGTGCTCCCCGCGCAGCCGCCCGCGTTTCTCTATCACGACCTGACTCCGCGCATCGTCACCACTCCGAAACACGCGGCGTACATCAAAATCGCGGAAGGCTGCGATCATCCCTGCACCTTCTGCATCATTCCGCAGCTTCGCGGCGCGTTTCGCAGCCGGCGATTCGAATCGGTGATGCGCGAGGCGGAGAATCTAGCAAAGGCCGGGGCGCGGGAAATCACGCTGATCGGGCAGGACACGACTTCTTACGGCGAAGATCTCGGCCTGCGTGACGGCCTCGCGCAACTCCTGGAAAAACTTGCGCAAACCGACGATTTGCTGTGGGTACGATTTTTGTACGCCTACCCGAATCGCGTCACCCAGAAATTGCTGGACACTATCGCGGCGCACCCGCGCCTCGCCAAGTACATGGACATGCCGCTGCAGCACGCCAGCCGCAACGTGCTGGCGCGGATGAAGCGCGGTTCGAACGGCGACGCATTTGTGAAATTGCTGGAGCGCATTCGAACGACAATTCCCGGCGTTTCACTACGCACATCGTTCATCGTGGGCTTTCCGGGCGAGACCGAAGCCGATTTCGAGGAGCTGTGCGATTTCGTAAGAACCGCAAACCTCGATTGGATGGGCGTCTTCGAGTATTCCGACGTGGACAATGCGGGAAGTTACGCGCTGGATGAAAAAGTAGACGCGGAGACGATCAGCGACCGCCGCAACCACTTGATGGCCATTCAGAAGAAAATCTCGCGAGAGAATCTGCGAGCGAAGTATTTACGCGCAAAGCAGCGCGCGTCCAAGGACCACACTTTCACGGCGCTGATCGAAGGCCCTTCGAAAGACAATCCCCTCGTCTGGGAAGCGCGCCTCGAAGGCATGGCTCCGGAGATCGACGGGAAGCTGTACCTGACGGACATTGAATTGCCTGGCGGAGAAGTCGCGGAAGCCGGTGACATCGCCCGCGTTGAAATTACCAAGACGGACGCCTACGACCTGGTCGGCCGGGTCGCCGAGATTCTGCGCCGGCCAGCCGCAGGGGCCGGCCCGGGCGCTGTGCCAATGCCGCCGATTGCGGCCGCCGAAAAACTTCATCGGATCGCCACTGGGGCACCCCTCCGCGTCCTGGGCTGAGCTATACTCTCCTTTCGAAGATAACGTTAGGTCGGCTTCTGCGATTTCTGTGACCTTCGTGTAAAATCTTTCAATACAGAGAGCGCAGAGTTCGCAGAGAAGAAAAACGCACCATGAAACACAAGTGCCCCATTTGCAAAGTGGAAACCGACTCTACGGTCCACGCGGACTTCCCTTTTTGCAGCGAGCGCTGCCGGGAACGGGACCTGGGCAACTGGGCCAGCGAGAAATATGTGGTGTCCGAACCAGTCTTCAACGAAGAAGACACTGGTGAAGGCGAGGGGAACACCATCGTCCTTCCTTTGGACAACGATCTGGACAACCCGAATGACGCCGACCACTGAGGCCACCGCAGCGCCCGCAGCACCGCCCAAGAAACCGCGGCTCGCGCTCGCGCTCGCCACTGCGCTTGGCGTTGGCTACATTCCCAAGGCGCCGGGTACATTTGGGTCGCTTGTAGGGGTTGCGACCGCCTACCTCTCGGCTGTTTTTTTCCTGCAGCCCACGTCCTTTGGCGGACTATTCCCTCTGCGCCCCGATTCCGACGCGGTGCTAAGGGATAAACACTTTCTCGTCCCAGGCAGCGACATTCACAACGCCATCCTGGTCCTGCCAGTGTTCTGTGCCCTGGCCCTCCTTGTCATTCTTGCGGCGATTGGAGTGTGGAGTGCTTCCCGGGCGGCCGCTTACGCGGGAATCGAAGATCCGCAATTTGTAGTTATTGATGAAGTCGCGGGACAGCACTTTGCTCTCCTGCTCCCGCTCATTCCCATTGCGCTGCCGCACTTTACCGCGCACATGGACTTCTCCGTCTTCGCGATTTTCTTTGCGCTCAGCCTGGTGAATTGGAAATATCTTTTGCTCGGATTTATACTTTTTCGCGTGTTTGACATCTGGAAGCCGTGGCCGATCCGCCGGCTGGAAAAACTGCCCGGCGGCTGGGGGATCATGGCCGATGACTGGATGGCAGGCATCTACGCTGCAATTCTCCTGCGTGTCGCGTTACACTTTGGTCTGTTCACGTTTCACCTTGGTCTGGTATGAAATTCGGCTTCGGCTCGTCGGCAGAAAAAAACGGCATTCCGCACATTGAGAGAGTTGCGCCCGCGGCGGCTATTCCTGGGGGCGAGATCACCATTTACGGGCGCGGCTTCGTCTCAGGCGCACAGCCGCGCCCGGTAGTGCGCTTTGGCGAAGCCGAAGCGAGCATCGCGCTCGCCAGTGAGAATCGTCTGGTGGCGCGCGTTCCGGAAGGCGCGAACGGCGGAGTGGTGCGCGTCGCCACGGCCAGCCACGAAAGCCAGCCGCATCCCGTACACATCGGCCTGCAAATCGCGGACAACCTTCATCCCGTGGCAAATCCCGCGGTCGATCTGGACGGCAACATTTACGTCACGTTTTCCGGTCCGCGGGGCCAGCGTGTTCCCGTTTCGCTTTACAAAATCACCGCGAATTACAGCGTGAAGCCGTTCATCACTTCGCTGATGAATCCCAGCGGCCTGGCGCTCGATCGCATGGGCAATCTGTTCGTCTCCTGCCGCAACGACGGAACGATACATCGCATCACGCCCGATGGCCGCGCCGAGCAGTGGATCGAAGGCATGGGCGTCGCCACCGGCATCGCGTTCGATCACAACGGCAATCTGTACGTTGGCGACCGCAGCGGCACGGTTTTCAAGATCAGCCCGAGCCGCGAGATCTTTGTTTTTGCCACGCTCGAGCCCTCCATCGCCGCTTATCACCTGGCGTTTCATCCCAGCGGCGATTTGTACGTTTCCGGGCCGACGACCTCCAGCTTTGACCGCATCCACAAAATCACGCAGGGCGGCGATGTGAGCGTTTTCTTCCGTGGCCTCGGGCGGCCGCAGGGCCTGGCTTTGGATCGCGACGGAAATCTCTATGTGGCGGCCTCTTACGCTGGGCGTCGCGGCATCGTGAGGATCACGCCGCAAGCTCAGGCCGATATCGTGCTCAGCGGCTCCGGCATTGTGGGCATGGCGCTCCAGCCTTCCGGCCGCGCGATTCTTGCCACCACGGACGCCCTCTTCACGCTCGATTGGGACGTCCGCGGCTTGCCATTCATTGGGTGAAGCATGAATGTGCCATCCATCGAAATCCTGCGTGAGGGACGCGGCATACTTGATCCGGTGATGCATCGGCACGGTTTCTCGTTCGAAGATGGACCGGCCGGCCCAAGCAGCGGAGGCCCTTACTCTAGTAGGGCGTACGTGAATGGAAACCGGAAACTGGAGATCCATTTCCGCCATTCGTTGGGGTCAGTTACCTATCACTTCGGAAAGAAATCTCTCGACCATGAATTCTATATGTACGCATTACTGGGCGCGAACGGCGGCAACAGATATCCGGGCTTTTCAGGGGACCCTCTCGATCCCGTTAGGAGGCTTGCTTTCGATCTGGAGAATTTCGCATCTGGCTTTCTGAATGGAAACTTCCAAGAGTTTGCGCGCTGCGTGATTGCGGCGGAAGAGCGGAAGAAAATCCCCGGAATCGCGAGACTTCCTTAGAATGAAAGCGGAAATCATCGCAGTTGGTTCGGAACTTTTGACTCCGGATCACGTCGACACCAACTCGCTCTTCCTAACCGAAGAGCTGAACAAGCTCGGCATCGAGGTGGTGCGCAAATCGATCGTCGGGGACAATCGCGACTATTTGAGCGCCGCATTCAAGGAGGCGCTGGAGCGCGTCGAGCTGGTCATCGCGTCGGGCGGGCTGGGTCCTACGGAAGACGACCTGACGCGCGAAACCGTCGCGGGGCTTCTGGGCCGTAAGCTGCACCTTAACAACGAGATTCTCCGATACATCGAAGGCCGATTCCGGCAGCTCGGCCGAGAGATGCCCGCGGTGAATGTGCGGCAGGCGATGGTGCCGGAAGGCGCGGAAGTGCTCGAGAATCCGCGCGGCTCGGCGCCGGGGCTGTGGCTCGAAGACGCGGGGCGCTGCGTGGCACTGTTACCCGGCCCTCCGCGCGAATTGAAGCCCATGTACCAGGAGCAGGTTTTGCCGCGGCTGCAGCGGCGCAGCTCGAACATTCGGATGTTTCACCGGGAATTGCGCGTTGCGGGCATGGGTGAATCGAGCGTCGAGCAGCGCATCAGGCCCATTTACATGCGGTACGCCGACCTGAACACCACGATTCTCGCTGCGCCGGGCGAAATTCAGATCCATTTGAGAGTGTGGACCGATGACGCGGCGCACGCGCAAAAAACGCTGGACGAAATCGTGCAAGGATTCGAGATCGCGCTGGCCGACCGCATTTTCTCTCAGGACGGTTCTTCGATGGAAGAAGTGGTGGCGGGCCTGCTGACGAGGAACAACTCCACCATCTCCGCCGCGGAAAGCTGCACGGGCGGCTTGCTCGCGCAGCGGCTGACGAGCATCGCCGGCAGCTCATCGTATTTTCTGGGTGGAGTGGTGAGCTACAGCAACGAGCGGAAGACGGCGTGGGCGGATGTTCCGCCGGAACTGATCCAGTCCAAAGGCGCGGTCAGCAGTGAAGTGGCGATCGCCCTTGCCGACGGTATCCGCCGCCACGTCGGCAGCACGCTGGGCGTGGGGATCACCGGCATTGCGGGCCCGGGGGGCGGCAGCGATGAAAAGCCCGTCGGCACCGTGCATATCGCACTGTCGCATGCCGGTGGCGTGAAAGAGCGCGGCGTGCGCTTCCCCGGAGATCGCGAAGCTATCCGCTGGCATGCATCGCAATTGGCGCTCGATCTGGTGCGCATCCATTTCCTCTACAACGGCGGGGAGCCGCCGGCACGCAGCGCCAAAAGGTCTTGACCCCCGATGCGTCTGTTCGTCGCGCTGGAGATTCCGGCCACGGTGCGAGAAAATCTCGCGGCCCTGCTCAAGGCGCTTCGCGCGGTTTCGCCGCAAACTCGCTGGGTGCGTCCGAAGAATCTTCACGTGACGCTCAAGTTCATTGGTGAAGTGCCGGAAACAGAATTCGCAGTCATTCGAAACGCTCTCGCCGCCGCGCGCTCCGATCAACCTGTCACACTCGAGTTTCGCGGGCTCGGCTTTTTCCCCAACGAAAAAAGCTCTCGCGTTTTCTGGGCCGGCATCGAGGCTTCGCCGAATTTGAAAACTCTGGCGGCCGATATCGAGCGTGCGATGGAAAAACTTGGCATCCCGCGCGAAGAGCGGCCTTTTTCGCCGCACCTGACGCTCGCGCGGTTCGAGCCTCCCGGGCTGCCGGAAAAACTTCGCTCCGCGATCCAGGAAAGCGCGGCACGCGAGTTTGGTTCGTTCCGCACCAACCAATGCCATCTGATCGAGAGCAAGCTGAAACCGTCTGGCGCGGAGTACACTACGCTCGAAAGCTTCCCGTTCGTGGCGGCGGAGGCCTAACGTATGCCTGAGATTTCGATCACAGTCTTTCTGATCCCTTTTGCCGCGTATCTTCTTGGCTCGATTCCCTTCGGGCTGCTCCTCGCGAAATTGTTTGGCGGCGTGGACTTGCGCAAATCCGGCAGCGGCAACATTGGCGCAACCAACGTCGCTCGCGTCGTGGGGCCGCTGGCTGGAATTCTCACGCTGGCCTTCGACGCCGGGAAGGGCGCGGCAGCTGTCTGGCTCGCCGGCCGTGTCACCAACGAAAGCGCCACCTGGATGATGATCGCCGCTTTCGCGGTGCTGCTTGGACACTGCTTCCCGGCATGGCTAAAGTTCAAGGGCGGCAAAGGCGTGGCCACGGCTCTCGGCGTGTTTCTTGCCCTCTGTCCGCTTGCAGCGGTCAGCGCTCTGTTGCTCTTCCTTCTTTGCGTGGCCTATTGGCGTTACATTTCTCTCGGTTCCGTGGCAGGGGCCGCGGCCATGCCGCTGCTCATCTATTTTCTGTGGGCGCCGCGTCATGCGCCGCCGATCATCGTCAACGTGGGAACGCTGGCCATCGCTCTGCTGGTGATTTACAAGCATGACGGCAACCTTCAGCGCCTCGTGGAAGGCACCGAGCCGCGCTTTTCTTTCAGCAAGAAGAAAAAAACGGAATGACGAAGATCGCCATTCTCGGCGCGGGCGGCTGGGGTACGGCGCTGGCGATCGTTCTTTCGCGCAGCCGCAAAACCCACGAAATCTCGCTTTGGGTGCACAACGCCGGACTAGCCGAAGCGATCCGCCGCGACCGTGAAAATAAAACGTATCTTCCCGGGTCGAAATTGTCTGAGAAGGTTCGAGTTCATCCTCACTTGGAAGCCGCGCTCTCTGGCGCGCAGGTCATCCTCGGTGCCATGCCCTCCGGCCATGCTCGCGCCGTTTACGCTTCTGCGCTGCCCTTTGTCGCCGCCAGCGCAAGTTTCGTCAGCGCCAGCAAGGGCCTCGAGCCATCAACGCACTTGCGGATGAGCGAGGTGATCGCGCAGGTCGTCTCGCCGAAATTTGCGCCGCGCATCGCGGTGATTTCCGGACCATCGTTCGCCGTGGAGGCCGCTCGCGGCGAACCGACGGCCGTCGTTCTGGCCTCGCGGGACACCGCGCTCGCCGCCGAGCTGCAGGAAGAGTTTGCCGGGCCAGCGTTCCGTCTGTATACCAACGACGACGTTCTGGGCGTCGAGCTCGCGGGCGCAGTGAAAAATGTGATGGCTATCGCCGCGGGCGCGTGCCAGGGTCTCGGCCTCGGTTCGAATGCGCTGGCGGCGCTGATCACGCGCGGCCTCGCGGAAATGGCCCGCTTGGCGGTGGCCCTGGGAGCGCGGCCGGAGACGCTCAGTGGTCTGGCGGGATTGGGCGATTTGGTTCTTACCTGCACGGGCTCGCTCAGCCGCAATCGATTCGTTGGAATCGAACTGGGCAAAGGACGCACTCTGAGTGAAATCCTCGCGAATATGCGCATGGTTGCCGAAGGCGTGAATACGGCTGCGCCGTTGCTGGCGCTGGCCCGCGAACATCGGATCGAAATGCCGATTACGGAACAAGTTGACGCTATTCTGCATGCGGGCAAGTCTCCCAAGGACGCTATTCGGGACATCATGGAGCGGCCTTTGAAGCGGGAATAAGCGCGGGGCGTCGCTTTCAGTCGTCAGTTTTCAGTCCTAAATTGTTAGTGCGAAGTGCAGGAATTGCGTCTGACGGTACCTATGAACACGGTCTGCTGAATCGTCTCTGCTGCCGGACGGTCCTCGAAAATCGGCAATACGTTTTCAGGTTTTGGTTGCCAGTTGGCAATGAACTGAGACCGTTGTAGCCGATTTGACCCACTGAATGCTGACAACTGATAACTGTCCGCTTTTTTGGCCTCTAGTACCAAAGTTCCAGTTGCACATGCGCCACTCGGAGCGCTGCCGGACCGCCCAAGTACCTCAAGTTCTCCTAGAATGAATAGTGCAGATGTCAGTGGATGCCAAATCTCGTTGGGGACGTGTGCGCGCCGGGCGCGTGCGAATCCTTTGGCTCTTTCTGGGCGCATTTTTGCTGGTCAGCACGCTTCCCATTGGCCTCTACCACCGCCAGGTATTGCAACTTAGCCAGGACAAGTTGGTGGATACCGAGCGCGTCCAGCAGACCGATCTGACCAGGTCGGTAGCGCAGGAAATCGAGTTATTCGAATCCAATCTGACGCAACAGCTCCTGAGCGAGCGCCAGATTCTAGCGCTAACCGGCCTCATCGACAACGTGGAAGATTCCGCGGCGGAACCCAAGGTCACCCGCCTGCTAGAAAATTTTGTCGAAAGCAATCGCGATACGTTCATTTACCTGACGGCGGTGGGGAAGTCCGGAAAAGGCACGAGCGCGTCGCAGGGAAATTTCCGGGCCGAGCAGGATCCGTTCGTGGCGAGAGCGCTGCAGAGGGCCTTCATCACCTGCCTGCAATCGAAGCAACTGCAGGTGGTCAAGTTTCGCAGCGATCCTCTGGCATTGGCTCCCCAAAACCGGCCGGCCTTCGTCGTGGCCGTGCCCTTGAAAGACGTGAACGACAACTTTACGGGAATGCTGGCCGCGGTCGTTTCCCTGGAACCCATTCTTCATCGTTTGCAGGAAGCCAGCGTGCGGGGACGCACCGTTTTTCTAGTGGATCACAACGGCCGCCTCGTGGCCCACCCGGAGACGAAAAACTTCGTTCCTGGCGCGGACGTAAGCAGCAATTCACTTGTGGCAAAAGTGAAGGCGCTGCCTCAGGAGCTCCGCAACACGGAAACGGTGCGTTTTACCGAAACGGACAAGAAACACCAGGTCGAGATGATCGGAACGTACAGCACTTTTCCTGAAGTGAATTGGGCGGTCATTGCGCAGCGGAGCCTCGATCAGGCGCAGAGTGACACCGGCGTCACCGAACTGAACCGGCAGGCGCTGGCGTTCGTCAGCGTGGTCATTCTGTCCGCCATTCTCGTCGGTTATTTCTTTGCGGTGGGCATCAGCGGGCCCATCCGCGGGCTGGCCGCCTCCACACGCGCGATCAGCCGCGGCGAATTTCACCAACGCTCACCCGTGCGCGGGGCTTCGGAGATCAGCGAGCTCGCTGAAAACTTCAACAAGATGGCCGGCGACATCGAGGAATACATCGAGCGCCTGAAAGAAGCGGCCGAGGAAAACCGCGAGCTGTTTATCGGATCGATCCGCATGCTCGCCGCGGCCATCGACGAAAAGGATCCGTATACGCGCGGTCACTCCGGCCGCGTGGCGAAGTATTCGACGCTGATCGGCCAGGAACTTGGTCTCAGCAGGGAAGAGCTGGACAAGCTGCGCATTGCGGCTTTACTGCACGACGTTGGAAAAATCGGCGTCGAAGACCGCGTGTTAAAAAAGCCCGGCTCGCTCACGCCCGAAGAATTCGGGTTGATGAAACAGCACACCGTGAAGGGCGCGAACATCATGCGCCCGGTTTCGCAGTTAAAAGAAATGCTTCCAGGCATCGAGCTGCATCACGAACATATGGACGGCCGCGGTTATCCTTACGGCTTGCAGGGCCAACAGATCCCGCTGATGGCGCGCATCATCGGCGTGGCCGATACTCTCGATGCCATGACCACCAACCGCCCTTACCAGACGGCGATGGAACTGGACTACGCGATGAACCGCATCCGCGCCCTGACCGGCTCCAAATTCGATGACGTGGTGGTGACTGCTCTCGAATCCGCCGTCAACGCCGGCAAGCTCCGCCTCAGCGCCGTCGAAGTGCACGTTTAGCGGTAATCTTCTCGGCTCGTCTCGCCCTTTGTGCTCTTAGTGTGTTTGGCGCAGTCTGGTGAGCTTCCGCGGGGTGCGCGACCTCTATTGGGCAATCATGCCCGACGGGACTCCCAATAGTTGTCGAATTCACGACTGTGGCGGCAGCAACGGACAGCGATGACAACATTGGCACCACGAACGGTCCAGAACATTCCGGAGCGTTTGAGCC
>DATHIB010000090.1:0-27622 GCA_035490055.1 Candidatus Limnocylindria bacterium | reverse complement strand
GGCTGCCTCTGCCTATCGTCTGTCATCCCTATCCCTTGCGCCGCATGGGCGTCGTCACCTAAGGCAAGAGCCGGATGCGGTAGTGCCGCTCGTCCGGATCCGTGGAGGGGGTTGTGAGCAATCATGATCCCTACTCCGACTTGTCACGTTCACGGTTTGGGCCGCGTCGTCTTCTCCTTCTTTTCCTTTTCGTTGGTGTTGACTGATCCATCCGGTCGAGGTGGCGTTCGAGAGCATCTACGTGAGCGGACCAGAACCGACGGAACGGAGCCAGCCAGGCATCCACCTCCTGAAGTGATTCAGGTTTCAGTCGGTAGAGACGGCGCTGTGCGTCCACCGTGGATTCCACGAAACCGGCCTCGCGCAGCACTCGCAGGTGCTTTGACACGGTCGGCTGCGTCATACGAAGTTGACGCTCGATCTCTCCAACCGACTGCTGAGACGAGACCAGGAGGCTCAATATCGCGCGGCGGTTCGGCTCCGCAATGATTTCGAACACAGATTCCATGCTCTTCGTATACTCCACAGAGCATATACGTGTCAAGGTATATTTAGGATCCGTGAGAAGATTGCCTCCGGGTCTTATAACTCTGCCAGCGAGGTCGTCCGTGAAGCGTTGCGCCTCTTGGAGCAAGCAGATCAATTTCGAGCCCTGAAAATGCAAAAGCTGCGCGAGGATATACGCGAAAGCTTGGACAGCGGACCTTCCACGATGTTTGACCCCAAGAAATCAAACGTGTCGCCCGCCAGAAGAAGTCGGCAAAGAGTACGAAATAGGTGTCCCAACTCCGCTTCAGCCCCCGCGCAAGCGCCGATTTAATCGAGATTTGGAGCTACATTGCGGATGATAGCGTGGCGAATGCCGACGCGTTTATCGACAACCTCACGGTCCAGAAACGATGGGAGCACGAGCGCCGTTGAGCAGCTTCACACTTCCTCAAACTGGCCAGCGAAGAGAGACGGCAGTTGTCTGAACAGGCCGTAATACCCCGATCGGAACTCTGCAACTTGGATAGGTCTACACTAAGCCGACTTCACAGGACTAATGCCACCGTGGAAGCCGACTTGAACGAAGCCGCCCGGTGGCAGACGCTACGCGTGAGGTGAACGGAGCGATGGTTGCCTGTTGGTTGAGATAAGTTGTCGGGTCATAGGAGGTCCCCATGACCCGACTTCGCAAAATGATGCTCGAAGAACTCGAGCGTCGTAATTATTCTGAGGCTACCACACGCTGTTACATCCGCACAGTCGAAGATTTCTCAAGACGATTCAATGCTGCGGTCTGGCGTGTCGAACCGATACCCATAGCTCTGCATCGCGTGTTTTGTCGCGAACGCGGTGACGGTAACGTTTGCGTCTTTATAGATCACCCCCGGCCTGATTTCGTGGGCGTTCACTTTCCAGCCATCTGCTATAGCACGCTGGTTTCCCTCTGGGTTTGTGCGGGTCTCGATGTCGATGCGATAGGCCTGCAGAATGTGCTCGGTCATCGAGTTCAGTCCGGCCGGACCATATACTTCGAGCGGCGTGCTCCGACCCGAAGTCCATCCAGTAAAGATCAGATCAGAATAACCAGCCGTGTGGTCGGAATGAAGGTGCGTCACAAAGGCCACCTTCAGGTTGCCTGGTTCCAGTTGCGTGATGCCTCTGTCAAGAACAGCGGCCTCGGCTCGACGCACAACGCCCGGTCCGAAATCGACAAGATAGGCACTATCGCCAACCACGATGGCGGTCGCAGGACCGGAACGGTCAGGATCGCGCACAGGCGTGCCGGTGCCGAGAAGTACCACCTTCATGCGCGTTGGGCGTTCCTTTGGTGCTTGGCTCTTCGGCTCTTGGGGGTTGGCATCGATTGCCAACAACATCAGAAAAGATAGCAACACAGAGCGCGTGAGTTTCATGGAATCCTCCATTGGTTGACGTGATAACGCACCTCACTATACTTCAGCAGTGCATGCTCTTCCTCGGGGAACGTTCTGCTGGGGTCACCAATCAAAGTGGATCGTGTTCACGACCAATCATGTGGTCTCTCGGGATTGCGCCCGAGTCACGGCCTACTGTCCTATCCAAAGGAATGCGTGTGCTCAAGCGGCAGAGCGACGGTTCATGGAAAGTTGGTCTCGTCGGCTTGAAATAACTGGAGAGAGTGGTGGGCAGGGCGGTCCGGAAAATCAGCCCGGTCAATTTCTCGTCGAGTCAACGTCAACGCTTGACGCATTCATCGAGAAATTTGAAGACATCGGGCTCCCATTGCACGATGCCCAAGTAGAGGAAATTGTGGCCATCGTCCGGGGAATGACCGATAGCTGGATAGATCTTCAGGAGATTGGGTTTGTGCATACGGTCGAGTTCGGCAGCGAGAGCGCTGCTGGGAGTCGTATCGTAATCGTTGGCGGCGTTGATGAGCATGATCGGAGCGGAGGTCTTGCGGACCGTCGCTAACAGACGCTCGCGGAGTTCGGCCGAGCGTTGCCATGAATTTGCCCCGGCGCCGAAAGTAACTTCCGCACGCACGGAAGGGTCGCGCTCGGTGGTGAGCAGCGTGAGTACTCCACCGAAGGAGTGCCCCACGATTGCGATGCCCCTGGCATCAATTCCGGGTGTAGCTTTTAAGACAGCTAAGCCTGCGGCGGTGTCATCGAGTTGCTCCGTGGTCACCAGAATGAAGTGCAAATGCTGGCGGGCTTCTTTTCCGTGGGCCGCTTCTTCGCGTTTGAGGAGGTCTTGTAGGAAGGGCGCCTGGTCCGCGGAAAGGCCTTGGCCGCGGCGACAAAGGTAGAAGAAGGCGTAGCCGTGTTTGAGAAAGAGCGGCGCGAGACTTGCGGCCGCTTCGGCCATCGTTTGTTCAGCGGTGTGCTGGGCGTCTTCGGCACCCGAGCCGTGATTGAACAGGACGGCAGGAAAGGGCCCGGGCCCGGCGGGTTTCCAGAGGTAGGCTTTCAAATGGAGATTGCCGCTAGGAACCTCAATGATTTGCGGAGAGATGGTTTGCAGTGACTCTCCAGACGGCGTGGCGGAAAGCAGCAAAGCTAGCGCGAAGAAGGATAGCGCTCCCATAGGTGTTGGAATACCTCAAGTTGGCCAACTATAGACTGAACATGAAGACCTGACAAGGAATCGCGAGTCATTGTGCCTACTTCCGTTGTAGGAAATCACAGCTCTGTTGATGGCCTCGTCCACGATGGCTGATTTGAGCTAACGCCTGTTCGGTGCCGTACCGAATGCTCTTTTGCATACAAGCTGTTGAGAACTTGATCGTCCGCGTGATCTGCGGGCATCATTCTCCTCGTTACAAATCATGTCCCCATGCGACCCTCCTCTTGAAAAGGCCGCACAACTATCACAGAATGAAGGTGTTCCCCGGTAGCTCAACGGTAGAGCATTCGGCTGTTAACCGAAGGGTTGCTAGTTCGAATCTAGCCCGGGGAGCCAACTTCTCCTTCTTCTTCAGCCGGGGCTGATCGTAGTTGCTCCATCGGAAAGATCCCTTCACCCTTCGATTCATTCCTCCTAAGATTCAATCGACCTTGCTTGTTCCTTTAGGAAACTCTCGATTCGATTTGTAGTCCACACCTCGACGCCGGTACCGAAGAAATCCGCGTCTTCGGTCCACAATGCACATGCCAGTCCGAGTGCTGTGGCGAGTATTGGCCAATCACTTTCGTCTCGACCGCGTAATCGCTGTCGGGCTTCGCTTTCAAAGACGGCGTAAAGTTCGTGAGTAACCGGCTCGATGATGTTTCGCAAGTATTCGGGCGTTGCCGAAACGTCGGCGGGGGCTTGCCCTGGGCTTCCCCCGCTTTTTCAAGAGGGAAGGTAAATATTTTTCTGCGTCATCGAAGGCAACGTCAGGTCCGAAGAAGCGGACACTTTGGTCCGCGTAGGTGTCGATGAGCTGCCGAGCACGACGCCCCAGGACGGCGCGAATAAGAATGTTCGCGTCGAGAACGATCATCTCAGCGGGATGTGCCCTTCCCGCGGTGACGCAGCTCCTTGTACTCGGCCACTATACATGTGCGCATAAATAAAGGGACATAGTGGGCTCGCACTATGGCATACTTGCATCGGAGGACCGCCATGCTCCCTCGATTGCTGCACCTGCGCCCGAATACTTCTCGCCGTTTGATCCGATTGAGTAAAGAGGCGGAACGGGATGGTGCTTACCGCGTTGCCAAACGACTTAGAGCGGTAGTCCTAAACTCGCAAGGTCGCACCAGCAGTGAACTAGCCAACATTCTCCAAGCGCCGCGGTCCAAAGTTTCCGAGTGGCTCGCTCGCTATGAAGTCCACGGAGTCGACGGTTTGCTCGAAGGCTATCGATCGGGCCGCCCCGCAAGCTTGAGTCCGCAACAACGGGAACAATTGAGCGACATTCTGGACAGCGGCCCGGTGGCTTATGGGTTGGACAGCGGAATCTGGACTTCACCCATGATCGCGTGGGTTATCGAGGAGGAGTTCGGGGTTCATTATCATCCCGGACACGTCCGCAAGTTGCTCCATGAGTTGCATTTTTCTGTGCAACGACCTCATCGGGTGCTGATGCGGGCCAATCCCACCGAGCAGGACCGCTGGCATCGCTACACCTATCCCAGGCTAAAAAAAAGCCCAAGAGAAAAACTGCGCGCTAATTTTCACGGATGAAGCCAGCTTCCGCCAGGATTCCACCCTGCACGCCACCTGGAGCCGCGTCGGCCATCCTCCGGAGATCCCCGTTACCGGGCAACGAAAGAGCGTCAAGATCCTCGGCGCCATCGAGTTGTGGAAGGTACGGTTTCATTATCTGCGGGACTGCGTATTCAATGCCGAAACCTACTTGACCTTTCTGCAGAGTTTAGCGCGGCGCTATCGGCGGCAAGGTGCGATTCTCGTGCACGATAACGCCTCCTATCACACAAAGCCGCTAGTACAGAGCTGGCTGGATGTAAACAGAGACTGGCTGGAAGTAAAGTCGTTGCCCAAGTATTCTCCCGAGCTGAATCCTACGGAACGACTTTGGCAATATACCCGAAAGAACGGCACACATAACCGATACTTTGAGAACGAACGTGCGCTGGTGAATACTCTGACACGAACTTTCGGAGAAATGCAGACTTACCCCCAGCTGATTCGCCCGTCAATACTTCCTTTCTTGTGACCATTATGTCCCTTTATTTATGCGCACCTGTATAGTTCTTCCTCATCAACATCCGCGAGTGCACTGGCAAGACGGTCCGCTGCTGCCTTCAGTTCGGAAATATGGGCTGTCTTAGGGCGTTTTCGACGTGTGGGAACGTAGACACCGAGAGTTTCGCCGCGCCGCGTGACAGCAACTGGAGTGTCCGATTCCAGGAAACTGGCGATCCGTTCGCGGAACTCGCGCACGCCGACTTTGATCGTAGTCATAGGGATGCTCCTCGAAGTTAGTGTACACTCATGTGTACGCATACGCAACAGCAGACTTGATGAGGAGAGAGGGTTCCGAGTGTTCGGAACTCTGCGCAGACCACTTCGGAAACAGTTTCGACCGGACGCCGCCTGAGGGGCTTTTACCTACCGCGAGGGAAAATTAGCCCATTGCACCAAGCCAGCGAAAGAACAAGCAATCCAAGGGCGACCAGCCAGACGTGACGGCTCCACGCTCCCCAGGCCATCGGGACAAGGCTTAGAAATCGAACGACTTCGACTATGGGTATCACGTACTTAGAAATGTAGTTGCCCAACGCCGAATTCTTCATCCCTCCTAGATCAGGCGGCCAAATCATCATCCAGGTGGAAACAACGACACAAGTGGTGGCTGCTGCGCGCCGAAAGGCTGCTGGAACAACGTTGGAGCAACACAAGGATGGCTCGAGCTCGCAAGCAACCGGAGCAATGACTTAGACTAGATTTACCTCAGAAGGCAGAAGGGCCGGGTTCAGTTTCGGCAGGAATGAGCGGGGGCAAGATCACTCGGGTGTCACACAGGGAACCACTTGCCGGCTATGGCGACGGTAAACTCGGAAATCTTGGTCGGTCGTGAGGATGATGGGATCGGCAAGCGTTTCGGTCAAGCGAACGAGGCAAGCATCGGCGAAGCCCATGGGAACATTGGAATACTTCTCGATCAGCTTCACAACTGGCTCCACGTTCTCGCTAAGTGTGAAGGCCACCAGCAGAGCGCCGCGGCGAAGTAGTGCGCCGAGATTGGGGGTACCAAGCTTTCCGAGAAGGTGGAAAGCCTCGGACAGAACGGCTTCGCACGTGGACCAAGGCGGAGGCAGTTCGGAGGCTTGCGTCACGGCCCATTGGTGGTGAGCGTCGCGACTGCTAAGCAATGCTACAAGAAATCCAGCGTCAACGAGGACGTTTCTGGCCATAACCAGTGGCTTGCAAATATTCCTTCTTCCGCGCAGTTAGGTCGGTCGGTAGGCCATCCAGCGATCCGATAAGGTCGGCGATGGCAGTGAGGGAGGCAGTGCGGCGCCGCTGGCGGGGCGCACGCTCGAGCCGTTCGCGAACTACATCCGACTTCGAGATCTTCCGTCCGCGCGATTCCGCCTCAATGTCCGCCACCAGTGGCTCGGGCAATCGTACGGTGAGACTCTTCATGAAGTAATTGTATTACATCTCCGGCGGGTGTGCAAGACAAGCTAAGGTAAAGGCAAAGCCTGGCGACAGGTCAGAACGAATAGGCTTCTCGCATAAGCCGATAGAGTCCACACTTTTACGGTGTAGTTCTCAATCTGGACGAGAATGCCAAGATGACTCCGTGAGGATTCTCATCCAGCGAGGAATACACACCATAAGTGTCTCGGGAGTTCCCTGTGGGTCAGCCCTTCGATATTTGACTGCATCACAGTGGAATGACACCAAAAGCCCAGCCGCAAAAAGCGGTTGCTCGGAACCCTCAAAGGCAAGACTCAAGTGCTCGAACCGGAATGGTGGAAGCCCATGTCGGACGACGAAGTCGACACCTTCGTCGAAAGACGAGACTAGGTGCGGTTGTTCCTGGGCCCGATTCGCTCCGCAACTTCCCTGCGGAATTTCGTGTCCTTGGCCACCTTGACGTACCCCATCCGTGATGGTGGTACTCACCACCTCACCGTCGCTCGCATTCGCGGTCCCGTGAACGGTTCAGGACACCAGGGCAGGCGCAGGGTGCACCTGACGATCTATCGCGGAGATCTTGCCAGAACGCCTTGTGACTTCCAGATCAAAGAAATTTTGGAGGTTTAGCCAGAACTCGGCGTTCGTGTTGAAGTATCGTGCCAGGCGCAGCGCGGTCTCCGCCGTGATGCGTCGCCGCTCGTGCACTATTTCACCGATGCGAGTGGCAGGCACGTGCAGTTCGAGTGCAAGCCTGTTGACTGTCAGGCCGAGCGGCTTCATAAAGTCCTCCCGGAGGACTTCACCCGGATGCACAGGAGGCATTAATCCTTCCGACTTGCTCATATTTATCTCTTCTTTCCGCTAGTGATAGTCGACAATTTCCACATCGTAGCAATGGCCCTCACGCCAGACAAAACAGATTCGCCATTGATCATTGATCCGAATCGAGTGCTGCCCTTTCCGATTGCCTCGCAATGCTTCCAACTGATTTCCAGGCGGCGAAGCCAAGACGCGCAGCTCCGTCGCAGCGTGAAGTTGGAGCAATTTCCGCAAGGCCACCCGCTCAATGGAGCGGAACCGCCTGCTGTGGTGATAGTGAAAGAGCTCCTCAGTTTCCTTCGAGCCAAAGCCCTGAATCACACGCACAGAATACTACGCCACGCGTTATACGTCAAGCAGCAGATGACCGCTGACCGGCCCGCAGAAGGCTCGTGTTCTGATTTCCCTCGATTTGTCTCGGCTCCGGCAAGTTGTGATGAATTTGGTCTCGCGGCTGTTACTATACAGCTGAACACCATATGCCCTTAGTTCTGGCGTCGCTTAGCGGCCAACGCAATCCTCTAGTTGGCCCCAGTCATGCCCCGCCAGTTTTGAACAATCGATTTAAGGGAAACGAAAGAATATCGACTGCAACTGGTTGACATAAATAGGTTTAGCTACGTAGAAAGCACTATATACTTGTATTCATGCGGCACAATTGACTTGTAGTCTCGCAGCATCATATACTTGTATTTACATGTCATAATAAACTTGTAATGACCTTTGAGGTTGGGAGGCTTCATGCCCTCGCCAAACGAAAAACTGGCTGAATCTCTCGACGTGCTCGAGGCACTCCAGCAAGACAACCAACGTGTGTTCCGGTCCGACGACCTGAGCCGGGTTCACCGCGAACGCCTGGTGGAGAACGGCTTCCTGCAAGAAGTCATGAAGGGTTGGCTGATCTCTTCAAGCCCCGAAGCACGGGCCGGCGAGAGCACCCCATGGCATGCGTCGTTCTGGGAATTCTGCGCACGCTATTGCGACGAGCGCTTTGGCGAACAATGGCACTTGTCGCCGGAGCAGTCCCTTTTTTTGCACGGCGAGAGAACGGTGATCCCGGATCAACTGGTTGTGCACAGTCCGAAAGCGACGAATAACGATATCAACCTTCTGTTCGGCACAACGCTTTACGATCTGAAAGTTGTGGAGATGCCTGCGACCGCGGCTCTCATGGTGAGGGACGGATTGCGTCTGTTTTCGCCGCCGGCGGCGTTGGTTCGCGTGCCGGAATCATTTTTTCAGCTGTATCCCATCGAGACGCAAGTGGTGATGGCGAGCCTTGTTGACGCCTCGGACCTGCTTCGGCTTCTCCTGAACGGCGGCCATTCTGCGAAAGCCGGTTATCTCGCCAAAGCCTTCCGCCAAACCGGGCGCGGCGACTTCGCGGACGAGATTCTCCGCGCGATGAAGGGCGCCGGATACGATGTGCGAGAGAGCAGTCCATTTGAAGCCGGACACATATTCCGCAGCCTTCGCCGTCCCGCCGCTCCAATCGTGGGTCGCATTGAGATGCTTTGGGAATCGATGCGTGGCAGGGTCCTCGCGGTGTTCCCCAAAGCGCCGGGACTTCCGACAGGCAATGAAGCGTATCTTCGCTACGTCAACGAAATCTATCGGACCGATGCCTACCACTCGTTGTCCATAGAAGGCTACTCAGTCACACATGCCCTGGTTGAGAGAGTGCGGCAGGGCGGCTGGGACCCCGAGCATCACGCTGGTGATCGCAGAAATCGCGACGCCCTCGCGGCGCGGGGATACTGGCAAGCCTTCCAGCTCGTGAAAAAAGAAGTAGAGAGAGTGATCGCCGGTGAGAACCCCGCCGCGCTCGCGCGCGCTGTGCACAACGACTGGTATCGCGAATTATTCCAGCCCTCCGTCACAGCCGGCCTGATCGAAGCAGGGTCATTGGCCGGATACAGGAACATACCTGTGTATCTTCGCGGGTCGCGCTACGTTCCGCCGAGGTGGGAGGCGGTGCGCGACGCCATGCCGGCGTTTTTCGACCTTCTGGAAAAAGAACCCGAGCCTTCGGTGCGCGCGGTATTGGGACACTGGCTCTTCGGTTATGTCCACCCGTACCCGGACGGGAACGGACGCATGGCACGCTTTCTGATGAATGTTATGCTCGCTTCGGGCGGCTATCCTTGGACGGTGATTCGCATCAGGGATCGCAAGTCTTATCTGAGCGTCCTGGATCGGGCCAGCGTCGAGATGGACATCCATCCGTTCACAGCCTTTATTGTCCGCCGCGTTCAATGGCACCTTGAGCTGCACGACCTGACATTTCCTGCGCCCAAAGAGAGTTTTGCTTTCGAGCGCGACATTGTCTTTTTCTACGCGCAAGATGGCGAAGCGTGCGTGCGGTGCGCCATCAGCAGGGAAGCACTGGACGATCACTTCCAGGGAGATGGTAAGGATAAACTCGAGGTGTTCAGAACGAACCGCCAGGACATCGAGCAGGAGGTACGGCGGAAATATATTGCTGGCGACACCGAAGTGGATGGGTCTATTCTCATTCACTCGGACGATCTACCTTATTGACGACCGGCGGGTCTGAGACGGGAGTCGTCCCCACCAATAACTCCGTTCTTGTTACGCCGTGCATGGTTTAGGCATGCGCGTTGGGATGATCAGCGGTGATTCACAAGCTGTTGTCCTCAGAAGTCGACAGCCCGGAGTGTCATGCCAGTGTCATGCGAATGGTGGTGAATGGCGGCAAATAGTAATGAACACTGAAAAGAG
Organism: Candidatus Limnocylindria bacterium; assembly: GCA_035490055.1. GTDB lineage: Bacteria > Acidobacteriota > Terriglobia > Acidiferrales > UBA7541 > Acidiferrum. Next base: position 17,494 of record DATHIB010000090.1, on the reverse strand, counting down.
AAGGCGAATCTCAGCAGGACCATTCAAAATGGCGTTGTAATCAGCGCCGGCGAGTTGCCGATGATTAGCCGAGTTTAGAGCGAGGATTTTGGCGTGCGGGTATCTTGCCTTGAGCCAATCAACCATTTCTGTTCTGGTTTGTTCCGGCGCTGCGTGGCCGACGATAAAGAGATCGCTATGTTGCGTCGAGCTTAGAACAATTTTTGCGGCTTCATTGCCAACCACCGAGACGACTTGATAACCGTTCTGTCTCAACAGTTCAGTTCTGGTGACAAGTCGGTGCTCGTCGTACACGATCTGAAACACAACGCGTTTCCCATGTAACTGACCAGCCTGGGCTATATTCAGGAGAGCAACAATCTGTCGGGTTGGTGTGTATATTGCGAAGCACTCGTTGGTTGTTCTTTTCGCGAGTTCTTGGAGCTTGCGACGAGCGTTCTCTAAACCTAGAACAGAACCGCGTCAAATCAGTGAGCTGTCCTGCGAGCGCTCGAACAAGTCATAAGTCTCTCTCCATCGGAATCCTCGATCTGGGGCTCGGGGATAGCAAACTATAACAGCAATCCAGACGTTGGAACAGAGCGCGCGAGGATCGAGCAAAAGCAGGCCGCTTTCTTCCTTTAGATGCTGCCTCGTATTTTTAAGAGTTCTCCTTTTGCATCTTCCAGTAGTGCGGTGGTTGCGGCACGAGAACCTGCGCAATTCTCCATTCCCATTGACACGGAAAACGGCGTGCCGGGAGAGGCCGCGACCGGGAAAGAACAATGAATGGAGAAGTCTCTTGCCCAACCAATGGCCGAGCGAGATGCTGAAAGAGAACAGGGTTGCACGGGGAGAACCGACAAATGACTGGAATGGTGAAGAAAATTGACGTGCAAGGGTTTGGAATTATTGATGGCGCGGACGGTTCCAAGGTTCCCTTCATTTCGTCCGACGTTAGGAACCGTCGCGTTCTCGAACCGGGACAAAAAGTGATTTTCTCTGTCCGTAGAGTCAAGGACCAGGCGTTTGCCGAGAACGTCATGGTGATGGGAGAACGACAAAACTGGTGTGGCGGTGCGTGACAAACAGTTTCGGACACGAAAGCCCTAGGGCATAATTCCTGGGCGCTCAGACTCGCTTCTTTTCAATGCGCAATTTCAGAGCTTCAAGTTCCTGCTTGGTCATGCCTTGCAGCGCCATCGCAGTGGCCAGATGCAAGGCGGGAACGTGTTTCATTCTGTTGCCGAGTTCTACCTTGCGACGGAGTTTCTCTACTTCTGGGTCAGCGCTCACTTTCAAGAACACTTCATACGCATCGGAAATAGACAGGGTTTTTTCAATCAGGTCATGCTTAACCAGAATGCGATGATACGAAGGTACCGCCGATGCAGATGGATGAGTCTGGGGGGCGCGCCTGGTTTGTCCTGAGTGTTTCATTGCACTATGCTGACACGTTTTGTCAGTCCGGTCATTTCTTTGATGCGACTCCCACCGGGGGTTTGAATCAGGGTTTGAATCCCCCATCTCAGCCGGAATCTTCCCTCGCACAGGCTTCGATCATGCCGCTGCCTAAATCCTTCGCCGAGAGTACCGTCAGCATGTCGGTAATTCCAGTATTCGCTCAACGGATCGTGGGTGCAGGTGGAGGTGCAACTACAGAAGAAAAAATGGCTCCCAATTTGTCGTAAGCGACTCCAGATAGGACACTTAGATTTTTGATCCTCTCGGCCGTTAACCGTCAGGCTGTAGGTTCGAATCCTACCCGGGGAGCCAAATTAATTCCTTAAATCTAGACGATTAAGAGGGTAGTGAAATACCCTGCTCACTGAGTGATCCGAACTGCCCGGTCGTAGCCGGTCATTTCCAGGTAGCCGGCGCCGCTGAGCGGCTGTGAATTGCGTCGACCGGTGAGAACAACGGCGCCTTCCCAATAGGTCGGAGAAATTTTTGTCTTGCCGGTCAGCTCCTGCGATACCAGCGGTGTTTTGGCTTCGAGTTCGACGCCTAATTTTGGAATCGCTATCTTCCAGTGGATGGGATACGCCGCGCCGGTAAGAGGGCTCGTCCATTTTTCTCCAACGGGCTGCAGCTTGAAATCGCTTGAGCGCAGGTGTGTCGTCTTTCCTTCTGCATCAACGTAAGTCCCAGCCGAGTACGGATCAATAGAATCATCCTTGCGGCGAATGTGAAAGAGCATCACCTCCGTGTGATCCTCGAGTTGGAGGCTCAGCCAGTCCCAGCCGGTTTGGCTGGGCGCAAGCTGATGCGTGAAGAACTCGTGGTCCATCCAACTCGTACCGCTCACTTCAAATCTCCTGGTACCTAGCTCGATGACACCCAAGGTCGCCAGGCGCGTGAGAGAAACATAGTGTGAGGCGCGGCCCGGCCCCTCCGCCTTTTGGCTGACACCGTTTTCACCGTGAGTAACAGGAGGTTTTTCCGCGTGCAGTGTCAAGTGCAGTTGAAAGCGCTCATCGACCGCTTTCAGCTCCTGGTCGCCGCAATGCCATTGAATCTGCCAATTGCCGTTCCAGATGCGGCCGAGGGATTCGTTCGCGGCAGCGATGCCCGGGCCGGATCGATTGGTGCGCTCCGCGTGATAAAACTTCCCACCATCCAGATCGCTCAAAGCCAGATGCGCGAGGTAAAGATCCCGCACGTCCCAGGCGGAGTTCCTGGGGGGATCGCGGCTGATGGCTTGCCGGAAGAAAGTCAGTTCGAATCCGAACCGCCGGCCATCAGCTGATTTCAGATTTCCCGTGTAGTACCACCATTCCGTTTGAAAATCCGGATGATTGAAATGATCGCGCGGGAATTCGTACCGGTATCCCGGTAAGGCAGTGCGGTATTGCGCTGCAAGAGGCTGCAGGAAAAGCAAGGCGGCCGCGATGCACGCAAGCCTACTCTTCATGCACCACCTCGAGCGAATTCAAACGCACCGCGACCTGCGCCGGGTAGAAGCCGGCAAGCACGGTCGCCCCATAGACGACCGTCAGCGCGCCAAGAAGAACTTCCACCGGCCAGTGAAACCGGATGGTCCAGCCGAACGACTGCTTATTGATCACATAGATGAGGATGAGCGACAGCGCAAAGCCCAGGGCCAGACCGGCAAGATTGGCCAGAAGTCCGAGCAAACCGGCCTCAACGAGTATCAGCTTTCGAACCTGACCGGTGGCCGCGCCAAGAAATCGAAGCAGGCCAAATTCGCGCCGGCGGTCAATCACCAAAGCGAGAAGCGCTCCGGCTATCCCCATAACCGCGACGATGACCGCGACCGCTTCCAGGCCGTAGGTGATAGCAAACGTGCGGTCAAAGATGCGGATGGCTTCGGCGCGCAAGTCTCGATTCGAAAACATAAGGACGCGGTGGCCGGCGGCGGCCTTTTCAATTTCGACGCGCACGGTTTCCACTTGTGTTCCTGGAGCGACGTAGACCGCAAGATTGGAGGGGGTGGGGTCGGGCAGGTAGCGGAGCATGGTGCTGCGAGACATGACGATGTTCCCGCGCTCGCTCGAATAGTCATAGTAAATGTCGGCAATGCGGAAAGTGGCCTGCGCCGCTCCAAGCGAAAGCGTAATGGAATCACCCGCCCTTACGTGATGCTTGTATGTGAAGGGCTCGCTGATGATGACAGCGTTCGAATCGCGCAGCTCGGCAAATACCTGCTCGATAGGACGGCCCGAGAAAAAATCCGAGCGGCGGGACTTGCGAAGCGCTTGCGGATCAATGGACGCCAGAGTGACGGGCATGCCGTCATAGCTGATCTCATAGGCCCGGAGACGGGCGACGGCCTCGACACCTGGAAGCGCCTCGATTTTCTGAGTCAGGTCGAGAGAGATCGTGGGGTGGCGGTCTGCCGCAGGGCTGCCGGCGGGGCGCAAATAGAGATCAGCGGGCAATCGATCGTTCATCCAGAGCATGACTGTTTCACGGAAACTCCCGACCATGATGCCGACCGAAGTCATCATGGCGATGGCTGTCGAGAGCGCACCGACGAGGACGGAAGTTCGGCGCAGTGAAGCCGCAAGACTCCGCGAGGCAAGCATGCCCTCAATGCCTAGCAGTTTGCCGATGAACCTCGAAAAGAGCGAAGTGAGCGCAGCGGCAAATGCAGGGATTGCCAAAGCGGAAGCTGCAACCAGCAAAATCGCCGCCAGGTAACCAAAGAGCGGCTTGCCAGCGACCGCGGGCGCGCGCGCGGCAGCAGTTGCCAGGAGACCGAGCGCAAGAGCCAGCCACAAATCGCGGGTCTTGTGGACGCGCGCGTCATATTCGCGGCGGCCACGCGCCATGGCCTCAACAGGAGAAACGAGAGAAGCTTCGCGGGCAGGGGAACAGGCTGACAGAACGGCGACTCCAACGCCAATGGCGAGCGCTAAAAGCAGGGATGCGGCATTCAGTTCGATGGGCCCGGGCCTGCTGCTGACGTAAAGCGATTCGACCGTAGTGGACATCAACCGCACAGCGCCGGTGGCCATGAAACTGCCGAGCGGAAGACCGATGAGAGCGCCTGCAAGGCCGAAGCAAGCGGCTTCACCGACAAAGGCAGCGAGAATTGTGGCGCGCCCTGCGCCAAGCGCGCGGACAATGCCGATGTCCGGGCGACGGCGGACGACCGAAACAGAGATCGCGTTGTAGATGAGAAATGCACCGACAACCAGAGAGATGTAACTGAGCAAACGCAAATTCCAACGGAACGCTGCGAGCATGCGGCGATTCTCGTTCGTGCCGGTGCCTTGCGGACGAACTTCCACACCGGCAGGAAGCACGGTCCGTAAGCGCTGCTGCCAGTCTTCCAGACGGGGAGTCTTAGGCACTTTCAAAAGGATGCGGTCGACGCGGCCATAGCGCGCCAGTGCATGTTGGGCGACGGCGAGGTCCATCACGATGGCGGATTCGTTGCCGTTCGAATCGGCGTAGACGCCGCGCACCGTGTATTCGCGGACGTGATCGTTGATGAGGAGCTGAAGGCGATCGTCTGGTTTACGGCCGAGGCTGGCGCCCACCCAGATGGCGTCGCTATCGCCGAGATGCTCGAAAGTTTCCGGGGAAGTCCTCGGCGGCCGGGACAGGTTAGCACCGGCGGTTGAGTTTTCTTCGAAGGCGCCGGCTTCGGCGACCAGATCCAGGCCAATCAACGGAAGTGATTTCTTGGTATCGGCGATAACCGCGAAGTCCTCGAGGCGCGGGGAGATGCGAATCGGATACGGCAAGGAGGCGAGCGTTGCCACCACATCTTCCGGCACGCCGCCGGAGGCGATGATTTCCAAATTACTGTCGCCCGCGAGAGTTTCCATGGAGGAGCGGAAGGAACCGGCGGCGGCGTCGCCCGCGAGGTCGATGGCGAGAACGACGGCAACGCCCAAAGCGACGGCAAGGACAATCAGTGCGGCGCGCAGGGGCTCGCGGAAGAGCGGGCGGACCATCAATCGGTAAAAAAGGAGAAGACGTGGCATTTCAGCGCCGGACTATCTCTTCGATTTTACCGTCGCGCAGCCGGACCAGCGTATCCGCGAGGGCGGCGGCTTCGATGCTGTGAGTCGCGATTATGGTGGCGGTGTGCTGCTCGCGCGTGAGGCGTTGGAGCAATTCGAGAATGACGTTTCCGGTGGTGGTGTCGAGATTTCCGGTCGGCTCGTCGGCAAGAAGAAGGCGCGGGGAATGGATCAGTGCGCGGGCAATCGCAACCCGCTGCATCTGGCCCCCGGAAAGCTGGTGAGGAAAGCGATTGCCAAGACCATCGAGTTCTACCCACGCGAGGCGCTGGCGTGCCGCTTCGCGTGCGCCCGGTTTTCCCGCCAGAAGGAGGGGCAATTCCACGTTTTCGAAAACCGTGAGGGTGTGAAGCAATTGAAAGGACTGAAAAATGAAACCGACTTTTTCGCGGCGTAGCTGGGTCAGACCCGTATCTTTCAGCAAAGACGTTGAAATCCCATCCAGAAATACTTCACCCGACGTCGGGAAATCCATGGCGCCTGCAAGGTTGAGCAGCGTGGACTTACCGCAGCCGCTGCGCCCAACCAAGGCCACAAATTCACCGGTTTCCACGTGGAGGGAAAGACCATGGAGAGCACGAACGGGCTGGCCGTCGGTCAAGTAGTCCTTCGAAACGTCCTGCAACGACAATATGGGCATGTGGATTGGCGAGCCGGCAATATTCGCCGATGCGAGAATACCGCGCAACTCACCTATTCCCTATTGCGTCCGATCCTCCGCGAACCGGACGGGGCCGGTGGGCTTCGCTCAGGATTTGAGCGAGGCAAGGGCCTCTTCAATCGCGGAGGTCACCGGCGGCGAATCCGGCGTGATTTCGGGTTCGAAGCGAGCGATGACGCGGCCGTCCGGGCTGATGAGGAACTTGGTGAAATTCCACTTAATCTCGCCGCCGAATTGCGGGTGCGAGGATTTATCGGTCAGGAACTGGTAGAGCGGCGTGATGTCGTCGCCCTTGACGGAGACCTTGGCCATCATGGGAAAAGTGACGTGAAACTTGGAGGAGCAGAACGTCTTAATTTCCTGATTCGAACCCGGCTCCTGGGCGGCAAAGTTATTCGCCGGGATGCCCACGATGACGAAGCCGCGGTCTTTGTACTTTTCATAGGTGGACTCAAGCGCGGAGTATTGCGGAGTGTAGCCGCACTTGCTGGCGACGTTGACGAGCAGCACGACTTTGCCTTTGTAGGCCGCGAGAGGCGCGGGCTGACCATCGATCGAATTCAATGTGAAGTCATACACCGTCTTATCCGCAGCCATTACCGCGGCGGCGCAGAAAAGCATGCAAAGCAGTAGTTTCATTTTTCCCCCTGTTCTTTTTTACCCTGTTCCGTGCCCCCAGGCAAATGGGAGCAACAATCGGACTGGCGTACTTCCGGAAACTGGCCGCGCTGCTCACCTATTCCAGGGTGCAGGAAAAAGGGCTGGGGCGCGGGGGAAAATGCGAAGCGGCGATCCTGGTTGGCGGAAATTCAAACGGGCATTGAGACTGGAATAAGCCTGTTATAGACTTCGCAATCACCATCCTTCACGACGCATACGTCAGGGGCATTGCCGAGAGGGTAGAGCTATAGCGTTGCAGCAGGGGCAGCCGCGAACTCTTTGTAGCTGTGGCTGAAGATTCCGTTATGGCGGTAAGCCGGGGCTGGCTCAACGGCCGCGGCCTCAAGGAGGCCTGGATGGTGTACGCATCTTCGGTTGCGGTTACCCACCGGACGCTCGAAGCAGTGGACCTGGTCATCATCGGAATCTACTTCGCCATCGTGTTCGGGATCGGTTTCTATTTTTCGCGAAAGGAACGGACTTCCGAAGATTACTTCCTCGCTAGCCGCAATATCGGATGGTTCGCGATCGGCGCGTCGCTTTTCGTCTCCAACATTTCGACGGAGCATTTCATCGGGCTGGCGGGATCAGGTGCGACGTCGGGGCTGGCCGTTGGCCACTTCGAATGGCTGGCGTGCCTGATGCTGCTCCTGCTCGGCTGGGTTTTCGTGCCGTTCTACCTGCGTTCGAACGTTTTCACCATGCCGGAGTTTCTGGAACGGCGCTTCAATCGCGACTGTGCGACCTATCTCGCAAGCATCTCCGTCATCGCGTATATCTTTACGAAGATCTCGGTGCATCTGTACGCGGCTGCCATTGTGCTGGAGCGCGTGGTGGGCTGGAGCCCATTGACCGCCGCGGTCATCCTGGTTGTGGCGACGGGAATCTATACGATCGCGGGCGGCCTCGCCGCAGTGATCTACACGGATCTTGTGCAGACCTTGATCCTGCTTGCCGGCGCGATTGCGCTGACCATCATTGGCCTGGACAAGGTGGGTGGGTTTGCTGGTTTGCGCGCAGCAGTCCCCACGGACTATTTCCACATGATCAAGCCGGCTACGGACGGCGAGTTCCCCTGGACGGGTATTTTCTTCGGCGCCCCCATTCTGGGTATCTGGTATTGGTGTACGGACCAGGTGATCGTGCAGCGGGTTCTCTCTGCGAAAGACGAAGGGCACGCTAAGGCAGGCACGATCTTCGCCGGCTTCCTCAAGGTGCTGCCTGTGTTCGTGCTCGTTCTGCCGGGTCTGATCGCTTTCGCGCTTTACCCCCAACTGTTCCACGTTGTGGACGGAAGAGTCACAAACGGCGATATCGCCTATCCGACCATGATCGTGAACTTGCTTCCTCCCGGACTTGTCGGATTGATGATTGCCGCGCTTCTTGCGGCTCTGATGGGTGCGATGAGCTCGGTCTTCAATTCCGCGTCGACGATGGTAACGCTCGACTTCTACAAGAAGTTCCGGCCGGCCGCCACCGAGTCACAGCTCGTATTTTTCGGGAGAATGGCGACCGGAGCGATGGTCCTTCTCGGCCTATTATGGGTACCGTATATTCACCACCTTAGTCCGCAGCTCTATATCTATCTGCAGAGCGTGCAGGCGTACATCAGCCCGCCGATTGCGGTGTGCTTCATTTTCGGAATCCTTTGGCCGCGCCTGAACGGGCAAGGGGCCATCAGTTCGCTCCTGGTGGGTTTTGTTCTCGGCACTGTGCGCTTCATCTTCGAAGTGCTGGATAGGACTCGGCATTATGATTCCGGCGCCATCCGCTGGCTCGTGGACATGAACTTTTTGCACTACGCCATTTTAATGTTCGTCGTCTGTGCGGCCGTGCTGATCGGCGTCAGCATGATGTATCCGGCGCCCGAGCGGGAAAAGATCGCGGGACTGACGTTTGCGACGGTGAGCGAGAAACTCGCGACTACGGACGTGAGTACGCCGCATCTGCAGCGAGAAACGCGAACGGAACGCTCGTTCAACCTGGCATTTACGGGAGTGCTGATCGCCACGGTGGTTGGCTTGTGGATCTATTTCCGCTAGAAACCGCTTCCCGGGAAAAAACATGGACATGGCTGCCATTCGAACACTGAAACCCAACGTCACGCAGAAGGAAGCGGTCCAGGTTTTCTCCGCGCCGGGCTTTTCGGCGTTGTACTGGCGCATGCGCATCGGCCCCTTGCAAAAGATCGCGGACGCTTACGTGCCCTTCTGGTTCTATCGCGTCCGTTACGAGCTCGGCAGGACGCCCCACACGAGGTTGTTCGCGCTCGATGCGGTGGACGGCTCGCTCGACCTATTTGAATTTCCACGAATTCCCGAACAGCGCGAATTCATTTCCGTGGATAGCTGCAACCGGATGGCGCCGGCGCTAACCGCGGAACGCGCCGAGGAAATCCTGCGCGAGAAGGTGCTGCGCGTCGTTTTCCAGCAAGGATTCTTCAAGCTTCGCGAGGCCCGGCTGGAGATCGCGCGGGAGGCGGGCGAAATGTATCTTCCCTATTGGCTTGGTTTTTATGGTGGCAGCGGATCGGTGCGCTGCCGCGTTCTGGATGCCGTGAGACGCCGAATCGAAGGTGCAAAGGCGTCGGCGTTTTTCGAACAGTGGCTCGCAGCTTGATACGGCGGGGCGGTGCCGGATCGTTTCTGCGCAAGTAGGAAACACACTTAATCGTTCTTCGCTTTTCTTCGCGTCCCGGAGGATGGAAATGACAGGGTTTGCTCGACTCATCGGAATTGGGCTTGCCTCCGCCCTCGGGAGTGGATTTGCGGCTGCGCAGGGCTGGCAACACCTTGGCAAGGTCCAGCGCGTTGAAAAGCTGAAAGATGGCGTTGAGTTAACGGCCGGCGCAGCGAAAGTGCGCGTCACGGTATTCCGCGATGGTGTGTTCCGCGTGCGCGTCGCCCCCAACGGTACTTTTCCAAAGGATTCTTCCTGGGCAGTGATCGAATCGCCCGAACCAGCGGCCTTCAAGATTGAAGAAAATCCAAGAGAAATTCGAATCACCGCTGGAAACGTAATCGCCACCGTTCAGCGTTCACCCCTGCTGATCAATTTCTCTGATGCTGCTGGAAATGTCCTTCTCGCCGACGAGCCCAGCCTGCCGATGGCCTGGAATGGACAGCGGATTCACGCCTGGAAGAAAATGCCCCTGGACGAAAACTACTACGGACTGGGCGACAAGGCCGGACCCATGAATCGCCGGAATCGCGCCTTTACAAACTGGAACACGGATGCGTTCGGCTGGCAGGAGTCCACCGACCCACTTTACAAAACCATTCCGTTTTTCATGGGACTTCAGAAGGGCGTGGCCTATGGCCTATTCTTCGACAACACTTACCGCAGCGGTTTCGATTTCGGGAAAGAGTCCGCGGACTATTTTTCCTTCGGCGCGGAAGGTGGAGAACTGAATTATTACTTCCTTGCAGGGCCGGAGCCGAAAAAAATCATCGAGCAGTACACCGCGCTCACGGGGCGCTCGCCCCTGCCGCCACTCTGGACCCTCGGTTACCAGCAGTGCCGCTACAGCTACTATCCCGAAGCCCGCGTGCGGGAGATCGCACGGCTCTTGCGCGAAAAGAAAATTCCTGCCGACACCATCTACCTCGATATTGACTATCAGGAAGGCTACGCCCCGTTTACGATCAACCGGCAATATTTCCTCACTTTTGAAAAAATGGTCGCCGACCTGAGAGAACTGGGTTTCCACGTCATTGCCATCACGGATCTCCACATCAAGAGGTTTCCGGACCACGGCTATGCCCCATTCGAGTCGGGAATAAAAAATGATGTATTCGTCAAGAATCCCGATGGTTCCCTATACGTTGGGCCCGTCTGGCCGGGGGAAAGCGTTTTCCCCGATTTCACTCTCGCGCGTGTGCGGGATTGGTGGGGCGGTCTCTACAAAGACTTTGTTGGAATGGGCTTGGCGGGCTTTTGGAACGACATGAATGAACCCGCCGTCTTCCGCTATCCGGAGAAGACCATGCCACTCGACGTCGTTCATCGTCTGGATGACGGCACGACTCTCGATCACCGCGCGATCCACAACATTTTCGGAATGGAAAATGCCCGCGCGACCTACGACGGCTTGCGCAGACTGCAGCCCGACGAACGGCCGTTCGTGCTCACGCGCGCCGCGTATGCCGGGGCGCAGCGCTACGCGGCCACCTGGACCGGCGACAACCTGGCGACCTGGAATCACATTTCCATGAGCACACCGACGCTGCTGAGCATGGGTCTCTCTGGATATCCGCTCGTCGGAGACGACATCGGCGGCTTCGGCAGCTCGCCGCCGTCCGATTTATTAACGCGCTGGTACGAGGTAGGAGCCTTTAATCCGATTTACCGCAATCACGCTGCAAAAGGCACGGCGGATCATGAGCCCTGGGTGAACGGTCCGGAACAGGAAGCGATTCGACGGAAATATATCGAACTACGCTACAAACTGCTGCCTTACATCTATACAAATACAGAAGAAACCACGCGGACGGGGATGCCTCTCATGCGCCCCATATTCCTCCAGTATCCGCAGGCCACGGAATTTTACGGCGACGATCGCGATTTCCTCTTCGGTCCCGACTTCTTTGTGGCCCCGGTCGTCTCAGAAACAGTCGATGCCCATGGAGTGTTTTTACCGCCGGGCGAATGGTACGACTATTGGACGTCGGAGAAGCACACGAACAAAGACCAGATCAATCTGCATCCGCGTATCGACGAAGTGCCGCTCTATGTTCGCGCCGGCGCCGTCGTGCCCATGCAGCCCGTGGTGCAGTACACCGGCGAGAAGCCGAACGGGCCGCTCGAATTGCGCGTCTATCTTCCCACTAGTACGACGGGTAATGATTGCCGGGGCGCGCTCTATCAGGATGACGGCCACACCTTCGCCTACCAGAAAGGTGAGATTCTGCGCGTCAATTATTCGTGTCAGGTTTCGAATAGCTCCGTAACGGTGGCGAGCAGCATCGAGAAGAATGCGTTTCACCCTTGGTGGAAGAGCGCGGAAGTGACGTTGTACGGCGCCGCGTCTGCGCCCAAGGAAGTTCGCATCGGGGATGAAGTCATCCACGAATGGCGCTACGACGGCCTCGCGCGTGCCGTCACCCTGACCGTGCCCGATGCTGCAAAGAATTGGAGCGTTCGCCTCGCGTTCTAGCCCACATTATTCGCGAAAGCTGACCTCGCGGCGAATTTTTTGTCACTGTGATAGGGATACTCGACGAGAGAAGAATTTTGTTGAACAGGAAGACTGATTCTAAGGCTGTTAGCGAGGTTCGCAGCCAGATTTTGACGCGAAAAGAGACACCTTGCGTAGGGGCTTGACGAGCAAAATCTTCCTGGGCCGCGCTGCGGGAGAACTCAGCCAGTTTGCGCGCCCAAGCTCAAGGCCAGACGATAGAAGTGCTCGCGATACGGGAATGCCTGAGGTAAATGCAGCACGATACGGCGTACCGTGGCGACCACCTGGACGCCGAGTTTCAGGAAGCGCTCGCGTAACGTTGAGACTTGTGCTCGAGCGCAGTCCGTGCGAGCCAGACGCAAGCGCAGCTCCTGCATCAGTACGTAGGCCGCGGCGGTCATCAGCACGCGGAACTGGTTGGCCCAGAAACTGGTGCAGCTGGTGCGGCCAATCTCCACGCCGTAGTGCAGTTCCTTTATGCGATTCTCTATGTCACCCCTCTGGCAGTAGACCTCCTCGTAGAGCCACTGGGGACTCTGCTTCATATTGGTGACCACGAAGCGCGGATTATCTTTCGGATCGCGGTTGGGATGGCGAGTGACTTCCGCCTTATAGAGGATGCGCCGTTCATACTTCCAGGTCTTCTTGGTCTTGTAGCGGAACTCTCCATAGACGTGTTCGGTCTGTCCACTTTCCTTGGACAAGCGCCCGAGTAACCGGCGCAAAATACCGATCGCACCGCAGGAGCCGGAAACATTGCCAGGGCGCAACACCGCCGCGACCAAGTATTGTTCCACCTCGCCGTTGAAGGTGAGGAAACAGACGGCCGGCAGATAACAGTGGCAATCGTAATAGCTATTAAAAAAGGTGAACTGCTGCTGGCCGTGTGTCGGATCGTCCGTGGGATCCAGATCGATGGTGATTCGGCGGGCACGGCCATGCAGCCGTTTGCGATGGCGCTCGATGACGCAGTCGGCCAGGGCCTCGCCCAGGCGAAACAGTTCCTTGCGATCGGGGCATTTTCAAAGCGCGACAACGTAGGCTGCGAGGCTAAATCCTCACCGTCGATCGGTTCGCGACCTACCAAAAGCTTGTGCACCGGATCGCAGGCCAGGCGTGCCGCATCGTTGGCATCTTCATATCCTAAGGCAATGCCCATCACCCGCTGCGTAAGCAGCTCTTCTATTTCATGCAAGATTTTGCCGGGTTGCCGCTCCTCTTGCAGACAAGCCGCCAATGCGGAAGTTAGACCTAACCTTCGGTCAGCAGCTTTGAGTAGGACCGCGCCGCCATCGGAACTGCCCTGCTGTTGGTCAAACTTCGCGACCACCGGTCGATCAAAAATATCTGGAAAAAGAAAACAGTCTGTTGTGGTATGTTCGGTCAAGTGAAGGCCTCGCTTTTGGTTTCAAACCCGCGTCGATAACGGATTTGTACCATAGCGAGGCCTTCCGTGTTTCTAAAATCATGAATTTTTAGGGTTAAGGGCAATGCCCTCTCCTGGCCTAGTTCAAAGGAAAAATGGAGAGCGATCGCGCCGGCATGGTGACGTGGATTTCTTTCCCCACCAACTCAGCCTTTGCTTCGCCGAAGAGAAGTCCGACTGCAGCGGCTTTTTGCGCCGGTGTGTCCGCCAACGGAATGCGAAGCTCCCGCGGCTGATCGGCATTGTTGAAGGCGACGACAAGACGTTCTTCCTCTGATTCGCGGGCAAAAACGTAAGACGATTCGTCCGAGGACAGATGCCATAACACGCCGGTGCGGAGGGCGGCGTGTTCGCCGCGCAGCCTTAGCAGCGACTGAACGTAAGAGAAAATCTCCTGTTGATCGCGCGTGCGGCCCGATGGTGTGAACGCGTCGTGCGCATCACCAATCCACCCGCCGGGGAAATCGCGCCGGTTTTCCGGATCGCCGCCCCCCGGCATCCCGATCTCGTCGCCGTAGTAAATTTCAGGAACGCCTCGCAGCGTGAGCGTGAGTCCGAACGCCAGCTTCAGCTTCGCGGGAGAGCTGCCTTCGGCGCTCGCGAAGCGGGGCACGTCGTGATTCGCAAAAAACGGGACGAGCATGTCGGGATGCACATACAAGGCATCGTGCCGCAACACCTCCGCGATGCGGCCCGTGGGTGCGCCCCGCAGCAACACCTCCCTGAGCGTGGAGAACATCGGAAAATCGAAGACCGTAGATAGCCCGCTATCGATGCCGTCATAGCGCCTTACCCCGCCCACAAAAAACGAAGTCAGGCTCGGATCAGGATGAAACACTTCGCCAATCGTAGTCAGATAGGGATAGAGCCTGCGCAGTCCCGTATGCCAGTCTGCCCAGAACTTCCGCCCGACATAGGGAAACGTGTCGATGCGATAGCCGTCCAGCCCGGATGTTTCCGCCCACCAGATGCTGTTTTGCAGAAGATATTGCTCGACCATCGGATTCTCGGTGTTCATGTCCGGCAGAATTCCGAAGAACCATCCTTCCGTGAGATTTCGTTTCATGCCCATGGAGGCGTGCGGATCGATCAACGATTCGAACGGATCGTTTCCAATGGCCTGACCCCCCGCCTTGCTATAAAAGCTGCCTTTGAGTGGCGAAAAGGAATCGATGTGATGTTGCAGCGTGCCGTGAAACCAATCAGGCAGAGGTGGATTCGAAACCCAGGGATGTTTCGGGCCGACGTGATTCGGAACGATGTCAAAAAAAATCTTCACTGCTTTCTTGTGCGCGGCAGCGATCAGATCCTGATAATCCTTCAGCACGCCGAAATGTGGATCGACGGCATAGAGGTCCACGGCGCCGTATCCGTGATAGTCCTGCGTAGCCCCGTTCTTCACGATGGGTGTTAGCCAAAGCGTAGTCACGCCGAGATCCTTCAGATACGGCAAGTGTTCCTGAATCCCGCGCAGGTCACCGCCATGGTAGGCGCGAGGCTTCGATCGGTCGTGCGAGCCCGGCGCTTCCGCAGGCTCATCATTCGTCGGGTCGCCGTTCGCGAAGCGGTCCGGCATGATGAGATACATCACGTCATCTTGCGAAAGCCCTTGAAACTTTCCCACCGTGGGGGCGCGGGCAGCGAGCGGCAATTCGAAAGACGTCGATCCCTTCGGCGCCTCAATGCGGCAGACGGCGGTTCCAGACTTCGTGTCCGCCCCAATCTTCAGCCAGATAAAGAGATAGTTCCCGCCCGCCGAAGCTTGCGTGCGCGAGACGCGGAGCGTTGGCAGATTGCACCCAACATGGGTCGCTTCCAGATCGTGCCCGGAAAGCAGCAGCATCACCTCGGGCGTGAGTCCCACCCACCAGTTCGGAGGTTCGACTTTTGTGACGGCAGGAGCAGTCTCCTTGGCCGTCTGCTGCGGGCGGGCCCGCAGCGCCGGGCCGCCGCAAGCGAATACGACAACGGACAGAAAGGAGAAAAAAGCTCGGAGAAATCGCTCTGCCGAAAAATACCAAGAATGCCGTAGTCGTCTTTTCACTGGGAGAGCATAAGGAAAAAAAAGGAGGGATGCCAGTCTCGATCTTCTGAGCCAGGTCGGCCAGTCTGCTATTTTCGAGGAAGAGGGGACGGGGCAAAGACCATTTCGCCAAACGCTTCCGGAACGTGGAAATTAGGCGCCGGTGTTCGCGTGGGCTGCCAAGCGGAATAAAAGCGCGGTTCGGCGGCTCCTTCGACGCGGTAAAAATTCACTCTCCAAGTGGCCGCAGGATCGAAGCGCTCGACGAGATATTTTATGGGCAGCGCAATCTCCGCGACCCAGGTTTTAGCGGGCTCGTTCAAAATAACGCGGCGCCGCAATCCACTCTTCAAATCGTGTTTCTCGCCTGGCCCGATGTCCAGATCGATCCAAAGGCCATTCGGGCTGACTTCGAATTCTTTATAACCGCGGAGATGCGTCGGGTCGGGCTGAAGAAAAGCTTCCACGACGTCGCGGTCCCAGAGTTGGTCGCGGCGGCCGTTGGGTTCGGCATCCGAAAAAACGGTGATGACACGGTATTTGGCGCGGAATCGCAGATAGAGCGATTCCGGGGTCCAGAGTAACCGCACTTCCGTTTCTCTTTCGGGATCAGCGTTCTTGCCTTGCCAGTCCGACTTGAAACGCAGAGGCGCCGCCAGCTCCCAGGAAGACAGGGTTGGGAATCCATCGGCATCGGGCAGGTCCGGCATTCGAACAGCCACAGCAGTCCGCTCAGTGGACATAGCCTCGTTTCGAAACATCACTATGAATCGCTTCGCGCGTTCCCCGGCACTCCAACTTCGGGGCAGCTCCCAGAATAACCAATGCATGGAGATACACAAGAAAAAAGCTGAATAACAAAGCGAATGATTTTTCCGTTGCAATAGCTTCAGCGCCTTTCTCATCAACCCTGTCCCCCTGGCCGCGAACTATTTGCGCACCGTGCATTCCGCTCATCATGGATAGCACAGAATGCTGTGCTAGCATCAGATTTGGCTGCTCTCCACGATTTTCTCAAGTCAGAAGGGCAGTGAAAGCCAGGAGCGCGGGAAATGATTGAGCCTGTCAACACCCAAGATTTCGCATCGCAACCGGAACGGCGCGAACCGGAACAATTTGAGCACGTGAAGTTCCGCATCGACGCCGGCGTCGCGAGGATAACTCTCAATCGTCCGGAACATAATCTTCTCAATGAAGCCATGCTCCGCGAAATCGCCGGCGGAATCGCTCACGCCGGCGAGCGCGCCGCCGTAAAACTGATTGTTCTCGATTCGGCCTGCAAAGTCTTCTGCGGCGGAATCGATATCGGTGAATACACCTCGCAGCGTGTTTTTCAAATGCTCGACGCGTTTCACGCGGCGTTCGCTGGAATGTTGGAAGTTGGCAAGCCCGTGATCTGCGTGGTGAACGGACCGGCGATCGGCGGCGGCGCGGAGCTGGCGGCTTTCGGCGATCTCGTGATTGCCACCCCGAAGGCCCGATTTGCCCAGCCGGAAATCAGCATTGGCATCTTTCCGCCGCTCGCATCCACAATTCTTCCTTTCCTCGTCGGACCTAAGATCGCGCTCGAGCTTGTTCTGACAGGTGAACCGGTGACCGCGGAGCGCGCGCTGGAACTCGGCATGATAAATCGCCTCGTGCCGGAGGCTCAACTCGAGCAGGCGGTGAACGATCTTGTGGCCCGAATTAGCGGCCACTCTGGCCCAGTATTGACCATGGCGAAGAAAGCGATTCTCGGCGGCATGGGCTTGTCGCTGCGCGAGGGCCTCAAGCAGTCGATGAACATTTTCTTGAATGAACTCTACCGCCTCGAGGATTCCCAGGAAGGTCTGCGCGCACTTGTGGAAAAGCGCAAGCCCAACTGGAAGAACCGCTGAACGCCGGCGACATTTCTTCAGTCACTCCATTTTCAGTCGCGCCATTTTCAGGGGTGCGCGACCTCTATTGGGCAATCATGCCCGACGGGACTCCCAATAGTTGTCGAATTCACGACTGTGGCGGCAGCAACGGACAGCGATGACAACATTGGCACCACGAACGGTCCAGAACATTCCGGAGCGTTTGAGCC
>DATHIB010000089.1:0-9137 GCA_035490055.1 Candidatus Limnocylindria bacterium | reverse complement strand
CTAATGGGGGCTTGTGCGATCAGCTATACGCGCGGCGCTGAGCTACTCAACTTCGGGGCCTTTGTTGCATTTATGGGTGTCAACGCGGCGGCGTTCGCACGTGAGCTCCGCAATGAACCCAGGAGAAGACCCCTGCATCTTCTTTCGCCCGTAACAGGTTTTTCGATTTGCCTATTCCTTTGGTGGAATCTCAGCCTTCAGGCCAAGCTCTTCGGAATACTGTGCCTCGCCGTTGCCATGGCTTACGCCGCGTATGCTTCTCATGGTTTTCGCGACGGACTGTTGCAGTTTGAAACACCGGCGCAGGATTGAATTCACGAATAGGAGTGTGACGGTGCTAACGAAAAAAGTTGCAGTTGTCGGAGCGGGCACCATGGGAAGCGGAATCGCGCAGGTGTTCGCACTTGGCGCCTGCGAGGTTCGGATCACCGATAGCGATCCACGCGCTCTTAATGCTGCAATCGGCAAAATTCACCAGAGCCTGGAAGCCATGTCTGAGGCTTCGTTCATAAAAGCCACAGAAGCACAGCAAGCCGTCAAGCGCATAGTCGCGGTGCCAGAGTTGCGAGCCGCGGTGCGCGATGTAGAAATCGTGACCGAATCTATTCCGGAAAGACTGGAACTGAAACAGAAGATATTCGCGGAACTGGAGAATCTTGCGCCAGAGAGTGCGGTGCTGGCGTCGAACACTTCCTCACTATTGTTATCGGATATGGGTCACCTCCTTAGAGATGAGTCGCGGCTCATTGTCACTCACTACTTCAACCCAGCTCACATTCTGCCCACAGTTGAGGTCATTGCTTCTCCGGCTACCAGTACCAGTGTGGTTGATCAGGTGTGCCGGCTGCTAGCTTCTGTTGGAAAGACCCCTATTGTGTTACTCAAAGAAATTCGCGGGTTCGTCGTTAATCGAATCCAGGCCGCTATGGTCCGCGAAGCCTTGTTTCTTTTGGAACAAGGAATCACGACAGCCGACGAACTCGACCGTGCCATTCAGGGAAGTATCGGCGCGCGCCTTGCTGTGCTGGGACCTTTCAAGGTGATGGATTTGGGGGGATTGGACGTCTGGGCGGAGGTGATGCGCAATCTCTTTCCCCAGCTCAATGACGAGAGTACTGTGCCGTTCCTCATCGATGAGAAGTTGCGCTGCAATCAGCTTGGAGCTAAGTCCGGACGCGGATTCTACGAGTGGTCTCCACGGGCTGCCGCAGAAAAGACAAAGCAGCTGCAACAGCAGTTGATGCAGATCCAAAGAAAGCACTTGTCAATGCCTTGCCAAATGACCGGCAACTGGAGACGCGAAGAATGAAGCGACGTAACTTCTTGGCGGGAGCAATCGCTGCTCGCAGTGTTCTGGCTTGTAATCCGGCTGTTATGGAATTTCGAGAAAGTCCTCAATCTGCGGACCAGCGAGTCGAGACTATTGGCAGGCTCGCTGGCCACTCCTTAGAACAAGTGCGAGATCAGTTGCGGAAGGATCTTTTCGACGACTTCTTGCCGTTTATGGACAAGTACGTGGTCGACCATCAATACGGCGGCTTCATGTGTGATACCGGTTACGACGGCACGCGAGGCGACGAGAAGAAGTTTGACTGGTTCGAAGGGCGTGGGATCTGGGTGTATTCCTTCATTTACGGGCATTTTGAGCGTGACCCCAGGTATCTCGAAGTTGCTCGCCGCTCGCTTGAATTCGTTTTGAAGAACGAACCGTCTGGCGATGTGCTTTGGGCCCGGCAATTCACTCGCGAGGGAAAGCCACTTACCGGCCCAGATAGCGAAATCTACGGAGACTTATTTATTGCGGAAGGTCTTACGGCTTATGCATCCGCCACCGGAGCGCCTGCACACCTCGATCATGCCAAACGTCTGATGCAAAAGTGCTTACGCATATACGATCGGCCGGATTACAACCCGCCCATTGGGCGCACATATCTCGGACCGGATGCCCCCTTGTTTCCCGGAGCTCGCATCCAGGGGGCGTGGATGGTGTTGATCCGCCTGGCGACGCAGATGCTTGAACAACGGCCCGATTCCGAAATCGAAGCCGTTGCTGATCGCTGTGTGGAAGCCATCATTCGCTACCACTACAACCCAGAGTTTGGGCTAAATAATGAACTGCTGAATCATGATCTCTCGCGCCCTGCAAACCTGTATGCACAGCTCGTTTATCCAGGTCACACGGTAGAGGTCTCATGGATGCTGCTGGAAGAGGCGGTCCGGCGCAAAGATAAATTCCTGTTCCAAACTGCTGCAGAGCGCTTCCGGCGCCACGTCGAAGTTGCCAAAGACAGAGTGTATGGCGGCGTCTTTCATGACCTAAAGGATGTTGATCAGAACATCTTCACCATGGGCAAAGTGCTGTGGGTGCAGGAAGAAGTGCTCACCGGGACGCTGCTCGTTATCGAGCATACCGGCGCTCAATGGGCAAAGGACCTTTTCCAAGAAATGTATGAGTATGTTCGTTCGAAATATCTCCTGAAGGCGCACGGGTCCTCGCTTTGGATGTATCAGTCGGACCGCAAGGTGTCGTTCGAAGAGTTCATCAAGTTGCCGAAACGAGTGGAGAACTACCACCATCCACGGCACCTGATGCTGAGCCTCCTCGCGGTCGAAAGGATGATCCAGCGCAGCGGACGGATCTCGAATCTCTTCGCATGAGACAAGTTATGCTCGTTCGGACTGTGGCAGTAGGCTTTGTGCTTGTGGTCGCAAGCTGGGTTCCCCCAGTCTGTGCGGCACCAAGACATCATATTGCAGTTTCTGTAAGTCAATCTAGAGCTGAGCCGGGCCAAACAGTTTCCGTTCAAATTAGTGTGGAGCGGGACGGAGAAGCTTCCGTTGAGCCGGTTCGTGCAGCACTGCTGAAGCCATCGGCGGGAACCGAGCCATTGGCGCTGCATCCAGTCTCCCACCACGTGGGCTTGTACTCAGCCGACATTTCACTACCAAAAGGCGCGCCTCACGGTCTTTACGTGCTCCATGCCTGGACAGGGAACGATGAACATCCGTCGACGGTGGGGAAGGCGACTTTTCTGTTAGGCAGACTTGTCGGCGATTTTCTTATTGCCTCCGCACTCGACAAAGTGGATCCGGCGAGTGACCTGAATGCTTACCTCGATGACTTTCATCGGATTGGCGGCAACTTCTTGATTGCCCACAATCTCATTACTCCAGAGAGAGCGTATTTTCCTTGCGCTGTCTGTAAGCATGGTATCGATCCGGGCCAAAAAGACCTCGTCGAACTACTTCTTAACCAAGCCGATAAACGCGGCTACGCCGTTTTGCTCTCTGTCAGTTGGGACTTGACTCAGGATGCACCGTACGATCAGCGCACGACTGAGACCAGGGATATCATGAGCGAGATGTTTCGGCAATACTTCAAGCACCCATCCTTGGCGGGATTCTATTCGTTTCAGGAGGGCAGCGGTACATACTACGTTCCCTACATACGCGACTTCAGCCGCTACGCCAAGAGTCTCGATGAAAATTTCCTCGTAGCATGCGCTCCCTATGTGGATGATCCGCTGCTTGCCGGGTACTTGAGCACGCTGAAGGATTTGGACATCATTATCTGGCAAGCGGGAGTTATGGGAAGTTATCGTTCCGACAACCGCAAGCAATACCCGCCGCGACGAGTAAGAGATTTCTGTTCTCTTGCCATGGGCGCTAAGCGATTGCAAGGCAAGATCGCTTTGACGCATGTGGAGCTTTTTGGATATCTCGAACAGCGCCTTGCGCCCGACATTCCCACAACGGGCTACAAGAATATCTACCAGCAGGTTCTCAGCGCGGCAACTGCCAGCGACAGCGACGGGATCATGCTGTTCACGTATCAGTACCACATCTACGACATGGTGAAGCAACATCCAGAGGTATTGGTGAGCCGGAATGCGGTACTGGACAGCCTTGCAGACTTGAATTTGATCGCCTCCCGCATCTCTCGCAAGCCGAATCTCTTGGCATTGTATTTCCCGTATTCGGATTGGGTAGTCGAACGCTGGTCCAATTCCTTCCTGCCAGCACTCGACGCTTTCCGAATCCTTGGCATTCCTGTGGATGTCCTGCCTTATGCTCCGCCATTGGCCGAGTCACTCCTTCCGTACTATCCGATTCATATGAACCAGAACGTATTGGATCGCCTTCTTAGAGAGCCAACCGCGCTTGTGTTGCCCAACGTTTCAGGATTTCAGCAAACCGACAGCGACCTCATTAAAGCGTTTGTTGAGCAAGGAGGTGCTCTCATTGCCTTTGGTCCCGAGATTCCCATGGGGCGGAGTTATGAACGTCGTGAACTCTTCGGAGGAGAACCCGCGGAGAGCAAGCTGCACAGCTCGATAGTGGTTCTGGAGGTGGTCGGCAGCCGAATCAACACAGGAAGCCGATTCCCGCTGCAAAGCGTCCGATGTCCCTCCTGGGTAGCTGGAACAGGCAGAGTGATAGCTAAGTTTGAGGATGGATCGGCGGCGATCCTAGTGAATTCGTATGGCAAGGGCAAGATCGTGACAATTCTCCCCGACACCTTAACTGCGGCACAACGATTTCCAGAACTCGTTCGCGACGCCATTGATTACGCCCTGTCAAATGCCGGCGCCGGGCGCTCCGTGGATCTTTTGGGGGCGAATGAACGCGTTGATGCTGCCATAGGAAAAACCTCTGACGGCGTTGCGGCTGCCATCGTTAACCACAATGCAGAAGAAATGGAAATCACAATTCGGACTATGGGCTCCAGTCTCAATGGCCGCTTTGACTGGATTGACCTAGTTACGCAAAATTTGCTTCCACCCGCGGGACAATCTCTCACGGTTCGAGTGCCAGCCGGCGGATTTCGCGCAATTGAGCTCAAAGTGTCACGCCGATGACTGAAGATCCAAGACGCATATGCCGTCGTGAATTCATAAAGCGCTCCTGTGGTACGCAAAAATTCCACCAGCTCCCATCTGACAGAGATGTTGGCACTTATTTGTCAGCTTCCCTGCGCTAGAAAACGCAAGAAGCCAGCCCTGTCTGGCAGAAAACACTTCTCAGCTGGCTGACCGTATGCCATCCTGGCAGGCCATGTTTCGATTCTTTCAGAACACAAAGCGCTCACTGGATTCTCTGCTTAACTTGATCACCGATCTGGTCGCGGACGGACTTCTTTTCTTCCGTCTCCTGTTCCGCTCGCGCACATCCTTGAGCGTGGAGGTCCTCTTCCTGCGAAAGCAACTGGCCTTCTATGAGAAGAGGCAGATCCAAGCGAGACGATTGAACGACTCCGCCCGTTTCTCTCTTATCCTCTGGTCTCGCCTCTGCGATTGGAAAGAGGTTTTGGTCATCGTCAAACCCGAGACCCTGATTGGCTGGCATCGCAAGGGTTTCAAGTTGTTTTGGAAATGGAAGTGACAAGCCGGTCGGCCACGAACTAGGGCGAGATTTTTGCGCAGCACAACTCTTTCCCGCGGTACAGCAGAATTACCACTCCAGTCTTCTGAGTCCGGGCACGGCGTCGAAATGACGGTCGCGGCTCAAAAGCGGAAGGGAGTGTTGACGACAGAGCGCCGCAATCCAAACATCGTTGGATGGAATCGGCGTTCCAGCCCTCTTCAATTCCGTGCGAAGCGCAGCGTACGGGATGGTGGTCCGTTCGTCGACATCGAGGATTCGAAATTTCGGGAGGTATTCGGTCAACCATTTTTCGTAGTGGTTCCGATCGCGGGAGTGCGAAATGCCGTACCGGTATTCGCCCAAGACAATAACGGGAATAGCGACTTGAGCGGCTTTGCGGAGGATGGTTTCCAGCGCCCCTTCGCCATCTGCCACGGCTGAAAGCCCATTCGTGTCCAAGATCACAGCCGATCCTCGGCCTCGATCTGCTCGAATTCTTCTTCGATAATGCAGTTGATCCTGGCCGTTTCCTTGCGCAGGCGCCGGAGCTTGCCGAAAGCAGCCATCCACGGCTTGCCGCTGCCGTTGTCAGTCCGGAGTTTGTCAGCGAGAGCCTCCGAGATGAGCGCCCGAAGCGGAATCCCACGTTCGGCAGCAACGGATTTGGCGCGGCGAAAAATAGCGTCGGGAATTTCGAGCGTCGTCTTCATGCCCTGCATGTTCCCATATTTATGGGTGACCGTCAACTGGCTAACTTTTGGACGTACGATGTCGTCGCTAGCGGTCTGTCGGTACAGGAGCTTCACGAACTCGGGCCGGTCTTATGCTCAGCAAGGAGGGCATCCGTTTGATTGCTCGCAGAACTCCAAAACTGATCTTCCGTGAGTTGCTCTTGATGCAAGCCCTTCAGCGAGCAAGGTGTCGAGTTCTTCGGGTGTTCCCGCGAAACCCGGCACGGTGCGTTGCTCAACGCCCGTCAAAGCAGCCTCGACAGCTTTGCTGCCCGCCGAGATTTCGTATCAGGGTTCTGCTCTAGTCCTCGCAAATCTTTTCCATCGAATTGAAAATCGATTTGCTTTAGCTTTCGCTTAGCGGTTGAGCGAACGGGGAAGCTCTCTTCTTCGAGCGTGACTGTCTTCTTGTTTTCGACCAAGGACTGCCGCCAGACATTCAGAAGGGCGTCTTCCAGAGACATCGGTCATAGCCCTCAACCCTCACCTGCATGTTCTTTGGTCACCGAGCGTGGGTTCTTGTCCTCGCGCAGACCTACGAACTTCGAGTGTCTGAGATGGTCTGTTCGAGTCCAGGTCTCCCAGCTATTCTTTTCTCGCGCTCGTAAACGTCAATTGCGCGTGCTCCGATTGCTCTTGCAGCGAGCACGCAAATCCCTTACTCATTCGAGAGCTCCCTAAACCTGATCGTCGAACCCAGATTGTACATGCTTCTGAGGTTTCAGAAAGTGTGCCAGGAAATTACGAGACAGCGATTCTCAGCCTCGTGCCCAATTGGACTCAGCCGGATTACGGTGGAGACAAGGACGACCGTCGCGCCGCAAACAGAATTGCTTCAGATTCGATAGATACGGTACGAATTACAGGGATGCAATCAATGCCCTAACTCGACAAGGTTCCATCAAAGTTCCATCAAACCGCCAAAAATGAGCCTAAACACAGCAAAGCCACCAACAGTTAAGTCCTTGATCTTGCTTGGGCTTAGGGTTGGTGGCTTAGGTTCGTTTGGATTAAAAGCGATTCGTAATCGGCAGGCCGCGAGTTCAACTCTCGCCCTCGGCTCCAAAATTTGTTGGGTCCAGCCCGATCTACGAGGAAGAGAATTCAGACCCTTCTCAAACGGTGCGATGGAGAGCAAAGCCGGTCCATTTTTGGCAAGCGGCGAAGACAAGGCGATGAACCTTTCGATGGCGTACTTATAGCTCCGCCGCTGCAATCGTACCCAAGTTAGGTACAATTGTACCTGGAATGGGTACACAGGTCCTTTCTCTATCGAAACTCCTTTTCGGACAAAGCCGAAGGTCCATCCTCGCGCTTCTCTACGGGCACGCCGATGAACAGTTCTATCTCCGTGAAATCGCACGTCGCGCCGGAACAGGGATCGGAGCGACGCAGCGAGAACTCGGACAATTGACGGAGGCCGGACTTCTCCACAGGCTTCGCCGTGGGAATCAGGTTTATTACCGGGCGAATCGCGAGAATCCGATTTTCGAAGAATTGAAAAGCATTCTCGCGAAGACGTCCGGAATACGAGACATTCTGCTGGAAGGACTCGCTCGATTGGCGGACCGAGTTAAACTTGCTTTTGTGTACGGTTCCATTGCGAGAGGCGAGGAAAAGGCATCGAGCGACGTGGATCTGATGGTCGTGGGCAGCGTGAGTTTCAAGGACGTGGTGGCCGCTCTCAGCGAGATCGAACGGAAGCTAGGCCGGGAGGTGAATCCAACCGTCTTCGGTCCACGCGAGTTTCACGAAAAGCTCGCGGCCAAGAATCACTTTCTTTCCACCGTGGCGAAGGAAAAGAAACTTTTTGTGATTGGAGACGAGCGTGAGTTTCGCCGACTGGGTCAATAACGGCTGGCTCGTCGCGCACTAGAACAGCAAGCAGGAGATCGCCAACCTGCTCGGAATTGTGGCGCGGGACCTAAAAGACAGCCAGGCGAAAGATGTGTCCGACGATTGGCGCTTCGCGATCGCTTACAACGCAGCCTTGCAGGCCGCGACTGCGGCCCTTGCGGCCGCCGGATATCGTGCATCCCGCGAGAATCATCACTACCGGGTGATTCAGTCACTGGAATTGACCCTAGGGAAAGATGCGAAGTTCATCCGCGCCTTTGACGCGTTCCGGAAAAAGAGGAACGTGAGCAGCTACGACATTGGCGGCGGAATCTCCCATCGCGAAGTCGAAGAGATGATCGGGATTGCGCAGAGTTTGCAGCAGGACGTTGAGCAGTGGATACGCACAAACCACGGCTCACTTCTTTCGAAATGACGAGCGGAACCCCCGCTACTCCCGACACATGTTGCTGATGCCAGTCGCCCGGCGATATAACTCGTTCGCAGCAGCCCAGGGGCTGGACTTATCGCTTGGGAATCTCCCCTTCGGGTTAGCCGCCTGGCTTTGCCGCGTTCACCGCGGTAGCAATGCTGCCGAGATGCAAACGCACTACCGGCCACTGCGAGTTCGCAAGCACGAAAACGGAGATCTTGCGGCCAGCCAGGTTTTGCTGATACTGGATATTCTTGTCTGTCGTGAGCAGTACTTGGAAGCCGGCCGCACCTCTGGGTTGCTGCACAAACTGCTGCACAGACGCTTCCCTGAACCCCCTGAAATGCACCAAAACGGATGCATCACACCTATACTTCACAACAACATACGCAAGGTTGGGTCTTTTCGTAATCGGCAGGTCGCGAGTTCAACTCTCGCCCTCGGCTCCAAAAACTCAAAGAAAACAAAAGAGTTCCTGAAGCCAGTGACCTACCGCTGAGCTAACTTGGCGTCAGGTTCCATCAAAGTTCCATCGTTCTTTTCGAGGGCATTCATGGCGTTCTGGATGTCTTTGGTTGCGACGATTGCGTAGCGTATGAAGACCGAACGGGTCTTCCAGCCACCAATCTTCATAGCGACCGTCTCTGGCACCCCGGCGTTAACCAAATTACGGGCACCAGAACGACGCAGATCGTGAATGAGCAATTCGGGGCACTTCGCGGCTACGGTCGCTGAGGCCCATTCGCGCCGGAGATTCGTCGCGTCGAACACAG